>CAIJZY010000016.1 GCA_903825285.1 uncultured Opitutia bacterium | reverse complement strand
TGGTTGAAGGCGTCGAGCACGCGGCGCGCCTCGACCTTCAGCTCGTCGCATTCGGCGGGGGTGATCACCGACGGCACGACCAGGAAGCCATCGCGCTCGAAACGGGCCGACGCGGACAGGGAGGCGGATTTCGGGGAGGCCATGGCGGGCAGAACATCGAACGGGGAACGCCAAACCTTCAACCCCGAACCGCCGGCGGCGGCCCCGGTCCTGACGAATATTCTCCTGAAAATCCGCTTCCCTCCGCCGCCGCTTGCGCCAACGTAGCCGGGCCGACCCGCCCCTACCCCTGTTGCCGGGCGGACGGCCTTACTTCATGACGCTCTCACCGATCGATTGGATTATCGTTGTTGTGTATGTCGTCGGCTGCCTCTCCGCGGGCCTGTGGATGCGGCGCTTCATCCGCGGCGTGGACGACTTCACGATCGCCGGCCGCGAGGTCCACGTGAACCTCGGCATCGCGTCGCTCGCCGCGACGGAGATGGGCCTCGTCACCGTGATGTACACGGCGCAGCTCGGCTACGAGAAGGGCTTCTCCGGCGAGATCATCGGCGTGATCATGGCCGTGGCCTTCCTGCTCGTCGGCCTGACCGGCTTCGTCATTCGGCCGCTGCGCGACGCCGGGGTGATGACCATCCCGGAGCTCTTCGAGAAGCGCTTCGGCCACCGCGTGCGCTGGCTGGCGGGCGTGTTCGTCGCGCTCGGCGGCCTGCTCAACATGGGCATCTTCCTCCGGCTCGGCGGCGACTTCCTGGTGCACGCCACCGGGATGCCGGCAAGCTGGCTCGAGAGCGTGATGACCGTCCTCCTCATCCTCGTGCTGCTCTACACCGTCCTCGGCGGCATGCTGTCGGTGCTCGTGACCGACTACCTGCAGTTCATCCTCGTCGGCCTCGGGATCGTCACGACGTCCGTGATGGTCCTCATCAACATCGGCTGGACCAACCTCATCACGACGCTGCAGAACACCTGGACGGCGAGCGGCGGCACGCTGCCCCACCCGTTCAATCCCGCGCATCCCACGAGCTTCGGCTGGGGCTACCTGATCTGGATGTTTGTCTTCCAGCTGGCGGTGGTGACGACGTGGCAGACGACGATCAGCCGCGTGCTTGCCACGAAGGACTCCGGCACGGCGACGCGGATGTACCGGCGCGTGTCGTATTATTTTGTCGGCCGGTTCCTCCTGCCCGGCATGTGGGGCATCGCGGCGTTCGTCTACTTCAAGCAGCACGGCGGCCTGCCGGCGGGGCTGAACTCCATGACCGCGATGCCGCGGTACCTCAGCGCGGTGCTGCCGATCGGGCTGATGGGCCTCCTCGTGGCCGCGATGATCGCTGCCGAGATGTCCACGATCAGCGGCTACATGCTCACGTGGGCCACCGTGATCTACAACGACATCATCACGCCCTGCCTGCCGCGGCCCCTTTCGAACAAGGGCCAGCTCCTCCTCACCCGCATGATCCTGTTGGGCATTGCGGTCTTCCTCCTGTTCTTCGGCCTCTGGTACCAGCTGCCCGGCGACGCGTGGACCTTCCTCGCGGTCACGGGCAACATCTACCTCGCCAGCGTCTTCACGCTGCTGATCGCCGGGCTCTACTGGCCGCGCGCGAACGCGACCGGCGCCTATGCCGCCCTCCTGCTCGGGGCGATCGGCCCGATCACCTTCCTCGTCCTCGCCCAGGTCATGCCGCAGCACCAGATTCCCGCCGAGGTGGCGGGCGGCTCGTCCTTCGGGCTCGCCTTCCTCGGCATGATCGTCGGCTCGCTCGCCTCGCGGGCCCCGGCGCCAGTCCTGAACCCCCAGCCCACGACCTAACATGAAAGATCCCTATGTCCTCGCGTGGGGCGCGCTCCTCTTCACCTCGATCGCCTGGTACGGCTTTCTCGTGTTCTTCATCGGCGCCCGCGCCGGCAAGGAGCTCAAGACCCTGATCAAGGATCTCACCATCGCCCGGCCGCCGGAGAAGTGAGCCGCGGCGGTTTGCTGGCCAGGGATCAGAGGCCAGAGGTCGGACATCCGAGGTCAGAGCTGACTCACCAGCGTCCTGCAGCCAAAGCTCGAAGCCTGACCTCTGACGTCTGTCCTCTGTCCGCCAGCCTCTGTCATCGCCGAAGGTTGCCACTCCCGCGAACTGTGCTTTTCTCCGGCCAACCGTGGCCTCCCCCGCACCGACCTCCCTCACCGGCGTCCTCGAGCGCATCATCTTTTTCAACGAGGAGAACCACTACACGATCGCAGAGTTCCGGCCCGACGCGGTGAACCCGGCGGACCCCGCGGCCAAGGTCACCATCGTGGGCGCGCTGCCCGGCGTGGAATGCGGCGAGACCCTCCACCTCGAGGGCGAGTGGACCCGGCACGCGCAGCACGGCGCGCAGTTCAAGGTCGCGGCCTTTAAGTCCGAGCTCCCCGCCTCCGTCTACGGCATCCGCAAGTACCTCGGCAGCGGGCTCGTGCCAGGCATCGGCAAGGTCTACGCCAACAAGATCGTGGACGCGTTCGGGACCGACACCTTCCGCGTCCTCAGCGAGGAGTCCGGCCGGCTGCGCGACGTCGAGGGCATCGGCCAGAAGCGCGCCGCGTCGATCAAGCGCGCGTGGGACGAGAAGCGGACCGAGCGCGAGCTGTACATCTTCCTCCAGACCTACGGCGTGACGCCCTCGCAGTGCGTGAAGCTCGTCAACCACTTCGGCCCGCAGGCGAAGCAGGTCCTGATGAACGAGCCCTACCGCGTCGCCCGCGAGATTGACGGCATCGGGTTCAAGACCGCCGACCGCATCGCCATCAACCTCGGCTTCGCCAACGACGCGCCGCCGCGGCTCGACGCCGGCATCCTCTACGCGCTCGAGACCCTGCAGGAGGAGGGCCACACGGCGTTCCGCGAGTCCGACCTGGTCGAATACTCGGCCAACCAGCTGGAGACCTCGGGCGAGCTCGTGACCGCCCGCATCCAGGCCCTGGTCGAGACCAAGGCGCTGATCCGCCACGCGCCTGCCGGCGTGGCCGACCCGCTGCCCGGCTCCGGCCTGCTCCAGCTCCCGCACAATGACCGCGCCGAGCAGAAGATCGCCGACGTCGTCCAGCGCCTCGGCCGGGTCGGCAGCGGGCTGCCGCCGATCAAGGCCGACGCCGCCGTGCAGTGGGCCGAGCAGAAGGCGGGCTTTGCCTTCCACGAGCTGCAGCGCGTCGCGGTCCGCCTCGCGCTCACCGCGAAGTTCAGCATCCTCACCGGCGGGCCCGGCACGGGCAAGACCACCATCCTCCGCGCCCTCGTCGAGATCCTGAAGGCGAAGAAGGTCCGCGTGCACCTCGCGGCCCCGACCGGCCGCGCCGCCCAGCGCCTGGCCGAGACCACGGGCGGCTTCGCCTCCACCATCCACCGCCTGCTCAAGTACGACCCCGCCAGCGGCGGCTTCACCAGCAACGAGTCCCACCCGCTCGCCACCGACTTCCTCGTCGTGGACGAGGCCTCGATGCTCGACGCCCGGCTCGCCTCCGCCCTGCTACAGGCCGTCCCCGCCCGCGCCCACCTCCTGCTCGTCGGCGACACCGACCAGCTGCCGAGCGTCGGCGCCGGCAACGTCCTCAAGGACCTCATCGCCACCGGCCGCGTCCCGGTCACCCGCCTCTCCGTCATCTACCGCCAGAAGGAGCAGAGCGGGATCGTCACCACCGCCCACGCGATCAACGCCGGCGACGCCTCCCTGCCGCCAGCCGTGACCGACCTCGCGGGCATCCAGGCCTGGAGCGACCTGACGTTTGTCGTCGCCACCGATGCCGAGGACTGCCTCGCCAAGGTCACCGCGCTCTGCACCGAGTTCGTGCCGCGGCTCTGGAAGTGGTTCGACCCCGTGGACGACGTGCAGGTGCTCGCGCCGATGCACAAGGGCGTGGCGGGCGTGGCGAACCTCAACGTCACGCTGCAGGCCGCGCTCAACCCGCACGCCCGCGGCCTGCGCGGGCCGGCGGCCGAGTACCGGCCGGGCGACAAAGTCATCCAGCTCCGGAACAACTACGACAAGAACCTCTTCAACGGCGACATCGGCACGGTGAAGGCGGTGGACGGCGTGAACGGCACGCTCGACGCGGAGTTCGACGGCGAGCAACACACGTTTGAGCGCGGCGAGTTCAACGACCTCGTGCTCGCCTACGCGATCAGCATCCACAAGTCCCAGGGCAGCGAGTACCCGGTCGTGATCATCCCGCTGCTCAAGGGCCATTTCATGATGCTCCAGCGCAACCTGCTCTACACCGCGATCACGCGCGGCCGCAAGAAGGTCGTGATCGTCGGCGAGCCCGCCGCCTACGGTATGGCCGTGCGCAACAGCGAGTCGAAGCAGCGCATCACCCACCTGCAGGCGAAGGTCGCAGTCCTGGGCGGGTGAGCCGCGCGGGCTACGGGACCTCGTAGACCTCGACCAGCGCGACGCCGGTGCGGCCGTCGGTGGACGACACCTGCGCGGTGTAGACGCCCGGCGGGAGCGTGATCCGCAGCGCGGCGTCGAGCGGGCTGGTCAGCGGCGCGGCGCCCAGCGCGGCAAACTGTGCCTGCAGGTCGGCGCCGCCGCCCCAGTTGTCGTTCTGCGCGAGTACCTGCCCGGACGCGTCAAACACCCTGAGCTGCGGATCGGCCAGCGGTCCCGTCACCCCGTAATTGGCCAGCGTCGGCCCCACGCCGCGGATCAGCAGCGTCACGGGCGCATTGCCCGTGATCACGAAACCCGCGATCAGCGTGTTGTCGCCGGTGCCGGCCAGGGCCCGCGCGGAGAGCGCGACCAGGCGGGTCGTCCGGCTCGCGTCGGCGTCGTAGGCCTCGAGCAGCGCGACGCCATTGGCCCCCGCGGTGCTGCCGGCATGCGCCGTGTAGACGCCGTCCGGCAGCGAGGTCGCGAGCGCGGCGTCAAGCGGGCTGGTGAGCGCGAAGGCGCCGAGCGACTGGAACATCGTCTGCAGCGCACCGCCGCCACCCCAGTCCTCATTCTCGGAGAGGAGCGCGCCCGCCGCGCTGAAGATCCGGAGGCGCGGATTGGCCAGCACGCCGCTGACGCCCTGCGGGATGAGCGAGGGTCCGACCGCGCGGACCAGCACCGGCTTGGCGGCCGCGCCGGAGACGACGTAGCCGACGATGAGCGTCTGGTCGCCCTGGCCGGCCAGGCCGCGGATGGAGAGCCCGGCCAGCTTGGAGGTCGTCACGGTGGCCGAGCCCAGCCCGAGGAAGCTGACCGCACGCGTGCCGCTGCTCGCCGGCGTGTAAGTGGCGGCGAGGGAGTGACTGATGATGTTCACGGTCAGCCCCAGCATGGCGCCGTTCGCGGTGGCGACGGTCGTCGTGGCGGTGATGGGCGTGGTGAGCGCGAGCTGGCCGAGGACGCCATCCGCCGCGGTCGGCGTGATGACCACGGCCAGGACATCCCCGCCGTAGCCGACGACGGTGTAGACTGAGCCCTGGTCGCCATTCAGCGCGAGGGCGGAGTAGAAGTCGCCCGACGCCGGCGTGAGCGCGCCGTTGCCCGCGCGGAACTCGCCCGTGAAGGTCTTGCCGAACGCGGGAATGGTGCCCGTGACCGTGCGCACGGACGGGGCGGCGGCCGTGCCGGTGATCTGGCCGCTCACCGTGATGGTCGCGCCCGTGCCAGCCACATTCCCCGCCAGCCGCTCCACGGCCGTGGTGCTGAACTCGCCCGAGGGCGGGATGTACAGCGACTGCACGATCACGCTGTGCCGGTCGGGCAGGTACGCCAGGAACGTGGCGGACGTGCCATTCAGGGAAATGGCCCAATGCCCACCGCCGGAATCAAAGGAACCGAAGTACGCGCCGGAGAAAGGCGGGAAGCCCTCGATGGTCAGCGTGGCGGCCGCGCTGGTTTCCGTGCCCGCGCTGTTCGTGACCACGCAGCGGTACCGGGCATTGTTCAGCGCCATCGGCGGATTCGCGAGGTGCAGCGTGCGCGTCGCCGTGCCGCTGTAAATGCCCTGGTCCGCAAGATCACTCCAAGGGCTGCCGAACCCCTGCTGCTGCTGCTGCCAGCGGCAGGCGAGCATGATGCCGGTCACTCCGACCACGAAGGTCGCCGATTCCCCGCTCTGGATATGGGCTCCGGCCGGTTCCGTGGCGATGACCAGGCCCGTGCCAATCGACAGCAGGGCGGGCTGGGAGGTCACCGTGCCCAGTCGGTTGGACAGCGTGAGCGTGTAGCTGCCGGCGCTGGCGGGCGTGACATTCGCCAGGGTCAGGGTCGTGCCGGTGGCGTCCGGGATCGCGACCCCATCCTTGCTCCACTGCATCGTCGGGATGGGCCAGCCCAGGCCGCCCGACTGGAACGTGGCACTCCCGCCGGCCAGCATGCCCTGCGATTCCGGCTGCTGGTAGAAAAAGGGCGCGTGGTTCACGCTCAGGATACAAAGGTTGGAGGTGACCGAGCCGGCAGGGTTGCTCACCACCACGCAGTAATTGCCCCAGTCGGTAAAAACCTGGGCCCGGGAAATCGTGAGCGAGGCGCTGGTCGCCCCCGCAATCGGCGAGAAATCCCTCAACCACTGGTACGACAGCGGAGTCGAGCCGGCGGCCACGACCGACAGCGTGATGTCCTTGTCCGCGTCCACGAAGAGCGTCGGCGGCGGCTGGGTCGTGATCGTCGGCGCCGTCTGCGCCCAGCCCGCCGTGACAAAAATCCCCAGAACCAGCACGACAAGCCCAACCTGGCGGAAGGGAATCGGCAGCGATTTCATGGGAAAGACTTCGACGGCAAGCAGCCTGTCATGAGTTGTGACAACCGACGAGCCCCAGCCCGCCACTACCGCCATTATAATCCTGTCCGCTGCCGCTGATTAGATGCCCAACGCCCGGACCGGCCGACCGTCCATCCCGCCCACCCGCCGCCGGACCCATTTCAAGCTGCTTCGTCGCAGAAGCCTTGGCGTAATCCCGGGAACCCTGCAGTGTCTCACCCCTCCTTCAACCGCATGAAACCCAAGCCCCTGTTCCTGCTCGTCCTTCTGGCTTCCGTCGCCGGCCTCCGCGCGGCCGACGCCCCCGTCACCGACGGCTTCCATTTCGTGAAGACCGTCGGGGCCATCTCCGAGTACACGCTCGACGCCAACGGCCTCCAGGTCCTCCTCCTGCCCGACCACTCCGCGCCGGTCATCACCTTCATGGTGACGTACCGCGTCGGCTCGCGCAACGAGGTCACCGGGACCACCGGCGCGACGCACCTCCTCGAGCACCTGATGTTCAAGGGCTCCGTCCACTTCAACAAGGAGCAGGGCAACAAGGTGGACCAGGTCCTCGACCCGATCGGCGCCACCAACAACGCCACCACCTGGGTGGACCGCACGAACTACTACGAGACCTTCGGCAGCGAGCACCTGCCGGTCATCGTGGAGCTGGAGGCGGACCGCATGCGCGGCCTGCTGCTCCGCGAGAGCGACCGCCGGCCCGAGATGACCGTCGTGCGCAACGAGTTCGAGCGCGGGGAGAACTCGCCCTTCCAGGCGCTGATGAAGGACATCATGTCCGCCGCCTACGTCGCCCACCCGTACCACCACAGCACCCTCGGCTGGCGCAGCGACATCGAGAAGGTCTCGATCGAGAAGCTCCGCGAGTTCTACGACACCTTCTATTGGCCGGACAACGCGACCGTCACCGTCGTCGGCGACTTCCAGCCCGCCGCCGCCCTCGATCTGATCAGGAAATACTACGCGCCGATCCCGCGCGCGCCCAAGCCCATCCCGACGCTCTACACGGAGGAGCCCGAGCAGACCGGACCGCGCCACGTCGTGGTCAAGCGCGCCGGCCGCCTGGGCGTCGTCGGCATCGGCCACAAGATCCCGGCCGCCACGCATCCCGACGCCCCCGCGGTCACGGTGCTCAGCCTCATCCTGACCGACGGCAAGAACAGCCGCCTCTACCAGGCCCTCACCGACCAGAGCCTTTCCACCGGGGTCTCCGGCTTTCCCTTCCCCACCCACGACCCGTCGCTCCACTTCACCTTCATCCCGCTGGCGCCCGGCGCCACGCACGAGCAAGTGGAGAAGATCGCCGTCGAGCAGATCGAGCGGCTGAAGCGGGACGGCGTCACCGCCGCCGAGGTCCAGGCCGCCGTCGCGAAGTACCTCGCGGATTCCGCCTTCCAGCGCGACGGCACCTACGCCATCGCCGACAACCTGAACACCGACATCGCCGTCGGCGACTGGACGCTGTTCTACCGCCTCGACGACGCCATCAAGCAGGTCACGCCCGCTGACGTGCAGCGCGTCGCCCAGAAGTACTTCAACGTCGACCAGAGCACGACCGGCTGGTTTGTCCCGATCGCCGCCGCCCAGCCCGCCGCCCCCGCCAAAAAGTAACCCTTCACTTCGCTCACCATGAAACGCACCTCTTTCCTGCTACTTTCCGCCTGTGCCTTGATCCTGGCCGTCGCCAACGCGACGGCCGCGGTGGCCCCCAACGTGGTCCGCGCGACGATCGCCGGGATTGATGTCCTGATCTACCGCACCGGCGTGCGCGACGTCGTCACCCTCAAGGGCAACCTGCCCGCGGGCGACGCCCACGCCGCCGGCGGCAACATCGCGGTCGCCACGCTCTGCGGTCATCTCCTCGACCAGGGCACGACCAAGCACAGCAAGTTTGAGATCGCCGAGCAGCTGGACCGTGTCGGCGCCACGATCAGCTTCGGCGTCGGCCCGCAGGCCCTCGAGATCGAGGCCAAGTGCCTCAAGCAGGACGTCCCCCTCGTCATCGGCCTGATCGCCGAGCAGCTCCGCTCTCCCGCGTTCACCGAGGAGGAGTTCGCCAAGGCCAAGGCCCAGATCGCCGGCAACCTCCAGCGTTCCGCCGAGAACACGGACTTCCGCGCCGAGGAGGCCTTCAAGCAGGCCGTCTTCGCGCCGGGCCACCCGAACCGCGACGCCACCACCGACGAGTTTCTCGCCGCCCTCGCCGCCGCGAAGCTCGACGACGTGAAGGCCTTCCACGCAAAATACTACGGCCCCGCCCACTGCACGCTCGTGCTCGTCGGCGACGTGGATGCCGGCGTCATCCAGACGCAGGTCGCCTCCGCCTTCGCCGGCTGGACCGGCGGCGCCGACTACCTCCACCCGGCCCGCTCCACCGGCACCGACGCGCCGCGCGAGCAGACCGTCTTCATGGCCGACAAGACCAGCGTCTCGGTCACCCTCGGCCAGGCCAGCGGGCTCCGCTACGGCGACCCGGGCTACGTGGCGCTGCGCGTCGCGTCCTCCATCCTCGGCAGCGACTTCACCAGCCGGCTCGTCGCCACCGTGCGTGACACCGAGGGCCTGACCTACGGCATCGGCGCGCGGCTGGCGGACGACGACTTCACCGACGGCGACTGGAAGGTCACCGCGACGTTCGCCCCGAATCTCCTGAACCAGGGCGTCGCCTCGACGATGAAGCAGCTCAAGGGCTGGTACGACCAGGGCGTGACCGCCGACGAGCTGGCCAAGCGCAAGACCAACCTCAGCGGCCACTACAAGGTCGCGCTCGCGACGACCGACGGCATGGCCACGACGCTCCTCGCGTGCGTCAACCGCGGCGTAGGGCCCGGGTGGATCGACCAGTACCCCGCCAAGCTCGACGCCCTCACGCTCGAGGAGGTCAACGGCGCCATCCGCCAGCACCTCAACCCCGACCACATGTTCCTGATCAAGGCGGGAACGGTGCCGGGCGGAAAATAGGGCCGCCGCTCAGGGCGTGCATTCGAGGACCAGCACCTCGAACGGACGCAGCGCAATCGTCACGGGCTCGCCGGCGCGCATCCGCGCCAGCGGGGCCGGGGCGTCGGCATAGGGGCTCCGGACCTGGAACTCCCGCGGCGCGCCCGCCGGCAGCTCGAAGGCCGTGCCGGCGTCAAAGGTGAAGCGCGCGGCGTGATCGGAGGGATTGCGCAGCGTGATCAGGCCCTGGGCGGGCGACCACGCCGCCCACCCATAGACCTCAAGCTGGCCGGGATCGCCGCCGAGCCAGTGCGTGTCGCGCAGGGTTGCGGTGTGGGCGCGCGCCCACTTCGCCGCGGCGGCCAAGTCGTCCCAGTTCTTCGCGGTCAGGAGCTCGGGCGAGAGATAGAGTTCCTGCAGCTGCGTGCCGCAGCCGAAATAGGTGCGCACCTCGGACGCGAAGTCATCGCCGGGATCCGTGGCCAGCTGCTCGGGCCGCACGGCATAGAGCACGCCGTGGATCATCAGCGAGTTGATCGGGAACAGCGGACCGCGGCCCACGACGTTGCGGTAGGTCTCGCGGTCGCGGTAGGTCATCCAGCGCTGCCGGTTTGTGCCGACGCCGGTGAAGCCGTGGTCCGAGCCGTCGCGCCAGATGTTGTCCACGTGGAAGAGCCACCAGGGCGAGGGCCAGGTGCCGGTAGTCTGGCTGATGTAGATCCCGGGACGCAGCGCGCGCAGCTCGTGGACGAGCCGCAGCATCGCGTCGAAGTCGCGGCCCGCGGCGGGATCAATGCGGCCGGTGGCCTCGATGGAGCCGATGCCGTCGAACTTGAAGTAGTTCACGCCGTTGTCGCGGACGACACTGGTGCAGATCTCGCGGAAGCGCTCGTAGTAGCGCGGGCCGGCGAGGGAGAAGTTGCCGTCGCGCAGCTCGAAGCCCTGCGGCGCCGCGGCCGCGATGCGCGCGTCGTGCGCCTTGCTGTAGCCGCCCCACGGGGAGAGCCAGATCCCGGGCGCAGCGCCGACGCGGGCCGCGGCGGCCGCCACGTTCCTCAGGCCCTCCGGCCAGCCGGCATGGAACCGCCAGAGCGAGTGCACGTCGTCCCAGCCGTCGTCGAGCACGAAGCCGTCGAGCCGCACCCCACGCTGCTGGATTAGCTCACGGGAAAAGAAGGCGATGTCGCCCAGCACCTGGGCCTCCGTGAATTTTCGCCCGCAGCCGAGGTTGTACCAGTTGTTGTGGTGCAGGTAGGGCGCGTAGGGCCGGGCCCGCTCGCGCTCGACGTAAGCAAGGAAGTCGCGCCGCAATTGCCCGGGCCGGTAGGTGCCCTCGACGAGCGAGGCCGTCACCGACTCGCCCGGCCGCAGCGGCTGCATGAGCGGCAGCGCGCAGCGCACGCGGCCGCCGGCCACCTGATTTTCCGCCAGCGGATGCTCCACGCCGAGGAACCGGCGGTCGGTCACGATGGGCGAGCCGCTGAACTGTCCCACCACGCGCGCCGGGCCGCCGTCGAGCGCGGCCGCCGGCTGGTCCAGCAACACGATGCGCGCCAGCGCCAGGTCGCCGGGACCGGTGTTCGTCACCATCACGAATGTCCGCACGTAGGCCGCGCCTTCCGGACGGACCACACGGACGGTCGCCGTGCAGCGGCCGTCGGGCGCGACCAGCGTCGTGATCCCTGCGTCGGTCTTGGCGCGCAGCGCCGTCGAGCCGAGCGCGGCCCCGGCGGCGAATTCCAAGGTGAAGGAAGGGGCGGCCTCGGTGGCCGAGGCCACTCCGATTGCCAGCATGCCCAGTCCGACCAGCCAGGCGGATTTCATGGTTGGATTAAAACTCCCACGGGAGCCGGGATCAACGCCGGGGGCGCGGTCCGCAAAAAAAGAGCCGGGGCAGAGGATTGCTCCCCTGCCCCGGCGTTGTTGGCTAGTTTAGACCGAAGCGACCGGCTTGGTCGCCGGGCGCCACAGTGGCTGTTGGACGAAACGTTTCCACACCTTGGGCAGGTGCTTCAACGCCTGCGTCCAGTTGCGTTGCAGACTCTCACGCTTCTGGACCGGCTCTTCCACATCGGGAAAGTAGTCATTCGCCCGCTGGTAGGGGTCTTCGCCCGCATCCCAGCCGATGAACGCCATACCCGAGGAAAGCCCCGGACTGATGACGTAGAGCTGTCTTGTCCTTTTTTTCATGGTCAGAGGGAGGCTTCGCCACATCAGGTGGCGACGACTCCTGGCTGACCAGGACTGGCAAAGAACGGCGGCAACCTGCTGAGGCCGGCGCGTCCGTCAAGAAAACGATCTGACCGCAGGCTGGGAACACTCCATTACCTGCTAACCAGCAATTACTTGGTCAGTTTTTTAAGTGCCTTGTTGATCTTCGTCAGATCGCAGGCGGCGGGGTCGTAATCCGGCCCCAGCCATTCGAGCCATTCGCGGCCCAAATCGGTGTTGGGCTCCTTGATGCAGGCGAGCATGTCATGGAAGGCCTCCAGCCCGCCGCAATCCTCAGGCGGGCCGGCGCGCTCGCCGACGAGGCAGGTGGGATACGAGACCCCCTTTTCGACGGCCTGGGTCTTCTCGACCTTGATCTCAACCTGCCAGCCCTCGCCGAAATGGTATCCGTAGGTGAACTGGTTCCGGTGCTCAAGGTCGAGGTCGGCCAGGCTCACGTCGCGGTCGTCCTCAATCGTGAGCTCCTCGCGCTTCAGCGGATTCCCATAGCGCAGGTCATCAAGGTTGAAGGCATGGGTCTGGTAATCGAACCAGTCGAAGAGGACCTGGATGCTGTCATGGAGCCGCGAGAGCCACATGGATTCGCGCACCAGCAGCCGGCGCCAGACGCGCGGCTGGCAGCCCACCACGGTGAGCCGCAGCGAGAAAACCCGTTCCGGCGGTTTCTTGGCCGGAGTGCCCTTGCCTTCGAGAAGCCCAATCATGCCTGACAGTTGAAACCGGCGCCGCGCCGCGCGCAAGCGAGAGCCACGGACGCTTCCCGCTTTCCTCCCGCGAACCCGAAGGGATGGACGCCGATATTTTCACGCGGATCACGCGGATGGACACGGATGCCGGAGGGCTTGGATTTCCAGCCACGCCCACCGCGAAAACATCCGGTTCGTGCGCTTCGTGCCCTACGTGGTGAATCACATCCTCAGAACTTGATCTTCACGTAGCCCTCCACGCGAAATGGCAGCTCGGGGAAGATCAGCTCGCTCGCGGTGTAGGCGTCGCCGTTGTGAATCCAGTTGCGCTGGTCCGTGAGGTTCAGGAAATCGAGGTTCGCCGACCAGCGCCGGGCCTCGTAGAACAGCGCGCCGTTGAGCGTGTACTGCGCCGGGAGGTGCCACTCGTTGTCGAGGTTGCCGCGCTGCCAGCTCTGCCAGCGGACATTGAGACCCGCGCCGAAACCGCTTTCAAAACGGTAACGCACGCTGCCGTTGAGCATGACCTTGGACAGCCCGATCAGGGGCCAGTCGCCCGCGGGCACCTGGTCCGCATACGGATCGTAGGCCGCCGTGCCGGTGCCGAGTCCGCCGGGGCCGCGGCCGAGGGCATACGCGGAGTAGATCGAGCGGCCGCCGAACTGGAATGGCGACGAGTCCACGTAATGCCCGTCCTGGAAAGTCGCGTTGGCCGTGGCGTTGAACCGGACATCGGGCTGGTAGACCGCTTCCAGCTCCAGGCCGCGGAGCAGGATGTCGCTGTGCTCGCCGCCGAGCCCGATCTTGGTCCGGCGCTGGTCGAACAGCGCCGCGGCGGCATAGAGCCGGTGGTCCAGCAGCGAGTATTTCAGGCCGACCTCCGCGAGGTCACTACGGTTGCGGAAATCGTCGCGGTTGAGCGCCCCGGTGCCGTCGCCGCGGTCGCTGAGGATGAGGCCGCCGCCGGCGAGGTTGCCCGTCACGGCGCGGATGCGCTGGTAGGTCGCGTAGAAGGATGCCCGCGCGGTCGGACGATAGATGAGGTTCGCCGTCGGCGAAAACGCGCCGACCGTCGCGTGATCGTGCCATGGCGTGGTGCCCGCGGGAGCCAGCGGATCGCGCGCGTCGCCAATGTACAGGTCGCCGCGCAGCCCGGCGATCAGGGCCAGGCGGGGCGTCAGGTGGAATTCATGCTGCCAGAAGACGGAAGGATTCCAGAGCGTGCTGTTGTCGGTCTCGGGACTGCCCCAGGCCGCCGGGAAAAACGTCCGGCCACCGGGGCCCGTCTCACCGGGATAGTACGAGTTGGGATACTGCTCCGCCTCGTTGAAGACCCGGGAGGGATCGGTGAGGTCGAAGTTGTAGATGTATTCGTTGAAGTAGTTCTCGTAGCTCAGCGTGTGCGCGTAGCGGATCGCGACGCCGGCGACCACGCTCTGCGGCACGGCCGCGTCGCTCCAGTCCGCGTGAAACTCCGTGCGGTTCTCGAACGTGTGCTGGGTGACGTACTCGGCGTACTCGAACTGCTGGAAGCGGCGGCGGTCAACGTACTCGAACAGCGTGCGGTTCACGACCGTGAGCGAGGGCGAGACCACGTGCGTGGCGATGACCTGCGCGCGGGCCACGCCGGCGTTGGAGAAGTCGCCGCGCGAGAACAGCGTCGCCTCCCATGGCAGGTTGACGGCCGACGTCGCGGGAATCGGGCCCGGGAACGGCGCCATGTCCGCCGAGGCGCCGGTGGAATAGCGGGCGTGCCAGATCAGGTCCTGGTTGACGCGGTTGACGCCGAGGGTCTCGGGCGCGTCCTGCCAGAAATACTGCACGCTCGCGTCGATCGTGGTGGCTGGGCCGGGATGCCAGGCGACGGCCAGGAAGAGATCCTGGCGGTCATCGCGGGCGTCGTTCTTCCGGAAAAACGTGTCGCCCCCCTTCGCCTCGTAGCTCAGCCGCCAGGCGAGGCGGTCGCTGACGGGCGCGGTGGTGTCGAGCTGCACGGAGGCGTTGAGGAAGGAAACCTGTCCCGGCGCCCAGGTGCCGAAGCGCGTCGTGAGGGTCGTCTCGGGGCCCGAGAACTTCGGCTGCTTGGTGACATAGTTGACGTAGCCGCCCGTGAAATAGCCGGCGCCGAAGACCGCCGAGCCCGGGCCGCGCACGAGGTCCACGGCCTCGACGCCGTTGAACGAGGGGAAGTACCCGTAGTAATTATAGCTCAGCCGCTGGCCGTTGAGGTAGGTCTCGGCGAGGTCACCGCGCAGGTTGGGCGTCGTGATGTTGCCGTAGGCCGCGCCCACGTAGGCGCCGGGCGAATAGGGCAGGATTTCCTGCACGCCGTGGATCTGGCGCTCGTTGAAGAGCGCGGTCGTGATCGTGCTGGCGCCGCGCGGCGTGTCGAGCGGGTCGCGGGCATCGCCCATCACGGACGAGGTCTGGCGCGTGAGCGGGTTGACGGATTGCTCCACCGGGAGGCCGGTGACGATGTAGGGCGAGAGCGTCGTGACCCCGGGCACGGTCTGGGCGTGAACCAGCCAGGGCGAGGTGGCGAGGAGGAGAAGGCGGCGCGGGAGTTTCATGGTGGTGGTTGGCCCGACCCAATCCGAACTCCCGGCGGAAGGGGCGGTGCGCGCCCCCGTGGGCTCGCGACGCCTGCTGTTTCCTTCGCCGGTATGATCCGTTTCAGGTTCGAAGGGTCGAGCAGCCGAGCGTGCCGCAATCTCAGCCCTCCGCGGAGGGCACCCCTACAGGACAGCCGCAGCAAATGCCGCCTCGACGGCAGCGCAAGCGAAAGTTCGCCTGAACGCGTCATGCCGCCCCGCCGAAAACATAAAAACCGCCCCTTTTGAGGGCGGCTTTTATGACCTAACACCAAGCAAACCGTATGAACTACAAACTTTCATCGTCTTACCAGGACGATGGTGACTACACAGAGGTAGATGCGGGACCGGCGAAAACGTTCAAAAAAGAATTTCGACCGCCAGAACCTTCCCGTCCCCTCCAATAACAAGGGCCGCCTCAAGATTGAGGCGGCCCGAGTGACCTAACACCAAGCAAACCGTAAGAACTACAAACAATGCTGACTACACTGGGATAGACGAACCCCGCCGGAAAATGCTCAAAAAAAGTCCTGATTTCTCGCGGCCCAATATAGCACCCATATCCCGCTGTTTATCTGAATATTATAAAAGCATTCGGCCGCTGGAAATGCCCTCTCCCGGGACATGAATCGCAGTCCGTCGGACTGATTCAGCCCCAACGGAAGCCTTACCCGACCATCGGCCGCCTCAATGCGTAACAGGATGCCCGTGGGGGTGCGGGACGTCGGCAGAGGTCTTGTCGGGCACCGGCGTGCTCTTCAGGGGATAGCGGAAAAGGGTGCCCTCGTAATTGCGGAAAATGACCTCGTCGTCGGTGATCTGTTCGACGTATTCCGGGTTGATCGGCACCTTGCCGCCGCCGCCGGGCGCGTCGATGACGTACTGCGGCACCGCATAGCCGGTGGTGTGGCCGCGGAGGGCGCGGATGATCTCGATCCCCTTGCGGACGTCGGCCTTGAAGTGCGCGCCGCCCGTGATGAGGTCCATCTGGTAGAGGTAATACGGCCGCACGCGCATCCGTAGCAGCCGGTGCACGAGTGCTTTCATCACGTCGGCGTCGTCGTTCACGCCCCGGAGCAGCACGCTCTGGTTGCCGAGCGGCACGCCGGCGAACGAGAGGCGGTCGCACGCGTCCTTCAGATCCTGCGTCGCCTCCTTCGGATGGTTCACATGGATGCTCATCCAGATCGGGCCGTACTTCCGGAAAACCTCGCACAGTTCGGGCGTGATGCGCTGCGGCAGGAACACGGGGATGCGCGAGCCGATGCGGATGAACTCGACGTGCTTGATCGCGCGCAGCCGCGCCAGCAGGTGCTCGATTTTCTTGTCCGAGAGCAGCAGCGGGTCGCCGCCGGACAGCAGCACGTCGCGCACCTCGGTGTGTGACTCGATGTAGCGCAGCGCCTGCTCGTACTCCGGGTGGAAATTGTAGTCCTGGGCGTTCGACACCAGCCGGCTCCGCGTGCAGTAGCGGCAGTAGGCCGCGCACCGGTCGGTCACGAGGAAGAGCACGCGGTCGGGATAGCGGTGCACCAATCCCGGCACCGGCGAATGCTCATCCTCACCCAGCGAGTCGAGCTGCTCCTCCTGCGAGAGCTGCCGCTCCCCCACCCGCGGGATAACCTGCTTGCGGATTGGGCAGTTGGGATCGTTTCGGTCGATCAGGTTGAAAAAATACGGCGTGATCGCCAGCGAGAGCTTCTTGTCAGCAAAATCGCACCCGGCCTTCTCGTCGGGCGTGAGCGTCATGAACTGCTCCAGCTGGGCCACCGAGGTAATCCGGTTCTGCAGCTGCCAGGTCCAGCTGTTCCAGTCGCTCGCCGGGACGTGCTGCCAATGCCCCTGGCCCTGAAACCAGGTCGTGCGGTCTTCGATGTAGGGCATTGGTTTGTCGGGAATTGGTATGGAGCCTAACTACACCTGTCAAACGAAGGGGCCGAATAGCTCCTGATTATTAGAAATAACGCGATTCCGCTCGGCCCGTACGCCCGCGGGGCCCGGCGCGGAGTTTTTTCGGGCCCGGCCACGTTTCCCCTTGGCAGCGGTGGGGCGACGCCTTTTCGTCAGGCTTTAATGTCCACGCCCAAGCCCGCAATCCTCGCCCTTGAAGATGGTTCGATCTTCCGGGGACGCGCTTTCGGCGCCGACGCCACCATCGCCGGGGAATGCGTGTTCAACACCTCGATGACGGGGTACCAGGAGATCCTCACGGACCCCTCGTACTTCGGCCAGATCGTGACCATGACCGCCGTCCAGATCGGCAACTACGGCGTCAATGACGAGGACACCGAGGCCGCCGTGCCCAAGTGCTCCGGCTTCGTGGTGCGCGAACTCTCGCCGGTCGTCAGCAACTGGCGGAGCCGCCTGGACCTCGGCGAATACCTGCGCCGCCACGGCATCCCCGGCATCAGCGAGGTCGACACCCGCGCCCTCACCAAGAAGCTCCGCGTGGACGGCGCGATGAAGTGCTGCCTCAGCACCCTGCCGCTCGACGACGCCGAGGCGGTGAAGCGCGCGCGCGGTTGGCGCGACATGGCCGGCGCGGACTACGTGAAGGACGTCACGTGCCGCACCCCCTATTTCTGGCGGGCCGACGACGCCGCGAACCACAACGCCCCGTACCTGCCGGTCGGCACCACGATGAACGCGCCGGGCATCCCGGCGAAGAAGTTCCGCGTCGCCGCCTTCGACTACGGCGCCAAGCACAGCATCTACCGCAAGCTCGTGAACCACGGCTTCGAGGTGCAGGTCTTTCCCGCCACCGCCACGCACGAGCAGGTCCGCGAGCATCAGCCCGACGCCGTGTTCCTCTCGAACGGCCCCGGCGACCCCGCCGCGCTGCCCTACATCCACCGGACCGTCACCGGGCTGCTCCCCGATTTTCCGATCTTCGGCATCTGCCTCGGCCACCAGATGATCACGCACGCGCTCGGCGGCACGACCTTCAAGCTGAAGTTCGGCCACCGCGGCGGCAACCAGCCGGTGAAAAACCTCGAGACCGGCAAGGTCTCCATCACGGCCCAGAACCACGGCTTCGCCACGGACCCGAAGTCCATCGAGAGCCACGGCGCGAAGGTCACCGAGATCAACCTCAACGACCAGACCGTCGAGGGGCTCCGCCACACGCGGCTGCCGGTGTTCTCCGTGCAGTACCACCCCGAGGCCGCCCCCGGCCCGAACGACGCCGACCCGCTCTTCGTCGACTTCTACCGGATGGTCGAGCAGCGCAAGGCCGGGAAGATCTGAGCGGGCCTTACGCCCGCGGGCGAAAGCTGGATCGCGCTCAACGGCGGCCATGGGCCCGACCGTTCATCGCCAGCCATGCGTTCCGGGGCCGCTAATCTCCAGCACGCGCTCCCTGCCCAGGTGACACAGCCTGACCGTCGCCGGATAGGCCGAGGCTGGCAGGACCGGCCGCACCGATTCTCCCGACAGAGTCAGTTCGATGCCTAGCAGCCAGCGCGGCAGAGCGCACGCCACCAGCCCCTGGTCGGAAAGGAACGGCTCCGCCGCGATCGGTTCGTAGGCGGGAAATTCCCGCGGGATCATCACGGGCACGACGGTCCGGCTCGGCCGTCCGGCGAAATCCCAGTAATTGGAGCCCTCCACGAGCCAGGTCTGCCCCACCCGCGCCATGAATTTTCGCCACGCCGCCAGCGCCTCCTCCACGCGCCCCACCGTCACCAGGGCGCCGATCCAGTGATAGTTCCAAGAGGCAAGGCAGCCGCCGTTCATGGTCTGGCCGAAGCGGGTGACATTGGCCCCGAACCGCCGATGCATGAAGGAATACTCCTCCGCGTCGTGAAAGTTGGTCTGGATCGAAAAGCAGTTTTCCCACTCCGGCCCCAGCTCGCGCCGCCGCGCCTGCACCGCGTCCACCACCCGCGTTGCCCGGTCTCCCGCGATCATGCCCGCCACGATCGCCTGGCACTGCGGCGGGGCGTAGAGATAGAACCGGGGCACGCCGTCCAAATCGATCCAGTCGGCATAATAGCCCCGCTCCTCGCTCCAGAACTCGCGCTCGTATTTCTCCCGCACCCGCTCCGCGTGCGCCTTGATGGACGGGACCTCGCCGGCGCGGCCGAGCCATGAGGCCGTCTCCGCCGCCGCCTGCAGCGCGGTCCACGCGAGGATGTTGACGTAGCCGATATGCCCGCTGCGGGAAATCCAATCCCAATAGTCGTTCCCGTCCTCCCGCGTCGTGCGGATCATGCCGTCGCCCTCGCGCAGCTGGCGAAACAGCGCCGCCAGCGCACGCTGCGCGCCGCGCCACAGCCGTTCCCCCATGAGCCGGTCGCCGGTCACCAGCAGGACGTCGCGGACGCAGAGCAGATAGGACGGATACAGATCCAGCGAGGTCGAGCTCTGGTATCCCGGACCCAGTGTGCCATCGCTCACCAGGTGATCCGCCATGCGCACCACCTCCGCCTCCAGCACCCGCCGCACATCCGTGCTGTCCGGCCCCAGCGACCCGCGTATCATGCCGAACCGCAGCATCTCGGCATGGAAATACCGGCACAGCAGCGCCACATAACCCGACGGCCCGTTGCCCAGCCGCCAATCATGGGTGTCCGCCATGATCCCGCAGTTGGCGTACCCGTCGAAGAAGCGGCAGTTGACGCGGGCGTCCTCCTGCCAGGGCCCGGGCAGCGCCAACTCGAGCGCCAAACCCGTCGGCGCCGCGACCGGTTCAAGGGTCAGCTTCGTCGTGAGGATTTCTCCGCTGCGCATCGTCCGCCCCGCGGCGGCATCACACCAAGGGCTTTGCGCGAGCACGGAGGAGAAATTCTCAATCTCCCCTTTTTTCAGGTGATGCGAGGTGGCCACGCGCAGGTCGCCGTTGGGACCCGCGTGCGAGAGCAGCTTCGCGATGGCCCAGCCCCCCGCCTCCCGCCGGGTCTGCCGCGTGCTCGCGGTCGCGCTTTCAGGGCCGAGAATGCTCCCCGTGCCGTAAAACAGATCCTTCGCCATGCCCTGCTCCCACAGCACGAAGAACGTCGCCTCGCCCCAGGCCGCTTGCGCCGAGAAGAACAACCCGGGCGAAAACGCATCCGCCAGGTCCACGGTCTCGCGCCAGGTCTGGGTCACCTCCCACTCGAGTCGCGGCCCCTCGAGCCGCACGACCCAGCGTTCGGTCACGGATCCATACCGCACGCCTGCGATCACTGCCTCCGTTTCGCTGATCCGCTCGGTCTTCGCCGCGACGGCCGTCCCGCTGAGTTGCCAGGCGCCGGTCGCGTCCACGTAACCGGTCTGGCCGCCGGTGGGGCCGGTCAGCCTCAGATGCGACGCACCGGGCGCACCCGTCTTCAGCAGGTTCGCACACCCGTTTGATCCGCCGGTCGCGTCGAAACGCAGGGACGTCACGAGCGCCCGGTTCTCCGCCAGCAGGATTTCCCAAAAACCATTCCGGAGGCAGATTGGCATGCGGCCGTCTTTCTGGGCGAGGCAGGCTGGTTCACGCAATGCCGAAGGCCGGCCGGGCTTGCCACGCCTGCGGTTTTGGCTGACACCGTCCCCGTGAAAAGACTCCTCGTGCTGGCTGCGCTGGTCGCCGCGGGCTGGTGGTATGTCCACGAACCCGCCGCCGCGTGGCGGGGCATGCCGGCCGCGCGCGATCCCGTGCAGACGTCCGCCAGCCTGCCCGGGCCATTCCACCACGGCGACTACACCATCACGCCGCTGGCGCGCTACAGCGTGACCGCCGTCGTGCTCAGCCGCGACCGCTACCGCAACGACCGCGGCGCCGACCTGAGCCCCGTGGACCTCGCCCTGGGCTGGGGCCCAATGTCCGTCGCATCGGTCATCAACGAGCTCAAGATCTCGCAGTCGGGCCGCTGGTACGAGTACGCCTTCCCGGGCGAGCCGCCGCTCGAGCCGCGCCAGATCGCCATCCACTCCGCCAACACGCACTGCCTGCCGGCGGACGACGACGTGCGCTCCCGGCTCCTGGACGTGAAGCGGCACTCGCTCGTGACCATGGAGGGCTACCTCGTCGAGGTGACCGCCGTGGACGGCTACCACTGGCGCTCCTCGCTCAGCCGGGAGGACACGGGTGGCGGCGCCTGCGAGGTGTTCTGGATCACCTCGGTGTCGAGCCGCCGCCTCTAGCGCCGTGGCCCGGCCGCGTCACGCGCCCAGCCACTGCTCGAACTTCACCGCGTCCTCCGGCGTGTCCACGCCGATGGTCGGATCCCCGGTCACGCCGCAGGCGATCTCGTAGCCGTTCTCCAGCACGCGCAGCTGCTCGAGCTTCTCGATCTGCTCCAGCCGGCCGGGCGGCAGCTTCGCGAATTTCTCCAGCAGGTCGGCCTGGTAGGCGTAGAGCCCGAGATGGCGGAAGCAGGGATTCGCCCGCACCCAGGCATCGTCGATCGCCGCGCCCCGCTCCCGCGGATACGGCGCCAGCGACCGGGAAAAATACAGCGCCCGTCCGTCCCGGCGCATCACGACCTTCACCTGGTTGGGGTTGGCAAAATCCGCCGCGGTCTGGAACGGCGTGGCCAGCGTCGCCATCGCCACCCCGTCCTTCAGCAACCCGGCCAGCGCGCGGATCTGGCCGCCCGTGACCAGCGGCTCATCCGCCTGCACGTTGATCACCTGCCGGGCCCGGACGATCCGGTTCGCCTCGGCGATACGGTCCGTGCCGCTCTGGTGCGCCGGATCCGTCACGATGGCCTTGAACCCGGCTTTCATCACACATTCGCGCAAAAGCTCATGATCCACCGCGAAATACAACGGAAACTCCGGCGCCTGCCCCGCGATCCGCTCCGCGACCCACGAAAGCAACGGACGACCCTTGATCTTGTGTAAGAGCTTACGGGGGAATCGCGTAGACTCCAGCCGGCAGGGCACGATGATTGCTACGTCGCTCATCGGCGTCATACTGGCAGCTGGTTTTTGGGTTGCAAGCCGCGCCGTCATCCCGGATTTACGCCGGTCCTTCCCTTTCCATCCATGAACACGAGCGATGCCACACCTGCCCCAACCCAGCTCATCAAAGAGCTATTGGTGCAGAATAAGATGGGCATCCACGCCCGTCCGGCCGCCATGATTGTTCGCATCACGAACAAGTTCAAAGCCGAGGTGTTCGTGGAAAAGGACGATGAGCAGGTTAATGGCAAAAGCATCATGGGCCTGATGATGCTCGCCGCCGGCAAGGGCTCGAAGGTCAAGTTCCTGGCCACGGGTGCCGACGCCGCGCAGATGATGGAAGAACTCGAGGCCCTCTTCGCCCGCAAGTTCGACGAGGCCTGAGTTCGTCACCACAAAAAACACGAAACCCACGAAGACCTGATCGCTGAATGCGGTCGGACCTTTCGTGGGTTTCGTGTTTTTCGTGGTTAAAGCCCGAAGAATTTCCGCGCGTTCGCGGTGGTCGCCGCCGCGAGTTGCTCCACGGTCACCTGGAAGACCTCCTTCGCTGCGAATTCCGCGGTGTGCCGCACATACGCCGGCTCGTTGGGTTTGCCGCGGTGCGGCATCGGCGTGAGATACGGGGCATCGGTCTCGATCATCAGCCGCGCCAGCCCCTGCGCCTTCGCCGCCGCGCGGACGTTGTCGGCCGACTTGTAGGTCAGCACGCCGGTGAACGACCCGAATCCCCCGCGCCGCGTCAGCTGCGCCATCTCGGCCTCGCCCTCGGTAAAGCAGTGGAACACGACCTTGGTCCAGTCCACCCCGCTCGCATCGATCAGCTCCACGCACTCCGCGAACGCCCCGCGCGAATGGACGACCACCGGGCAGCCGAGCCGTTTCGCGACCGCGAGGCCCGCCGTGAACGCCGCGCGCTGCCAGCCCAGGATCCGCTCCGCCTCCGCCGCGTCCTTCGGCAGGTGAAAACGGTCGAGCCCGATCTCCCCCAGCGCCACCGGCCGCGGACCCGCCCCGCCCCAGAAGGCCTCCACCTGCGCCGCCGCCCAGTCCGCCTCCACCGCGCAGGGATGCAGCCCCACCGTGTAGTGGACGAAGCCCGCGTGCTCGCGGGCCAGGCCCTGGTACAGCGCCCAGTCGTCCGGCGAGGTCCCGATCGTGATCATCGCCTCCAGCCCCGCCTCCTTCGCCCGTGCCAATGCTCCGGCCAGCGTGTTCTGCCGGACGAAGGACTCGAGGTGGGTGTGGGTGTCGATCATGACTGTGGGGAAATTCCAAACGCCGCGTCTGAACGGTCCGGTTAAATTCGATAGAGCTTCCCGTACCGCTCCGTCAGGTAACGCACGAGGTGCTTCGGCGACAGTTCCTCGCCCGTGACCTGGCGGCAAAGCTCCAGCGCGTCGTGACGCCGGCCCTGCGTGTGGACGTGCTCGCGCAGCCAGCCGAGGAGCCAGGTGAAGTCGCCGCGCGCAAAATCCTCCTCCAGCGCCGGCCGCAGCGCCAGCGCCCGGTACCAGAGCTGCGCCGCGAGCATGTTGCCGAGGCAGTAGCTCGGGAAATAGCCGAACGAGCCGTCGCTCCAGTGCACGTCCTGCAGCACGCCCACGCGGTCGTCCGGCGGCACCAGGCCGAGCAGCGCCTGCGACGACTCGCGCCACGCGCCGGGCAGGTCCGCCACGGCGAGCCCGCCCGAGAACAGCCGCTGCTCCAGCTCGAAGCGCAGGATGATGTGGAGATTGTAGGTCACCTCGTCGGCATCCACGCGGATCAGCGTCGGCGAGACCTCGTTGATCGCCAGGTACAGCTCGTCCGACGACACGCCCGCCGTCTGCGCGGGAAACGCCGCCCGGAGCCGGGGTTCCCAGCCGCGCCAGGCGCCGCGGCTGCGCGCCACCTGGTTTTCCCACAGGCGGCTCTGCGACTCGTGCACCGCCATGCCGGCGTGGATCCCGAGCGCGGTGCCGAGGTGCGCCGCCGGCAGGCCCTGCTCGTACATCCCGTGACCCGCCTCGTGGATCGAGCTGAAGAGCGAGTCCAGGGGCTCGTCCTCCTTGAACCGCGTCGTCAGCCGCACGTCCGAGCCCGTGCCTGTGCAGAACGGATGCAGCGACACGTCGATCCGGCCGCGCGCGTAGTCGAAGCCCAGCTGCGCGGTCACCTCGCGCAGGAACGCCCGCTGGCCTTCGACCGGGAAGCCCCGCAGCGCGCCGGGCCGCGGCCGCACGCGCGACGCCGCGATCGCCCGCACGAGGGGCACGAGGTCGCGGCGAAGCTCGGCAAACAGCCGCGCGATGACCGCCGCCGTCATGCCGGGATCGTGCCGGTCGATCATGTAGTCGTACTCGCGCCCGCCCCAGCCGAGGTAGCGCGCCTCGCGCTGCGCGAACTCGAGGTTCTGCGCCAGGACGGGTGCGTAGCCCGCAAAATCATTGGCGGCCTTGGCCCGGGCCCAGGCGTGGTAGCCGCGGCTGCCCTGCGCGGCCTTGGCCTGCACGAACTCCGCCGGGAGTTTCGTCGCTCGATCATAGTCGCGCCGCGCCTGGCGGACGACGGCCCGCTGGTCGGCGGTGAGCGTGGCTTCGGCCTCCAGCACCTTGAGCCAGGCGCCGAGACGGGGGTCGCTGGCGGCCGCGTGGGTCGCGCCGGCCAGCGCCGCCTGCTGCGCCGCGCGCTGCTCGGCCGCACCGGGGGGTAGGTTTACCTGCTCATCCCAGCCGAGCAACTCGCCCACGGTGCCGAGCAGGTGCACCTGTTTGATCCAGGCCGTGAATTCCGCGTAAACTGATTCGGTGGACATGCGCCCAGCCTCAACCGGCGGGCGCGCCTTGGCCAACCAAACTTCGCGCCGCCGGTGGAAAACGCCCGGGCCTCAGCGGGTCCGGATCTCGATCTCGCCGCCGCTCGAGCGGAGGTGCAGCAGCGGGCCGCCGCCGTTGACCTGGCCGGAGAGGCGGTTGTGGCCGGCGCCGCCCTTGTCGATCGTGATCGTCAGGCCGGCGGCATCCACCCCGCCGCCGCTGGTCGAGGCGTCGAGCGCGAAGCGGGCGGTCTTGTCCACGGTCACACGGACGCGCCCGCCCGAGGTGCCCAGCCGGCAGTCGCCGCGGAGCGAGCCGGCAATGCCGGCCGTGACGTCGCCGCCGCTGGTCGAGGCCTGCAGCGTGTTTTCCACCGAGTCGATCTCGATGTCGCCGCCGGAGGTGTCGAGGTCCGTCGGGCCCACCGCATGGCCGACCGTGATGTTGCCGCCCGAGGTGCCAAGCTTCACCGCGCCGCGGCCCTCGGCCAGGCGCACGTTGCCGCCGGAGGTGCCGGCGCGGATGTCGCCCGTGATGCTCCCGAGCGTGATGTCGCCACCGGAGGTCCGGGCCGTGACGCGGCCCTGGAGGTCGCCGACCGTGACGTCGCCGCCCGAGGTCTTGAGCTCGACGTTGTAGGCGGCCGGCACGGTGACGGTGAAGTCCACCTGCACCGGGGGCCAGAAGCCCGTGATCGTGAAGGACGAGCCCCGCTCGTAGGCGGCGCTGGCGACCACGCCGTCGGGCCGCTGCTCCATGACCAGGCTGAGCTTCTTGAGTCGCTCGTCCGCCTCGGCCTCGGTGCTCGCCCGGATCTTTTCCCGGGCCACAACATGGACGGACGTGGCGGTGGCGGAGGTTTCAATCCGGATTTCGCCGCCGTGGGTCTCGACCTTGAGCAGGCCGCCCGGCTGGACGTTGAAGGTTTTCTCGACGATGCGCTCAATCTTGGCGTGCGCCGCCGCCGGAATGAGGGCCAGCATGCCGGCCGCGAACAACAGGGTATGGAATTTCATAGGCTGGTTCTCCTACAACCCTCCGGACTCCGCCAAAGTTACACGAATCCGCCGATTCCTACACCTTCGCGCTGTTGTCGCACTTGTAGTGGACCTGGGAGCGGCGCAGCCCGTGGGCGCGCAGGGCGGAGGTCTGCGCCGGGTCGCGGCGCTGGATCAGAAACCGCTGCCGCTCCTCGGCTTCCGCCGCCGCCACGAGGGACGCCAGGCAGAGCAGCGTCTCGGCGCCGGGCGCCAGCCGGCTCGCGGGAAAGCGCGTGTGCGCTGTCAGCCAGCGCACGGTGTCGCGAAGGGGATCGGGCGCGTTCATCGGGAAAGCAGGGCCGTCCTCCAGGCCGCGGGGTCGAATCCGGTCAGCGCCACACCCGGGCCGAGCAGGAACGGGCGCTTGACGAGGTTGCCGTTGTCCGCGAGCCGCGCCAGCGCCGCCGCCGGGGTCAGCGTCGGGAGCAGCGCGCCGAGCTTCTGCTCGCGGTAGTCCTTGCCGGAGGTGTTGAACAGCCGGCGGAGCTCGCCGCCCTGCGCCGCCAGCATCGTCCGCAGCTCCGCCGCCGACGGGGGCGTCTCGCGGATCGGACGTTCGTCGAAATCGATCCCCTCCGCGCGCAGCCATTTCACGGCGCGGCGGCAGGTGTCGCAGTTGGCGTAGGTGTAGATCTTCAGCATGGCAGGCTCACTTCACCCAGCTTTCATCACGGACCACGAATTGCCAGCGTTCCTTGTACTGGCCGAGCTCGCCGTAGAAGCGGATCACGTCGCCGGCGCGGTAGGAGTCGCGGAGCCGGTTCCGGAACTCCTTGTCGTAGCTCCACACGTCGTACGACTCGCCGAGGAAGTCCACCGTGAGATGACGGCCAGGACCGATCCGGCCCTCGACCCGAAAAATTTTCCCCACATTGGCCGGCGAGCGGAGGACGGCCCCGGCCGGCAACACCGTCGCGGCATGCGCGAGGTCCACATGGGCATAGTCCACGGGCACCGGCGCGGCGGCGGGCGCGACCGCGGCGGCGGCCGGCGCCACCGGCAGGTAGCGGTCAGGCCGGTTGTCGGACACGGTGGTGAACCGCGCGTAGATGGGAAAATGGTCCGAGAAGCCCGCGCCGGCCGGGCCGTCGAAGGACCAGCGCAGCGGGCGGCCCTCGGGGTCCATGTTCAGGTCCGGGAATTTCGCGACGCCGAAGGAATGCTCCACGTACTGCACGCCGCGGTAGTCGAGCAGGCCGCGGGAGACGATGAGCTGGATCAGCGTGCCCCACTCGCCGTGATAGGTGTCGCTGCCCCGCTGGGCCGGCGGGAGCTCGTACCACAGGTTGTAGAGATCGTGCTTGGGCCCGCGCACCGCCTGCGCGTCGCCCTGCGACCGGAGAACGCCGTTGAGGCCCGTCTCCGGCATCGTCGCGGCGTAGCGCTCGGACTGGTTGTACTGCGAGTTGAAGTCGCCGCCGAGGATGATGTCCGCCTGCGGGTCGGCCCGGAGAATCTCGTCGAGCCGCGTCCGCAGCGTCCGCGCGTTGGCCATGCGCGTGGTTTCCGTGCGGGGATCGCTCGCGCCCGACTTCCAGTGGTTGTCGAACAGATAGAGCGGCGCGCCGTCGACGGAGACGTCCACCTCGAGGATGGCCCGCGCGTCCGGGGTGGGCCAGGCATGGACCGCCTGCACGGGCAGCCGGGTGAAGACCACGCATTTCTGCGCGAGGGGCCGCGTGGCGCCCGGGGCCTGGACGTTGTCCGCCGCGACGACGCGGTAGCCGGTCAGGCCGTGGTCCGCGAACGCCTTCAACAGCAGCGCCTCGGCCGGCAGGTCGGCAATCGCGGCGTCGAAATTCTTGCCCAGCATGTCGCCGATCTTCATCCCGGCGTACCGGCGCAGCACGGCGTCGTAGTCCGGCGGCGTCGGCCCGGGCGTGAGGTCCACCTCGATCTCCGCGAAGAGGATCACGTCGGGGCCGCGCCCGTCGTTGATCCGCCCGACCACGCGGGCGATGTTCTCCACCTTGGTCAGGACGTGCGCCGGCGTGTAGGCCGTCCCCTGGTATTCCTTGAACACGGCGCGGCCGTCGGCATCCACGAGGTTCTCCACGTTGTAGGCCATCACGGTGATGGTCCGGGACCAGCCGGGGACGGCGGCGAGCAGCAGGCCGAGGAGGCCCAGGCCCCAGGCGCGGCGGGAAAGGGAAAAATGCATCCGGCCATCGTGCAGCAGAGGGGCCGGCCGGGGCGAGCCGCATTTCCCGATTTGCGCAGTCCGCCCTTGCGCGCCCGTCCGCTCCGGTTTCCGGTATCGGCGACTCCCATGTCCCCCGTCCTCGACGTCACCGGCCTCAGCGTCCACCGCGGTCGCACCGCGATCCTGCGCGACGTCGCCTGGCGGGTCCGCCCGGGCGAGCACTGGGTGATCCTCGGCGCCAACGGCTCGGGCAAGACCTCCCTGCTCAAGGTCCTCCACGGCCACCTGCCGCCCACGACCGGCGAGATCACCGTGCTGGGCCGGCGGTACGGCGCGAGCGACTGGCGCGAGCTGCGGCTCCACATCGGGGTGGTCATGAGCGCCTTCATCGCGGCCATTCCCCCGGCCGAGATCGCGCGCGACACGGTCATCAGCGGCAAGTTCGCGCAGCTCGACCTTTGGGCGCGCGTCAGCGCGGCCGACCGCCGCGCCGCCGGCCGCTGGCTGCGGCGCGTGGGCGCCGCGCGGATCGCCGCCCGTCCGTGGGCCTACCTCTCGCAGGGCGAGCGCCAGCGGGTCCTCATCGCCCGCGCCCTCATGGCCCGGCCGCGGCTGCTCATCCTGGACGAGCCCTGCGCCGGCCTCGACCCGGTGGCGCGGGAGCGCTTCCTCGCGTGGGTGGACCGCCTCGCCCGGCAGCGCGGCTCGCCGACGCTCGTCCTCGTCACCCACCACGTCGAGGAGATCACCCCGGCCTTCACCCACGCGCTGCTCCTGCGCGGCGGGCGCGTCGTCGCCGCCGGGCCCCGCGCCGGCGTGCTCACCTCGCGCCGGCTCTCCACCGTCTTCGGCGCGCCGCTGCGGCTCACCCGCCCGGGCCGCCGCCACGCCCTCGTCCTCCCCCGCCTGTGAACCCGCTCGCCGAGGCCATCGACCAGCTGGGGTTCACGAGCCTGTGGACCTACCTCGGGCTGTTCCTCGCCGCCTCGCTGGTGATGATCTGGCGGCTCGAGGCGCTGCTGGACCACGGGCTCGAGGGCACCGCGCTCGGCACGCTGGTCATGCCGTACTGCTCCGGCCTCGGGAACCTGATCTTCGTCGCGATCATCGCCGCCCGCCACGGGCCCGTCCAGGAGGTGCTGACCAACTGCCTCGTCAACAACGTCACCAACCTCACCCTCGTGCTCGGCCTGCCGGCGCTGTGGTGGGGCCTGAGCCTCCGCGGCGAGGCCGGCGCCCGCAAGGGCGGCCGGGGCAAGGGCGCGAGCGCCGCGGACACCACGCAGAAGATCAACCGGCTCTCGCTGCTCCTGACGCTTGCCGCCGTGCTGTTCTTCACCGGTGTCACCTGGGCGCTGGGCGCCGACGGCACGCTCGACGCCAGCGACGGCCTCGTGCTCGTGGCGCTGTTCCTGTTCTGGCAGTGCTTTCAGGTCTTCGACGTCCTCAAGCACAACGTCCGGCAGAGCCGCACCTTCGGCCCGCTGTTCTACCTCGACCTGTTCATCATCCTTCTCGCCGCCTACGGGCTCTACGCGAGCATCGACTGGCTGGTGGACTGGCTGTCGGCCCAGCACGGGGGTTTCGTCAACGCCGCGCACCTCGGCTGGCTCAGCGGCTGGCTCATGGTCGTGCCCAACGCGCTGCTCGCCGTCTACTACGCCGCGCGCCGCCGCGCCGACATCGCCTACGCCTCCCAGGTGGGCGACGGCCACATCTGCATCCCGCTCTGCCTCGGGCTCAGCGCGCTCCTCCGCCCGATCCCCGTCCCGCATTTCTTCGAGACCGGGCTCGCGATCCTCCTCGGCGCCGCCGTGATCCACATCCTCTGCGTGCTGTTCTCCGGCGGCCTGCCCCGCTGGATGGGCTGGCCGCTCCTCGCCGCCTACGCGTGGTTCGTCGGCACCGGCCTGCTCGGCGGCTAGGCCGGTCCTACTGCACCTGCACCTCGTGCCGCACCGCCTCCAGCGCGAGGTGGAGGTCGCGGATGAAGGCCACCATCGAGCCGATCAGGCAGAGCTGGGCGACGCAGAAGATGCCGATGATGACGCCGGCCCACTCGAGCCGGAGCCACGCCGCAAGGAAGAGCACGAGCATCAGCACCGCCGCCAGCAGCACCGTGACCGCCCCCAGCGCGATCGAGGTGCGGAGGATGCCGGCCCGGCGCATGAGGATGCTGATCTGCATGCGGAGCGCGGCCTGCTTGTCGGCCGCCAGCTCCGTCCCCAGCTCCTGGTTGATCAGCCGGGCCCGGTCGAGCATGCGGCCGAAGCGGTTGGTCAGGGTCAGCAGCAGCAGCCCGACGCCGGAGATCAGGATCACGGGGCCAATGGAGGACTGCAGGATGGGGAGCAGCTCTGGGACGGTGGTGTTCATGGACCCTTGGAGCATAGCAGAACCGCGGCGCGACTCCTATGCCGATCTTGGCCCGGGCCACGCCGGCCCCCCGCGGCAGGGCCGGAGCAATAAACAAAATGTGCGCGCAACAAGCCAAGGCCTGCGCAGACGCTTCCGGGGGGTTTGGTCAACAATGACGAATGCACCTACCCCGGCGTCCTTGGGCAGTTTGTTGTGTCCGCGCGCGCCGATCTCAGCGAACCGGGTGAGGGTGAGGCGACCGCGCATCGGCCATGACGCACCCCTATCCGCTTCGCTACACCCTGCCGCTGGGCGCGCTCATGCTGGGCCTCCTGGTGGTGCTGGGCAGCTGGGCGCTCGGCGACCACGACCTGCAGGCCGCCAGCGACGCCCTGATGCGCGAGCGGGTCCTGGCGCTGGGCGATTTCGTCCTGCCGGTCCTGCAGGCCGAGCTGGCGGCGGCCCATCCGCAGGCGGGCGTGGACCTCATGGCGCGCATCCGGTGCGTGCCGCAGCTGCGCCTCGGCCTCCTCTGCGATGATGACGGCCGCATCCTCGCGGCCACCGACGCGGCGCTCCGGGGCCGGCGGACCCGCGAGGCCGGCGCCTGGATCGACCCCCTCCTGGCCCAGGTCCGGCGCCAGCCGGCCCGGCGCCTCGAGACCTCGGCCGACGGCCGCACCCTCCAGGCGGTTTTCCCGACGGCCAATCTCGGCGCCCGCCATTGGCTGGTCACGGAGTCGGACATCGCCGCCCAGCAGGCCCGTCTGCAGGGCGACCAGTTTCGGCACCTCGGCATCCTGTTCAGCACCAGCCTGCTCGCCAGCGTGCTGGTCGGGTTCTATTTCAACCGCACCATCACGCGGCGCGCCGCCGCGCTGGCCAAGGGCGCGCAGTCCTTCGCCGCCGGCCAGCTCGACGCCCGCCCGCAGCTCGCGGGCAGCGACGAACTCGCCCAGATCGGCGCCGCGTTCAACCACATGGCCGGACTGCTGCAGGCGCACGCGACCGAGCTGCGGGAGTCCGAGGAGCGGTTCCGCCACCTGGCCGACTCGGCCCCGGTGTTGATCTGGATCGTCCAGGCCGACGGGGCGGGCATCTACTTCAACCAGTCCTGGCACAACTTCACCGGCCGCACGCTCGAGCAGGAGCTCGGCTCCGGCTGGACCGACGGCCTGCACCCGGAGGACCGTGCGGCCTGCACCGGGGACTTCCATGACCGCATCGCCGCCCAGGTGGCCTACACCAAGGAATTCCGCCTGCGGCGCCACGACGGGGAGTATCGCTGGCTCTACACGTCGGCGGTGCCGCGCTGGCAGCCCGACGGCCAGTTCGCCGGCTTCATCGGCACCTGCGTCGACCTCACCGAGGTCCGGGAAACGCACGAGGCGCTGCGCCGGAGCGAGGCCCACCAGACCGCCATCCTGGAAAGCGCCCAGGACTGCATCATCACGATCGACCACGAGGGACGCATCCTGGAGTTCAACGCCGCCGCCGAGCTCGCCTTCGGCCGGTCACGGGACCAGGTGAGGGGTCGCCCGCTGGTCGAGGTGGTCATTCCCGCCGGCTCCGGCCGCAGCTACCAGCAGATTCTCGTCCAGTATGCCTCCGCCGGCGCCGCCGACCCGCCGGCCCGCCGGACGCACGGTACCGCCCTGCGGGCCGACGGCACGATCTTCCCCGTGGAGTTCACCGTCACCCGCCTCCCCGGCGAGCCGCCGCGCTTCACCGCCTTCCTGCGCGACCTCACCGAGCAGCAGCTGGCCGAGGCTGCCGTGCAGCAGCTCGCCGCCGAGCAGCAGGCGATCCTCGAGACGCTGACCGTCGGCGTCAGCCTTGTCCGGAACCGCCGCATCGCGTGGGCCAACCGCGCCCACGACGAGCTCTTCGGTCACGAGGTGGGACGCAGCCCGGGCCTGCCCACGTCCGAGCTCTACGCCCGGCCCGGGGAGCACGATCGCGTCGGCCGCGAGGGCTACGAGGCGATCCGCGCCGCCGGCCACTACGTGACCTCGGCGGAGATGAAGCGCGTCGACGGCACGCCCTTCCAGGCCAAGCTCATCGGCCACCGCCTGCGCGGGACGCCGAAGGAGGACGGCACGATCTGGATCGTCGAGGACATCTCCGAGCGGATGCGGGCCGATGCCGCCGTCCGCGAGAGCGAGCTCCGCTACCGGGCCATGTTCGACACGAACCAGGCGATCAAGCTCCTCATCGACCCGGCCACCGGCGAGATCGTCAAGGCCAACTCCGCCGCCTGCGACTTCTACGGCTACGCCCCGGAGCAGATCATCCGCCTCCGGATCATGGACATCAACGCGCTCGACGCGGAGGCCGTCCGGCGGGAGATGGCCCTGGCCGAGCGGGAGGAGCGCCAGTACTTCAACTTCCAGCACCGGCTCGCCTCGGGCGAGATCCGCGACGTCGAGGTCCACTCGAGCCCCGTCCACAGCAGCGGCCGCGCGCTGCTGTTCTCCATCGTGCACGACGTCACCGCGCGGCGCCAGGCCGAGGCCCAGCTGCGCAAGCTCTCCCGCGCGGTCGAGCAGAGCCCCGTCACCATCGTCATCACCGACTGCGCGGGCGCGATCGAGTACGTCAATCCCAGCTTCACGGAGAAGACCGGCTACACCTTCGACGAGGTGCGCGGGGCCAACCCGCGGATCCTGAGCTCGGGCGAACAGTCCGCGGAGCGCTACCGCGAGATGTGGTCCGCGATCACTTCCGGCCGCGAGTGGCGGGGGGTGTTCCACAACCGCCGGAAGGACGGCGAGCTGTTCTGGGAGGCCGCCACGGTCTCGCCGCTGTTCGACGACGCGGGCCAGATCACGCACTTCCTCGCCGTGAAGGAGGACATCTCGAACCGGAAGGAGGCGCAGGACCGCATCCGCGAGCAGGCCGCGCTGCTCGACGCCACGCTTGACGCCATCATCGTGCTCAACCTCGAGCGCGTGATCACCTTCTGGAACCGCGGCGCCGAGAAGCTCTACGGGCTGAGCCGCGAGCGCGCCGTCGGCCAGCGCTACGAGTCGGTCGCCTACCGCGACAAGCCCGTGGACTTCGAGCCCGAGTGGCAGAAGTTCCTGCAGGACGGCGAGTGGACCTTCGAGCGACGGCAGGTCTCCGGCGAGCGCGGCGAGATTCCCGTGCAGACGCGCGCCACGCTCGTCCGCAACGAGCAGGGCCAGGTCGCCTCCGTCCTGCTCATCACCACCGACATCACCGAGGCCAAGCGGCTGGAGTCACAGTTCCTCCGCGCCCAGCGCCTGGAGAGCCTCGGCGCCCTCGCCAGCGGCGTCGCCCACGACCTCAACAACGTCCTCACCCCCATCCTGCTGGCGGGCGAGCTGCTGACGGACCTCGCGCGCACGCCCGCCGAGAAGGAACTGATCCAGCAGCTCAGCCTCAGCGCCCGGCGCGGCGCCGACATCGTGCAGCAGCTCCTCCTCTACGGCCGCGGCAGCGACTCGCCCCGCTCGCCGCTGAACCTCGGCCGCGTGATGAAGGAGACCGAGCAGATGATCCGCGGCACCTTCCCGAAGAACCTCGTGGTCACCTTCCGCGTGCCCAAGGACCTGTGGACGATCGACGGCGACCGCACCCAGCTCCACCAGGTCCTGCTCAACCTCTGCGTCAACGCCCGCGACGCCATGCCGCTGGGCGGCAAGCTCACCGTGGGCGCCGAGAACATCACGGTCGACGCCGCCTTCGCCGCGCGGCAGCCCGGCGCCAAGCCGGGGCCGCACCTGCTCGTGCGGGTCAAGGACAACGGCACCGGCATCCCCCTCGAGCTCCTCGACAAGATCTTCGACCCGTTCTTCACCACCAAGGCCCTCGGCCAGGGCACCGGCCTCGGCCTCGCCACCGTGCTCGGCATCGTCCGCAGCCACGGCGGCTTCATCACCGTCGACAGCATCGAGAAGGTCGGCTCCGAGTTCGCCGTCTACCTGCCCGCCCGCGCCGAGTCCCTCAAGCTCTCCGACCTCGACCAGCACCGGCCGCGGCTGCAGGGCCGGGGCGAGCTCATCCTGGTCATCGACGACGAGGAGAACATCCGCAGCACGCTGAGCCGCGTGCTGGCCGACTACGGCTACCGGGCCATCACCGCCGCCGACGGCGCCCAGGGCCTGGCCGCCTACGTCCGGCACGCCGCCGAGATCAAGCTGGTCATCACCGACCACATGATGCCCGTGATGGACGGCGCCCAGGCGATCTGGGCGCTGCGCCAGCTGAACCCCCGCCTGCCCGTCGTCATCGTCAGCGGCATCAGCAGCCAGCGCGCGGAGCTCGAGGCCAACTTCGGGCCGCACCTGCGGTTCCTCTCCAAGCCGTTCCTGATCGAGAAGGTGCTCTCGCACCTGCGCGAGCTGCTCGAGGCCCCGGTCGCGCCCGTCCGGTGACGGCCCGCGGGCGCCCTACGCCTCGAGCGGGTCGGCGCGGAACTGCTCGGACAGGTCCACGAACGCGCCCTGCGCCTTCAGCCAGCGCTGGTCGCGGCGGAGATCCGCCATCGAGTGCGCGAGGTTGTTGCAGACGAGGTAGCTGCTGGCGCCGAGCCGGATGAGGGCGTCGTGCCGCGTGCCGTCGCCGGCCTGCGTGAACTCGAAGTCGCCGATCGCGAGGTTGCGCCCCGCCAGCTGTGCCAGGAGCGGCTCGATGTCCGACGGCAGCTTCTGCCGGAACTCCTCGAGCCGCGGACCCGAGTACGCCAGCACGCTGCGCTGCGCCGCGGCCGTCACGATGACCCACTCGTCAAACACCGGCCGCGAGTAGAGGGCGCGCATGCGCTCGAAACTGGTCGCGATGTGCTTGCGGGCGGTCGAAAGGTCCATGCCCGCACAAAAGTCAATCCACGCGCCGAGGCAAGCCGGGGCCGTCCTCGCCTACTTGGCCTCGCCAAAGATCTCCGCGAAGAAATCCCGCATGTGCCGCCAGGACCGGAGGTCCGCCGCCCGGTTGTAGGCGATGCCCTTCAGGCCGTTCCGGGCCGCCAGCGCGTCCGCGCCGGGATTCGTGAAGGCGTGCACCGCCCCGGCGTAGCTGATGAACTGGTAGTCGAACTTGCCGGCCTCCATCGCCTGCAGGAAGGCATCCACGTCCTTCGGCGGGATGAATCCGTCCGCGCCGCCGTGGCACAGGAGGAGCTTCGCCCGCGTCTTCGCCGCCGCGTCCGCCGGCACCGGGATCAGCCCGCCGTGGAAGCTCACGATCCCCGCGAGCGGCGCGCCGGAGTAAGCCAGCGCCTGCACGGTCGAGCCGCCGAAGCAGTAGCCGATCGCGGCGACCTTCGTGGGATCCACCCGGCCCGTGGCCAGCAGCTGGTCGAGCCCGGCCTGCGCCCGCTCCGCCATCAGCGGCTTGCCATAAAACTGCCCGGCGAGCGCGCCCGCCTGCTTCGGGTCGGTCGTCGACACCCCCGCGCCGTACATGTCCGCCGCGAACGCCACGTAGCCCAGCGCCGCCAGCTGCTCCGCGCGGCCCTTCACATAGTCGTTCAGGCCCCACCACTCCGGCACCACCAGCACGCCGGGGCGCCGGGCCGCGCCGCGGTCGTCATAGGCGAGGTAGCCCTCGAGCTTCACGCCGGCATGGGTGTAGGCGACGGCACGGGTGACGATCTTGGCCGAGGCGGACGCCGCGAGGGCGCCCGCGAGCAGGAGGGCGAGGACGGGTTTCATGTCGGCGCACTGTGCGCCACTCCCCCGCGGCGTCAACCGCGCGGGAACAGCCGGTCGAGCGCGCCGAGGCTCTTGAGGGGCGGCGCCTTCTTTTCCGCCACCGGCGCCGCCACGATCGGCTTGGCGGCCGGCGCGGGCTCCGGCCGGGCCGCCGGACCACCCGCCCGCGCCGCGGCGAACGCCCGGTCGAGCTTCACGGCCGACACCGGCTCCGCCGTGCCGAGTTCCTGCGCGAAGAGGCTGACGCGAAATTCCTCCACCAGCCAGCGGAGCGCACCGGCGGCCTCCGGCTCCGCCGTGGCCAAGCCGCCGAGGGCTGCCACATACGGCGCAAGCTGCGCGGCGCGGTCCGCGTCCTTCGTCGGCTGCTGCCGCCAGCGGTCGGCCCGGAGCCTCATCGCCTTCAGGTACCGGGGAAACTGCGCGAGCTGCGCGTACGGCGTCGTGCGGAGGAAGTCGGGCGCAAGCAGCGCTGCCAGGTCGCGGTCCTGCCCGGCCGGCGGCGTCGGGTGCACCAGCAGCGCCTGCCGCAGCGTGAGAATCTCGCGGAGCAGGTCCGTCAGCCGCGGCACAAGCCCGCGCAGGTCCGACCGGGCCTTCGCCACCGCCGCGGCAAACGCCGCTGCCGTCGGCTGCGGCACCCGCGCCGGGTCGCAGATCCAGCGCCGGATCGACTGGAGCGCATCCGCCTGCAGCTGCGCCGTCGGCGCCAGCGTCGCCGTCGAGGTGCCGAGTTCCCGCAGCGCGCGGAGGTCGCGTTCGGTCCAGCCCAGGTCGGCGCCCAGCTCCCGCTCCAGCAGCGCCGCCAGCCCGGCGCGCGTCGCGGCCCGCGCCACCTCGGGGGTCGGGTACAGCCGCAGCTCCACGCCGCCCGGGGCCGCGCGCAGGCCGGGGAACGCGAACACGGGCACGCCCGCCGGCTCCGCCACCGGCACGCGCTCGGGCACGTCGCCAAAGGTCCAGGTCGTCTGCGCGGTCCGCTCCCAGCGCGCGCGGGCCGCCCGCCACGCCGCCGGGTCCTCCTGCGCCACGCCCGCGCTCGCCGCGCGCGCCTGGTTCTGCAGCACGGCGCGGATCTCCGCCAGCTCCCGGCTCGCCCCGAGCTCGCGGCCGGCCGCATCCACGACGCGGATGCGCACGCGCAGGTGGTCCGGCAGGGGCTTGTCGTCCCACAGCGCCGGGTCCACCGCCACGCGCCAGCGCTCCGCGATGCGGGCCGCCAGCGCGGCGGTCAGCGGCTCGCGGCGGCCGGTCAGCCGGTCGCGCGCCGCCAGCTCCTCTGCCAGGCTGCGCGCCGTCTCCGCCAGCGGCACAAAGCCCCGGCGCAGCTCCTTCGGCAGCGCGCGGAGGTAGTGCGCGACCTTCGCCTCCAGGTGGCCGGGCACCGCCCAGTCCAGCGCCGCCGCGGTGAGGTGCTCCGCCGCGGCCACCGTGACGTCGAGGGTCACGCCGTCGTCCGCCTGGCCGGGCTTGTAGGCGTAGGCCAGCGGCAGCGCGGCGTTCGGCAGCGGCAGCGACTCGGGAAACGCCTCCGCGTCGTGGGCCAGCGTGGCCGGGTCGCGCAGGTCGTCCGGCTCCATCATCAGGAACCGCGGCTCGGCCCCGCGCCGCGCCCGCACGAGGTCGACGAGCTCGGCGACCGACGCGACCGGGGTGTCCGCCAGCCGCGCCGCATAGAACCGGTAGGCGGCCTCGTCGAGGTTGAGGTAGCCGGCATCGCGCGTGCGCGTGAGGATGACCTCGATCCGCTCCCGCACGCGGCGGTTGTGGGCGATGAAATCCAGGGGAAACGCGATCGTGTCGTTCACCAGCCCCTCGCGGATGAGGATCTCGGTGGCCGCCGCCGGGTTGATCCGGCCATAGCCCACGGCCCGGCTCTCCAGCTCGAGGCCGTACAGCCGCGTGCGCTGCTTCGCCAGCACGCGTCCGCCCGCCTCGTCCCAGAACGGCTCGCTGTGTGCCACGCGCACGAGGTGCGCCCCGAGGTCCAGCGCCCACGCCGGGTCGAGCCGCGCGCCGGTGCGCGCGTACAGGCGCGTGGTCTCCATGATCTCCGCGGCCATCAGCCAGCGCGGGGCGCGCCCGGCGCCGGCCGGCTTCGCGGGGGCCGCCTTCTTTCTCGGCTCGTCGCGCACGAACAGCACCGAGCCGGGGAACAGCGCCACGCGCCGGTCGTGCGTCGCCTTGTAGCCGCCCTCGTCGTCGCGCACCGCGATGTTGCCGAGCAGGCCGGCCAGGATGCTGCGGTGGACCGCGCGGAAGGCCGGCGTGCCGAACGCGGTGGCCTTCGGGTCGTCGGCCGCCACGCCGCGGTATGCCGACGTCATCCGGAACCCCTCGCGCTCGCGCAGCACCTCGAGCAACTGCGCGTGGATGTCGCGCCACTCGCGCATGCGCGTGTAGCTCAGGAAATGATCCCGGCAGAACCGCCGGAGCTTCGCCTGCGTGAGGGTCTCGAACTGGTCGTGGTAGGCCTCCCAGATGTTGTAGAGCGTGAGGAAGTCCGAGTCGGGATGGACAAAGCGGCGGTGGGCGGCGTCGGCCTGCGCCTGCCGGTCGAGCGGCCGCTCGCGCGGGTCCTGGATCGAGAGCCCGGAGGCGATCACGAGCACCTCGGCGAGCGCGCGCTCCGTCCGCGCCTGCAGGATCATGCGCCCCACGGTCGGGTCCACCGGCAGGCGCGCCAGCTCGGCCCCGACCGGCGTGAGCTCGCGGGCCAGGGCCGCCGCGGCGCCCTCGGCGGGCGCGATCGCCCCCAGCTCCTCGAGCAGCGCGTAGCCGGCGCGGATGGACTTCACCGCGGGCTGGTTGATGAAGGGGAACCGCTCGATGTCGCCGAGGCCGAAGGCCTTCATGCGCAGGATGACGTCCGCCAGGTTGGCCCGCTGGATCTCCGGCTGGGTGAAGCGCGGGCGCTCGAGGTAGTCCGCCTCGGCGTAGAGCCGGATGCACACGCCGTCCGCGACGCGGCCGCACCGGCCCTTGCGCTGGTCGGCGCTGGACTGCGCGATGGGCTCGATCGGGAGCCGCCGGGTGCGCGCCTGCGGCGCGTACCGGCTCAGGCGGGCGAGGCCGGTGTCCACCACGAAGCGGATGCCGGGGATAGTGAGCGAGGTCTCGGCGATGTTGGTCGCGACGACGATCTTGCGGTGCGGCGTCGGCGCGAACACGCGCTGCTGCTCGGCGTTCGAGAGCCGGCCGTACAGGGGCACGAGCTCGCAGTCCCGGAGCCGGCGCCCGGTCAGGAGGTCGCCGGCCTCGCGGATGTCACGCTCGCTGGGCATGAACACCAGGATGTCGCCCGCCGGGCTGTCGCGCACGATGCGCTCCACCGCCTCCACCGCGCCGTCGATGTAGTGCAGCGCCTCCGCCTTCGCCTCCCGCTCGTCGCCCTCCGCCGCGTCCGAGCCGAGGGAGTCGAGCGGGGCATAGATCACCTCGACGGGAAAGGTGCGGCCCTCGACCCGCAGCACGGGCGCGCCGTCGAAGGCCTGGCTGAACAGCTCGGTGTCGATCGTGGCCGACGTGATGATGACCTTCAGCTCCGGCCGCCGGAGCCGCAGGGTGCGCAGGTGGCCGAGGAGGAAGTCGATGTTGAGCGAGCGCTCGTGGGCCTCGTCGATGATGAGGGTGTCGTACTCGCGCAGCTGCGGGTCGCCCTGGAGCTCGGCCAGGAGCATGCCGTCGGTGAGGAACTTGATGACGGTCGCCGGGGTGGTCTGGTCGCTGAACCGCACCTTGCACCCGACCTCGCGGCCCCAGGCCACGCCGAGCTCCTCGGCCACGCGCCGCGAGATCGACAGCGCCGCGACGCGGCGGGGCTGGGTGCAGGCGATGCGCCCGGCGGTGCCGCGGCCGGCGGCCAGGCAGAACTTCGGGATCTGCGTGGTTTTGCCCGAGCCGGTCTCGCCCGCGAGGATCACCACCTGATGGGCCTGGATGGCCGCGACGATTTCCTCCGCCCGCGCGCTGATCGGCAGCTCGGGCGGAAACTCGAGGCGAAACGGAAAATTGGCGGGTGAACGACGGGCGGCCACGGAATTTAGTTTGTCATTCTGAGCGAAGCGAGGATTCCAGTGCGACACTGTTTGCATCCCTCCGCCCGCATGTCCTCCTCCCCGCCCCTGCTGCCTTTCGAGACCCTGGTCCGCGTCCTCCGCCACGCGCGCCGCAACGGCACCTGGCTGCTGGTGCTCGGCAGCGTCTTCGGGCTGCTCGGCGCCGCGGCCGGCGAGGTCCCGGGCGCGCTCACCTGGCTGCTGGTCGCCGGCACCGGGGCCCTGACGCTCCACGGCGCCACCCTCCTGGCCGGGGGCGAGCCCCGGGGCCTGCGCTGGCTCGTGGGCGGGCAGCTGTTCTGCATGGCCTTCCTCCTCGCGCTCTGCGCCTGGCAGTTCACGCACGTGGACCTCACGCCGCTGCGCGCGGCGGTCACCGCTGACCTGCGCGCGTCGCTGCCCCAGACGGGCCTGACCGAGGATGAGTTCCTGCTGCTCTCGTACTGCCTCACCTACGCCGTCGTCGCGCTCATCGCCCTGCTCTACCCCGGCGGCATGGCCCTCTACTACCACCGCCGCCGCGACGCCGTCGCGGAGGCGATGGAGGAAACCGGCGAACTGTAGCGCCCGTCCGGACCAGGCTAAGGGCCCGGCCCCGCGGGGCTGGTCGGCTCGTTCCAGTTCGTGAAAAGGGGCGCCTCCGCGGCGGTGATGTCGCGCGCCTGGAGCAGGCCGGCGGTGACGCCGGCGTGCAGCAGCTTCTGCAGCGACAGCTCGCGCCGCTCCAGCGCGGCGCGGGCCAGCGGCGCCAGCTCGCGCGGGTAGATCGCCGCCAGGGGCTCGAAGAATCCGCCGAGCCGCCCGACCACGCCCACGCCGGGCCGCGCGTCCGCCGCCAGGCCCGCCAACCAGGCGGGCTCCATCCGCGGCAGGTCCACCGCCAGCACGGCGAGGTGGCCGTGCGCGGCGCGCTCGAGCGCGGCGACGATCCCGCCCAGCGGGCCGGAGTCGAGGCTCGCGTCGCGCACCACGCCGGCGAAGCCCTCCGCGGTTTCCGCCCAGGCCTGGTCCGACCGGGCCGACAGCAGCAGCTCCGCGGCGCCTGCCGCGGCGAGCAGGTCGCGCTGCCGCCGCCACATCACGGCGCCGTCCCGCTCCAGCAGCGCCTTGTCGCGGCGCATGCGGATCGAGTGGCCGGCGGCCAGGAGGACGGCACTGAAGGTAAGCACGAAGGGAAAAATCCGAAATTCGAGGATGAGCTGCTGCGGCCGGGTTAACCGAAATTCTCCTGGGCCTTCCGGTCGTCGAACTCCCCCTCCCAGCGCGCCACGACCACGCTGGCGAGGCAGTTGCCCATCACGTTCACCGAGGTGCGGGCCATGTCGAGCAGCGCATCCACGCCGAGGATGAGGAACGCGCCTGACACCGGGAGGTTGAACGACTGCAGCGCCGCCACCAGCACCACGAACGAGGCCCGCGGCACCGCGGCCACGCCCTTCGAGGTGAGCATGAGCGTGAGCATCATCATGATCTGCTGCCCCAGCCCGAAGTGGATGCCCGTGGTCGTCTCCGCCGCCTGCGCGACGAAGACCGAGGCCACGGCCAGGTGCAGGGTCGAGCCGTCGAGGTTGAAGGAGTAGCCGGCCGGCAGGACGAAGCCGACGATCCCGCGCGGGACGCCGAGGCGCTCCATCAGGTCAAAGGCCTTGGGCAGCGCCGCCTCGCTGTTCGCCGTCGCAAATGCGAGCGTGAACGGCTCGCGCACGGCGCGGGCGAACGCCTTCAGCGGCACCTTCGTGATCCAGATCACCGTCCCGAACACGCCCACCACGAAGATGGCCAGCGCCGCGTACAGGGTGAGGACGAGCTTCCCGAGCGTGAGCAGCGCGCTGAGGCCCTGCTCGCCGAGCGTGACCGCGATCGCGGCCCCGACGCCGAACGGCGCGAACTTCATGATGACGCCGGCGAACTTGAACATCACCTGGGTCAGGCTGCCGAAAAAATCCAGCACCGGCCGGCCGGGCTCGCCCGCCGCGATCACCGCCATCGCGAACAGCACGGCGAAGCACACGACCTGGAGCACGTCGTTGCGCGCCATCGCGTCCAGCAGGCTGGTCGGGAAGATGTGCAGGACGATCTCCGGCAGCGCCAGCGGCTTGGCCACGACGGTGCTCGGGTCGGCCCCGAGGATGACCCCGGCGCCGGGCCGCACGAAGTTCACCACGGCCAGGCCGACCACCAGCGCCGCGGTCGTGACCACCTCGAAGTACAGCAGCGCCTTCACCCCGATCCGGCCGACCTTGCGCATGTCGCCGGTGCCCGCGATGCCCTGGACCACGCTCGCGAAGATCAGCGGCGCGATCATCGCCTTGATCAGGTGGAGGAAGATGTCGCGGACGACCTTGAGCCAGGTGTCCCACTGCTCGTGGCGGGCGGCGGGCTGAATGCTCAGCCACCAGCCGATGCCGACGCCCACGACGAGGCCGAGGACGATCTGCTGCGTGAGGGTGAGGCGGAGCCAGGACTTGGTTTCCACGGATGCGGCGCGGGCCATGGGGAGGTTGTTTCAGCGCCCGTGGCCGACGCCAAGCTTGAAGCGTGAAAGGGGGAATGGATCGCGGAAACGCGGAGAATCGGAACGCGGATCCAGGCCCGGAGCTCTATCCGCACTTCCGCCCTTTCGCGCTTCCGCGATTTTCGGTTCAGGGCCGCGGGTAGGCCCGCACGCGCTCGAGCAGCTCGCGGGCCTCGCGATAGTCGGGCCGGAGCGCGAGCGCGGCCTCGAGGTGCGCGGCCGCCTCGTCGAGGCGGCCGAGATTGGCGAGGGCGAGCGCGAGATTCTTGTGCGCCTCGGCCAGCTGCGGGTTCAGGCGCAGCGCCGCCTCGTACTGCGGCACCGCCCGCGCCCACCCGCCGGGCAGGCGGGCGAGCCGGTTGGCGTAGTTGTAGTGGGCTTCGGTGAAGTCGGGCTTCAGCCGCAGCGCCGTCTCGTAGTGCGCCAGCGCCTCGGCCAGGCGGGCCGGGTCGTGCGCGAGAAGGTTGGCGAGGTTGTTGTGCGCCTCGGGAAAATCGGGCCGCAGCCGCAGCGCGGCCTCGTAGGCCGGGATCGCCTCGGCCGCGCGCTCCGGCACCTGCGCCAGCGCGTTCGCGAGCTGGAACTGCGCGGCGGCGGATGCAGGCTGCAGCCGCGCCACCGCCTCGAGGTGGCCGAGCCGCTCGGCCTCGCGCCCGGGCCAGCCCGCGAGCAGCCGCGCGGCGTTGGCGTGCGCCTCCGCGAGGTCCGGCGCCAGCGCCAGCGCGGCCGTGTAGTGCGCCAATGCCTCCGCCTCCCGGCCGGGCTGCTGCGCCAGCTCGTTGGCGAGATTATGGTGCGCGGCGACGAGGTCGGGCTTTATCTGCAGCGCCGTCTCGTAGTGCGCGATCGCCTCCGCCGAGCGGCCGGGCTCGCGGACCAGCTCGTTCGCCAGGTTGTAGTGGCCGCGGGCACTGCCCGGCATGCGCTGCACGGTGTCCGTCCAGAGCCCCAGCGCGGTGCGGTAGTCGCGGTTCCGCAGAAAGGTGCCCGTGCCGAGCAGGACGGCGAGCCCGGCGACCACCGGCAGGGCCGCCCGGCCGGCGAGGCGGTGGAGGCCGCACACGCCAAGGGCGACGAGCGCGGCGAGCGGCAGGTACATGCGGCTCTCGGCGATCGGCTGGCCCATGACCGGCACAAAGCTCGAGGTCGGCGCGAGCACGACAAAGACCGCCGCCGCCGCCAGGCCGGCCGCCGCCGCGCCGCGCCGGAACAGCCAGCCCGTGGCCGCGAGCCCGCCCAGCACGAGCAGCGCGTACGGCGCCGCGGTCCGGAATTCCCGCACCAGCACCTCCGTGCCGTAGTCGAACACGAGCGGGTACGGCACGAGCGCGAGCCGGGCGTAGGTCACCAGCGCCTTGCTTTCCGTGTAGGCGTAGAAGAGCCAGTCGTCCCCCGCCCGCAGCCCGACATCCCGCCCGCCGAGCCCCGAGCTGACCATGAGCCAGGCCAGCAGGACCCAGCACAGCGCCAGGCCCGCATAGTACCACCGCCGCGTCAGCGTCGCCTGCCAGGACGCGGCGAACAGCACGCGGTCGAAGAGCAGCACCAGCACCGGCGCCGTCATCATCACCTCCTTGGTCAGCATGCCGGCGGCGCAGGCCGCGACGGACACGAGCAGCCAGCGCGCCGGCTGCGGCGACGCCGCGCCGCGCAAGAAGGCGTACAATGTGAGCAGGTACCACAGGCCCATCATGGACTCGGCGCGCTGGCTGAGGTACGTGACGGCCGAGGTGAGGAGCGGATGGACGCCCCACAGCAGCGCCGTGCCGGCCGCGACCGGAAGCGCGGTGGCGCCCCACCGGGCGGCGAGCCGCGGCGAGAGCAGCGTGCGGCGCACCACGCCGAACAGCGCCAGCGTCGCCAGCGCATGGAGGATCAGGTTCACCGCGTGATAGCCCGCCACGGACTCCCCGCCCCAGGCGTGGTTGAGCGCGAACGAGAGATTCAGCAGCGGCCGGCCGCTGGTGGTGGTCCCCGCCGGCGCGAGGACCGTCCCGATCCGGCCCAGGTCGGCGAGCGAGGCATTGCCCGTGATGGCCGAGCTGTCGTCGAGGAGGAACGGCACCTGGAGGGTGTTCGCGTAGGCCAGCCCGACCGCCAGCACGAGGAGCGCGGCCAGCCCGCCGACCGACCGGCGCGCGGCGGAGTCACTCGGCAAAGGGGCGGCGGCGGACATCGCCGCGATGGTTAAGCTCCCGCCGCCGGCGTAAAACAAATTCAGCGGGCGACGGCCGCTGGAATTGCCATTGCCAACGACGGATCAGCCCGGCTAAAAAAAACCGAATGCCTATTCCCCCGAGGCAAGGTCTTTGGCTGTCTGCATGGTGTCATCTGGTCCCGCCTGGTGCCGGTGCCTGCTGGCCGGGCTGGGGCTCTGCGCCGCCCTCGCCGCCTCCGGGCAGATCGTGGTGACCGACAACGGCGGCGGCAACGTCGGCCTGTACACCTCGGGTGGCGCCGTGATCAACGCCAACTTGATCACCGGGCTCGGCACGCCGTTCCAGGTGGCCTTCTCCAACACGGGCAGCTTCTACATCCTCGACATGGCCGGCACCATCGGCGAATACGCGGCCAACGGCACGCCGATCAACGCCGCGCTGATCACGGGCCTGTCGACGCCCTCGGCCTTCGCCGTGGCCCCCGACGGCAGCCTTTTCATCGCCAACAACGGCGGTGTCATCGGCCACTACTCCGCCGCCGGCGCCGTGATCAACGCGTCCCTCATCACCGCCAACGGGATGCCGCGGGGCCTGGTCATCGACAGCAGCGGCAACCTCTACGTGTCGAGCTACAGCTCCGTGGCGGAGTACTCCTCCGCCGGCACCCTGCTCAATTCGAGCCTGATCACCATGTCCGGCAACACCTATGGCATGGCGATCGACGCCAGCAACCACCTCTTCGTGGTGGACCCGAACAACCACGTCGTGGGCGAATACACCACGACCGGCACAGTGATCAATGCGACCTTCGCCAACCTCGGCGCCGGCATCCCCTTCTTCGTCACGACCGATGCCAGTGGGAACGTCTATATCGGGAACAACTCGCTGGGCACGATCCAGCAGTACAGCCCGGGCGGGACGCTGCTGAACGCCAACTTCATCACGGGACTGACCAATTCCGGCGGCTTCGCCTTCATGCCCGTGCCGGAGCCCGGCACGTGGGCGCTGCTGGCCGTCGGCCTCGCGGGCCTCGGCCTGCGGCGTCACCGCCGGCGGAACTAGCCCGCGGGGACCCGGCGCGGTCACCCGCGTTACGCGGCCAGGACGGCGGGCGCGTTGGCGGGCTTCGGCCGGCTCGGAATGAGCCGCGGAGTCACCACCGGCACGGTTTCCAGCGGGACCGAAGCAGCGGGACGCGCGGCGGCCCCCTGGCCCTCCAGCACGGCGCGCAGCTGGCCGACCGCGTCCTGCATCGCGCCGGACTGGGCGTTGAGCTGCTCGGCGGCGGCGGCGGTCTCCTCGGCGTTGCCGGCGACGGCCTGCGTGACGCGGTCGATCTCGGACACGGCGGTGTTCACCTGGCCGATGCCCTGGGTCTGCTCCTGGGAGGCGGTGGCGATCTCGGCGATGATGTGGTCGACCTCGCGGACGCGCTCGACGATCTCGGCGAGCGTCTGCCCGACCTTGGCGGACACCTGGACGCCGTGCTCGCTCTTGGTGACGGAGTCCTGGATCCGGCCGGCCGTCTCGCGCGCCGCGGTGGCGGAGCGCTGGGCGAGGTTGCGGACCTCCTCGGCGACGACGGCGAAGCCGGCGCCGGCCTCGCCGGCCCGCGCGGCCTCGACGGCGGCGTTGAGCGCGAGGAGGTTGGTCTGGAAGGCGATTTCATCGATCGTCTTCACGATCTTGGAGATCTCGTTGGCGGAGCCGCGCAGCGCCTCCATGGCGCTCGTCATCTCCCCGACGGCGGCGGCGCCGGTGTCGGCGGCGACGCGGGTCTGGCCCGACAGCGACTTCGCCTGCAGCGCGCCCTCGGCATTGCGCTTGGTCATCGCGGCCATCTCCTCGAGCGAGGCGCTGCTCTCCTCCAGGGAGGCGGCCTGGCGGCTGGCGCCGTCGGCGAGCGACTGGCTGGACGAGGCCACCTGCGCGGCGGCCCGGGCCGTCTCGTGGGCGCCGGCGGCGAGCGAGTCGGACACTTCCCGGAGGGTGAAATTTAGGTTGCGGAGGATGGCGGCGCCGAAGAGCACGCCGGCCAGCAGGCCGGCCAGTCCGAGGCCCACTTCCCAATAGGTGCCGGAGTGGACCGCGGCGGCGGCCTCCTGCTCGCGCTCGGCGGTGAACTGGTTGGCCAGCGTGACCACCTCGTCGATGGCCGCGCGGTGCTGCGCGTAGGCGTCGCGCATCTCATGGGTGGCGAGCCGCTGGGCGCCCGCGACATCCCCGGATTGCAGCGCCGGCAGGAGGCGCGTGTGGGCCAGGCGGAAAAACTCCTCGGCCGGCTGGGCGGCGGACTCGATCAGCGCGGACTTCATGCGCGAGGACTCCAGGGCGCCGGCCCAGAAGTCGTGGCGGGCATGGAACTCCTTCTCGGTCTCCCACAGCCGGGTCAGCTTCTGCTCGCGCACCGTGGCGTCGGGCGCGTTGATCGCCTCGAACGTGAGGAGGTAGGCCTCGAGGATGTAGGCCGGCGGCGGCAGGATGTCCGCCACCAGGTCCTTGCTCAGCGCGATCTGGGCATAGTACGGCCCGCCCACCTGCACCCGGTTGCGGGTGCGGGTGGCAAACAGGCCGAGGGCGATCAGGACCGCGGCAAACACCGCGATGACCGCAGTCATCTTCGCGAACAGGCTCCAACGATTTAGTTTCATGGGGAAATATTGGACGGGAATCAGCCGGCGGTGGACCCGCCGACCACGAGGCCGAGGTCGAGGAGGAACTTCACCTCGCCGCGCACCTGGGCTACGCCCAGCAGGTACTCGACGCGGACGGAGGTCCCGAAATCCGGCGGGGCCTGCAGGTCACCGGCGGCGATGGTCACGACTTCCTCGACGCGGTCCACGATCAGGCCCCGCAGGAGGGGGGCGGCACCCGGCTGGCTCACTTCCACGACCGCGATGCAGGTGCGGTCCGCCACGCCCGCGTCCACGCCGAAGATGACCCGCAGGTCGGTGATCGGGATGACGCGGCCGCGGAGGTTGATCACGCCCTTCACGCCGGCCGGCAGGTGCGGGAGCGGCGTGATCTTCTGGTAGCGGATGATCTCGCGGACCTGGCGGATCTCGATGCCGTAGGACTCGCCGCCGACGGCGACGGTCAGGTACTTGCCGGCCAGGGTCGCCAGCGGCGCAAGGGTTTGGGTCGGGGAGCTCATGGGGGGAGGGCCGGGCTCCGCGGAGGGCGGTAGACAGATAGGCACGGTTGGTGGAACCCTTCGGTGCCGTTGGCCCCCGCTAAACCCCAATTGCGGAGAGCAGAACTACCCAGTTGCCCTGAGCGCTACTCCCCCACCCGCCAGCGGGCTCCTATAGCCCGGAGCTGTCGCTCACCGCCGGCTCGTCCGCCGCGGCGAGCGGCAGCCGGATCGTGAACTGCGAGCCCGCGGCCAGCTCGCTGGTGACGGACACCGTGCCCCCGTGCAGCTCGACGAGCTTCTTCACCAGCGCGAGGCCGAGGCCCGTGCCCTCGTAGCGGCGCGACAGCCGCGCGTCGAGCTGCGTGAACGGCTGGAAGAGCCGCGCCAGCTCCGCCGGCGCGATCCCGATGCCGCGGTCCCACACCACGAGGTGAAGCTCCTCCCCGTGCACTGAGGCGTGCAGGCCGAATTCCCCGCCCTCGGGCGTGAACTTGGCGGCGTTGCTGAGCAGGTTGACCAGCACCTGGACCATGCGGCGGCTGTCGACCCGCACGCGCACGCCGACGGCGTCGTTCGTCAGCGTCATCTTCTGCCGGCGCCGGGTGGCGATGCCCTTGACCGTGCGGAGGCTGGACTCGCAGAACTGCTGGGCGAGGCAGGGCTGCTTCGCCAGGTGCTGCAGGCCCGCCTCGAGCTTGGCCAGGTCGAGGATGTCGTTGATCAGCTCCAGGAGATGGCGGCCGCTGGTCTCGACGATCTTCAGGTACTGGACCTGCTTGTCGTTGAGCGGGCCGGCCCCGTTGTCCAACAGGGTCTCCGTCATGCCGAGGATGCCCGTGAGCGGCGTGCGCAGCTCGTGGTTCATGCTCGCCAGGAACGCGTCCTTCATCCGGGCCGCCTCCGCCAGCTGGACGTTGGCGCGCTCCAGCTCCTCGCTGCGGGTCCGGAGCGCCTCGCCGGTGCGGAGGTGCTCGATGAACTGGCCGAACTGCTGGCTGACGGCGTTGAGGGTGCTGAGCCGGACATCATCGGGCTCCTCGACGCGCTTCGACAGGAACTCGATCACGCCGATGACCTGGCCGGCGACGGCCACCGGGACCGCGACGCCACAGTGGAGACCGCTCGTGTGGGCGGCGCCGGCGGGCTTGAAACTGGGCTCCGAGGGCACATCCCGCAGCCAGAGGCTGCGGCCCTCCTGCCACGCCCGGCCGGGCAGCGCCTCGCCGCGGGCAAACTGGCGCCCGCGGAAGCCCGCGACAAACTCGCCGATGCCCGGTTCGCCCTCGGGCCACCAGACCTCGACGCACTCGAGCCGGGCCTGCAGCGAGTCCACCAGCCAGAAGGCCCCCACGGTCCAGTCCATCTCGCGGCCCACCGTGCGCAGGATGGCCGCGCCGGCCTCGTTGAGCGTCTGCGACTCGACGAGCTCCCGGGCGACACCGAACTGCGTGCGCAGGTTATTCTCGGTCTGGCGCCGGGTGGTGATGTCGCTCTCGATCGCCATGAAATGCGCGAGCCGGCCGGCGGCGTCCAGGATCGGCTGCACGTGGGTGGCGGCCCAGTAGTAATGGCCGTCCTTGTGGTAATTGATCAGCTCGACCTTGAAGCCCTGCCCCGCCGCGAGCTGGCGCCGCATGTGCTGCACGACCGCCGGGTCGGTGCCGGGGCCCTGCAGGAACGAGCCGGGCGTGCGGCCCGCGCACTCGGCGAGGGTGTAGCCGGTCATGCGGGTGAAGCCGTCGTTCACCCATTCGATGCGGCCCCGGGCGTCGGTCAGCACCACGGCGTTGTCCGTGCGGGCCGCGACCACGGCGAGGGTCCGGGATTCCTCCTCCTTCTGCTGGGCGCGGCGCGCGCTCTCCTGCAGCTCCACCCCCTGCGCCGTCAGCCGGTCGGTCAGCTGCCGCAGGTCGCGCGCGGCGATCTCGTGGCTCTGGAGCAGCTGGAGCAGGTCGAGGGTCGGGTCATGCACCGCAAAGTCCCGGAGGGTCAGGCCCAGCGCCGAGAGCGCGGCGGTGCTCGGGAGCCACGGCGAGCCGAGGAAGTACATCGCCCCGCCGAGCCGCTGCATCTGGCCGCGCAGGAGGGTGCCGGTCGCCACCTCGCGCACGATGTAGAGCTGGTGCCGGCCCGCCTCGAGCCGCGCGAATTCGAGCGGCTCCTCCGGCCGGTGCGGGCGGAGGATCTCGTCCACCCGGGCCCCCGGGCGCGCCGCCGGCGAGAGCTGCCGCATCGAGCGGCCCACGTCGGTCACCACGCCGTCGGGGCCGAACGCGACGTAGAACGGGAACATCTCCCCGAATTCCTCCGCCGAGAAGCGGATGACGTTGGCGGGGTTCGGCTTCACCACTCGACGCGGAAGATGTCGGTGCCGCCCGCGGCGCCGCGCGGGCGCTCGAGCGTGACCTTGGTCGGGGTGCCGAACAGCTGGCCCAGCCCGCTCAGCAGGCCGCCCATGAAGGGCGCGAGCCCGGGACGCGTCGAGGTGTAGTGCAGCCGCAGCGAGCGCTCGGCCCGGTCGGTGACCTCGATGCGGGGGGGCATGAGCTTGGGATAGATCAGGACCACGCGGTCGTGCAAGCGCGGCAGGTGCTCGAGGAACTCCGGCAGCGTCGACCCGGTGGCCGCGAGCATCGGGCCGTAGTGCTCGCGCGCGGTGTGGAGGACCCAGTGCTCGCCGAACGCGTGCAGGATGCGCTCGGCGGGCTGGCCGAGGCACTCGCTCGCGGCGCCGACCAGCTGGTAGGTGACCTCGTCGGGATAGGCCTCGTTGCTGATGAAGCCCTCCACCGTGAGGCCGGCCCGGCGCTGGATGTCGCGCCACACGTCGGGGCCGTGCGCGCGGAGCACCATCTGCTCGATTGCCTGGTTGACCATGCCGTACATTTTTTGCGGGGGTTGAAGCGTTGGCTCAGGTCCGGCCCAGCCGGGCGGCGGTCTCGTCCAGCACCCGGACCAGCTCCCGCCGGCTCACGGGCTTCTCCAGGAAGTCCTCGAAGCCGGCCGCGAGGCAGTCCTCCGGGACCTGATCGTAGCGGAAGGCCGAGAACGCGACGAGCCGGCAGTCGCGCGACGCCTGCGCGCCGGTCCAGCTGCGCACGGCCCGCGCGACGCTGAAGCCGTCCGCATCCGGCATGTTCAGGTCGATCAGCGCGAGGTCGAAGGCCTCGGCCTCGAGCCGGACCAGCGCGGCCCCGGCGCCGCCCACGACCGTGACCCGGCCGCAGCGCCGCTCGAGCATCGCCTGGATCACCTCCTGGTTCGCCGGGTTGTCGTCCGCCACCAGCACGCGCAGGCCGCCTGGCACGGCGGCGGGCGAGGTCGCCACCGGCACCGGGGGCGCCGGCGGGGTCGCGAGGGGGAGCGTCAGCGTGAAATAGAACTCGGAGCCCTGCCCCACCGTGCTGCGGAGCTGCAGCTCGCCGCCGAGCAGCTCGACGAGCCGCCGGCTGATCACGAGGCCGAGCCCGCTGCCGGGCGTGGCCACCTCGGCGGCGTTGCCCAGCTGGACATACGGCTGGAACAGCTTGGCCTGCTCCTCGGCCGCGAGGCCCGGGCCCGTGTCGCTGACGGCGAAGCGCAGCCGCCGGCCGGCCGCGCCGTCGCCGGCCGCCTCCAGGCGGATGCGGACCTGGCCGCGCGGGGTGAACTTGAGGGCGTTGCCGGTGAGGTTGACGAGGATCTGGCGGAGCCGGCCCGCGTCGGTGAGCACCCAGAACGGTTCCGTCACCGCCAGCTCCACGCGCAGGGCGAGGCCGAGCTGCTCGGCGCGCAGGGCGAGCAACGCCTGCACCTCGCGGATCAGCTCCGGCAGGTCCACCGGCTCGGCGCGCACCTCGAGCTGGCCCGCCTCGACGCGCGAGCGGTCCAGCAGGTCGTTGACCACGCCGATCAGGCGCTCGCCCGAGCGGCTGATCGTGCGGAGGCGGTCCGCCACGGCCGCGTCGGGCGCGCGCTCCACCAGCGAGTCGGCCAGGCCGATGATCGCCGTCAGGGGCGTGCGGATCTCGTGGCTCGTCATCGCGATGAACTCGTCCTTCGCCTGGCTCGCGCCCACCGCCGCCTGGCGTGCCTGGTCCAGCTCCCGCGTGCGCGCGGTCACGCGCGCGTCGAGCTCCTCGTTCGTGCGGTGCAGGAGCGCGGCGCTCTCGCGCAGCCGCACGGCGAGGTGGTTGAAGGCCTCGTACGTCCGGGTCACCTCGCGCGGCGCGTCGGCCGGCATGCCCGTGATCGGCTCGACCGACCGCCGTGTCGCCTGGCTCTCCGCGCTGCGCGCAAAGTGCTCCAGGGGCTGCGACAGGCGGCGGCTGACGGCCCGCGCCACCAGCACCGCGGTCAGCACCACGCCGGCGAGGACGGCCAGCATGAGCGTGAAGATCCACTGGATGCTCATCAGGCTGGCCAGCAGCGGCCGCTGGGCGATGACCACCATGCCGAATTCCGGGCAGCGGCTGGCGTAGGCGACGTAGCGCGCGCCGGGGCCGTCGGGCTCATCGCGGTCGTAGATGAAGCGCGACCCGGCCGGCCCGCCGCCGAGCACCGGGGCGAGCAGGTGGGAGCGCAGGTTGGCCAGCGGCTGGAGGCCGGTGCGCGCGTCGGCGAAGATCACGCGGCCCTGCGCGTCGGCGAGGATGAGCTCCACGCCCTGGAGGTCCGAGGCGCGGACGAGGGACTGCCCGAACTGCCGCACCTCGAGCGCGGCCTCGACGACGCCGGCAAACCGGCCGTCGGCGCCGAGCACCGGCGCGCTGAGCGCGACGAGGGTGTCGGGCCCGAAGCCGCGGCCGGGGAACACGCCGGACGCGAAGGGCCGGCCGTCGCGGCGGGGCATCTGGAAAAACGGACGGTCGGCGACCGACCCCGGCGCCGGCCGGACGTACGCCGCGGGGGCCGCGCTCGCGACCACGTGGCCCGCGGCGTCGGTCAGCAGCAGCGTCAGGAAGGCCGGATGCGTGCGCCGCGCCTCCTCGAGCAGCACGGCCGGCTCGAGGCCGCGGTGGCGGGCGAGCTGGGCCAGCTCCTCGACCGCGGCCCGGTGGGATTGCAGGAAGAGCCCGAGCTGCTGGGAAACGCGCTGGGCGGAGTCGCCCAGCACCTGCTGGTCGGCCTGCTCGCTGAGGCGGCGCAGGGCGGTGGACAGGCCGACGCCGAACAGCATGAGGGGCACGAGCGCGAGGACGAAGACGTAGCTGAACACGGTGTCGCGCAGCCGCGCGGGGGTGGCGGGCCGCGCCTGCAGCCAGTCGCCCGCCCGCGTGTGGCGCACGAGGAAGTCGGCGAGGGCCACCGCGGTCCAGTGGTTGAGCCCCTGCTTGGCCACGATCAGCAGGCCGAGGTCGCGGGGCAGGTGCGCGAGGCCCACGACCTGCGCGTAGCCGAGGGGGCCGCCGAGGAGGATCCAGAACGCGAGGTCGAGCAGGACGGCCTGCCGGGGCCAGCGGCGCAGGCCGCCGGCGAGCCACGCGGCCTCGAGGACGGAGACCACCAGGATAAAGGGATGCCCGAGCTTCAGCACCGTCGCCGCCTGGAAGAGGCCGGCAACCGCCATGGCCCACGGCGCGGGCAGCACGAGGACCAGCGGCAGGTAGGCCAGCGGCGAGAACAGCAGCTCGGTGCCGCCGGGCAGGCCGAGCGCGATGAAGTTCAGGGCCGCCGCGACGAGCGCAAACAGCCCGATCCGGCGCGCATGCTGGTGGGCGGGGGTCATGGGGCCGGAGTGAGCAGGGCGGCGTCCTCGGCCGCCGGGGCCGGGAGCAGCACGAAGAAGGTCGCGCCGGCGCCGACGTCGCTCTCGGCCCAGATCCGGCCGCCGTGGGCGCGGACCAGGCGGTTCACGAGCGACAGGCCGAGCCCGAGGCCCTCGCTCGCGCCGGCCGTCGGCAGGCGGGAAAACTCCTGGAACAGCCGGTCGGCGTCACGGGCGTCGAAGCCCACGCCGTTGTCGCGCACGTAAATGACCGGGCCTTCCGGATGCGCGCGGGCCCCGATCTCGATCACGGGCTTCGGGCGGCCCGCGGAATACTTCACGGCGTTCGTGAGCAGGTTGAAGAACACGCGCTCGAGCAGCACCGCCGTCACGCCGACGGTGGGCAGCGGCCCGGCGAGCGTGATCTTGGTCTCGCGGTTCTCGGCCAGATCGCGGACGTGGGAGATGAGGTGCTTCAGCACCGGCTGCGGATCCAGCGCGAAGGCCGGGCCGCGGGTGCTATCGTGGACGTCCTGCGCCAGCTGCAGGATGTTGGTCACCATCTCCGCCATGGTGTTGGCGGCGCGGTGGGCGGCGGTGACCATCGGCTTGGCCTCGTCCGAGATCGGGGCGACACCCTCCTCCAGGAGCGCGAGGTAGCCCTTGACGACCGTCAGCGGCGAGCGGAGGTCGTGCGACACGAAGCTGGCGTAGGAGAGGAGCAGGGAGTTGGCGTCCTCCAGCTGGCGGGTGCGGGCGCGGACGATGTCCTCAAGCTCGGCGTTGAGCTTCTCCAGCGCCTCGCGGGCGCGCACCTCGGCGGTGACGTCGCCGAGCACGAGCATGGCGCGGCTGGTCCGGCGGCCCTCGGGCACGGCGGCGCCGCGCACGAGCATGATGCGCTCGTCGGCCCCGGTGCCGCGGTGCAGCGGCTGCGCTTCGACCTCCTCGTCGCGCAGCGCCGCGGCGATGATGGACTCGAGGCCGGCGGCGGCCGCCGCCTCGAAGCGCGTGGCGATCAGGTCGCCGACCAGCGGCCGCCCGGCTCCGCCGAGCCAGGTCTCGGCCCGCCGGTTGGCGGCGAGCACGCGGCCCTGCTCGTCGGTGAGCACGATGCCGGCGGGGGCGAGCTCGTAGAGGCACTCGAAGCGGGTGCGCTCCTCGGCGAGCGCCCGGAAGCGGTTCAGCGAGACCACCGTGCGGACGCGGGCCCGCAGCTCCTCGCGGATGCAGGGCTTGGTCAGGAAGTCGTCCGCCCCGGCGCGCAGCCCCTCGAGCCGCGACTGCTCGTCGTGGAGCGCCGTGATCAAAATAATCGGGATCCGCCCGAGCGCTGGGTCGCTGCGCAGGAGCTTGCAGACGCCGAAGCCGTCCAGCTCGGGCAGCATCACGTCGAGGAGAATCAGGTCGGGCATCAGCGCGCGCGCCTTCTCGAAGGCCTCGCGGCCGTTCTCGGCGTAGTGCAGCTCGTAGCCGTCCGTGGTCAGGAACGCCTCGAGCGTCACCTGGTTCATCTTCTCGTCATCCACGATCAAAATGCGGGGAGTCATGTTATAGCGGGGTCGGACAGCGGCTCAGGCCAGGGCGGGGGTTGGGATTGGCTCGGCCGGAGTTGGGGCAGCGGCGGGGAAAGTAAGGGTGGTGACCAGGCCGGCCGCGTCCGGGGCGGCGGCAAACGTCAGGTCGCCGCCGCGTGACCGCAGCAGCAGCCGGGCGGTGGCGACGCCGAGGCCCATGCCGGCGATCTCGCCGGTGAAGCGGGCCTGCAGCTGCCAGTAGGGCCGCCCCAGCTGGGCGACGACGTCCGGCGGCGGCACCGCGCCGGGCGCGAAAAAGGCCAGGGCCGCGAGCCCGGCCGGGGCCGGGGACGCGGTCACGTCCAGCCCGGCGGACCGCGCCCGGCTGAACTTCGCGTAATTCTCGCACACCTCGCGGAGCACCAGCCGCAGTGACGCGGCGAGGCCAGCGGCCGGCACGGCGTCCAGCTCCGCCACGGCGACCCGCGGGAGATCCGCGGCCGTCGCGGCCTCGCGGACCAGGTCCGCCAGGGTGCCGGCGGGCGCGGGTGCCTCAACCGGCGCGCCCCCGCGGAAGAGGGCGGAATGGTACTGCAGCACGGCGAGCAGGTCCCGCTCCAGCCGGCGGGCGTTGGCGGCCGCGGTGCCGAGCAGCTCGGCCGCCTCGGGGTCGCCGGTGACGGCCGGAATCTCGCCGAGCATCTCCAGCGTGCCGCCGAGCCCGCTGAGGGGCGTGCGGACCTTGTGGGCGATCAGGTGCTGGAACGACCAGGTCTCCAGCTCGCGGCGCACCCAGCCGGTGCGGTCGGTGAATTTCAGCAGCACCTCGCCGCCGTCCTCCGCCGCTCGCACTTCGAGGTCGAACCAGCGCGCCGCGGCGTGCTCGCCCTCGGGCTGGAACACGGCAAACGCCGGCCCGGGCGCGAAGGCCCGCGCCCGCAGCTGCGCCCACGCGTCGGGCGGATCGCAGCGGAAGTTGCGCGCGATCGCGGCGACGATGTCGCCGCCGGACTCGGCCGGCAGCCCGAACACCTCGCGGGCGCGGCCGTTGGCGAAGACCAGCGTGCCGTCGGGACGCACCACGGCCAGCGGCTCGAGCGAGTGGTCGAGGAGCCAGCGGAAGCGCTCGCGCTCGTGGGCGATGACCCGGAAGCGGTTCAGGCGGGCGATATTCCCGACCTTGGCGCGCAGCTCGGGCATGGCGCAGGGCTTGCGCAGGAAGTCGTCCGCCCCGGCCTCGAGCGCGGCGACGGTCGCCGCCGACTCCTCCGCCGCGGACAGGACGATGATGGGCACCTCGCGCAGCAGCGGGTCGGCGCGGAGGTCGGCGCAGACCTCGTAGCCCGTGCGGTCGGGCATCATGAGGTCGAGCAGGATCAGGTCCGGCCGGCGCTCGCGCGCGAGGGCTGTGCCGGCGAAGCCGTCGGCCGCCTCGAGGATCTCGAAGTCGCCGGTCCGCCGCACCTGGTCGCGCAGGACCATCCGCGTCGGCGCGTCGTCGTCGACGATCAGGACGCGCGGGAGCTTCTTCATGACGCCGCGACGGCGCCGGCCTGGCCGGCGGCGGGCGCCTCGACCAGGCCGAGACGGACCGCGTGAAGGGTGAGCTGGGCGACCGAGCGCAGGCCGGTCCGCCGGATGATGCTGGCGCGGTGGTTCTCCACCGTGCGGATCGACAGGCCCAGCCGCTCGGCGATCTCCTTCGAGGACAGGCCCTCGGCGAGGAAGCGGAGGACGTCGCGCTCGCGCACGGACAGCTCCACGCGGGCGGCGACGCGCTCGGGGGCGCTGACGATGCGCTGCACGGCGCGGGAAATGGCGGGGCCGATGTAGGTGCCGCCGGCGGCGACGGACTTAAGGGCGGCTGTGAATTCGGCGAAGCTGGCGGTCTTCTCGATGTAGCCCCGCGCGCCGGCCGCGAGCGCCTCGCGCACGGCGAGCTCCGTCGTGTTGGCCGAGAACACCAGCACCTGCGGCGGCGGGTCGCACCGGACCTGCCGCAGGAAATCAAGGCCCACGCCGCCGAGCAGCATCCAGTCGAGCACGACCACGCGGGGCTTCTTCGCCTCCGCGGTGCGGACGGCGTCCTCCACGCTGCCGGCCTCCCCCACCACGCGGTAGCCGGGCATCGCGCCGACAAAGGCCACCAGCATCTGGCGGATGGCGGTCTGGTCCTCGACAATCATGACGTCGATGACGGGGGAGCCCGGGGTGGCAGGGGTATCGTTCGCTGGGGATGACATGCCCATAAATTATCGGAACGTTCCCGCCTTTGAAATAGGTAATTGTCGTCAATCAGTCCGAATCCTGCGCATTATTTGCGAGGGAACTACGTAGCTAATAGGGAAAGCCCCCCTCGGCCGGCGGTAAGCTCTCTCCCAATACACGACAGCCACCCCGGCGGACCGGGACGGCTGTTCAGTCCGACCGTGGAGACGGGAACGGAATCAGGCGAAGAAATCGCCGTGGCCGTTGGCGGAATCGTCCTTGGGAGGATTGGCGTCGAGCCGGCCGATGCGGGAGTGCGTCACGCCGTGGCCGTTGCTGCCGTGGCCGTTGCCGCTGCCCTTGCCATTGGCCTGACCGTTCGCGGCGGGCGCGGCCCGGCGGGCGGCGGGGGTGGGCGGGCGGACGGCGGCAGGGCGCGCGGCGGGAGCCGCCGCGGCGATCGGCTTGGCGGGCGCGGGAACCTTGGCGGGAGTGCCTTCCGGCGTGAGCAGGCCACCGCCCACGAGGGCCTGGAGATCGGTGACGAGGTGCCGCAGCTCCTCCGACTGGGCGGAGAGTTCCTCGGCGGCCGAGGCGGTTTCCTCGGCGCCGGCGGCGTTGTTCTGCGTGACCTGGTCCATCTTGCCGACGGCGGTGTTGATCTGGCCGAGGCCCTGGCTCTGCTCCTGGGAGGCATTCGCGATCTCGGCGATGAGCGTGTCCACCTCGGTCGCCTGCTTGACGATGATCTGGAACGACTCGGCAACCTTGGCGGAGATGGCCACGCCGTGGCCGCTCTTGGCGACGGAGTCGTCGAGGCGGAGGGCCGACTCGCGGGCGGCCTGGGCCGAGCGCTGGGCGAGGTTGCGCACTTCCTCGGCGACGACGGCGAAGCCGGCGCCGGCCTCGCCGGCGCGGGCGGCCTCGACCGCGGCGTTGAGCGCGAGGAGGTTGGTCTGGAAGGCGATCTCGTCGATCGTCTTCACGATCTTCGCGATCTCGGCGGAGGAGAGCTTGATGGCGTCCATCGCGGCCTTCATCTCCTGCATGTCCGCGGTGCCGCGGTCGGCGGCGACGCGGGTGCGGGCGGAAAGCTCCTTGGCGTGCGTGGCGCTGTCGGCGTTGCGCTTGGTCATCGAGGAGATCTCCTCGAGCGACGCGCTGGTCTCCTCGAGGCTGGCGGCCTGGGAGCTGGCGCCCTCGGCGAGCATGCCGCTGGAGGACGAGATTTCGCGGGCGGCCGAGGCGAACTGGCCGGCGCCGGCGGAGAGGCCCTCGATGGCGCGATGCAGGGGCCGGTTGACGACAATGCGGTTGAAGAACCAGAAGCCCCCGCCCACGAGGCCGAGGATGATGAGCGAGACCAGGCCCATGGCCTTGCTGGTCTGGGCGACGACCGGGTCGTCGCCGAGCTTGGCCTTGAGGATGAAGGCGCCCTTGATGTCGCCCTCCTTCATGTTCTCCATCGCGAAGCCGAGGACGTCCTTGCCGTCGTGGGTCGGGCTCGTGGCGGGGTCGCCATGGCAGGACAGGCAGCTCGGGGCGAGGCGCACCGGACGCGCGAAGACGATCTCGTCCTTGACGGTGTCGCGCTTGAAATACTCGGCGTCGCCGGCCGCGAAGGCCGCGAACATCGGGGCGTACTCGGCCCCCAGATCGTTCCGCGAATTGCGGGCGGGGATGCCGGGACGCGTGGAAATGACAAAAGTGTAGCCCTCGCTGGCGGCGGCGCGCTCGACGGAGTGCCAGGCGGCGACGACCGGGATGACCTTGTAGAGGTCGGTCTGGCGGTACATCTCCTTGAGCGGGCGGTCGCCGCTCTGCTGGTGCGCCCGGGCCACGAGCCCCTTGAGGTCGAAGACCTGGGACTTGTGCATGTCGTCCATCTTGGCGGCGACATCCTCGGCCTGCTGCAGGATGGTGCTCATCCCGGCGTGCATGGAATTGATGTGGTTCCTTGAGGCCAGGACGCGCACGGTGATGAAGGCGCCGAGCGCGGTTAGGACGACGGCCGAAGCGGCCGCGAGGAGGATCTTGGTGCCAAGTTTCATGAAATGACGATGGGGGGTATGGGTACCATACGGTTGCAACCCCGCCCGCTTGAGCCCCACGGCCACGATTGAGGACTACTACTCAGTGCCGGAGGGCGCCCGCCCCGCCCACCCTCGCCACCGGCCTGGGCGTAACCCCAACGGCCTATCCCGTCCGATGGGTGCGGAATCCCGATGACGATTGGGCAAAATTTCTCCCGCGCCCTAGATACTTAAAACTATGTATCCGACACTGTCGTAACGTCCGTGCGAGCGGCTCATATGGATACCTTCATGCCACCGATATGCGCACCGTAATTGTTGAAGACCACGCGATGTTTCTGGAGCTGCTCCGGAAGGCGTGCGTGTTCGAGCTGGGATGTCCGGTGGTGGGCGAGGCGCGGGAGGGGCCCGAGGCCAAGCGGGTGATCAACCAGCTGCAGCCGGAACTGGTGCTGCTGGACCTGCACCTGCCGGGCTGCGACGGCTTCGAGGTGGCGGCCTACGGGCGGATCCACGCGCCGGCGGCGCGGTTCCTGATGATCTCGTCGCACATGGACGACTACACCCTCTTCCGCGTGGAGCGGAGCGGCGCGCACGGATTCCTGGACAAGAACACGCAGTCGCTGGGGGCGCTGCGCCGGGCGGTGGAGGCGCTGCGCCGCGGCGAGCGGTACTTCTCGCCGGCGTTCCTCGAGGCGCAGGCGGCGCGGAAGGAGCAGTCGGACCACTTCAGCCGCCTGCTCTCGGAGCGCGAGTGCGCGGTGCTGGCGCTGATCGGCGCGGCGCTGACCGACGAGGAGATCGCGCAGCGGCTGGGCATCTCGCACACGACGGCGCAGACCCACCGCAGCCGCATCATGCGCAAGCTGGGCATCTCGGGCTCGGGCAAGCTCGCGCGGTTCGCCCTCGAGCACGGCTTCTCCCGCGTGGTCACGCAGCACAACGGGAAGCCGGTGCATTCGTGAGGTGTTGCACTACGAAGGACACGAAGCGCACGAAGCCCAAGCCTTTCAGGCCTTCGCGCTCTTCGGGCTCTTCGCGCGCATGGCGATGGATGGCTTGACGAGAAATCCATATCACCGCCAAGGCCGCGAAGGATAAACTTCGTGGGCTTCGTGCCCTTCGTGGTGCCAAATGGACCGGGCCCGACCCGCCCCGCTCAGGGGCGCGCGGCCACGATCGCGTGCTTCGCGACGTCCTCGTCGAGCAGCCCGGCCTCCAGCGCCGCGGCCCGCGCGGGCCGTCCCGCATTGATCAGCTCCCAGGCCCGGCGCACGCGTTCAGCGGGCGGGTCGAGGAGCGCCGCCAGCTGCGCGGCCTCGGGCAGCGACCGGATGTACACGGCGCGGCCGTCGCGCAGGCGCAGCTCCAGCTTGGTCAGGGAGGTCCCCAGCCCGCCCGGCACATCGTGCACCCGCGCAAAGGCGATCTCCTCCCACGCGATCAGCCGGGCCTCCTGGGCACTCGGGCCGAGCGAGAGTCCGCCCTCGCGCAGCTCGATGAACCGCGTGGCGCCGACCCACCGCCGCCAGATGACATAGCCGATGACCAGGCCCACGGCCGCCAGCACCACGTACAGCTCCAGCGCGCGGAGGTAGCCGAGCGACGGGCCAAAATGCACGACGAAGTACGCCGCGACCACCAGCAGGCCGATGATCGAGAGAAAAACCTCGCTCCGGCCCAGGCGAATGCACCGCAGCGCCACCGGCTGCCGGTACAGCAGCCGCTGCAGCTGGGGCACCCGCGCCGCCTCGCGGTCCGCCCGCCGGACGCTGAGCTGGAGGTAGTCGAGGAGGTCCCGCTGCAGGGTTTCCACGCTCGGCTCGAACATGCCCCAGGTCAGGGGAATCTCCGGGCCGGCGGTGGCGACGATGAGGTGCTTGCGCCACGGGACGAACTCCGGGAACTCGATCCGTTCAATGCGGCAGCCGCGGAACTCGGCCCAGGGCACCCGTCGCTCCTCCCAGGCAAACCTGGGCCGCAGCAGCGCCCGCCAGCCGAGGCGGTACCAGCGCACCTGAATCCCGTCCGGGGCCAGCCGGAGCCGCGGATGCTGGAAGAGCAGCGTGAATCGCCGCGAGGCGGCCAGCGCCGACAGGGCGAACAACACCGCCATGAGCAGCGCCAGTCCCGCGACGATCGCCAAGAGCTCCCCTTCCTCCTGGCCGAGCAGCAGGCCGGGCAGGAGCTGCCAGAGCCCGAGCCAGAACAGCACGGCCAGATTCGCCTGCAGTCCCAGCAGCAGCAGGTGCGGCAGGATCCGCGGACCGTAGTCGCGCACGTCGGCGGCAGGCGGGGCGTTCATCGCATGGGGTGTGGCATCGGCTCGGTCCCTGCAGGGGGCATAGCGGCCACGGCCAGTTCTTCAAGGCGCTTCAGGCCGAAGTCATCTCGAGGATCCGGATTATATTCACCACGAAGGGCACGAAGCACACGAAGTCGGCGCCTTCGCGCGCTTTGCGGCCTTGGCGGTGAAAGGGATTTCTTGCCAAACCATCCACCGCCAAGCACGCGAAGACCGCGAAGGCCGACCAAGCCTGTTCTTCGTGCGCTTCGTGGTGCAACCCACCCTGAGAAATTGATCGCGGAAGCGCGGAGGCGCGGAAACCGGATCACCTGCTGAACCGAACCTCGTGCCCTTCGTGGTGGATTCAGGCCCGGTCAGGCGAGCGCGGCGAGGATCTCGTCGGTCGAGCGGACGCGGCCGATCCGGGGGAAGACCACGCTGACGGTGAACCGGTGGCCCTCGGCGTTGACGCTGCTCATCGCATCCTCGGCAAAGACCTGGGCGTAGCCGCGCTCGTAGGCGTCGCGGGCCGTCGACTCGACGCCGAAGTTCGTCGCGATGCCGCCGAGCACGATCGTGCGGATGCCGCGCCGCCGCAGCTGCAGGTCCAGCTCCGTGCCGTAGAAAGCGCCCCACTGGCGCTTCGTGATCATGATGTCGCCCTCCTTCGGGCCCAGCTCCGGCAGCAGCCCGCCGCGGCTCGGACGCCCGGGCGCCGGCGTGTCGACGGGCAGATTGAGCCGGTCCTGGTCCCCGAGAAAGCCGACCTGCACCAGCACCACCGTCAATCCGCGCTCGCGGCCGCGCGCCAGCAGCCGCCCGGCATTCGCCACGACCTCCGCGCCGGAACGGGGCGTGACCGGCAGCGAGGTGATGCCCTGCTGGAGATCAATGAGGACCAGCGCGGTGGTGGCGGGATCGAGGACGAGTGGGGTCATGGGGCGCCGCAGCGTGCCGCGACGATGCTCACCGTCCCCTGCCCCGGCAAGGGCAATGGCGCCGGTTTACTCCTCGGGCACGCTGGGCGGACGGCGCGGCACCCGCACATGGCAGTCCAGCGCGGTGCGGGGCGCCATCTGGCGCGCGCGGGTGCGCTGCGGCGCGGCGCCGGCGGCCACGTCGGGACGCTTGTCGTGCGCCGGGTACGGATGCGGCCGGAGCTGGGCCGGGCCGTTCAGCTGCGCGGAGGTATGCGGTGACATGACATCCTCGCGCAGCGTGTCGTCAGGCGGCCGAAGGAAGGGAGCCGCGCCCTGTTGCGGTCGAGTTTTCATGACCTGCCTGGGTTGAACGCCGGCAGTATCGCACCGCGGGGACGAATTTGCGCCGCATATCTTGCGGATTCATAGCACGGCTCGGCTTCCGCACCTCCGCGCCTCCGCGATCAATCCATCCGGATGTTTTCACCACGAAAGGCACGAAGCACACGAAGCCTGAGTTGGATAGGCTTCGCGGCCTTCGCGTGCTTAGCGGTAAATGGTATGATGAGAATTTTCTGTCACCGCCAAGACCGCAAAGCGCGCGAAGGCGCAGTCTTCGTGTGCTTCGTGGTCCAACCTCCACGGTTTTCCCGCGGAGCGCCCGGCTCAGAATATGACCTGGAGGAGTCCGTAGATGCCCACGCTCAGCGCGGCGAGCGAGTCGCCGGCGATGAGGCCGCCGCCCACAAGCGAGGTCGTGCTCATGTCGGACGAGAGCTCGGGCTCGCCGGCCGGCCGGGCGGCCTTGTGGCGGTCCTGCCAGACGTCGTAGAGCGAGCCGATGATGCCGCCGGCCGACCACCACAGCAGCGTGGGGATCTCGACGAAGCCGCCGAAGGACGAGGCGTAGGGGCTGGAGAGGAGGAAGGCGTCGACAATGAAGTCCGTGACGCGCCCGGCGCGCGTGCCGGTGGCGAACGCGACGTAGCGCCGGTTCATCCGGAGCAGCTTGCGCACGATCTCGAGGCCGAGGCCGATCGCGAGGCCGAGCTTCAGGGCGGTGATCACGTGCGGCTGCGCGGTGGTGATGCCCTTGAGCGCGCCGACGAACTTGTAGGTCATGGCCGACTGCCACTGCTGCGCGCCCGCGAGGTGCGGGTTGGCGAACTGGTTGGCGCGCAGGATGGGGTACGCGGCCATGAAGACCTTCGCCAGCACCACGGCCAGCACCGCGCCGAGCGCGATGCCGATCACCTGGTAGCGGAACTGCACTACGCGGTTGGTGCCGAGGCGCCAGCCGGTCGAGCGGTCCTGCTGCATGTCGCCGCCTTCGCTGCACGCGATCAGCAGGATGGAGGCGCACATCAGGCCCACGCCCGCGTCCTTCAGCCCCAGTGCCGCGAGGATGAACACCGACATCACGAACGCGCTGGAGATGGGGTTCCAGTCGGAGATGCCTTGGGAGATGCCGTTGACGAGGACGAACACGAAGCAGAGCGCCAGCGCGACCATCAGGAAGAACACGGGCTGGTGCAGCAGCTGGTGGCCGAGGAAGACGGTGGCCGCGCCCCAGAACAGGATCCAGAGGACGAGCCGCACCATGTTGACGCGCTTCCAGTCGGGGGCGTCGGCCACCGGGGCGCCCGACTCGCGGATGTATTTCCGCACCGCCTGGATGAGGATGAGGGTGATATCGAGCCCGGCCGCGCCGAGGATGGTGCCGAGGGCGATGATGAAGCCGATCTTGCGGTAGGGGTCGCCCGCCTGCATCCAGCCCATCTCCACGAGGCGGGGCTTCAGCGCCAGGCCGATGAGCCCGGTGACGAGCGCCGGCAGCGCGATCCGCGCGCCGACGATCATGCCCGCGCCGACGGTGGAGGCGGACACGCCGAGCGTCTCCATGGCCGCGACCTTGAGCGCGCCGAGCCCGACGACATAACCGGTGACCATGCCGCCGCCGAGCTTGGCGATGGAACGCTTGAGCAGGCTCGTGTCGGTCAGCGCGCGCAGGATGTTCGCGACGGCGTAGCCGGACGGGAAGGCGAGCTGCATGCGGTCCACCAGCAGCGGCGTGTAGAGCATGCCCAGGCCGACGCCGAACATGCCGATGCACATGAAATAGAGGACGAGCTGCCACATCGGCGGCTCGGGGAGGTCGAGCCAGACCATCGCCTGGACGAGCACGGCCATCGCGCACATGCCGGCGACGGAGGAGGCCATCGTCTGGATGTAATTCGCGCCGTGCTTGCCCTCGGGGCCGTACGGCAGGGTGACCACGCTGCCGAGGATGCCGGCCAGGACCTGGCCGCCGATGAAGAACCCGATGGAGAAGTTCATGAAGGCGGCAGAAATGCCGCCGAGCGGGCCCAGGATGAAGATCGCCACGATGGCGAGCAGCAGATGATAGGCGGGGGATCCGAGGGCGGGTAGCCAGCGCCTCGGCGCGGATGTTTCACTCATGCGTGGGGCCCGAATGAATCGCCCGGCCGCCCGAGGGCAATCTTTTGTCGGGCGGTCCGGGCAAAATCCCCGGCGCTCGCGGCTTGCCCCCAACGGCGGCTCCGCGTATCGGACTCGCTCCGCCCCCGATGCCGACCCCGCGAATCCCCGCCTTTTCCGCCCGCGCGGCGGCCCGCCTCCGGACGGAACGCGCCCGGCTGGTCGCCTCGCTCGAGCAGGAGCTGCGCGCCCAGCGCCGGCTGTCCGACCGCCGCCGCCGCTCCGCCTGGCCCACTCCCGGCCGGCTCGGCAGCTGGCAGGAAAAAGCCACCGCCCGCCTGACCGTCCAGCTGGGCTGGCCACTCGTCGGCGGCACGCCGGCACGCATGAAACCGCGCTGGGAAAAACTCGGCCGCGATGCGCTCGGTGAGATCCGGCTGGTGCGCTTCGGCGTCACCGGCCGCTACGCCGCCTTCGCCCTGCTGTTCCTGCCCCGCTCCGGAAAACCCGCGCCGCTCGTCCTCGCGCAGCACGGCGGGCTCGGGCTCGTCGAGGTGATCTCGGGCCTCGGACGCCCCTCGACGAATTACCGTGACCTGGTCGCACGGTTCCGCCGCCGCGGCTGCGCGGTGCTGGTGCCGCAGCTGCCGATGTGGGGTGAGTCGGACCGTCCCGCGTACTTTCAGGAGAAACTGGATCCGCGCCTGCGGCTGCTCGGCGGCTCCTGCCCCGCCCTGCAGGTGCTGGCGATGCGGCGGGCGCTCGACGCCGCGCTTGCCCTCCCGGAACTCCGCCGCGCGCCCGTGGGGCTCGCCGGACTTTCATACGGCGCCTGCTTCGGACTCTACGCGGCCGCGCTCGACCGGCGGATCCGCGCCGTGCTCGCGTCGGGTTTCTTCAACGACCGCCACACCTATCCGGCGCCGCCCGCGCTCCCGGCGGGACCCGCGGGCTCGCTCCTCGACGCCGAGCTCGGCGCGCTGGTCTGCCCGCGGCCGCTGTGGCTCGAGGTCGCGGACCGCGACGAGCTGTTCACGCCGCCGGGCGCCCGGCGCGAGGCGGCCGGGCTCCGCCGGCTCTACCGCGGCGTCGGTCAGGGCGCGCGTTTCCGATTCATGGTGTTTTCCGGCCACCACGAGTTCAACCCCGGCCCGGCCGGGATCGAGTTCCTCGTCCGGGCGCTGCAGAAATCCACTGGTTCCCCCGCCGCCGCCCGCTAGGCTGGTGGCTGCCCCTCGCGCATGAAATCCCACGCCGTCGTCTTCACCGGACCCAACCAGGTCGCCTTCCAGGAGCTCGACAGCCCCGAGCCGGGGCCGGAGGACCTGGTGATCGACGTCCACCACTCGTGGATCAGCAACGGCACCGAGGGCTCGTTCCTCCGCGGCGAGCGCCTGTCGGGCGACGTCGCGTGGCGGCCCGGCGACCCGGCGCCGT
>CAIJZY010000015.1 GCA_903825285.1 uncultured Opitutia bacterium | reverse complement strand
GTATCCCCCGGGCACCGACATCGTGATCCAGGTCACCAAGGGCCCCATCGGCACCAAGGGCCCGCGCACCACCACCAACCTCTCCATCCCCGGCCGCTACCTCATCCTCACGCCGTTCAGCGACGGCTGCGGCATCTCCCGCAAGATCGAGGACCCGCAGGAGCGCAAGCGCCTGAAGACCCTAATCAACGAGCTCACCATCCCCGAGGGCATGGGCGTCATCGTCCGCACCGCCGGCGAGGGCAAGAAGTCCCGGTACTTCGTCCGCGACCTGCACATCCTGCTGAAGACCTGGCAGGACATCGCGACGAAGATGCAGAACGACCGCGCCCCGGCCTGCCTCTACCAGGAGCCCGACCTCGTCGAGCGCACCGTGCGCGATTTCCTCACCGAGGAGGTCGACCGCGTGCTGATCGACAACAAGGAGGACCACGCCCACACGCAGCAGCTAGTGGCGCAGATCTCCAAGCGCTCCGCCGGCAAGATCGCCTACTACAACGACAGCATCCCGATCTTCGAGCGCTTCAACATCGAGCGCCAGATCGAGCAGACCGGCCAGCGCAAGGTCCCGCTCCCGTCCGGCGGCGAGATCGTCATCGACGAGACCGAGGCGCTCATCTCCATCGACGTCAACACGGGCTCCCACAAGTCCCGCGGCGGCGACGAGAAGAACGTCATCTACGCCGTCAACCTCGAGGCCGCCGTCGAGGCCGCCCGCCAGATCCGCCTGCGCAACCTCGGCGGCCTGCTCATCATCGACTTCATCGACATGAAGGAGCGCCGCCACCGCAACGCCGTCTACGAGAAGATGGTCGCGGAGATGGCGCAGGACAAGGCGAAGAACCACATCCTCCCGATCTCGACGCTCGGCATCCTCCAGATGACGCGCCAGCGCCAGCAGGAGTCGCTCTCGTCCAACCTCTACACGGACTGCCCGTACTGCCGCGGCCGCGGCATCGTCAAGAGCGCCACGACGATGTCGGTCGAGCTGCAGCGCAAGCTCTCGTCGGTCGCGCGCCGCCTCCAGCTGCGCAAGGACGGCAAGGATTACAACCTCCGCGTCCTGGTGCACCCGAGCATCCTCGAGCGCCTGCGCAGCGAGGACGCCGAGCTGCTGGTCCGCGTCGAGAAGCTCTTCGGGGTGAAGTTGGCGTTCCGCGCCGACCTCAACTACCATGTCGAGAACTTCAAGATCATCAACGCCGTCACCGGCGAGGAATACCGCTGAGCTGGCAGTCCTGCCTCGATCCACTTCAAGCCCGCGGCCGGCGCCGCGGGCTTTTTTGTGCACGGATCGGGTCAGGCTGAGGAACGTGGGCGGCCCCTTGTGCGAGCTTTGATGAAGCTGGCAGAATCAGCCTGATTTCTGAGCAGGACAGGCCAACGGAAGGTGGAACGATGCATCGTGCTCGCCTGCGCCCGGGCGGAGGCTATGGTGCCAGCCACAGGAAATTCCTTCATGAACCGGTGGCCAGTGGCAGTTTTCGCGGTGGCAATGTCCTGCACTGGCGCATTGGCCGGTGAGCTGGGACTCGCGGAGGCATGGCTCGACCAGTTGGCCGGGAATTGGGTGCTGAGCGGAAAGCTGGCGGGCCGGGAGACCACCCACGATCTCTCCGCCGATTGGGCGCTGAATCGCGGCTATCTTCGGATTCACGAGATCTCGCGCGAGAAAACGCCGTCGGGCGCGGCCGCCTACGAGGCCATCATCTTCATCTCCTGCAATGCGAAGACGGACGATTACACCTGCCTGTGGCTGGATTCCACCTCGAACGAGGGGCTGGTTGCAGAAGGGTTCGGACATGCGAAGCGGAGCGGGAATTCGCTGCCGTTTGCATTCCGGGACGCGAACGGGCAGGTGACGTTCGAGAATACTTTCGTCTATGATCCGACTTCGGATTCCTGGAAATGGGTGATGGACAATGTTGATGCCGGAAAGCGGAAGCCCTTCGGCCGGGTGACACTGGTGAAGCTGGGCGCTCCAGCGAACAGCGGGCCCGGCCCCGCGGCGGAACCGGCCACTCCAAGCCAAACTGGGTCGTTGTAGCGTTGCCCGCATCGTTTGCGCTTGGCGCTCCCCGCGGCCGCACGCCAGAAACTCCCATGCGGCGCCCCACCCCCATCCTTCGCCTGCTGCTCGCAGCGGCCGGGCTGCTGGCCATGATCGCGACGTCGGGTCGCGCGGCGTCACCGTATGGGACCACGGAGATCCTGGGCTTCACCGTGCATTGGCTGCCGACGTGCTTCGCGGGCGCGGACGAGGATGAGGTCGGTGACTTCCAGGCCAAGCTGCGAGCGCAGATCGAGCAGATGAACCACACGCTGCCCTCCGACAAGCTCGCGCGCCTGCGGCGGATCCCGATCTATGTCCATGCCGGCGAGCATCGCGCCTACGGCTGCTGTCATCATCCCTCGCGCGACTGGCTCGTGCAGCACGGCTATCCCGGCGAGATGGCCAACAGCGTGGAGGTGTGCAACTGGCGCGAGTTCCGCACCCTGGTCCTCACGCAGCCCGCCTGCCTGCTGCATGAGTTCGCCCACGCGTGGGAATTCAACGCCTCGGGCCTGACGCCGCAGATTGCCGCGGCGTACCAGCATGCCGTGAAAGCGGGACTCTACCAGTCGGTCGCATACGTGGGGGAGCCCTCGCCACGCCCGGCCTATGCGCTCGAGAACGAGAAGGAGTATTTCGCCGAGCTCAGCGAGGCCTACTTCGCCCGCAATGACTTCTTCCCCTTCGACCGCGCCGACCTGCAGCATTACGACCCGGTCGGCTACGCCATGATCGAGCGCGTGTGGCTGCGGCCGTACGGGATCGTCCGCTGACAGTCTGCCGCCCCGGCGCACCGCCTGGCCCGCATGACGTCGGCAAAGCTGTCCGGCTTTCAGCCTGACCACTTAGCCTAGCGATGAAGCCTGGCTATCAGATCGGCGATGAACCCGTCGCGGTCCCGCGGTGAGATGAGGCGATAGCCATCGTCCAGGGAGATGCGCACGCGGCGCAGCGAAAGTGCCGGCGCGCTCAATGCGCTGCTCGATTTTTCCACCTTCCTGATCCTCGCCAGCGGCACGTCGTCCTCGAGGACGCCGCACTGGATCTTCAGGCTTTCATCGGTGAGCGTATAGACGCAGGGCACCGTGAAAGCGGCGATCAACGCGCCGGTCAGCGCGCCGAAGGCCATCATGAGAACTCCCGCCAAGACCGACCGCGTGAGCGAATACGCGCCGAACCCCACCATCGCGAGCGGCGCGCCGACCAGCACAGCGGCGAGCCACAGATCGATCGCCGAGCGGTAGGTTGTTTTCATTTCTCCTATCGTTGCCGATCGGCCCCGACGGCACCAGCTCGATGGTCCACCTAGCTGTTGGCGATGGAATCCGCCGCCTGGACCACCTCCTCGTTCACGTTGTATTCGATCGGGGCGAAGCGCTCCGCCTTGAAACCCAGCTCGCGGCCCGCGCAGAACGGGTCCGGGGGGTTGCGCAGCTCCATGAGCAGGATCTGGATCTCCGGACTCTTGTCGCCGCCGCCGTTCTGCACCGGTTTGCCGTCCTTGATCACCAGCGGCACGCCCCGCCCCGGCGCCATCTCGCGCACGGTGTAGACCTCGCCCTTCACCGGCAGCGCCGTGTAGGCCTGTTTGGCCCAATCCGGAAAGACGTCGTCCACGCAGACGACCAGAGACCCGATTTGCATGGCGTCACCCTAGGAGCGCGACGCGTCCATGCCAAGTGCCGTCCGGCGCATGACGCCGGTCCAGCCTACGGCCCGGTCCCGCCGCGGACATGCTGCTTGTACAGCTCCTCCACGCGCGCCCGGGCCCAGGGCGTTTTGCGGAGGAAGACGAGGCTCGACTTGATGCTCGGGTCGAACCGGAAGCACCGGATCGGCACCTGGTCCGCCAAGGCCTCCCAGCCGTGGCTCTCCACCAGCACGGTGAGCAGCTGCTCCAGCGTGACGCCATGCAGGGGATCCTTGGAGGCCGACGGGTTCATGTCCGTGGCATCATTCAGATTTTCGTCCGCCCTCCAACTGTCCAGCGTCCACCGTCAACTCCGCCCGCCGGCCCGATCTTCGGGTGCTTCGTGCCCTTGGTGGTAATATTCGGATGGGGATGACCACGAAGGACACTAAGGGAGGGTCGCCGGCTGCGTCAGGTCCGCAGCGGATTTCGTGGTGAAGACCAGCATCCCGCCCAGCCCCACCAGCAGAATCGTTCCCCACCTCAGGAAGGTCCCGGCAAACCTGCGGTCGTTGAGCAGCGCCTGGTGCCGGATCCGGCGGAGCTCGGTGCGATATTCATCCGCCGGGGAAACGGCCACCCGCAGGTTCATCGCTATTCGCTTCGGCCACTTTTCGGCGATCCTTCGCTCCGCCTCCTCCACATGCTGCAACGCTTCAAGCTTGGCCTGCTCGAACTCCCGCCCGGCGCGGCCCGCCTGGACATCCGAAACCACGAAGAGCACCCCCGCCGCCACCAGGGCCGGGAACAAGGCCGCCAGCATCACCCGAATCCAGAAGCGGAGGTCGGATCGGTTCATGAAGTAGGCAGTGGAGTGAACGTGATTCATAGCCTCACCCCTTTCCCCACTGATTCAACGGCCAACCGGCCGCTATCTTAGGCCGCCGGTATCCCAGCCCGCGTGGCGGACATGAAATCGGTACCAAAAGCCGAGAAACCTCGGCAATTGAAGCAGATCGGAATCTCTCGCGCAGCCCGCGGCAACGCGCGGTTGCGGATTCCCAGGTGTATTCGTGGGTTTCGTGCTTTCGAGGTCCCCCCGGCCCGGGTGCCTTGCTGACTTCTTGCCTTACGGCGCGGTCCCGGTAGTCACGTTGCCGTCTTGAAGCTCACCGGATTCATCGCGGCATTGGTTCTCCTGGGTGCTGTGGCGCTGGCCGACCACTTCACGCAGTATGAGCTGGGACTCAGAACCTACTACCTCATGCCCGTTGCCATCGCGGCCTGGTTCAGTGGACGCTGGCCCGGGTTCGGCCTGGCGGCGATCGCGGGTTTCGTCTGGGTGTACGTGGACTACCACACCGGGAGCCACTACACGTCGGAGTCCTACCGGTTCTGGAAGATCGGGATGATCTTTCTCCGGTTCGGCATCGGGGCGCTGCTGCTGTCCCAGCTGCGGCATTCGCTGGACCTGGCCAAGCAGCTCGCGCGGGACAAGGAAGCGGCCCTGATCGAGCTCAAGGAGGCCACCGCCAAGCTCCGCGAGCTCGAGGGCTCGCTTCAGACCGTCTGTTCGTGGACCAAGAAGATCAAGGATGGCGACGAGTGCATCACCCTCGAGGAATACCTGCGGCGCTACCTGAAGATCGAGGTGACCCACGGCATTTCCCCCGAGGGCCGGACCAAATTCTGGAACCCCACTGCCGCCGGCCAAAGCCGTCCGCCCGTCCCGGAGTGACGGGCGCGGGCTTTCACCGCGAAGCAACGACGGGCGGATAGGCTAAGCCGCGACCGCGACCTCACGGCAGC
>CAIJZY010000014.1 GCA_903825285.1 uncultured Opitutia bacterium | reverse complement strand
GGCGGCGGCGCCGGCGGCGGGAGCGGCGGCGCCGGCCTTGGCGTCGCCCGCAGGGGCGGCACCGGCGGCGCCAGGAGCGGCCGCGGCACCCTCGGCCGGAGCGGCGGCTGCACCCTCGACGGGCGCGGCGGCGACGACCTCCTGCACGATTTCGGCGACGGGCTCGACGCACGAGACGACCGGCTGGCCCTTGCCATCCAGGAACTCGACGCCGGCGATCGGCTTGATCTCACCGACCTTGATGGTCTCGCCGACCTTCAGCTCGGTGACGTCAACCGCGATGAGCTCGGGGAGGTCCTTCGGGAGGCAGCGGACGCGCACCAGGTGGGCGTTCATTTCCAACACGCCGCTCTGGTTCTTCACGCCGTAGGACTCGCCGGTGACCTGCACGGGCACGCGGATCTCAAATTTTTCGTCGGCCTTGACCTCCTGGAAGTCCACATGGAGGTACTTGTCCGTCATCGGATCCCGCTGGATCTCCTGGAGGAAGGACAGCGCCTTGAGGGGCTTGTCGGCGCGCTCGAGCTCGACGAGGACGGCGCGGCCGGCCACGGCCTTCAGGAGGCGGGTGAACTCGGGCCCCTCGATGGAGAGCGACTCCGGGCTGGTGTGCTTCCCGTAAAGGATGGCGGGAACGCGGTTGGCTTTGCGCAGGCGGCGGGAGGCGCTACGGCCAGTCTGGGCGCGCGATGCGACGTTGAGCTTGAACTGTTGTTTCATGGATTTCGTTCCCCCTGTCACCCCGGAATTGAGGGCAGGCGTAATGGAAAAGAGGGTCAGGTGATAGGTTTCACCCCACCGAAAGCAACCAAATCTTTGGTAGCTCCGCGATTTTTCCCCATCCATCGGCCCGATTCGATTCCGGCCACCTCATCAAAGTCCTCCCTGGGCATGCCTTCAGCTTCCCAAAGCACCAAGGCGAATCGGATAGCGCGAACCCTAGCGCCGCGCCACGGCCTCCTTTCCTACTGTCACAAGCAACGTTACACTAATGGCTTTCTATAATCCGTTCCTGCGAGAGCGTCGGCCATCCAAACAGTCACTTCTGCTGGCTCTCCAGCATGGCGTCGTAAACTTTGTCGTTCCGGAAGATCACAAAGAGCGTGTCCGGTGGAAGGTCGGGCACATCCAAGCTGGTCTGCACGGTGCCCACGATGCCCGTGCTAAAGAGGGAAGTTTTACTCCTCGGGGCATTGGCACTTTCGATGACGGGGGAATAATACGCGCCGCCCTCGGTCCGGACATGCGTCGATGGGACCGGCTTGGTCCAAATCGGGTAGTAGTTTTGGTACGTCCACTTTGTTTCCTTGCCGTCGGCGCTCGTCACAATCTTCGAAGGCTGACCAAGCGTGAGGTAGATGATCTCAGTGGAGTCACCGATCTCGAAGATTCCCTTCCGGACATTCTGCTGCTTCCACGTCGGGAGGCTGCGAAAGAGCGTCGGCATTTCCTTGATGCGGGTGTCGACTCCCGTGGTCTCGCAACCGGTCAGTAGTGCCAGAGCGATGATTCCGGCCAACCAACCCATTGTTGTTTTCATGATGTAAGCGGAAACTTACTCTTGATCGAGATCCGGCGGCGGCAACCCCGTTGGTCAGGGGCAGGGCCACATTGCCAGCACCTGGGGACAGCGACAATTCATTTCGGGCCCGGGAAACCTGACACGTGCCACATTCGTTTCAGAACTCAGCGGTGCGGCCGATCTTGGGCAGAAGTAGGGAGGATGGCAAAGCACGCCCCAAAACGGGCATTGACAACCCGGTCGGTGGCCCTGTTTTTCATCCCCTCTTTCGTCTGGCGCAGGCTGGTCGATGAGCCACGTTGCCCGGTAGCTCAGTGGCAGAGCAGGTGACTGTTAATCACTTGGTCGTAGGTTCGATCCCTACCCGGGCAGCCATTCGACGCGGCCCTTGCGGGCTTTGCTCATGGCAGGCCATTGCCAGCAAGGGCTGCAGTTAAGGCCCCGTCGGTGGACCTTGGGCTGTCGATCCGGAGCAAGCGTGGCAACGGGAAGGCCCTCCGCGTGGCCTTGGACTCGTTGATAATCTCCCGGAGGCTGCAAGTGCATCATCTTCTGCGTGTGCAACGACCTCGCCGGTAGGCGGACGCAACCGGGATCAAGCTGAGTCCGGGTGGATCTCTGTTTTGCTTTTTTGGCCGCGCCTGTGTTTTCTTCCGGCGTGGCCAATCCCCCCCATGCCGCACCGGCTGATCGCTCCGATCACCCACGCGTCTGCCTGAACTGCTCGGCCGTGCTCACCGGCCCATTCTGCGCCCAATGCGGGCAGCATGACATCGATTACCACCGGTCGTTTCACCACCTCTTCCACGACATCCTCGAGAACCTCTTCCATTTCGAGGGCAAGTTCTTCGTCACGGTCGCATGGCTCCTCTCCCGGCCCGGCCGAATCACGCTGGAATTCCTCAACGGCCGCCGGGCCAGTCAGCTGAACCCGCTGCGATTCTACCTCCTGGCCAGCGTGATGTTGTTCCTCGGGATCGCGCTGCTGAACCACGGGCACCTGATCGATCTGCCACACTCGACGGTCAACCGACTCCAGCAGGAGGTGTCGCAGCAGGCCCGCCAGCTCAGCCAGGCCGGTCGCGCACTCACGCCGGAGCAGAAACAGGCGCTCGCGCGTCGGCTGCAGGAAGCCGCGCGGCAGCACCCGGACCACTTTGATCCGGCGGCGATCGCGGCCGACTTCCAGCGCGAGCAGGTGGCCGCCGCCACGGCGCCGCTGAAAACAGAAGTGCAGAACGGCACGAAGGCCAAGACCACGCTGACCGTGAATCGCGACTCATCCATCGGGCGCCAGATCGCGGACCGCCTCGCCTCCGGCGAACTGACCGTGGGCGACATGTGGGAGGCGATCGAGCACCGCGTGCCCACCATGGTCTTCCTCGGTGTGCCGCTCTTTGCGCTGTTCCTGAAGCTGGGCTACCTGCGCACGGGCCGCTACTACGTGGAGCACCTGATCTTCTCGCTGCACCTGCACACGTGGGCCTTCCTCGTTTTCATGGTCGGGAACGGCTACCTGAAGCTCGCCGCCCTCGGCCCGGGCTGGCTCGGCACGGCGAGCGGGTGGCTGCTCGCGCTATGGATGGCCTGGTACGTGTTCCGCTCGTTCCGCGTGGTCTACGGCCAGGGCCGGCTGATCACCGCGGTCAAGATCGCCGCGCTGGGCTTTGTCCACGCCATCGCCGTGCTGGGTGTGTGCTTCCTGCTCATCGCCGGCACGCTCGCCTGGCTTGCACTCGAGTAACAAGCTGGGCGCCGCGCACGCATCCCAGGCCAACCACCGCCCGCCCGGTCCCGTGACCGTCCATCCGGATCCCATTGCCCCGGCCCCGTCCCGGCTCATCTTTCCCCCATGCGCACCTCTTTCTGGATCAAGCGTGGACTGCTCGTTTTCACCTGTGTCCTCGGCGTCCTGTTCGCCGTTTATCTCGCCCGCGGGCAAGGCCCCCGGTCGGCCCTCTCCGAAAGCGCACTCTGGGCGGCCGTCTCCACGTCGATTTTCCTGATCAACGGCATCTACCGGACCCGCAAGGGTCAGGTCTGCGAGTTGTGCCGCGACTCCGCCGACCCCTCGCCGCCCGCGGCGAGCTAATCGCCGTCCGGAGTTTCTGCCGGTGGCTGGGGTTGACCCGACTCGCAAAATTCGAGGGGCTGGTTAAGGTTCGCGATGGTGACCCTTGCCAGATCCCTTCTTTCGCGTCGGGCGCTGCTGCTGTCGGCCAGCGTGGCCGCGCTTGCGTCGAGTCTTTCCGCCGGGCCCGCGTCCATCGAGAACGGCCGCGCCCTCTTCCAGCAGAACTGCGCGATGTGCCACGAGGCCGGGGCGCAGGGAGCGTCAGGCCAGGGACCCTCCCTGGCCGGCGTGCTACATCGCCGGGCGGCGTCCCTGCCGGAATTCGCCTACTCCCCCGCCCTGCAGCAGTCGGGAATAACCTGGGATGCGTCGGCGCTCGACCGGTTTCTCTCCAACCCCGGCAGACTCGTGCCCGGCACGGCCATGAGCGTGATCATACCCGCGGCACCGGACCGCGCGGACCTGATCGCCTTTCTCGCCACGCTCCCGCGGCGCACCGCGCAGGTCGCGGCGCTGCGCGTCGGCCGGGATCTTTCGTCCGACGACCCCGGTGACTGGCGCAAGGATGCGCCCGGCGTGCCCCACCTCGTCCGGCTCGACCAACTCCCGCCGCCGTTTGAATCGGGCTCCTCGAGCAACGGTCCGCGCTTGGTCGCGCGTCCGCCCGCCACGCACCTGGCCGTGCCCCCGGGCTTCACCGTCGAAGCCTTTGCCACGAAGCTGAGTGGTCCGCGGCTGATCCGCGTCGCGCCCAACGGCGACCTGTTCGTGTCCGAAACCGGCGCGGGGCGCGTCCGCGTGCTGCGGGCGCCCGACGGAGCCGCGGCCCCCGCGGAAAATGTCGTGTTCGCGGACGGCCTGCACGGGCCGTTCGGCCTCGCCTTCTTCCCGCTCGGCCCGGAGCCGCAGTGGGTTTATGTCGCGACCGTCAATTCGGTGGTGAGGTACCCCTATCGCAACGGCGACCTTCAGGCTCGCGGCCCCGCCGAGGTGGTGGTGTCCCGGCTGGCCCCCACCATGGGCGGCCACACCACGCGCGACCTCGCGTTTTCGCTCGATGGCCGCCGGCTCTTCATCTCGGTCGGCTCCAGCAGCAACGTGGCCGAGGGCCTGCCGGCGAAATCCCCGCCGGAGATCCGGCAATGGGAGCACACCCATGGCCTGGGCTCGGCCTGGGGCGCGGAGGAAAATCGCGCCGACATCCTGCAGATCGATCCCGCGGGTCATGGTCCGCTGCAGACGTATGCGACCGGCATCCGCAACGGCGTCAGCCTGGGAGTCCATCCCGGAACCGGCGACCTCTGGACCTGCACCAATGAGCGCGACCGGCTGGGTGACAACCTCGTGCCCGATTACCTCACCCGCGTGCGCGAGGGCGGCTTCTATGGCTGGCCGTGGTATTACCTCGGCAACCATGAGGACCCGCGCCACGCCGGGAAACGGCCCGATCTCGCCGGCAAGGCCGCGCTCCCCGACCTGCTCGTGCAGGCGCACTCCGCCGTGCTGGGATTTGATTTCTATCCACCCGCGGCTTCCGGCCCGGCGGCCTTTCCGCCCGAATATCGCGGCAATCTCTTCGCCGCCTTTCACGGCTCCTGGAACCGGAGCATTCGCACCGGCGCCAAGGTGGTCCGCGTGCGGCTGAAGGACGGCGTCCCAATCGGCGGTTATGAGGATTTCCTGACCGGGTTCACCGTGGACAACACGAGCGTCTGGGGCCGGCCGGTCTCCGTCGCGGTGGCCCACGACGGCGCGCTCTTCGTGTCCGACGACGCCGGCAGCACGATCTGGCGCGTCGCCTACCGCGGACTGAAGTAGGCGCCATCGCCGGCGGGCGAGCTCATGAAGAGTCACGACTTGCCCTATTCGCATAACATATGCATAAGGCCGCGATGCATCGGATCCCCCGCCCGACCTCTGTAAGTCCAGCGTGTGCGTGCACCCAAAGCGGGTGGTTCCGGGGTTTCCTGGTCCTGATCGCCCTGGTCGCGCTCACCGGTGCGGCGCACGCCCAGGTGATCTTCATCACGACCTGGGCCAAGACGAACAACATCTCCACGAACCTGAACGAGGAATTCCCCGCGACGGGCATCGGCACACCGGGCTCGGGTGTCGGCACGCCGAACGCCTCCTTCCTCTTTGATCCCGCGACGTACACCTCGGCCACCTCCATCGGTGGATCAAACCTCGCCGCGAACGGCGTCACGTTCGAGCTCACGTCCGACTCCAGCGGCCACGACTTCGCCGAGATCAATGGCGGAAATTCCCTCACCATCACCGTCAACCAGAACGTGTCCACGGTCTACCTGCTCATGGGGGCGTACAACGGGACGGCGGTGAATGTCACCTTCACGGGCGCCGACAGCTCGACCGAGACATTCAGCAACGTGTCCTTGCCGGACTTCAACGGCGGCTCGGTCATGAACCAGAGCCTGACGGTGAACGGCAGCGCGACGCCCAATCAGTTTGATCAAACTGTTTTCCAGACGCACAACATCGGGGCCGGCGGCACGGGCAATTCCACGACCGGCGCGTACAATTATTACAATCTCGTCGAGGTCAGCTTCGCCCTGAACTCGCAGCTCTCGAGCCAGCCGCTGACCTCGATCACGCTCACGTCGCAGGGCTACATGACCCTCCTGCTGGGCGTCTCCGCGATGGCGGTGCCCGAGCCCGAGAGCTGCGCGCTGCTCGCGCTGGGACTTCCCGCGCTGGCCCTGGCTTGGCGCCGGCGGCGTCATTGAGCCTAGCCGCAGCGGGCGGATTTGCGGTCCGTCTCGGTCCGTCTACTGCCGCGCATGAGTTGTGTGACGAGTAGGTAACGGGCTGGGAAATGCCCTTGAAGCCTTTGACGCCGGATGGAAACTGGCCTTCACGTGCCGTTCGACTCCACCCAGTTCACTGCGCCTGAGGCTGAGATTTTCCAGCGCTTGGATTCGTGTGCCAACGGACACTCCTCGGAGTCCGCCGCCCGCCAGCTGAGCGCCTGCGGGGCCAACACGGTCGCCGTGGGCGGACGCCATTCCTGGCTGCAGGACCTGCTCCACCGCTGCCGCAATCCGCTCGTCATCCAGCTGCTGGTCATCGCCGCGGTCTCCTACATCATGGGCGACCTGCGCTCGACGGTCGTCGTCGGCGGGATGGTGTTCCTCAGCGTCATCCTCTCCTACGTGCAGGAGGCCCGGTCCTCGCGCGCCGTCGAGAAGCTCCAGAAGATGGTCAAGACGACTGTGACCGCGCTGCGCGACGGCAAGGAGACCGAGGTGCCGCTCGAGGAGATCGTGCCCGGCGATGTCGTGATCCTCGCCGCGGGCAGCCTGATCCCGGCCGACCTGCGCGTGATCGCCGCCAAGGACTTCTTCGTCACGCAGTCCGCGCTCACCGGCGAGTCGATGCCCGTCGAGAAGAACGCCGACGCAAACCAGCCGCCCGGCCGCGCCCCCTTCGAGCTTACCAACGCCTGCTTCATGGGCAGCAATGTGCTCAGCGGCTCGGCCCGCGGGCTGGTGCTGGCGACGGGATCGCGCACCTATTTCGGCGCCCTCGCCCAGAAGATGATGGCCAAGCGCGAGGCCACGAGCTTCGACACCGGCGTCCGCAACTTCACGTGGCTGATGATCCGGTTCATGCTCGTGATGGTGTCGCTCACGTTCCTGATCGTCGGCCTCACCAAGGGCAACTGGGCCGAGGCCCTCCTGTTCGCGCTCTCCGTCGCCGTCGGGCTCACGCCGGAGATGCTGCCGATGATCATCACGGTCTGCCTGTCCAAGGGCGCCCTGATGATGGCGCGAAAGAAGGTCATCGTGAAACACCTCCACGCGATCCAGAACTTCGGCGCGATGGACGTGCTCTGCACGGACAAGACCGGCACGCTCACCCAGGACCATGTCGTGCTGGAGCGCTACGTGGACGTCACCAACCGCTCAAGCGAGGACGTGCTGCGCTACGCGTACATGAACAGCTTCTACCAGACGGGCCTGCGCAACCTGCTCGACCGCGCCATCCTCGCCCACACCGAGCTGGACGTGGAGCGCAACTGCCGGAAGGTCGACGAGATCCCCTTCGACTTCAAACGCCGCCGCATGTCCGTCGTGATCGACTACGAGGACCGGCACGTGCTCATCTGCAAGGGCGCCGTGGAGGAGGTCACCGCCGTCTGTGAGAACTACCAGGTCGACGAGGACATCAACCCCCTCATCAAGCTGATCCGCGACGACCTGATGGACGAGTACCGGCACCTCAGCGCCGACGGCTACCGGGTGCTCGCCATCTCCTACCGGGAGTTCGACCGGACAAAGCAGACCTTTTCCGTCGCGGACGAATCCCAGCTCACCCTGCTCGGCTACATCGCGTTCTTCGACCCGGCCAAGGACACCTCCGCCCGCGCAATCGAGGCGCTCACCCGCTCCGGCGTCGCCGTGAAAATCCTCACGGGCGACAACGAGCTTGTCACCCGCAAGGTCTGCCACGACGTCGCCATGCCCATCACCAAGGTCGTGACCGGCCCGCAGCTCGCCGCGCTGGACGAGGCCGGCTTCGCGCGGGAAGTGGACGAGGCCAACGTCCTCGCCCGGCTCACGCCCGACCAGAAGGAAAAGGTCATCAAGACGCTCCGCGCCCAGGGCCACGTCGTGGGCTTCATGGGCGACGGCATCAACGACGTGCTGGCCATGAAGGCGGCCGACGTGGGCATCTCGGTCGACACCGCGGTGGACGTGGCCAAGGAGTCCGCCGACATCATCCTCCTCGAGAAAAGCCTGCTCGTGCTCGAGGACGGGATCATGGAAGGCCGCAAGGTTTTCGGCAACATCACCAAGTACATCAAGATGGGGGCCAGCTCCAACTTCGGGAACATGTTCAGCGTGGTCGGCGGCGCGTACTTCCTGCCCTTCCTGCCGATGGCGCCCATCCAGGTGCTCGTGAACAACCTGCTCTACGACGTCTCGCAGATCGGCATTCCCCTCGACCACGTGGACGAGGAGTACCTCTCCAAGCCCCGCCGCTGGAACATCAAGAGCATCCAGAATTTCATGATCTTCATCGGGCCGATCAGCTCGATCTTCGACTACGCCACGTTCTTCCTGATGCTGTATTTTTTCGGGGCGTCCGCGTTCAGCGCCGCCGGCGCGACCGACGCGGCCAAGGCGCACTGGGAGCAACTGTTCCACACGGGCTGGTTCGTGGAGTCGCTGCTGACCCAGACGCTCATCGTGCACATCATCCGCACGCACCGCATTCCGTTCGTGCAGAGCCGCGCCAGCAACACGATGATGTTCACCACGCTCTCGATCATGGCCATCGGCTGCTGGCTGCCGTTCTCGCCCGTCGCCCACTTTCTCGGCTTCACTCCGCTGCCCGCGGTGTTCTTCCTCTGGATGGTGGCCTTCCTCCTCGCGTACAGCGTCCTGACCCACTTGGTCAAAACGTGGTTCGCCCGGCGCTTCGGCTCCGACTAAACCATGCGCAGCATCCTCAACGCCCTTCAGGACGGCCGCCTCTTTGAACTGCCCGACAACGGCAAGCCGCGCTCGCTGACCTTCCTCGCGCGCATCCTCGACGCGAATCCCGAGATCGAGGTGGGCACCGACGCCATCGAGGAGATCCAGCAGCGGGAGGAGGAGTGCAACACCGGCATCGGCCTGGGCGTGGCCGTCCCGCACGTGCGCGCCAAGCGCGAGGAGGGCGAGCTGTTCTGCGCCATCGGCTGGTCGGCCCAGGGCATCGATTACGGCGCCACCGACGGACAGCACGTCCACCTGGTGTTCATGTACTACATTCCGGGCGCCCAGAAGAATGTCTACCTGAAGGAAATCTCGAGCCTCTTCAAAGCGGTCCGCAAGAGCGGCGGCATGGACTCCATTGCGCACGCCCCGGACCTGAATACCGTCCGCAATCTCCTGCTGGACTGGATCGGCCAGTCCTCGGGCAACACCGGGCCCGAGGCCGTTGCGCGGATGATCAAGCTCGACCTGAAGCAGGGCCCCGCGCCGTCACCGGTCGCGGAGATTCCGGTGTGCGCTCCCGCGCCCCAGCCGCTCGCTCCTGCGGCCCCCGCGCCGGTGCCGCCGGGCGCCGCAATGGCGTCGGTGATCGTCTTCTCCGTCCTGGTCGCGCCGCCGAGCACCGCGCTGGTGCTCTCCCACGATCCCGCCTGGGGCACGGCGCTGGAAAAGGAACCCGACCTGGCCGCGCGGCTCGCCTCGGGCCAGCCCTTCACCGCGGCCGGCCGCCAGGTGCACGTCACCGGCTCCGCTCACTACGCCGGCGGCCGGATGCAGCACTACTGTGTCGCCGTGCTGGCGGCCGGGTGACGACCATCCTCGGGCGCAGACGCTAGTCCACTCCGAGGCGGTAAAGGGCGAAGGCCAGGACGCGCCGGTTCTTGCTGGCCTCTTTCTCCCCGGGCACATCACTGCTGAGCTCGATCTCCGTCGTTCCCACCGGCAGGGCTGGCAGCACGATCGATATTTCCCGCTGATCGAAATCGATCGCCCCGCGCCACACGACCGTGTCGCCCACCCGGGCCGTCACCTGCCGGGCGCCCCACCCGCGAAGCGCGAAGTGCAGACGGACCTCGCGCGACTCCCCGGCCACGATCCGCAGCGTCGCCCGGCCCGCGCTCCAGTTCCAGGTCTTCCGCCCGTCGAACTCCTCCGCATACCAGCCCGGTCCAAGCTCGGCGTGCACGGACCGACCGGGGTACTGCAGGATCCAGCCTTCCGGCAGAATGGGAATGTTCGCCGCCTGACCCTGCCGGATCGCGCCGCAGTGCAGTCGCCACTCGTAATTCGGCGGCGCCGGTTTGATGTAGTCGCCCGCGTTCAGCAGCACGCCGGCGACGCACGCGCCGCGGATGACCCAGGCCACGGCTGCCGGCCGCGCGTCGAACTGCCAGATCACAAGCCAGGCCAGCAGCACGCGCGGGATGTAGAAGTAGCTGTCGCCGTTCTCCAGCTCGAGGAACTCCCAGGTGTCCGGGCGCAGCCGGTACATGCAGGCCGCGATGATGAGGCCGAACGCCGCGAGGACCTCGAGCCGGCGCCGGCGTTGCGGATGCGGCCGGAACGCGGCCCAGCCCAGTCCGCCGACAACCGCCGCCAGCATCAGCGCGGGCACCGGCGCCGGCAGCGCCAGCGCCAGCCGGCCGCCGAGCAGCGGCCACGCCACGAGCCTCAGCCCCAGCACATGCCAGAGCATGGCCGGCTGCAGCGGCTGCGCCTGCGGGGCGAAATGCGGCCCGGTCTCGGCCACGAGCAGGCCCTGCACGGTGGCGCAGGCGGCCGCGACCAGCAGGACGGTGAGGGCATACCGGCTTCGCTCCCGCCACCAGCGCCAGACGAACAGCGGCAGGAACACGACCACGAAGGGACCCGTCAGGCCGGCCAGCACCAGCAGCACGCCGTCGGCCGCGCCCTCCCACCGGTGCCGGGGCGGCGCGATCAGCACCTGCTGCAGCAGGAAGAAAGACGTCAGCCAGTGCAGGTTGGTCAGGTTGAGAAAGGTTTCCCCCGCGTTCGCCGCCAGCACGAAGGCGAGGATCAGCCACGGCTTGGCGGGCAGCTCCAGCCGCGGCGACGCGAGCCGCGCGAAGATCCCGGCCGCCACCAGCAGCGCGGCGAGGCTGTAGAAGAGCGGCCAATGCGCCACGTCCGTCGTCCGGCCAGCGAGCCACGCGATCAGCCGCGGCCAGGTGTGCAGGTAGCCGCGGTAGGGGTGCAGCAGGGCGCCGACGCCATACGTCTCGTTGTCGAGCAGGTGCACCGAGCCGTCCTCGGCCCAGAGCTGCGGCTGCGTGACAGCCCACGGCTTGGTCAGCACCACCAGGACCGCGGCGGCCGCGGCCGCCGCCCAGGCCGTCCGCGCTGAACGTGGCTCAGCCGGGACCAGTCCGGGATCGGCGACGGCAGCCATGCGCGGGGAAGGCCGGCGGTCCTTCAGGGTTGGTGGGCGTGGCCGATGGTGCGACAGCCGCGGAGCTGGCAGTCGATCTTGAGAATGTGCGACTCGATCCACGCGGAGGACTCGCGGTGGATGTCCCGGAGCAGCGTCACCGGGCTGCCGCTGGTGCTGAGCAGCTCCAGCCAGCCGTCGAGCTTGGCGGAAAAGGACCGGTGCGCCGAGCAGTTGGCGTCAATGGCCGGGCAGTGCACCTTCCGCATGTGGTCCTCCTCGCGCGCAAAATGCCCGAGCGAGTATTGCTGCAGGATCGTGATCATCTCGACGATCTTCTCCCGTCCGGCTCCCGATTCAATCGCATCCTGCAGCCGGTTCAGCTGGTCGAAAAAGGCCCGGTGCTCCGCGTCGAGGTGGGCATGGCCGGTTTCAAAGCGCGGACTCCAGATGGTCATGGGTGTAAGCGCGGCAGGATCGACTCGGTGGTTTGCGCGGCGTCACAACGCCGGGTCCGTCCCCGCTTGGGGCGATGACCATCCGATGCGGTAATCGCTCATTAACTATCCCTTCGGGCTTTTCGGCCCGAGCTTTAGCCCAATCCACGCGGATCGCTAGATCCGGGTGAGAATCTGTCCCACCCCGGCACTGGGGCGGGCGATGACATGGCAGGAAATGACCTTGCCGACGGCCTCGGCGGCCTCGCGCCCGGCGCTGACCGCGGCGGTCACCGCGGCGATGTCGCCCGCAAAGATCACCGTGATGTAGCCGCCGCCCAGCTTTTCCTTGGCGATCACGCGCACCGCGGCGGTCTTGCAGGCTGCATCGGTGGCGGCAGTCACCGCGGTGAAGCCCTGCGTCTCAATCAGGCCGAGGGCCTCGGGGATTTGGTCTTTGTCAGTCATGGGATGAGCCCGGCGTCCGGGAATAAAAACGACTTCCTGTTCCAGTAAAGGCTGATACTCCGGCGGCCCCTCGATCACGGGCCAGGCCGCCGCCGAGGGCGAGTCAAGCACGTCGGCCGTCAGCGCGACCTGCATGGTCTGCGTCAACTCCCGCGCGCAGTCCACCGCGATCCGCACGGCCGCCGCGTCCCCGGTGAGCTTGAGGAACAGCCCGTAGGCATCGTTCAGCTCGGCCTGCAGCACCTGCACCAGCGCGGACTTCTCCACGCGGTCGAGCACCACGAGCGCGGCCCCGAGCGAATGAATCTCGAGCAGCGCGACGCAGGGCTTCCGGGCGGTGGCGGCAGACATGAGCGGTCCTAAAGTTTCGCGGCGGCGGCCCGGAGGTGATCGCGCATCTGGATCGTCTCGGAGACGTTGTCGCTCTCGTTGCAGTGCTCCCAGTCGATCCAGACGTATTCAACGCCGATCCAGCCCCGGTAGCCGGCCCGCCGCATCGCGGCGAGCATCCGGGGATAGTCGATGGTGTTCTGCCGAAAATTGCACTGCAGCCGGCCCCGGCACGCCCCGCGCATGTGGACGTGGCTGGCATGCGCCACCAGCGGCTCGACGCGGCGGTCCGGCACGCCCATCCGCGTGAAATGCGTGTAGTCCAGCGTGAGTGTCAGCCCGGGCACGCGCCGCACGAGCTCGGCCGCCCGCTCGGGCGTGTCCGCGATCGAGCCCACGTGCGCCTCGACGCCGAAGACGATCCCGGCCGCGCGGCTCTGCTCAACCCGCCACGCCAGCTCGGCGGCGGACCGCGCCAGCGACGACGCCCGGCCCTCCCGCGCGAAGCGCACGCCCGGCAGGGTCGTGACATGATGGCAGCCCAGCGCGTCGGCGTACTCCAGCGTGCGCAGGAACCAGTCCCGCGCCTTCCGCCGGCGGCGCGCGTCGGGCTGGTTGACCGCATAGGGCGTGAAGTCCGGCGCCATCTGCAGGAAGACATCCGCCGCGGCGAGCCCGCGGTCCGCCAGCTGGCGCCCGAGCTTCTTCGCGCTCGCGCGCGGGGCCCGGTACTCCCGCGACGGCCACAGGTGCGAGCGGCCCTCGAACAAACCGAGGTCCACGCCCTGGAAGCCGAGCAGGGCGATGAGGTCGAGCGCCCCCGCGTGCGGGAGCAGCGGGAAGGTGAAGTCGGCACAGGCGAATTTCGCATTCATGGTTCAGGTCCGCTGCTGGAACGCCGTCGGGCCGGCGCACTGCCACTCCGCGGCCGTGAGGTAGCCGCAGTCGATGGTGAGCGAGGTGCCGGTCACGCCGGCGGAATCCTCGCAGCTGAAGTAGAGGATCGACCGCGCCACGTCCTGGGGCGAAAGCGACACGCCCATCGGCACGCGCCGGAGACGCTCGTCCAGCGCCGCGCGCGGGTCGGGCCGGACGTTGAGGTGCTCCCACAGCATCGGGGTCTCGGTGATGCCCGGGCAGACGCAGTTGCAGCGCACGCCCGCCGCCGCGTAGTCGAGGGCGATCGAGCGCGTGAGGCCGAGGATGGCGTGCTTCGTGGTGGTGTAGACCGGCGTGCGGGCCTGGCCGACGAAGCTGCTGATCGAGCCGACGTTGACGACGTAGCCGCGCCGCGTGGCGCGGAGGTGCGGGAAGGCGTGCTTGAAGGCGAAGAACATGGATTTCACGTTCACGCCCATCACGCGGTCCCACTGCGCCTCGGTGTACCGGTGCAGGTCGCCGATCTCGACCATGCCGGCGTTATTGACGACGATGTCGAGCCGGCCGAAGCGCTTCACCGTGGCGGCGATCGAGCGCGCGACGGCGCGCTCGGAGCTGACGTCGCACCCGAGGGCCAGCGCCGCGCCGGGCGTGCGGCGGTTGATGCGGGTAGCGATCGCCCGGCCCAGCGCCAGGCGGCGGCCGACGAGCGCCACACGGGCGCCCTCCTGCGCGAACAGCTCCGCGGCCGCCTCGCCGATGCCGGACGTGGCGCCGCTGATCCAGGCCACCTTGCCGGCCAGCCGGCCGGTGGGGCGGGAAGAGGTTGCCTGCTTGCTCATAAGTTAAGTGCGGCGGCTCACGCGCCGCAGAGTCGCCGCCATTTCGCCTGGAATCCGGGCCGCTCGAAGACCTCGGGATTCACCACGCCGCGGGGCCGCCGCTGCTGCGAGAGGTCGATCATGCCCTGCCACGCGGTCCGGCCGATGTCGCGGAACAGCTCGTTGGTCCACGCGATGCAGTGCGGCGCGAACAGCACGTTGTCGAGCTCGGCCAGCCGCGGCGGCGTCAGCACCGGCTCCTGCGCGAAGCAGTCCAGCGCCGCGCCCGCCAACTGCCCGGACTTGAGCGCCTCGTACAGCGCCGCCTCATCCACGATGCCGCCGCGCGCCGTGTTCAGCAGGTACGAGCCGGGCTTCATCCGCGCCAGCTGCGGCGCGCCGATCAGCCCGCGGGTCTGCTCCGTGAGCGGACAGTGGATCGAGACGAAATCCGCCCCCGCCATCAGCTCCTCGAGCGAAACCTTGCGCGCGCCGACCGCGGCCGCCGCCGCGGCATCCACGAAGGGGTCGAACACCAGCGGCGCCTTCATGCCCCAGGGGGCGAGCAGGCGGAGCACCTCCCGGGCGATGCCGCCGAGGCCGACCAGGCCGAGCGTGCGGTCGCGGAGCTCGCTGCCCATGCAGCGCGAGCGCGTGTCCCACCCGCCCGTGCGCACCAGCTGGTCCTTCGTCCGCATGCGGTGCGTCAGCGCGATCATCCAGCCGACGGTCGCCTCCGCCACGGGCCGGTCCACCGCGCCGGTGGTGATCATCACCGCGACCTCGGCCGCGGTGCAGGCCTTCACGTCCACGGCGTCGTAGCCCACGCCGAACCGGCCGATCGCGAGCAGGTCCTGCGCCTGCGACACGGACTGTGCCGTGACCTTCGGCGTCAGGACGATCACGCCCTGCGCCCCGGCCAGCTGGTCGGGGCCGATCTCCGGCCGGTGCTCGGCGAAGGGCGCGTGCGTGAGGCGCGGCACGCCGGCCAGGACGGAAAAACCGATGTCCTCGTACTTGGGCCGCCCGGCGGCGTCGAAGAAGTCGGCCGTGAGCTTGACGTGGAAGGGGGCGGGCATGGCGGAAGGCTCAGCGGCCCCAGGCCACGGCGGGCTGCGTGGCGCAGGCCTCGTCCACCACGATGCGCTCGGGCTTGGGCCCGGCATAGACCCAGACCATGCCCATCGCGGCGGCGGACTCGTTGATGAAATAGTGGATGCGGCCGCGGGGCTGGAGCGCGGTGGCCTGCCCCTCCATCCGGTAGCGCCGGCCCTCCACCACGCAGGTGGCCTGGCCCTCGATGATGCAGATGGACTCGTCGAAGTCGTGCAGGTGCGCGGGCAGCCGGCCGCCCGGCTGGAAGAGCCCGTAGCCGCCGCTCATCTCGAGGCCGGGCACCAGGTCGGTGTTGAAATAGTCGACGAAGGACGCGGCGGCGCCCGGCGAATAGCGCTCGACCTTGTTCACGTAGGTCACCCGCTCCGCGCCCGGCTGGGTCTGCGTCACCTCGGGCATCGAGCGGCGCGGGAAGAACTGGTGCACGAGCTCGCGCTCGGGGGCGGAGGAGGCCAGCGCGATGTGGAACACCGCCGGCTGGGTCCGCGAGAGATTGGTGACGCGGTGCGCGACGCCGCGCGGGATGGTCAGGTTGTCGAGCGGGCCGATCTCGTACCGGCGCCCCTCGACCTCGGCGAGCGCGCGGCCCTGCAGCAGCGTGATCGCCTCCGCGAAGCCGTGCTTGTGGTACGGCAGCTGCGCGCCGGGCTGGAAGGTCACGAGCCCGGTGGTGAGGTTGCGCGCCTGGTTGTGCGCGCCGACCATGATGTCAAACGCCACGCCGGGCGCGACCTCCAGCTGCGGGCCGCGGCCGCGCTCGTTCATGACCTCGTCGCGGTCGGGCCGGAGCTCCGGCGGCGCGCACTTGGCCGGCACCTCGGCGGCGAGGGCCGCGGGGTCGTTCTCGAGCGTGAAGCCGGCGCGGATCTTCCGGTCGCGGCCCTGGGCCGCGAGCATCGTGTGCAGGCTGCGCAACAGCAGGCTGCCATCGAGGCCCAGGCCCAGCAGGGAGAAGCCCTGCTCGCGGCGCAGCGCGAGGTTGGCCTCGTCGGTCGCGATCACGCCGCAGTGCTTGCCGGCCTTCCGCAGCGCGTCCTTCGCCTGCACGATCAGGTCCGCCACGCCCGGGCCCTCCCACTGGCCGGGAAATCCCGCGGTGGCGGACAAATCCGCCGGCCCGAAGAAAAAGAGGTCCGTGCCCTTCACGCGCGCCAGCTGGTCGATGTTCTGCACCGCCCGCACGGTCTCGATGATCGGCACGACGAGCACGTGCTCGTCCGCCTCGGCGGTGTGCTCGATGAAGCACTGCCCCCAGCAGGTGGCCCGCTCCGCGCCGATGCCGCGGAGGCCGCGCGGGGGATAGGTCGCGGCGGCGATCGCCGCCTCCAGCTGGGCGGGAGTCTCGATCCAGGGGATGACCACGCCGTCGGCGCCGATGTCGAGCGCGCGCTTGATGAGCGCGGGGGAGTTCTCGGCCAGGCGCACCAGCACCACGGTGTGGCTGCGCACCGCCGCGCGCACGTGCTCGATGATTTCCTTCCAGTCGAGGTGGCCGTGCTCCGCGTCGATCGTCACCCAGTCGAGACCCAGCGCCACCGCCATCTCGCAGATGCTGGGGGACTCCAGCGTGATCCAGAGCCCGAAGACGGGCTGGTGGGACTGCAGCTTGGCGCGCAGACGCTGGATGGCGGGTGCTTTCATTGGGGGATAAGGGCGAACCGACCGGGCAGGCTTCCGACACTTAGGCGGGATCGGCCGGACCACCAGTGAAATTCTGCAGGAAAACGCAGGGACCGGCCCTTTCCTTTCAAATGGGGTAAACTCTCCGCCAAAGAGGCCGATGAGTTGATACATCCGCCTAGCCTTGCGTCCCGGGATCCAACTGCGCGTCCCGGCGCTTGGCTGTGTTCATGAAACTCCACCACAAGCTCCTCCTCTCGCTCCTGTCCAGCCTCGGACTGGTTTTCCTCGTCGCCATCGGGTTCCAGCAAGCGCGGCTGCGGACTCAGGTGCACGGGCTCGCCGAGTCCAATCTGGGCCACCAGGAGGAGATCCAATGGCAGGCCATCACGAACCTTGAGCGCGCCTGCGGTGCCGGGCTAAGTGCCGCCATGTATGAAGGGGAGATGGACCGGTTCCGCGAGCTGCTCGCCGCCCAGAAGGAGGTGTCGGGACTGCAGGAGATCACCGTGTTCTCCGCGGATGGCCTGGCCACGAACTCCACCCTGCCCGTCATGGTCAAGACCCAGCTGCCCGCCGAGCTGGTGGATCGCCTTCGTCACGACAACAAGCCGTGGCGGCAGCTGACGGACGAGTCCTTCATCCTCTACCAGCCGATGCCCGCCACGCCGAACTGCCTGGAGTGCCACCCGAAGTTCAAGGGCCTCGCCAGCGGCGGCCTTTACCGCTACCGCTTCAGCACCGAGGAACTGCACCGGGCGCAGGCCCAGTGGCTCGCCTTCCGCGCCGACCTCGACGACTCCAGCCTCCGCAGCAGCCTGATCACCGCGCTACTGCTGCTCGTCACCGCCACAATTGCCGTGATCTGGGTGGTGCGCCGCCAGATCGCCCGGCCGCTGGGCCGGGTCAGCGATGCCCTGCGCACCAGCGTCGCCAACCTCAGCGCCACCGCCGGCGCGATCGGCGACGCGAGCCGCAGCCTCGCCGAGGGCGCGCAGGCCCAGGCCGCCGCCCTCGAGCAGACCAGCGCCTCGGTCGAGGAGACCGCCTCCATGGCCCGGCGCACGGCCGACGACGCGGCGACCACCCAGCAGGCCGCCACCGCCACGCGCGAGGCCGCGCAGACCGCCACCGCCGCAATGGGGCAAATGAGCACCCACATGCAGGGCATCCGGGACGCCGCCACCAACGTCGCAAAAATCCTCCACACCATCGACGAAATTGCTTTCCAGACCAACATCCTCGCGCTCAACGCCGCGGTCGAGGCCGCCCGCGCCGGCGAGGCCGGCGCCGGCTTCGCGGTCGTCGCCGACGAGGTTCGCAACCTGGCGCAGCGGTGCGCCGACGCGGCCCGCACCACCGCCGGGCTCGTCGAGCAGGTCACTGTCCAGGTCCAGCAGGGTGCCACGATCAGCGACCAGATCGGCGAGCACCTCCGCAACATCCTCGCCAAGGTCGAGCATGAGGACACCCTCGTTCGCCAGATCGCCCAGGCCTCGCAGGAGCAGGGCATCGGGCTCGGTCAGATCACCGCCACCGTCGCCTCCATCGACCAGGTCACACAGACCAATGCAGGCATGAGCGAGCAGACGGCCGACGCCGCGGACGACCTGCGCCATCATGCCAGCCAGCTCGAGGCCGAGGTCCTGAAACTGCTCGTCCTCCTGCATGGCCGCGCCCCGGAATCCCAGCCCGTCCCGCCGGCCCCGCCTCCCGCGCAGCCAGTCACTGCGGCGCCGCCCCGTTCCAAGCCCGCCGTTGCCCGGCGCCCGGCCCCGGCGCTGGTCGGCCGGAATTGACGCGGCCGCGGAAATAGCCTGTTCCTCGCGGACGCCCTCTGCCAACGTGGGCCCGCTGAACCGGCCCATGACCTCCCGCCCCTTTGGATCGCTCCCGTCCGGCGAGGCCGTCACGGCCTACACGCTCGCCAACGCCGCCGGCGCCTCCGCCCAGATCCTCACGCTCGGCGGCATCGTCATGTCACTGCGCGTGCCGGACCGCCAGGGCCGCCTGGCCGATGTCGTGCTGGGGTGCGACACCCTCGCCGGCTACCTCGCGAGCCATCCGTACTTCGGCGCCATCATCGGTCGCATCGCCGGGCGCGTCGCCGGCGGCCGCCTGCGCATTGACGGCCGCGAATTTGCGCTCCCGCTCAACCAGGGCACCAATCACATCCACGGGGGCCGCGTCGGGCTTGACCGGCGCGTCTGGCAGGCCCGGCCCGTGACGCGTGCCGACGGCGCCGATTCGCTCTGCCTGAGCTATCACAGTCCCGACGGCGAGGAGGGCTACCCGGGCAACGTCGATCTCGCCGTCACGTACACGCTCACCGCCGCCAACGCCCTGGTGATCACGAGCGAGGTCACCTCCGACCGCGCGACGCCCGTCAGCCTGGCCCACCATTCCTACTTCAACCTCGCGGGCGAGGGCTCCGGCTCGGTGTCGGACCACATGATCCAAATCCACGCCTCGACCTGCATCCCGACCGACGATCACCTGACGCTCTCCGGCCAGCGCGTGTCCGTGGCCGGCCAGCCCGCCGACTTCAACCAGCCGCGGCGGCTGGGCGACGTGTTGCCGCGACTCTTTCAGGCGCATGGCGACGTCTATGAGCTCGGCGCGCCGGGCGGGCGGGTTGTCGCCCGGGTGGAGGAGCGGTACTCGGGGCGGGTCCTCGAGGTCGCCACCGACGAGGCCTGGCTCCAGTTCTACACCGGCGTGGCGCTCGACGGAACGCTGGTCGGCAAGACCGGCCGCCTCTACGGACCGCATGCCGGCCTGTGCCTCGAGTGTCAGGGCTATCCCGACGCCACGACGCGGGCGGGCTTCGGCGACATCCTGGTGCGGCCCGGCCAGCCCCAGCGCCGCTGCACCACCTACGCCTTTTCGACCTGCTGAACCTTTTCCCGCCGACCATGAGTTCCGAACCCGCCGTCACGACCCCTCCCCCCGCCCGCCTGGATTACAGCCTCACGGGCGTGACGACCGCCGCCGCGATCGCGCAGGGCCTCGCCGAGGCCGACTGGTACCAGAGCCCCGTGCCGCGCACCACGCTGCGCCGCCTGCTCGAGCGCCGCAACGGCCCGGCGATCCGCGACACGCTCCTCTGGTTCGCCCTGATCCTCGGCAGCGCCTACGCGGGCTACCGGCTCTGGGGCACGTGGTGGGCCGTCATCCCGTTCGCGATCTACGGCACGCTCTACGCCTCGACGTCCGACTCGCGCTGGCACGAGTCCGAGCACGGCACCGCCTTCCGCACCGACTGGATGAACAACGCCCTGTACGAGCTCGCCTCGTTCATGGTCATGCGCGAGTCCACGCTCTGGCGCTGGAGCCACACGCGCCACCACAGCGACACCATCATCGTCGGGCGCGACCCCGAGATCTTTGTCCCCCGCCCCGCCGACCTGAAGGCCATCGTCCTGGCCTTCTTCAACCTGCCCGTTTACCCGAAGTATTTCCGCGCGATTCTCACCCATGCCGCCGGGCGCATGTCCGCCGCGGAGAAGACCTTCATCCCGGAAAGCGAATTCCCGAAGATCTGCCTCCGCGCCCGGATCTACGTGCTCATCTACGCCGGCGTCATCGCGCTCGCCCTCGCCACCCGCAGCGTCCTGCCGCTGATGTATGTCGGCCTCACGAATCTCTACGGCTCGTGGCTGATGGTGGTCTATGGACTCACGCAGCACGCCGGCCTGGCCGAGAACGTCCTCGATCACCGCCTCAACTGCCGGACGGTCTACATGAACCCGGTTCACCGGTACCTCTACTGGAACATGAACTACCATGTGGAGCACCACATGTTCCCGCTGGTGCCCTACCACGCGCTGCCGCAGCTGCATGCCGCGGTGCGGGCCGACATGCCCGCGCCCTACCCCAGCATCCTCGCGGCCTACCGCGAGATCGTTCCCGCCGTGATCCGCCAGGCGAAGGACCCGGGTTACTATGTGCGGCGCCGGCTGCCCGCGCCGCCAACGCGCGTGTCCGCGTCCACGGCCGGCCGCGGCGACGCGCGCCCCGACGCCGACGGCTGGGTCGAGGTCTGCGCCGCGCTCGACCTCGGCCGCGAGGACGTGATCCGCTTCGACCATGGGCGCCGGACCTATGCGCTGTGCCGCGACACCGACGGCCGGCTCCACGCCACCGACGGCATCTGCACGCACGGCAACACGCACCTCGGGGACGGCCTGGTGCGGCATGGCCAGCTCGAGTGTCCCAAGCACAACGGCCGCTTCCACCTCGCCGACGGCTCGCCCGCGCGCTCGCCGATCTGCCGCGGCCTGGCCACCTACCCGCTCGAGGACCGGCACGGCCGGCTGTACCTCAACGTCGCCCGGCCCGGCGGCGCCGGGGCCCGCTCGCCGCATCCCTGCCGGCTGCGCGTGGTCTCGAACCGCAGCGTCGCCACCTTCATCAAGGAGCTGGTGCTGGAGCCGCTGGACGGCGCGGCCCTCGACTTCACCCCGGGCGATTACCTGCAGCTCGACATCCCCGCCTACGAAGAGATCCGGTTCCGCGACTTCGACATCCCCGCGCCGTACGCGGCCGTGTGGGACGCTTGGCACGTGTTCGACCTCGTGGCCCGCCATCCCGCCGGCGGGCGGCGCAACAACTACTCCTTCGCCAGCAACCCCGCCACCGAGCGCCTCCTGCGCTTCAACGTCCGCCTCGCCACGCCGCCGCCCGGGCAGGACTGCCCGCCGGGGGTCGGCTCGGCCTATGTGTTCAGCCTCCGCCCCGGCGATGTCGTCACCGCGATCGGGCCCTTCGGCGACTTCCACCTCAAGCCGACGCAGAAGGAGGCGGTCTACATCGGCGGCGGCGCCGGCATGGCGCCGCTGCGGTCGCACCTGTCGCACCTGTTCGAGACGCAGCGCACGGCCCGCCGGGTCAGCTTCTGGTACGGCGCCCGCTCGCGGCAGGAGATCTTCTACGACGACCACTTCGCCGCGCTGGCCCGGGCGCACCCGAACTTCACGTTCCACCTCGCGCTCTCGGCTCCGCTGCCGGAGGACGCCTGGACCGGGCCCACGGGCCTGATCCATGAGGTCGTGCTCGCGCAGTACCTCCGCGCGCACCCGCAACCCCAGGCCGTGGAATTCTACCTCTGCGGACCGCCGCAGATGATCAAGGCCTGCACCCGGATGCTCGCCGCACTCGGCGTGGCGGAGGGGCAGATCGCGTACGACGAGTTTTAGGCCGGCGACCAGGCGCCGGCCTAGGGCGTCCACTGGATGCCCACGTAGCTCAGCACCGTGGAGCGGGGAGCCAGCTGGTTGTGCAGCTCGGTGCCGACCGAGGCCAGCAGGCGGAACCGCTCGTCCAGCTTGAGGCGCACGCCGACGTTGGCCGCGAGTTGCGTGCGGGCGAGATGCTCATCGCCCTCGCCATGGAACTCGAGGCCGGCTTCCACGCGCGGGCTCAGCGTGCGGCCCAGCAGGAGGCCGTAGAGCCAGCCGGAATCCGACCGGCTCGGGCGGATTGCCCCCAGCTCGGTCGTGAGGCTCCAGTCGCCGGCAATCCACTGGCCCTCGACCGGGAGGACGAGGGTGTTTTCATCGGACGCGAGCCCGCGCACGGGCGAGTTCGAACCCGGATTGCGGAACTCCAGCTGCGGGGCCACGGAAAGGGAGAGACCCGCGGCGGAGTCCTCGAAGAACCGCCATTTCAGTCCCGCCTGCGAGTTGCTCAGGCCTAGCCGCAGGTGCGAGCCGTCCTCATGGCCGACCACGTGCGCCACCACGTAGCTGAGCTGCAGGCGGTCGCTCAGCCCATAGCCGAGATCCAGCAGCGGCGCCGACTGGAGGCAGGACCCCGGTCGCCGCTCATACGCCCACGCGGTGTTCACCTCCCAGCGCTGCGCGGCGGGCGTGCCGGGATCGTCGGTCAGGAACGGCGGTCCGCCCTGCGCGCACAGCCGCGCGGCCGGCAGCAGGCACGGCAGCAGGGCCAGCCAGAGAGGGAGGCGCAGGGAGCGGGCCGAGACCATGGGGCGGGAAGTGGGACGGCGTATTTCCGTCCGCCAAATGAAAGCCGCGGCCTGCTCCGCCCCTCAGGCGGCCTGCTCCGCCCCTCAGGCGGCCTGCTCGCGCAGCATATCCTGCACGACGGCGATAAAATCCTTCAGGCCAAAAGGCTTGGCGAGCGTGCGCTGGCTGCCGAGCAGCTGCGCGGGCTTCAGGCTGGTGTCGGCCAGGCTGCCGCGGCCGCCGCCCGAGATCGCGAGGATCGGCGCGCGCCGGTTCGTCGCGGTGTACTTCATGATGAACTCGAGCCCGTCCATGTCGGGCATGAAGATGTCGGTGATCACCAGCCGGAACTTGTGCCGCGTCAGCAGCGCGAGGGCGGCCCGGCCGTTGCCCGCGCTCTCGAAGGAAAAGCCGTTGCGCTTCAGCACTTCGCTGAGGACGCAGCGGACCGACTCATCGTCGTCGATCAACAGCACGTCCCGCGCAGTCAGCTGCACCGGGACCGGCCCGGCGGTGGCGGAGGCGGGCAGGGACGTTGGAGGCGTGGACGGCGAAGGATCGTCGGTCATGATTTCCGGGAGGCGGAAGCAATAAGCAGTATTGCTCAAATTAATCGGCCCCCGGGATCGAATCTTGAGGGGAGATCAAGGGAATGCGGCGGGGCCCGAGCCGGGTGACAAAGCCGCTGAATTAGTCCCCTAGTGGACCGATAGTCTGGGCTCGGCCGGTGCCGCCGTGATTGCTTGATTGCCGGCCGCCCCGGGCCGGTCCTAACTCCTTTCCACCGATCACGGTCCGTCACTGGTCCATTTCCGCCTCACCCATGTTCCAAGCCGAAACCCTTCATCGCGCCACCAGCTTCGCCGGCGGGCTCGCGGGCACCCTGGGCCTGGCCATCCTGGCAGGCGGGCTGACGCGGATCGGGGTCGCGGTGCCGCTGTCGCCGGACTCGACCGTGCAGCTGGCCGGCACCGGGCTGGCCCTCGCCTGCGCCGGCGGTGCACTCTGTCTGCTGCCCGGCGGCACGCGGCAGCGCTCCACCCGGGGGCTGGCGATCGCCGCACTCGTCCCGGTGGCGGTCAACCTGGTCCAGCTGCTCTTGCACTGGAACACGGGCGGTTCCGCCGCGATCTTCGGCACGGGCCTCGGCGTGGCCGCCGGCAGCTTCCCGAGCCGCGTCGGCGCCTACACCACGCTCGGCTACACGGCGGCCGCGGCCGCCCTGCTCGCGCTGCCGCGGGCGCCGGCGCGCGCGCTGCATGACGCCCACACCTGGCTGGCGGTGATCGTCGTGGCCATCGCCGGCGCGGGTTGCGTCGCGCAGGGCCTCAATCCCGGCGGCTCCCGCCTCGACCTGCTGGGACCCGCCCCGCTGCTCAGTGCCGCCGGTTGCGCCGGGCTGCTGCTCCTCGGCCTCGGCCTGCTGTGCGCCCGGCCGCACGACAAGCTGCCCGCCGTGCTGCTTTCCGCCACCGCCACCGGCGTGCTCGCGCGCCGGCTCCTGATCGGCGTGCTCGTCACGCCCCTGCTCCTCTCCGCCGCCCTGCTCATCCGGCGCAGCGGCCCCACCCTCAGCCTGCCGGACGCCGCCGCGCTGCTCACCCTGCTCTACCTGCTGGGCGGTTTCGCCGTCGTGCTCTACGCCACCCAGATCGCCACCGCGCTCGACGACCAGCGCCAGAACGCGGACCAGACCCGCGAGCTCCTGACCGCCCGCCTGCAGCAGCAGGCCGCGCAGCTCCAGGAAACGGTCGCCCGGCGCACGCAGGAGCTCCGCGAGGCCAACTTCAGCCTGCAGGCGCTCAACCAGCGGCTCGAGCTCGCCACCCAGGCCGCCGCGCTCGGCATCTGGGAGTGGGATGCGGTCGCGCACCGCACCCAATGGGACCGGCGGACACTCCAGATCTACGGGCTCACGGAATTCGACGGCACGCTCGAGAGCTGGATGCAGCGCATCCACCCCGAGGACCGGCCGCTCGCGCACGCCGCCTTCCAGCAGCTGGTCCAGGGCACGCCGACCTACGCGCTCGACTGCCGCATCGTGCGGCCCGACGGCGCCGTCCGCCACATCGAGTCGCGCGGGCTGGTCGTCCGCAACGCCGGCGGGCAGTTGCTCCGCGTGATCGGCACCGAGCGGGACATCACCGCGCAGTTCGAGGCCTCGCAGCGCACCCGCCTCCTGAACGAGCGATTTCAGCTGGCACTGCGCTCGTCGAGCTTCGGCGTCTGGGAATTCGACATCGGGTCGGCCCGCGTCGAGTGGGACGACCGCATGCTCGAGATCTACGGGCTCCGGCGCGAGGACTTCCGGGGCCAGCTGGCGGACTGGGTCCGGTACCTGCACCCCGGGGACGCCACCAGCGCGCAGGCGGTCTTCCAGGCCGTCGTGCGCGGCGACGAGCCGAGCTACGACACTGAGTTCCGCATCGTGCGGCCCGACGGGGCGGTGCACCATGTCGAGGCGCACGGCTACGTCCAGCGCGACTCCTCCGGCCGGCCCTTCCGGCTCGTGGGCCTGAACCGCGACATCACGGCCGAGAAGGCCATGCAGGAGGCGCTGCACATGGCCGAGCAGCGCTGGCAGCTGGCGATCGAGGGCACGAATGAGGCGGTGTGGGACTGGGACATCGAGCAGGGCACGATCTACCACGACGAGCACTGGGCCCGCATGCTGGGCTACCATCCGAGCGAGGTGGACTCCTCCACCGTCGGCTGGCGCCTCCTGGTGCACCCGGAGGACCTGGCCGGCGTCGAAGCCACGACCGCGGAGCACGTCGCCGGCCGCCTGCCCCTCTATCAGGCCGAGTACCGCATGCGGACCAAGGACGGCAACTGGCGCTGGATCCTCGACCGCGGCAAGATCGTCAAGCGGACCCCCGAAGGCACGCCCCTGCGCATGGTCGGCACGCACACGGACATCACGGCCCGCCGCGACCTCGAGCAGCGGCTGCGCCGCACCGACGAGCTCGCCGACCAGGTCAGCCGCATCGCGCGGATCGGCGGCTGGGAGGTGGACCTCAGCACGTCGCTGGTCACCTGGTCCGCCGAGGTCTGCCGCATCCACGAAGTGGACGAGGACTATCACCCCACCCTGGACGATGTCCGCCGTTTCTTCCCGCCTGGCGTCCTCGAGGCGATCGAATCGGGTGCGCCGCTCTCCGTGGTCGGCGCCTTCGACCATGAGCTGCCGCTCATCACGGCCAAGGGCCGCCACATCTGGGTCCGCGTGATCGGGCGGGCCGAGGCGCAGGCCGACCGGCCGGCGCGGGTCCACGGCGCCCTCCAGGACATCACCAACCAGCACCAGACCGAGACCGACCGCCGGCAGCTGGAGATCCAGCTCTTCCAGGCACAGAAGATGGAGACGCTCGGCACGCTCTCGGGCGGCATCGCGCACGACTTCAACAACCTCCTCACGGGCATCATCGGCTACCATGAGCTCGCGGCCGACTCGGTGCCGGAGGATCACCCGGCGCGGGCCTGCCTGGCGGAGGCGCGCAACGCCAGCCTGCGTGCCCGCGAGCTGGTCGAGCAGATCCTCACCTTCAGCCGGCAGTCGGCGGAGACCGAGCACGGCGCGGTGGACCTCGGCCTCGTGGTGGAGGAGGCGCGCCGCTTCCTCCGCGCCACGCTGCCGGCGAACATCAGCATCGAGACGGAACTCGACCCGGCCTGCGGCCATGTGCTCGCGGACGCCACCCAGATCCACCAGGTGATCCTCAACCTCGGCTCCAACGCGGCGCACGCGATGCGCGCCCACGGCGGCACGCTGCGCCTCACCCTGGGCCCGGCCGAGATCACGCCCGACCAGGGCGCCCGGTTCGGCGGCGTCGCGGCCGGCCGGTACATCCGCCTGTCCATGACGGACACCGGCCACGGCATGGACGAGGCCACGCTGCACCGCATCTTCGAGCCGTTCTTCACCACCAAGAACACCCGCGAGGGCACCGGCCTGGGCCTGGCGGTGGTCCACGGCATCGTGCGCGCGCACCGCGGCGTCATCGACCTCGAGAGCAAGGTCGGCGTCGGCACCACCTTCCATGTCTACCTGCCGATGAGCCCCGAGGACACGGCCGAGGACGAGACGGAGTCCCGCCCCGCGCCCCGCGGCGGCGGCGAGCTGATCTGCATCGTGGACGACGAGGGCATCGTGGGCCGCTTCACCAAGGCCACGATCGAGAAACTCGGCTATCAGGCCGTGGCCTTCAGCTCGGCGGAGGACTGCCTCGCCGCCTGGCAGTCGCAGCCGGCGGCGTACCGCGTGCTCGTGACGGACCAGACCATGCCCGGCCTGCAGGGCACCGAGCTGGCGGCCGCGCTGCGCAAATTGATCCCAGGCCTGCCCGTGGTGATCATGTCGGGCTACTTCTCCAAGATCTCCACCCACGAACTCGACGAGCTCGGCCCGGTGGAGCTGCTCGCCAAGCCGTTCACGACCGAGCAGCTCGGTCACGCCCTGCACCAGGCGCTGCGGCTGAACCGCGCGGCGGAGTGACGGGTTGGACCAAGGCCTTCAGAAAATTCAGTAACGCCAAGGGCGACTGGTTGGCCGGTGCGCTGAGGTGGAAAATGTTTGGGAACGCTCAACGCTTACCCTTCAACGCTCATGGGCCCGAGAAGGAGCCGCGGCGCCCTCGCCGCGCGCCTGGAATCACTTGAGCGTTGGGTGTTGAACGTTGAGCGTTGAGCGGCCGCCGGACGCGCCTCCCACACCACCCCGGGGCGCTTCCTAACTTTTCAGCAGCTTCAGCACCGCCTGCGGCGACTGGTTGGCCTGCGTGAGCATGGCCGTGCCGGACTGCACGAGAATGTTGTACTTGGCGTACTGCGTGGACTCCTGGGCGACGTCCACGTCACGGATGCCGGACACGGCCGAGGTCAGGTTCTGCCCCTCGACCGAGAGCGTCGTGGCCGCGAGGTCCAGACGCGCCTGGGCCGCGCCGAGCGTCGCCCGGCCGGCCGCCAGCTGCTGGAGCCCGGCGGTCGTCTGCGTTGCCGCATTCGCATCGGTCGCGTGGACCAAGTACTGGCCGCTGGCGTCCTGGGCCATGAGCGCCGCCATGGCGCCCGTGCGGAGGTTGACGTCGGGGATCGTCATGGTCTCCCCCGCCGTCGCGCCGATGGTGAGCGTGCGGCCGCCGGTGGCGGTGGCGCCGAACTGCGCCACGCCGTTGAAGTTGGCCAGCGGCGAGGTGACGTCGGCGGTGCCGCCGATCTCGGCCGTGCTCCCGCCAATCGTGGCGCGGAGCTGGTCCTGGAGGGTCTGGAATTCCTGCTGGTAGTTCGCGATGTCCGCCGTGTTCTTCGTCGGGTCCTGCGCCAGGGTGGCGAGCTCGCCCAGGCGCGTGACGACGTTGCCCAGGCTGGTGGCGGCCGCATCGGCGCTCTGCACGTAGGACACGGCGTTCTGCACGTTGGTCTGGGCGGCGGTCACGCGCAGGTTCTGGGCGTCGAACCGGCTGGCGCTGGCGAGGCCGGCCGCGTTGTCGGCGGGGTCGACGATCTTCGAGCCGGAAGAGAGGCGGTTGAGCGAGCGGCTGAGCAGGTCCTGGGTGCGGTCGAGGGTGCGCGCGGCCGAGAGGGCCTGCAGGTTGAGATTGGAGGTGATGGCGCTCATGGAATCGGGTTCAGGGGATGGAAGGTGGAGACGGAGTGGGATGGACGTTCAGGTCCGGACGGGCGGCGGCACGGCGGCCACGGGCTTCCTGGGCAGCACCGGCAGCTGGCCGGGATGGCCCGGGCGGACCGCGGCGGCCTGGTTGCTGGCGGCGATGTCGCTCAGCACCTCCTTGCGGAAGATGGGCACCTCGCGGGGCGCCTCGATGCCGATCTTCACCACGTCGCCTTCGATGCGGGTGATGCGGATCTCGATCGAGTCCCCAATGATGATGGCCTCGTTGATTTTGCGGGAAAGGACCAGCATGGTGGGATCAGGCTGTGCGGGCGACCGTGGCCGCCTGCGGGTTTTCGACGAGCGAGTGGTGCGCGCTGAAGCGCGAGTAGTTGGAGATGACGAGCTGGCGGCCGATCCGCGTGCGGCGGTTGACCACGAGCGGCCCGATGAGGTTGACGGTCGCCTCGACCGGCTGCTGGCGCTTGAGCGTGACGATGTTGAGGATCATCGCCTCGGCCGGGCTGCGGAGGTCGAGCTGCATGGCGTCCTCGTCGAAGATCTCGGGCTCGTAGCCAGGGACGATGCCACCCGGCTCGATGACGATGAAGTGGAGGGTCTCCGGCCCGTGGAGCTTCATCCAGAGGAAAGGGAGGTGGTCCGGCAGATAGAGCAGCTCGGCGCGCTGGTAGTCGGCGAAGCCGATCAGACCCTGCGGGAGGATCAGCTCGTTCGCGGGCGGCGAATCGAAATCAGTGGGGTAAAGGTCAGGCAGGACTTTCATGGTTCAGGAAGGCTTATTTCAGGTAATCGAGCAGCGAGTGGCTCATGATGTTGGCGGCAGAGGACAGCGCCGCCTGGTAGGCGGTCTGAACCTGGTTCAGTTTCACGATGGTCGTGGGCAGGTCGGTGGAGGTCTCGGACGAAATGAGGGAGTCGAGGCTGGTCGTGCGGTCCGTCTGCTGGGACTGGGCGGCCTCGATGCGTGTCTGGACGCCGCCGACGTCGGCGATGGAGGAGACCAGGAGGTTCTCGCTGGTGGTGAGCCCGGGCTGGACGGCGGTGACGGCGCTCGCGGTGCCGCTGGCCAGCGCGTCGCGCAGCGACACCAGCTGGTTGATGAACGTGGCGAGCCCGGCGTTCGTGGTCCCGTCCGTGTTGGGCGTGATGCTGCTGGTGGGTGACAGGGCGACCGCGGCCTGGGCCGAGTTCCCGGCATAGGTCACGCCCGTGATCTGGCCGCTGGCGTCGCGGGCGACGGTGAAGGGCGGCGCGTCGACGGCGGTGCCAGCGTAAAGGTAGCTCCCGTTGAAGGTGCCGTTGGCGGCCTGCACGGCCTGCTCGATGAGCTGGTTGGTCTCCGTGGCGTAGGCCGACATCGCGTCGGTGCCGAGCGTGCCCGTGCCCAGCGTGGCGAGCTCGCCGGCGCGGTCGGAGACCTGCTTGAGGTTCTGCAGGCCGGAGTACGAGGCCTGGCTCACCGCCAGCGCCGCGCTGGCGTTCTGGCCGTACTGCGCGAGCTGCCGGCGCTCGGTCGTCAGGTCGAGGACCCGCGCGACCGCCGCCGGGTCATCCTCGGGCGCCGAGATGCGCTGGCCGGTCGACACCTGCGTCTGCAGGCGGGCCTGCTGGCTGCTGAGCTGCTGGATCTGGCGGATGATGTTGTCCGAGACGGTGGTGCTGGCGACGCGCATGGGAAAAACGGGTGGGGCTTACCGGCCGAGCTGGTTGACGACGACGTCGAGCAGGTTGTCGATCGTGGTGAAGACGCGCGACGAGGCCTGGAAGGCGCGCTGGTACTTCTGGAGGTCGGCCAGTTCCTCATCGAGCGACACGCCGCTGACGCCGTCGCGCTGGGTGCGGACGAGCTGCTCGATGGAGCTTTGGTTGCTGGCCTGGGAGTTGGCGGTGGACAGCGCCTGCCCGAGGGCGCTGACGCTGTTGGCGTAAAAGGAGCTGAAGGTGCCGTTGATCTGGTCGCCGCCGGCGGTGGAGAACTTCTGGGACGCCAGCTGGGCGATGGCCGTGGCGACGGTGTTGTCGCCGGCGGCGCCGCCATCGCTGGCCTTGAGGTTCGCAGCCGTCACCGAGGGATCCAACTGGATCGTGGCGGCGGTGGTGCCACTGGCGGTGAAGAAGTCGCCCGTCGTGCCGGTGGGATTGTACGCGGCGTTGATGGACGTGACGAGCTGCGCGGCCAGCTGGTCGAGATTGCTGCGCAGCGTCTGCACGGCGCCGTCGCGGGCCGTCAGCGCGCCCTGGATCGAGCCGGCATTCAGGGCCAGGGCCGTCGGGGTCGCGCCGGCCGTGATCTGGGTGCCGTTGAAGGCGACGGGGCCGGTGACCGCTGCGAGGCTGACCAGGACAACGGGATTGCCGGAGGCGTCCTTCGCGCTGACCTGGACCTGGCCGCTGGCGCCCTCGGTGGCGGTGATCGGAAGCTTGGTGGCGAGCTGCTCCAGCACGGCCTGGCGCTGGTCGCGCAGGTCGACGGCCGAGCCGGGGCTGTTGACCTCGAAGCGCCCGATCTGGGCGTTGAGGTCGGCCACGTTCTGCAGCAGCTGGTTGACGGAGGTGACGTCGGAGCCGATCTGGGTGTTCAGGTCCGTCTGCACCTGCGCGAGGCTCTGGTCGGCCGACTGCAGGCGGTCGGTCAGGATGGCCGTCTTCTGGAGCAGGGTCTGGCGCTGGCCGACATCGGTCGGGCTGGCGGCGAGTCCCTGGAAGGCGTTGAACACGTCATCGAGCGCGGCGCCGATGCCGTTGTCGGTGGTGCTGGAGGAGCCCGACGCGGCGTCGGTGCCGGAGACCGACTGGCCGAGGCCGGCCTGGGCGCGCTGGTAGGCGCTCTGCTGCGCCGTGTAGTCGGCGGACAGGGAGCTTTCCCGCATGACCTGCTGGTCCAGCAGGCTGTCGCGCAGCTGCTGGATGGACATCGCCTGGAGGCCCATGCTCTCGGGACCCGTGGACGTCTGCACCGTGCCCAGGTCGCCGAACACGACGCGCTGGCGCGCGTAGCTCGCGTTGTTGACGTTCGCGAGGTTCTTGCCCGCGATTTCGAGCGCCCGGCTCTGGGCGCTGAGCGACTGGACCGAGGCGTTGAGGCTGCTGTAGAGACCGGACATGGCGGGGGACTCAGCCGGCCACGCAGAGCGTGGTCGCGGGCTGGGGCGAAGTCAGGGAGACCATCCCGGCGGGCGAGTAGGTCTTGGTGAAGGCGGAGGGCCGGAGCTGCTGGAGCACCTCCTGGTGGACCTCGATGGCGCGGGTGAGCAGCGTGTGGTTGTGCCGGCTGATGCGGCGCACGCGGTGCAGGAGGGCGTTGACCTCGTCGATGAGCGCCTCGAGCAGCGGGCGGGCGGCGGCCTCGATCTGCGGCAGCAGGGCGCGGAGCGTGCTGTGGCGCGGCTGGCCGTGCTCGGTGGCGAAGGCGGCGACGGCCTCCTCGCGCCGGGCGCGGACAGTGGCGACCCGGCGGGCCTGCTCCTCGATCGCGGCGCCCAGGCCCATCACGGCGTTGGGGTCGCGGTCAAAGAGGCTGCACTGCTGCTGTTCGAAGAGGTGCAGGAGGCCGCCGTAGTCGGCGAGTTCCTGGCGGAGGCAGTCGGCAATGAATTCCCAGGTGGTGGTCATGGTTGGGCGGTGGGCGTGGCGACGTGGGCCGCGCGGTGCGGCGAGAGCTGCTGTTCGATGATGCGGCCGAGGCCGAGGCCCGGGCCGGCGGTGAGTTTCTGCGCGATCGCGTCGGTCATCATGTCGCCGTAGACGCTGCCGGCGACGTCGTCGCCGCCGAGCATCGAGCCGACGCTCTTGCTCAGCAGCTGGCGGACGAGGATGGCCTCGAACTGGCCGGCGACCTTCTTGCACTGCGCGGCCTCGTCGGCCGGCGTGGCCGGGCCGCGGGCGACGGCCGGGTCCGACGCGCGGACCGGGCTGGCGAGAGTGGAGGCGAGGGCGGAAATGTTCATGACTTAGTTGATGACCAGCTCGGCCTGGAGGGCGCCGGAGCGCTTCAGCGTCTGGAAGATGGCCATCATCTCGCGGGTGGAGACGCCGAGTGCGTTGAGCGCAGCGGCCAGCCGCTCGATGGTGGGCGGCTCGTTGAGGACGGAGAAGCCGCCCTTGACCTCGTTCACGTCGGTCTTGGTGCTGGGCACGGCCATGGTCTGGCCGCCCTGGCTCAGGGCGTTGGGCTGGCTGACACCGATGCTCGAGCTCACGGTGATGGTCAGCGAGCCGTGCGCGATGGCGACATGGGAGAGGCGGACGGTGGAGGTGGCGACGATCGTGCCGGTGCGCTCGTTGATGACGATGCGGGCGACGGTGTCGGGGGCGGAGTCGATCTCGCCAAGCTCGGCGATGAAGGCGACGTCGCGGCCGCGGAAGCCGGACGGCAGGCTGACGCGGAGGGTGGCCGGGTCGACGGCCGAGGCCGCGCCGGGCCAGCGGGCGTTGATGGCGTCGGTCATGCGCGCGGCCGTGGTGAAATCGGGATTGTGCAGCAGGAGCCGCAGGGCGTTGTCGCGCACGAAGGTCGCCGGGATCTCGCGCTCGACGATGGCGCCGTTGCTGATGTTGCCGACGGTGGGATGGTTCTTCTGGACGGTGGCGCCGCCCGCCCCACCCTGCCCGCCGAGGAAGCCGCCGATGGCGATCGGGCCCTGGGCCACCGCGTAGACGCGGCCGTCGGCGCCGAGGAGCGGGGACTGCAGGAGCACGCCGCCCTGGAGGGTCTTGGCGTCGCCCATGGAGGCGACATTCACGTCGATCCGGGAGCCGGTCTTCATGAAGGCGCTGATGTCGGCGGTGATCATGACCGCGGCGACGTTCTTCGCCTTGATGTCGGTGTAGTTGATCGCGAGCCCGTAGCGCTGGAGCAGGTTGGCGACGCTGCGGAGCGTGGTGGCGGCATTGCTGTCGCCATCACCCGCCAGGCCGACCACGAGGCCGTAGCCCACGAGCTGGTTGTCGCGGCCGCCCTCGACGAGGGCGAGGTCCTTGACGCGCGAGGCCTGGGCCAGGCCGCAGGCCGCGAGGCTGAGCGCGGCGGCCAGCAGGCGGCGGCCGGCGGAAGAAAGAGAGGCGTGGGACATGGGTGGAATCCTTTCCGGGAACGGGGGCGTCAGATCGGACGCAGCTTCTCGTAGAGCTTGGCGAACCAGCCGCGCTTCTGCGCGTCGGTCAGCGTGCCCTCGCTGTAGAACTCGACGCGGGCGTCGGCGATGTTGGTGGACGCGACGGTGTTGTCCCGGGCGATGTCATCCGGCCGCACCAGGCCGTGGAGGACCACGTACTGGGTCTCGCCGGAGAAGGTGACGATGCGGACGCCCTCGATCACGAGGTTGCCGTTGGGCAGGACATCCGTGACGAGCACGGCGGCGCGGGCCGTCAGGCTCTGGGAATTGGAGATCTCGCCGCCGCCGGAATAGGTGGACTTGCCGGTGGCGGAGGTCGCAGGCAGCTCGCCCGCATGCGCGGCGAGCCCGGTGTAGAGGAACTTCGTGAAGGCGTCGTCGAGGCTGGAGTCGCGCTCGGACTTCTTGCTCTGCGAGTTCTGGGCGGCGGCGGACTCGTCAACGACCACCGTGAGGATGTCGCCCGCGACCGCGGCCTTGCGGTCGGCGAACATGCTGGTGCTGGCCGTGCCGTTGGCGGGCCAGAGCGAGCCCGCGCGCGCGGTGACCGCGAAGGCGGCCAGGAGCAGGAGACTAGAAGCGGACTTGGACATGGTTTTCATCGATGACCAGGGCGGAAAAATCCTTGCGCGACTCGGGATTGCGGATGGTGACGGTGTCACCCTGGGCGCCGTTCTCCATCGCGAGGCCCTTCATGGTGATGTTGAGCTGGCCCTCGACGGCGGTGACCTCGACCAACTCGCCCTTCTTGACGAGCGGCCGGCGGTTCAGGTCGCGCCAGGTGAGCTGACGGCCGGCACCGACGCCCCGGGTGAAGACAAAGGTGCGGTCGCCCACGGCGGCGGGCAGCGCCTCGCGGTCGCGGAACAGGTCAACGCGGCGGACGTCGAGCTGCGTGGGATCAAAGGTGTCGCCGGCGACCACGGGCTGGCGCGTCACCCACGCGTCGCGCCAGAGCGACGCGCGGAGGACGAAGGTGGTCTCGGCCACGGTCTCCCCGTCGGCGCTGACCTGGCAGCGCACGAGCATGGAGGAGGCGGGCATGGACGGGTACTCGAGGACGGTGAGGTTCCAGGCGGCCGCGACGCGCGCGGGGGGCGTCCAGGCGCGGAGCAGCTCGAGCTGCAGGTCGCCCTCGAGCTTGAAGTGCCCGGCCAGGTCGCGCGTGAGCGCGGCGACGAGCTGGTCGCGGGTGAAGGGGCCCGCCGGCACGGCCGGGTCGGACACGGCATCCGCGGCGCGGAGCGCGGCGCCGCCGAGCAGCAGGGCGGAAACGAGAAGCCGGAATGTCTGGAGGAAGCGGCGCATGGTCAGCGTTTCATGTTGGCGACGTTCTGGAGCATCTCGTCGGACGTCTGGATGGACTTCGAATTGATCTCGTAGGCGCGCTGGGCGGTGATGAGGTTCACCATCTCCTCCACGATGTTGACGTTGGAGGCCTCCTTATAGCCCTGCATGGTGCTGCCGAAGCCCTGCTCGCCAGGGTTGCCGATCTCGGGCGTGCCGCTGCCGCCGGTTTCCTCATAGAGGTTGCCGCCGAGACTGCGCAGGCCGGAGGGATTGGGGAAGCGGGTGAGCGTGAGCCGGTAGCTGGTCGAGCCGGCGGCCGTCTGCACGGTGACCTGGCCGTTCTCGGAAATGTTGACGCCGGTCGCGCCGGAGGGGACCGGCTGGAAGCCGCTCAGCACGGGCATGCCGTCGGTCGTCACGACCTGCCCCTGGGCGTTGAGCTTGAAGGAGCCGTCGCGCGTGTAGGCGATGGTGCCGTCCGGGCGCTGGACCTCGAAGAAGCCGTCGCCCTGGATCGCCACGTCGAACTTTTCGCCGGTGGACGTCAGCTGGCCCTGCGTGAAGACCTTGGAGGTGGCCGCCACGCGCGTGCCGTTGCCGACCTCGATGCCGTTGGGGACGAGATTGCCGCCGCCGGTGTCGGCGCCCGAGGACCGTGTGGGCTTCTGATAGAGCAGGTCCTGGAACTCGATTTTGCTGCGCTTGAAGCCGGCGGTGTTCACGTTCGCGAGGTTGTTCGCGATCGTGTTCAGGTTGAGCTGCTGCGCCTCCATGCCAGTGGCGGCGGAATACAGGGACAAGTTCATAGGGCGGTGGGGGAAAAGGCGGCAACCGTCACGACTGGGGCCGGCGCGCTCCCAGCGCGCGCGCGGCCAGTCAGTCGTGATTGCGGTTGTCTGTCTGGGAAAGTCATGGGGCGGGCGGTTTTCAGCCGAGGGCGTCGAGCGTCTTCTGCATCTGCTCGTCCACGGTCGTGATCATCTTCTGGTTGGCCTCGTAGGCGCGGGAGATGAGGACGAGGTCCACCATCTCGCGGAGCGGGGTGACGTTGCTGCCCTCGAGGTAGCCCTGCAGCAGCTGGGGCTTGTCCACGGGAATGGGGGTCATGCCGCCCGTCGGGATGAAGGCGCCGCCGGCCACGGGGGCGAGCTGCGAGTTGTCGGCGAACTTCTGCACGGACAACTTGCCGAGCGACGTGGACCCCTGGAACAGCGTGCCGTCCTGGTTGATGGTGACCTCGCCGCCGCCGGGCACGAGCGTGATGGGCGAGCCGGAATCCGACAGGATCTCGGCGCCGGTGGAGCTGACCAGCGTGCGGTCGGGGTTCACATGAAACTCACCGTTGCGGGTGTAGGCGCGCGAGCCGTCCGGCAGCTGCATCGCGAAGAAGCCCTCGCCCTGGATCGCCACGTCGAGCTCGCGCCGCGTCGGCTGGGTGTCGCCCGTGACAAAGTTGATGCCGGTGTTGATCTTGGGGAAGATCGACGGCTGGCCGCCCTCATGGCCGACCCGCCCCTTCGGATCCGTCTGGATCTCGCCCGCGGCCTCCGCGGAAAAATTGACCGTGCGCTTGCGGTAGCCGGTCAGCTGGCTCGAGGCGATATTCTGGGCAACGGAGTCCTGCCAACGCTCGAGCGCGGAAAGCGAAGAGGCACTTTGGTAGAGTCCGATGTTCATGGGCGCGGCATATAAGCCAACCGCGTGCCGAACTCCCCACCTGTCACATAACTACATGTCCTAGATTATATTAAACTTTTCTAAACGGTCCGGTGAAAATATTACCCCACCTTCCCGGCTTTGGATCGGACCAGGCGGCAGGAATTGCCCACACCGCCACCCTTCCGGCACCTCACGAACCAACCGGATAGATGCAGTTGATCTCGATCTTCTCGCCGCACGTGCAGGTGACAACGAGGCGGGTGACCTTGTCGCCTTCCTTGATGACGTCCACACCGGCTCCGGCGCAGGCATCGGTGGTAATGGCGGCCAAGCGCGGGCCCATTCCCGGCCGCGGCAGGGAAGTGCCGACCGACGGGGTCGGCAGGCGCAGCGGGGGGACGGACAGGGACTTCTTGCCTTGGAGGAAGGATTTCATGGGGAAGATCTGGGCAGGGCGGCGAGGGCCGGGACGGCATTGGGGCCGATGTCGGCGCTCGCGGTCGGCGTTTCGACCATCTTGCTGTCCTTGAGCCGGGCCTTGGAGGCCAGCGCGAGGCTCAGCGTCACGCGCTGGTTGGCCTCGGCCGCGGGTGACTCGTTGGGCAGCGGCTTGGTGCTGGCGTAGCCGGTGACGCGCTCGATCAAACCGGGGTCCACGGCGTAGTAGACCAGCAGGCGGCGCGAGGCGTTGGCCCGGGAGGAGGAGAGCTCCCAGCCGCGGTCGTCGCTCGGCGGTGCCTTGGTCAGGGCGCGGGTGTGGCCGTCGATCGTGACGCGGAAATGATGCCGGTCGATCATCCAGGCCAGGTTCTGCATGATGAACTTTCCCCACTCCGTGAACTCGGTGGAGTCCTCCTTGAACAGCGGCCGCTTGGCCCGGTCGAAGAGCGTCACGCGCAGGCCGTCCGTGGTGACCTGGATGTCGATCGGCTTGTCCTCCAGGCTCTGGTCGAGGTGCAGCAGGCGGTAAAAGTCGGCGGCGACGGTGTTGAGGAAGGTCATCTCAATCTGCCGGTCCCGGTTCTGCTCTTTTTCCGTGCCCGAGTCGCGCCCCTCGCTGTGGGCGGTGTTCTTGCTGTTGAACGGGAGCACGCCGGACGTCTCCTTCATCGGCGAGTGGAAGGGGTTTTGGAAGTACTGGGACGTGGCGATGAGGATCTTCTGGTCCTGCGCGGAGATCCAGAGCACCATGAACAGCGCCATCATTGCGGTGACGAAGTCCGCGTACGCCACCTTCCATGCACCTCCGGCCATGGCGGGGCGTTACTTGGCGGTGCCGAGGTTCTTCACCGCGGCCTCCAGTTCGGCTCCGCCCGGCTGGACGGAGCTGTCGAGGGAACGACGGGCGATCTCGACCGCGGTCAGCGGGGCGAGTCCCTTGGCGAAGCCGGCGACCGCCTGCTTGATGCACTTGAAGCAGAGCTCGTCGGAGGCGTTGTTGAACTGCACCCGGTTGGCCAGCGGGTTGACGAAACCGTAGGCGACGAAAATGCCGAGCAGGGTGCCGGTGAGGGCGGCGGCGACCTTTTCGCCCACCTTTTCAGGGCCCTCGGAAATGGCGGCCATCGTATTGATGATGCCGAGCACGGCCGCGACGATGCCGATGCCGGGCAGGGAGTCGCCGACGAGGTGCAGGATGTGGACCGGATGCTCGGCCTCCTTGGCCTTGGCCATCAGTTCGGCCTGCATGAGCTCCTCCAGCTGGTCGGGCTTGATCTTGCCGTCGATGACGGGCTTGAGGCCGTTGCAGAGGAACTCGAGGCGCTCGTGATGCTTGAGGATCGAGGGATACCGCTGGAAGATGCTGCTTTTCTGGGGCTCCATCACGTGCTCCTCGAGCGCGATCAGGCCGTTGCGGCGCCCGACCATGAAGATCTCATAGAGCAGCTTCAGCAGCTCCGTGTACTCCTCGCGCGTGGCCGCCTTGCCGGTGATCGCCGACTTGGTCTTGTGGAGGATTTCCTTCAGCACATGGCCCGGGCTCGCGATGATGAGCACGCCGAGCGCGACGCCGAGGATGACGACGAACTCCGAGACGTGCAGCAGCACCAGCGGCTGGCCGCCGGCGAGCATGAACCCGCCCAGGGTCGACGCCAGGACGATGAAGGCTCCGACTAGGATCAGCATGGAAGAGACACCCGCGCCAGGCGGCGCTTAGCGGTCGCGCACCCGCTGGAGGTACGCCCGCAGGCCGAGGATGGTCTGGGCGTGAATTTGGCAGATGCGAGACTCCGTCAGGCCGAAGACGGCGGCGATTTCGGCCAACCGGAGGTTCTCGTAGTAGTACATGGCAATGATTTTCTTAGGTATATCGGGCAGTTCCGCGATCCGTTGAGTGAGAAGTTGCACGAACTCCTCCTTTTCAAGGTTGTCGCGGCCCGTGACGTCGTTTTCGTCCGCCAGGAGCTCGTGGAGCGTCCCGCCCTTGCCTTCCTCGGCCTCGGACTCCTGGTCGATGTTAATGAAGGTGACCGGTTTGGCCTCCTCGACCCACTTGGCGTACTCCTTGGGTTCGAGCCCGAGCGAGGAACGAACCTCGTCGTCGGTCGCGGCGCGGCCGAGCTTCTGCTCGACGTCGTTGATGGCCGTCTTGAGCTTGCGCGCGCGGGCGCGGGCCCGGCGCGGGCACCAATCCATGCGACGAAGCTCGTCGAGGATCGCGCCGCGGATGCGCATGGCGGCGTAGCTGGCGAACGTGCTGCCTTGTTCGGGGTCGAACTTGCGCACGGCGGCGATGAGCCCGGTGATGCCCACGCTGTAGAGATCGTCGGCGTCCACGTGCGCGGGCACGTTGAGCTTGATCCGATCGACCACATTGCGGACGAGGGGCAGATAGCGCTCGATCAAATCCTTTTCATCGACAGCGCTGGGGGAGACTCCCTGATACGCGCGCCAGGCGGCGGCGGGCGTAGCTTCCATGCCAGGGACGGGGGCGGTTGCGGTATTCATGACAGCATGGACTGACGGTTACTTCTGTTTGGCCGACGCGGTGGCGGCGGCATGGCGTTGCAAAATCGTTTCCCGGATGCCGCGCACGAGCACGGTCCAGAACCAGCGGAACAGGAGCGCGCCCGCGAGGCATCCGAGGGAGGCATCGAGCAGCACGCGATCCGGGGCGCGGCCGGCCCAGAGGCCGGTGGCGGCGGCGAGGAGGAACCCGGCGAGTCCGCCGGCGAGGAAGATGAATTTCATGGTAAGGGGGATCAGTTTTCGGGCAGCGTGCGCCGCGCGATGGCGGCGGGGACGTCTTCCTCGCAGTCGCCGGTGAGCGACGGGCCGGTGGTGACGAAGAGGGGCTCGAGTTGCTCGTCGAAGAGGTAGTCCCAGAGCTTGCCCCACTGCGGCACCTCATCGAGGTGGGTGAAGACCAGGTGCGTCGCCCCGAGGTCGCGGCCCGCGGCGTAGGCCTCGCTCAGCGCGGCCCGGTCGTAGGCGGCGTTCAGCACCAGCACGCGCTCGGTGATCTGCTCGCGGTCGAGAAATTCGGCGATCGGCGCATTGGCCGCGGGCCGGCGCGGGGAGAGCCCGGGCAGGTCGTAATACACGAATCCGCCGGGCACGGCCGGACGGGTCTCGCACGGGAAATGGGCGAGCGGCACGCCCAGCGCCTCGCTGAACACCGGCAGCGGCCCGAGTGCGTTGGGATGGTCAAATTCGACGGTCACGACGTGGCCGAAGCGCGCGCGGCGAAACACCTCGACGGCGAGCCACTTGCAGAGGGCGGTCGTGCGGCCCACGCCCGGCGTGCCGAGGAAGGCGGCCCGGGAGATCGGCGGGCGCTGCTGGCGGGACCCGACGCTTTCCTGGAGAAGGCGCGAGGTCTCGGCCAGGGCGCGGTGCAGCGGCAGCGTGTTCAGCTCGGACCACCGCGTGCCGCTCTGCAGGCGCGACAGCGCGGTCTCGGTCAGACCGGACCGGCGCAGGAGACTGGCCAGGCCGGCAGAGCTCGCCGGAGGCGGGGTGAGGCGAGACGCCGGCAGCTCGGCGGAGGGCGGAAGCGCGGGCTCGCCGGAGACCGCCGCCAGCGAGGCGGCCGCGGGCGGCACCGGGTCGATCTGGGCGATGACCTCAAGCCGCGGCCCGCTGAAGAACCGGCGGAAGCCGGACGCCTCCACGGCGCGGACCGACAGGACGCGGGCCGACGGGCCAAGCTTCTCGCGGATGAGCCGCACGGCGTCGGCCGCGGACTTCACCGTGAACTTGTAGGCGCCGGGCGCGAAAGGCTGAGCGGGGGTGGACATGGCGGGTTAGGCGGCGGCCTTGAGCGGGGTGTCCACGCGGTTGATGTGCGGCGGCAGCGTCACGATGCCGGCGTTCTCGATCTCCGTCGCCGCCGGGAGCTCCTGGAAGGCGAGCATGACCAGGCGCGGGAAGGAGGACTCGAAGAAGCGCTTGAGCGGCAGGCGGATCTCGGTCGAGACGACCACGACCGCGGGCTGGCCCGCCTGCGCGAGCTCGCCGGTGCGGCGGGTGAACTCCTCGAGCAGGTGGCGCGCGCTGGCGGGGTCGAGCGCGAGGCCGACCTCGGTGGGCGAGCGATGGATTTTGCCGGCCAGCCACTGCTCCAGGCGCGGGTCGAGCGTGATCGCGCGGATGACGCCCGGGCGGCACTCGAACTCCGGCACGAAGTAGAGCCCGAGGCGGCGGCGCACCAGCTCGCTGAGATCGTCCGGATTCTTGGAGAGCGAGGCGAAGTCCGCGATGCCCTCGAGGATGAGGGGCTGGTTGAGGATCGCGACGTTCTCGCGGAGGAGGTTCTGGAGGACGCGCTGGATGATGCCGAGATTGACCAGGTCGGGCAGCAGCTCGGCGATGAGCGCGGGCTGGGTCTGCTTGAGATGGTCGACCAACTGCTGGACCTCCTGGCGGCCGAGCAGGTGGTGCGCCGACAGCTTGAGGGTCTCGGACAGGTGGGTGATGAGGACGGACGCGGGGTCGACAATGGTGTAGCCGTTGATCTCGGCGGTCTTCTTCTCGGCCTCGTCGACCCAGGTCGCCTCGAGGTTGAACACCGGCTCGCGGGTCGGGACGCCCTTGAGGCGGACCTTGCTGCCGGAGACGTTCATGGCCAGCAGGCGGCCCGGCATGAGCTGGCCGCGGGCGACCGGCTTGCCGCGCAGGAGGAAGCGGTAGTCGTTGGGCTCGAGCTCGAGGTTGTCCCGGACCGAGACCGGGGGAACCACGATGCCCTTCTCGCGGGCGAGCGCCTTGCGGACGCCCGTGACGCGGGCGAGCAGCTCCCCACCCTTCTTCGCGTCGGCGAGCGGCAGCAGGCCGTAGCCGATCTCAATGGCAAAGACATCAATCTCGATGAGCTTGCGGACATCCTCCGCCGCCCCGGGTCCGGACGCGGCGGGAGTCCCGGCGGCGTCGGCCTTGCCCGCTGCACCCTTGGCGGGGGCGGCAGACTTGCCGGCCGCCACGGGCTCGGCGCCCAGGGAGTGACCCGTCTTGTCCTCCTGGTCCTGCAGGATCTTCGCCAGATAGGCCGCCACGCCGCCCAGGGTGAAGAACGGCAGCATCGGCATGCCGGGCATCAGCCCGAAAATGACCATCATGCCGGCGGCGATCTTCATCGCCCGCGGGTAGCGGAAGAGCTGGCTCGCCAGCTGGGTGCCGAGGTTGGAGTTCTCCGAGGCGCGCGTGACCAGAATGCCGGCGCCGACGGACAGGATCAGCGCGGGGATCTGGGAGACCAGGCCGTCACCGATCGAGAGCAGCGTGAACTTCTGCAGCGACTCCGCCAGGGACAGGTCCATCTGGAACACGCCGATGGCGAAACCGCCAATGACGTTGACCAGCGTGATGATGATGCCGGCGATCGCGTCGCCGCGCACGAACTTCGAGGCGCCGTCCATCGCGCCGTAAAAATCGGCTTCCTTCTGGACCTTGATGCGGCGCGCCGTGGCCGTGACCTCGTCGATGATGCCGGCGTTGAGCTCGGCATCGATCGCCATCTGCTTGCCGGGCAGCGCATCGAGGGTGAAACGCGCGCTCACCTCGGCGATGCGGCCGGCGCCCTTGGTGATGACGACGAAATTGATGACGACCAGGATCAGGAACACCACCGCGCCGACGATGTAGTTGCCCTGGATCACGAAGTGCCCGAAGGCATCGATCACCTGGCCGGCGTAGCCGTTGATGAGCACCTGGCGCGTCGAGCTGATGTTGAGCGCGAGGCGGAACAGGGTCAGGGCCAGCAGCAGCGTGGGAAAGCTCGAGAACTCCGGCGGGTCCTTGACGTAGATGATCGCCAGCAGGACCATCAGCGAGAGGCCGATGTTGAGGGCCAGGAACGTGTCCAGCAGGATCGTCGGGATCGGGACGATGAGCAGGAGGACGGTCAGGAACAGTCCGCCCGTGAAGATCAGGTCGGCCCGCTTGAGCAGCGTGGCAATGGGACTCGGCGTGGCGTCGGCGGGGGTCATGGCTTAGACGGACGCCTCCATCCGGCGGGCTTTCAGGCGGTGGAAGTAGTAGCGGTGGGTCCGGTAAACGACCGCGAGGATCTCGGCGACGGCCTGGTAGAGGTTGGCCGGGATCGTCTCGCCGACCTGCCCCATCGCGAACAGCAGGCGCGCGACCGGCTTGTTCTCCACCGTGGGCACGCCGTGCTCGGCGGCCAGGGCCTTGATGCGCTGCGCAAAGCGGTTCTCGCCCTTGGCGAGGACGACCGGCGCCTGGTCCTTGCCGCGCTCGTACTTGAGCGCGACGGCAAAGTGGGTCGGGTTGGTCACGACGACATCGGCGGTCGCGACCGCCGCCAGCATCTGCTTCTGCATGAGGCGGCGGGCCATGCGGCGCATCGCGGCCTTCGAGTGCGCATCGCCCTCGGCGTTGCGGCGCTCCTCCTTGACTTCCTCGCGCGTCATCCGGAGCTCGCGCTGGGTCTTGAACTTCTCGTAGGCGAAGCTCAGCGCGGTGATCAGGGCGAGCGCGAACAGCACCCGGCCGAGGAACACCAGCGTGGCATGGGCCAGGAACTCGCCGAGATACGCCGCCTCCACCGGGGCGCTGAACAGCGGGTCATCGATCAGCGCCCGGGCGCCGAGCCACAGCACGCCGGCGATGGCGAGCAGCTTGAGCGTGTCGATGCCGGCCTTGACGAGGGCGGCCTGGGAAAAGATCCGGCGAAACCCGGCCGCCGGGTCGAGATTCTCGAACTTGAAGGTCACGGCCTCGGGCGAGAGCTGAAATCCGCTCTGCAGCCCGCCCGCCAGCAGCGCCGCGCCCGCGCAGCCCAGCAGCAGCGGCAGCAGCACGCGACCCACCGTCAGCATCGCCGTGCCCAGCTCCGCCGGGACCGTCTCGAACGAGACCGGCGTCATCGCGTAACGGGAAAACATGCCCACGGCATACTCGGCGATCTCGCGCGCCGCCGACGGCATCGTCAGCGCCAGCACACCCAGCACCGCCGCCAGGATCAACGCGACCGCCAGCTCGGGCGACTTGGCAAACTGCCCGCGCTCCATCGCGTCGTGCAGCCGCTTCTCGGTCGGCTGTTCTGTTTTTTGATCTTGGTCGGTCTCGGCCATGTGGTGCGTGAGGTTAGCAATGCAGATGCCAATGCCTTTTCAGTCACCGCTAAGCCCTTGCCACCAATGCTTTAAACTTTTCTATTCCTTCCGGTCGGCTAAAAAACCAACCACCCCAAATTTCTGTCAAAAATGGCGGCAATTATTGCCCGTTTGGCCGAGCGCGGGGCTCGCGCCGGCAGATTTTCACCGCAGCGGCAGCACCTGCAGCATCTGGTTCGGGAGGGAGGAAAACTCCACGAACAGATAGCGGGCGATCAGCCCGCCGGCTGCGCTGAGCAGGGCCAGGCCGGCCACGGCGCGGACCGAAAAGCTGATCACAAAGACGCTCATCTTCGGCACCGCCCGGCCCAGGACCGAGAAGGCCAGGGTCACGAGGAAATTCATCGCGATGAACGGCGCGGCGATGCGCACGCCCAGCTCGATCATGTGCCCGGTGGCCCGGATCAGGACCTCGGCCGCGGCCGGATCGAGCGACGCCCGCCCCGCACGGGCCAGCTGGAAGCTCCGCGCGAACGCATCGAGCATCAGGTGGTGGCCGCCCAGCAGGAAGAACAGGACGATGGCAAAGGAGGACAGCAGCGCGGCCAGCGGCTCGGTGCCCGGCTCCGGCACACCCATGCCGGGTGTCGCCGACAGGCCAATTTCCGACGACATCAGCCGTCCCGCCATCTCCACCGCGGCGAAAGACAGGCGGGTGATAAACCCCAGCGCGAGACCGAGGAGGACTTCGCCCCCGGTCATCAGCGCCAGCTCGGGCAGCGACGCCGGCACCGGGGCCGGCGCGACGATGCCCGCCATGAGCGTGGCCAGGCAGGCCCCGATCCCGAGCCGCACGGTCACCGGCAGCGGCCGGCCGGCCAGCACCGGCAGCTGGAGCAGCAGCCCCAGCCCGCGGAGGAAGACCATCATCCAGGTCAGGAGGTAATCGAGGCTCATGCGGTCGGTGACTCCTGGCCCGGGTCGGCGGAATCGCGCGGGGACGGGAGCCGCGGCCTAGTGGCCGAGCGTGCCCATCCGGGTGAGCATCGTGACCGTAAACTCGGACAGCACGCGCAGCAGCCAGGGGGTCAGCACCAGCGCGAGCCCGGCCAGCGCCAGCAATTTCGGGATGAAGGTGAGGGTCTGCTCCTGCATGCTGGTGACCGACTGGAAGAGACTCGCCAGCAGGCCCACCACGAGCGTCACGCCGAGGAACGGCGCCACCACGTAGAGCGACACCATCACGGTGGTCTTGAAGATGTCGATGGCGAGGTCGGGATTCATGGCTCAGGTGATGAAGCTCTGGATGAGGGACTTCACGACGAGGTGCCAGCCGTCCACGAGGACGAACAGCAGGAGCTTGAGCGGCAGCGCCACCACGGTCGGCGGCATCATCATCATGCCGAGCGCCATGAGCACCGACGACACGAGGAAGTCGATGACGAGGAACGGCAGGAAGAGCAGGAAGCCCATCTGGAAGGAGGTCTGGAGCTCGCTGATCACGAAGGCCGGGATCACCACGCGCATGGGCAGGTCCTTGACCGCGGTGGGGCCGAAGCCGCCGAGCTCGAGGAAATACTCCACGTCCCGCGTGCGGGTCTGCTTCAGCATGAATTCCTTCAGCGGCACGGAGGCGCGGTCAATGGCCTGCACCGAGGTGATGTGGCCGTCGAGGTACGGGTTGAGCGCCTCCTTCTGGACGCGGTCGAAGACCGGACCCATGAGGAAGAAGGTGAGGAAGAGCGAGAGACCGACGATGATCTGGTTGGACGGCGCGCTGGGCGTGCCGAGCGCGGTGCGCACAAAGCCGAGCACGATCACGATGCGGGTGAAGCTCGTCATCAGCAGCACGATGGACGGCGCCACCGAGAGGAGGGTCATGACGATCACGATCTGGACCGCGACGCTGACCTGGCCGCCGGCCTGGCCGGAGCCCTCGAGGCCGATGCTAAGGCGGAACGGGTCGCCGGCCTTGGCCGGGGCCGCGGCGGACGGGGCGGGCGCGGCCTGCTCGGCCTGCACCGGCAGCGGCGCGAAGCCCAGGCTGGCCAGCGTCAGGGCCGCGAGGAGCAGAAAATGGCGGAGCCGTCTCATGAGGCCCTTTCGCGGGTGGAGACCGTGTCGAGCGGCGTGAGCAGGTCGATGCGGCCGGGGCAGACCCCGAGCAGCAGTTTCCTGCCCTCGTAGGAGGCGACGACGAGGTACTGGCGGCTGCCGAGGGAGCGGGTCTCCTCGATGGCGAGCTTGCGCAGGTCGCGGCCCTGGAACGGCAGGCGGCGGCCGCGCCAGAGGAGCCAGCCGCCGGCGCCGGCGAGGACGAGGCTGCCCAGCACCGTCACCGCGCCGAGGCCCGGGCCAGGCACGGCGGCGGAGTGCGCGGGCGTGACGGCGCCGCCGGGGTAGATCACCTGCGTGTCGTTCGCCGCAAGCGCGGCGGCGGCCGCGAGCAGGAACGTCCCGGAGGCAAAAAGGCGGCGGAGCGGACGCATCAGGCCTTCGTGCTGCCGACGAGTTCGGTGATCTTGATCCCAAAGTTGTCCTCGACCACGACGACCTCGCCGTAGGCGACGAGCTTGTCGTTGACGTACAGGCCGACCGGGTCGCTGGCGTGCTGCAGCAGCTGCACCACCGAGCCGGCGGTGAGCTCGAGCACGTCGCGCATGGGCAGCTGGACGGAGCCCAGCTGCACGGTGACCTTCACCTTCACGTCGAGCAGGATATCAAGAGATTTTTCTTCCATCAGATTTGGCATGGTTGTTTTCCTCGGTGGGCAGCTTGCGGGTGAGCTGAACGGCAACGCGGTCGGCGTCATGGCCGACGCTGCCGATGAACTTGGGGGTGCCGTTGAGCAGCACGCGGGTTTCCTGGAAAAGGGCGGCGGGCAGCTCGATCACGTCGCCCACGCGCAGGCTGACGAGCTCGCGGACGGTCAGCTCGAGGGCGGCCCATTCCGCGCGCACGGGCACGGTGATGCGGCCATAGGTGTCCTGCCACTCGGCGCGCCGCTCGGTGGTGGACACCGCGGTGTCCTTCTGCCGGCGGGACTGCATCTTTTTCACCACCGGCTCGATCATGTAATACGGCACGCCGATCTGGATCGACTCGGAGCAGTCGCCGAAGCTGGCCTCGAGCGTGAGCGCCAGGATGATGGCGTCCTTCGGCGAGGTCTGCAGGAACCGGCCGTTGTTCTCGTGGCCGATGAGCAGCGGGCGGAGGTCCTGCTCCAGCTTCCACTGCCCGCACCACTCCTCGAGGAGGATGAGGATCACGTCCTCGATCAGCGCGACCTCGATCTCGGTCAGGTAGCGCTCGGCCTTGACCGAATGGCCGCGGCCGCCGAGCAGCCGGTCGGCAATCGTGAGGGCCAGGCGCGGGTTGATGTCGAGGATGCCGACGCCCACGAGCGGCTCGACCTTGAAAAGGCTCAGGTGGGTGGGATTCGGCAGCGACTCCGTGAACTTGGAGTACGTGACGGTCGTCAGCTTCGACATCTTGATCCCGAACTCCATGCGCATGTAGAGCGAGAGCCGGGCGCTGAGGTAGCGGATGAAGTCCTCGTGGATCAGGCGCAGGCGGCGCAGCTCGACCTCCGAGAGGAAGGCGGGGTTGCGAAAATCGTAGGCCTCGACCTTGAGCGAGGCGTCACCCTTGCCGCCGTCGGACCGGATCAGCTGCTGCCGGGGCGCGCCCGACTCCACCGTCTGCGCGAGCAGCTTGTCGATCTCGGATTGGTCGAGAAAGTCGGAGGGAGGGTTGGGGTTGTCGGCCATCGCGCGGACTCCTTACTGGATCACGAAGTCGGAGAAATAGACCTGCTCGGCGACCTTGCGGCCGAGGGCCTGGTTGTAGGCCGTGACGAGCTTCTCGCGGATGACGTTCTTGGCGCCGGGCTCCTCGAGGTCGGCCAGCGTGAGTGACGACAGGACGTTGAGCGTGACGTCGGTGAGGCGCGGCTTGTTGGACTCGAAGGCCTCCTTGATGCCGGCGTCGGCGCCGGTGACCATGAAGCTGGTCTTGAGGTAGCGCGTGCCCATGGTGCCGGCGAGATTCACGACGACGTTCTGGAACTCGTAATTGGGCGCGCCGTTGTCCTTGCCCTCCTTGCCGTCCTTGCCGCCTTTCTCGCCGTGGCCCTCGGCGCTGGCCTGGGCCGCGGCGGCCGCGGTGGCCTCCGGGTTGGCCATGGCGGCCGCGAGCTTCTTCTGGAGCCGGGGCACCAGGACGAACTCGGCGGTCGCAAAGGTGAGCGCGGGGGCCAGCAGCAGGGCGGCCGCCACCGGCAGCCAGGGCTTGAGCTTGCTGACGGCCGAAGCCGCCGCCGGAGCCGCACCCGCAGGCGCAGTCGCGGGCGCCGGCGCGGCGGCCGGGGCCGGAGTGGCGGGAGTTTCGGCTTTGGAAGCGGCCATGGGAGTATGCCTTAGCGGGTCTTCAGGTTGACGATGTCGTCCAGCACGGTGTCGGAGACCGTGATCAGGCGCGACGCGGCCTGGAAGCTGCGCTGGGTCGTGATCAGGTCGGAGAACTGCTGCGTCAGGTCGACGTTCGAGAGCTCAAGGGTGCCGGACTGCACGGTGCCCAGGCCATTGCTGCCAGCCGTGTTGCTGGCGGCGGAGAGGGTCGTCGAGCCGCTGACCGGGCCGGCGGAGCCCATGCCCGCGAAGAGCCCGTTGCCGACGCTGGTCAGGGCCGACGGGTCGTGGAAACTCTGGAGGAGGACCTGGTTCGTCGTGGTCGACGTGCCGTCGGAGTAGAACTCGACCAGGTTGCCGGTCTTATCGATGGTGAAGGACTGAAGCTGCGTGCCGGCCGGCGGGGTGCCGAGCGTGATGTCACCCACGGTAGCGGGAGGGGTGCCAGCGGTGCCGCCGGTGAGGCCCTGCACGTGGTAGCCCTGCTGGGTGACGAGGTTGCCGGCCGAATCCAGGCGGAAGTTGCCGTCGCGCGTGGCGTAGCTGCTGCCGTCATTGGGGTTCTTCACGATGAAGTAACCGCTGCCGGAAATGCCGAGGTCGGTCGTGTTGCCCGTGCTCGAGAGGGAGCCCTGGCCGAAATTGGTGGAGACGCCGGAGATGCTGACGCCGGTGCCGATCGCGATGGTCGACGTGTTGGAGCCGGCCCCGCCCGCCGCCGGCGAGGAGAGCTGGAGGATGTTGCTGAAGCTGTCCGCGTAGGACGCCGAGGCGCTCTTGAAGCCGCTCGTGTTAACGTTCGCGATGTTGTTGCCGATGATCTCGAGACCCTTTTGAAAAGTCCGGAGGGCGCTGACGCCGCTGTCCATTGTGCCGATGAGTGACATGGTGGTGATGGTTTACTTAGAGGTTGGGGGATTATGAACCGCTGGTGGCGGCCGGTTGCGTGCTGGTGGAGGAAGCGGTGGCGGTCGGTGTCGCGCCGGGCTCCACCTTGAGGACGGTGGTCAGGGCGTAGGGCTTGCCGTTGATGATGAGCTGGGGCGCGGCGCCGGAGGCGTCGACCGCCGTGACATTGCCGGTCACGGTGGTGCCGTTGCCGCCGTCGACCGTGAGCTGCCGGCCGATGTAGCTGTTGGCCGTCGCGAGGTCCTGGTTGGCGCGCAGCTGCGTCATCTGCTGGGTGAGGGTCTGCGTCTGCTGCAGGGAGGTGAACTGGGCCATCTGCGCGATGAACGCCGTGTCGTCCATCGGCTTCATCGGGTCCTGGCTCTGGAACTGGACCGAGAGGAGCTTCAGGAAATCCGCCTGGCCGAGCGCCTGCTGGCCGACGGTCGAGGTGGTCGTGCCGGTGGTGGCACCGGTGGTCGTCGTGCTCATCGCACTGGAAACGGGGGTGATCGAGGACATGGCGTTAGGCGAAGGTGTAGAGATTCAGGTTGGAACGGGCGGACCAGGGCCGGGAGTCGGAGACGGCGGCCGCGGTGCGGCGGCGGCCCGAGGCGAGCGGACGCAGGCTGGTGTGGTCGAAAACTTCCGCGGCCTCGCGGCTTTGGTTCTCACGCTGCTGCGGGGCGCCCTCGCCGGACAATGACGTGCCCGCATTGCCGGCCGGGGCGGCCGGCGTGAACACGGCCTCGGTCAGGCGCATCCCGCCCGCCGCACCGGCGCTCGCGGTCTGCCACTCGGCGGCCAGCGCGGTGCGCAGCTCGCTCGAATCCGTCTGGAAGGTCGCATGCACGGCGTCGCCGCGGAGCTCGACGCGCACCGACAGGTCCGCGCCGCTCAGGGAAAACTGGATCTGCACGGACGTGCGGCCGGCCGTGCTGGCCCGTTCCGCAGCCGTCGTGACCGCCTCAACCGCGCGCTGCGCCTGGCTGGCCACGGTGGTTTCGGGCAGGATCACCTGCGCCGACGTCGCGGTCCGCTCCGCGCTCGCCCCCAATGCTCCCGCCGGCGGCAGGGCCGCCGTGGAATTCGTCGGGTGGGAGGCGGTCATGGACATGGTGGTCGCAGGCATAGCAATGCCGATGCCAAGGCTGCCGGGCCGTCCTGTAACCTGCTTGTCCGTAGTGCTTAGAATTTTTTTATCCCCGGCCAAAACGATGGAATTTTCCCGTGGCACAAATTTCTCGGCCGCAGGGGCAATATTTTCCCCCTGGATCACGGAGACTGCCACGTCCCCGCGCTCGTCCATGGCTGCCCGGCGGAGTGGCGTCGTTCCGGACGGCTGCGAATCGACGGACGCCACGACCGCCAACTCGACGGTCGGCGCCGCGGGAGTGGCCGTTGCCGGCTCGATCGCATGCCCAGCGGGCGCGGTCGGCGACGGCACGGGTACTCTCTCCGCCTGAGTCGGCAGCGCTGCCTTGGACAGCGGTGCGGGCGCGGCTGCGAGCGGCATGAGTGTCGACAGAGGCATCAGAGGTGGCGGAGGCGTCAGGGGCGGCTGGGCCGGCTGGGGTGGCTGGGGCGGCTGGGGCGTGAGGGGCTGCTGCGCGCCGGATTCGGCCTGACTTTTCGGGGTGGACGCCGCCGTTTGCGGGAACGGCATCGGTCCCGCCTGACCAGGATTCACCGGGGCGGACCAGAAACCGGCGGCCGGCGCACTTCCTCCACTCTCTCCCAGCGTCGCGATCCCCTCGGCAGCATTCGCAGCCGGGGCCGCGCTCGCAGTCGGGGCCGCGGTCGGGACTGAGGCCGCAGTCGGGTCAGCACTCAGGGAAATGTCGACCGGCTGGACCGGGACCGGCGTGGTGAACAACCAGCCCACGAGCTGCGCGGCGGCAGCCTCAAGGGTCGCGGAATCTGGCGTCGCGGGATTTTTCTGCGTTCCGCCAGTCGCGGCCGGAGCCGGCTGGCCCGGCAGGAGATCGGCGAAGATTGCCGGCAGTCTTCCGGTGATGCCCGGGATGGCGGGGCCGGTGAGGCCCGCGGCGGGCAACGTGGGGAGCGAGGGATCGAGTGGAAGGACGGAGGCGGAGAGTTGCATGGCGATGACACCCTCCGTGGCGAGCAACCGCATCCATCCTTGGACGCGGGGAATTCCGGGTTAGCTGCTGGGGCTGGCGGGCTTGTTCGCCTTCATCAGCCGCAGTTTTTCGGAGAGGATGGCGGCGCGGCGGGCCAGCGGGCCATCGGTGCTGGCGGTGTGGCTCATTTCCTCGAAGATGGGCCCGACCACGTCGGGCTTCATCAGCGAGAGGATCTTGACGACGGTGACGTCGTCCATTTCCCGCAGGATCGCGACGGCGGCGCGGGGCGACAGGTTGGTGTAGGTCTGGGACAGCGTCCGGAGGTTTTTCGCCTCGTCGGCGGTGATTTCAATGACCTTGTCGGCGATCTCCGTGCGGAGGCCCTCGATGTCGGTGCGGATTTTGCCCAGTTCCTTTTCCTCGGCGGCCAGGCGGGCGGCGCGCTGGTCCTGCAGGTCGGCCTGCTTGTGGAGGCGGGCCCGTTCCTCGCGAAGGTCGGTGGAGATGTTCTCGATCTCAATCGTCCAAAAATCCCAGCCCTTGTCCTTGCCCGCGGCGGCGGGCTTCGGCCGGGCGGCCGCGGCGAGTTCCAGCAGGGGCGCGGCGGCGCGCCAGCACAGGGCGGCGCCCAGCACCACGCTGAGCACGAGGCTCACGGCCATGGCCGTGAGCGGGTTCTGCAGTTTCGTGATCATACGGCGGCAAGTTTCCGGTGCGCGGCGCGGCCGGCGAATTCATCGAACTCGGCCTGCTCTTCGCGGTTGGCGGCCTGGCGGTGGGAGGCGCGGGCCTTGGCCTCGAGGCGGTTCACCACCTCCAGGCGACGGTGCGCCTCGACGTACTCGGCGCGGCGCTCGATCATCAGTGCGCGCGCGGCGATCACGCCGCGCTCGGTTTCGATCTCCTCGAGGCACTCGCGGCGGTAGGCGGCGAGCGTCTGCGCCTCGGCGGCGGCGTGGAACCGGTCGCGGCGGCCGGCGAAGAGCGCGGCCTCGAACTCGGCCTTGCGCTCCCGCACGCGGGCGAGCCGCTCCTCGGCCTCGACATAGAGATGGACGGCAGTGGCAAAGGCATCGCGGGCCCGCATCTCATGATGCGTCCGGATCACGGAGACCGGTCGGAGGTTAAAGCGAAAGCGCTTCATGACAGGATGGTTTTTAGCTGGGAATAGGCCTGGAGTCGCGGCGTGTGCTCGTGGATCCCCTGGCACAGAAACTGGCGCAGCGGCCCGTGCCGCAGGATCGCGTCGTCGAGCGCGGGATTCGCGCCCTTCTGGTAGGCACCGATCGAGACGAGGTCCTCGTTCTTGCGGTACAGGGCGAGGTGCTCGCGCGCCCGGCCGGCCAGCGCGACCTCCTCGGGCGTGCAGACGTCGCGGGTCAGCCGGCTGACGCTCTCGAGGACGTCAATGGCCGGATAATGGTTGAAGTGCGCCAGCGCGCGGGAAAGCACGATGTGGCCGTCGAGGATGCCGCGCACGGCGTCCGCCACCGGCTCGTTCATGTCGTCGCCCTCGACCAGGACGGTGTAGAGCGCGGTGATGGCCCCCTGCTCGCCGGCGCCCGCGCGCTCGAGCAGCCGCGGGAGCAGGGCAAACACGGACGGCGTGTAGCCCCGCGTGGCGGGCGGCTCGCCGATGGCCAGGCCGATCTCGCGCTGCGCCATGGCGAAGCGCGTGACCGAGTCCATGATGAGGAGCACGTTGCGGCCCGTGTCGCGCCAGGCCTCCGCGATCGCGGTGGCCGTGAAGGCCGCGCGCAGCCGCAGCGGCGCCGGGGTGTCGGACGTGGCGACGACCACGACGGAACGCTTCAGGCCCTCGGGACCGAGGTCCTTCTCGATGAACTCGCGCACCTCGCGGCCGCGCTCGCCGACAAGGGCGACGACGATGACGTCGGCGTCGGAGCCGCGGGCGATCATGCCCATGAGCGTGGACTTGCCGACGCCGGAGCCGGCGAACAGGCCGAGGCGCTGGCCGCGGCCGAAGGGGGTGAAGGCGTCGAGGGCGCGCACGCCGGTGACAAACGGCGCGCGGATGCGCTGGCGGCGCAGCGGATGCGGCGGGGAGCCGGCCGTGGGCGCCTGCCGGTCCACCGGCAGCATGCCCAGGCCGTCAAAGGGCCGGCCCAGCGCGTCGAGCACGCGGCCGAGCATCTCCGGGCCGGGGCGCGGCAGCGGCGGATAGTCGCAGGCCGCGACCTCGCAGCCGACGTGCAGCCCCGCCATGGGCCCGAGGGGCATGAGGAGGACGCGGTGCTCGCGGAAGCCCACGACCTCGGCGCGGACGCTGAAGTTGTCGCGCGCCGAGCGGACGAGGCAGAGCTCGCCGAGGCCGACGTTCGGGCCGTCGGACTCGATGACGAGGCCGGCGACCCCGGTGACGGTGCCCAGGCGCTGCACCGGCGGCACGTGGCGGACCTGCGTGCGGAGCACTTCGACGAGCGGAGCGACGACGGAGGTCATGCGGGGGAAAGGCTGTGGGTGAGCGCGGAGAGCTTGGTGGTCAGCCGGGCGTCGGTGAGGCCGAAGCGGCTGCGCACCTGGCAGTCGCCGGGCGTGAGGGCCACGTCGCTGCGCACGCGCAGGCCGGGGTAGCGCTGCTGCCATTCCGGCCGGAGCTTTTCCAGCAGCTCGGCGTCGCGGGGGCTGACGACCAGCTCCAGGTTTTCCCGCTCGGGGAACAGCTCCTCGAGCGCCTCGGCGCAGAGGCGCGAGACGACCTCGGGCGGCGGCTCGTAGCCGGCCAGCAGCCGGCGGGCAATCTCCAGCGCAAGGTCCGGCAGGGCCTCGCGCAGCTGGCCCACCAGGGCGGTTTCCAGCGTGGACAAATTCTTGAGGATGCCGTCGCTGAGCTGGCCGATGTCGGCGCGGAACTCGACCATCTGCTGGTCGGCGGCGGCGCGGGTGTCGTCCACGCCGCGGCGGTAGGCCGCCTGGTCGCGGTCGGCGAGCTCGGTCTCGTTGACGAGGCGGCCGGCCTGGCCGCGCAGGACGGCGCTGGCGAGCGGCCGGTCGAAGGCGATGAGCTTGGCGAGGGCCATGGTCAGGCGATGAGGCTCTGGGCCGAGTCGGACTCGAGCGTGATCTGGCCCTCCTCCTCGAGGCGGCGCACGACCTGGATGATGGAGTCCTGCGCGGCCTCGACGTCCTTGAGGCGGACCGGCCCGAGCAGCTCGAGCTCCTCCTTCAGGCTCTCGGCGGCGCGCTTGGAGATGGCGCCGTAGATGCGCTCGCGCAGCGTCTCGCTGGCGGACTTCATCGAGATGGCGAGGTTGGCCGAGTCGACCTCGCGCAGCACGCGCTGCAGGTCGGCCGGCTGGAGGCGGGTGAGGTCGTCGAAGCTGAAGAGCTTCTTGCGGATCGCGGCGCTCAGGGAGGCGTTCCGCTCCTCGAGGCGCGCGAGCAGGTTCTTGCTCATGTCCTTCTCGAGCTGGTTCAGCAGGTCGGCCACGGCGCGCACGCCGCCGCTGCGATGGAAGGCGGGGCGGACCTTGCTGTCAAAGTGCTTGCCGAGGCTGTGGACGATCTTGGCCACGAGCTCGAGCGAGGTGGACTCGATCGTGCCGAGCCGCTCCAGGACCTCCTCGCGCAGCTCCGGGGTGAGCAGGGCGAAGACCTCCGAGGACTTGGCGCTGTCGAGGTAGGACAGGACGAACGAGATCGTCTGCGGCTGCTCGTGCTTGATCAGGTTGAAGATCTGGCGGCCCTCCATCTCGCTGATGTCCTTGATGACATCGACCGAGGTGCCGACCGGGCCGACGCGCCCGATGATGGCGGAGGCCTTGTAGTCCCCCTTCGCGATCTCGAGCGTGCGCTGGGCGTAGCCGAGGCCGCCGAGGACGGAGCTGGCGCTCGAGGCCACGACGGTGGAGAACTCCTCCAGGACCAGCTTCTGCGCGGCGTGCGGGATGATGCCGAGGGTGGACATCTCGCGGCAGAGCACCTCGATCTCCGCGTCCTCGAACTGGCGCAGCACCTCCGCGGCCGCCTCGGGCCCGATGACCACGAGGAAGACCGCGAGCTTCTGCTGGCGACTGAGCTTGGTATAGTCGAAATCGGCGGCCATGGGGAGGTCAGTTCTTGCCGGCGGGGGCGGCGACCCAGTCGCGGAGCGCGACGCCGACGTTGGCCGGCTTCTGGCGGATCAGCTCGTTGAGGAGCTCGGGGGTGACGGCGTTGGCGCTCGGGAGCGAGCGGTTGGCGGCGTCCGGGGTGAGGGCGAGGACCTCGACCGGCACCGGCTCGGGTTTCTGGCGCGACAGGGCGCGCCAGAAAAAGAGCAGCACGGCGGCGGCCCCGACGACGGAGGCCCACCGGCTGGCCATTTCCATCCAGCCCTGGAGCCGGCCCTCGCCCTGGATCGCCTCGATCTGCGCGGGCAGGCGCTCGGGGGGCTGGAACTCGATCTCCTGCAGCGACACCAGCGAGTCGAGTGACTGACCGGGCGCCGGCTTGAGTCCGAGTGCGTTGATCACGACCTGCCGGAGCGCGTTAAGCTCCTCGGGCGTGCGCTTGACGACGGCGGGCTCGGCCGCGGGCGCGGCCTTGCCGTCGGCCGCCGGGGCGGCCGCGGCCGTCCGCGGCGCGATGAAGACCGCGGCGGTCACGCTCTTCACGGTGCCGGGGCTGCGGGTGACGTTCGTGGTGGTGTGGTTGATCTCGTAGGAAGTGGTGCGGTTCTTGCGCGTCTGCTCGCTCGTGGAGATGGGCCGCGCGGCGTCGGCCCCGGTGACCGCCTTGTCGGGCACGTTGGCGCTGACCCCGACGGCGCCGCCGGTGGTGCGGGCCTCGGAGGAGTTGTTGTTGTCCTCGGACACGGTCTGCGAGCGGACCACCTGGCCCTCGGGATCGTACTTGTCCTGGGTCAGGACCGTGGCCTCGGTGTCGATCTCGGCGGAGACGCGGACGACGGCGTTGCCCGGCCCGATCACGGTGGCGAGCATGGACTCGACCTTCTTGGCGAGGTAGTCCTCGACCTGCTGGCGGTAGCGCATCTGGCTCGAGGCGGTGCCCAGCGTGGGATCCTGGCGGAGCTCCTCGGAGAGCACGTGACCGCGGTTGTCGACGACGGCGACCTGGTCGGTCTGGAGGCCCTGGACGGCGTTGGCCACGAGGTGGCGGATGGAATTGACCTGGTCGAGCTCGAGGCGGCCGCCGCCGACGTCGACGAAGACGGAGGCGGTGGGCTTCACGCCCTGCTCGGTGAGGAGAAGGCGGTTCTCCGGCTGCACGATCATCACGCGCGCCGAGTGCACGCCCTGCAGCTGGGAGATCGTGCGCGCCAGCTCGCCCTGGAGGGCGCGCAGGTAGTTGGTACGCTGTACGAAGTCGGACAGGCCGAACTGGCCCTTGTCGAAGATCTCAAAGCCCACGCCGTCGCCGCTGGGCAGCCCCTTCGCCGCGAGGTCCATGCGCAGCTTGTAGACCTGGTTGCTGGGCACCTGGACGGCGGTGCCGCCGGCGGTGACCTGATGCGGGATGTTCTGGGCCTGCAGGTAGCCGATGACGGCGGCGGCGTCCTTCTCGCCCAGGCGGGCGTAGAGCAGCTGGTAGTCGGGCCGCTGGGACCAGAGCACGACGGCGATGAGGCCGCCGATGACGGCGACGGCGGCGACGATCAGCGACACGCGTTGGTTGACGCCGAACTGTTTCCACAGCTCGAGCAGGGATTGGGCAAAATTCTTCATCGGACGTTACGGAAAAATGGGTTCATACCTGCATGCGCATCAGTTCCTGGTAGGACTCGACGAGCTTGTTGCGCACCTCGACCATCATGGAAAACGCGACGGAGGCCTCCTGCATGGCGATCACGCTCTGGTGCAGCTGGCCGGAATCGCCGAGGAGCACCTGGCGGGTCAGCGCTTGGGCGGTGGCCTGCTTGCCGTCGACCGTGGCGATCAGTCCGTCGAGCACCTGGCCGAAGCCGCCGGTGGGCGGGGTCGCCTGCGGGCCGTTGGCCAGGCCGACCTTCGGCAGCGGCGCGTCGAGGCGGGTCAGGGCCGAGGCGGCAAGGGGATTGATGGAGCCGACGGGGGACATGGCGGGAGATTACTTGCCGATATCCAGGGCCTTCATGGCCATCTGGCGGGCGTTCTTGACGACCGAGAGGTTGGCCTCGTAGGCGCGCGAGGCCGTGATGAGGTCGACCATCTCGTAGGCGAGGTTGACGTTGGGCATCGTGACGAGGCCGTCCGGGCCGGCGTCGGGATGCTGCGGGTTGTAGACCTGCTGGCCGGGCGTCTTGTCGGCGCTGATGCCGCCCACCTTCACGCTCTGCAGCGAGGCGCCGCCCTCGCGGCGCACGAGCTCGGTCTCAAAGGAAACGACCTGCCGCTGGTACGGGCCGCCCTCGGGCGTGCGGGTGGTCTGCGCGTTCGCGATGTTCTGCGCGACGATGTCGAGGCGGGTCTTCTGCGCGTTGAGCGCGCCCGCGGTGACGTCAATGCCGGCGATGAGGTTCATGGGGACGGGTCAGGAATGTCCGCTCACACGCTGCGGCCGGTGATGGCGAGCTTGAGCTGCTTCAGGTTGTTGGAGACGACCTCGGTGAGGTAGTCGTACTCGACGGCGTTGCGGTTCATGGCGAGGAGCTCGTGCTCGATCTCCACCGTGTTGCCGTCGGGGCGCAGGCTGCGCGCCGTCTGGTCCTCGGCCAGCTGTGGACGAAGATCCGCCCCGGCCGCGCCCACGCCGCCCTGCTCGACGCTGGCCTTGAGCTGCTGGGCAAAATCCGGCGCGACGTCGAGCCGGTGGTAGCCCGGTGTCTCGGCGTTGGCGACGTTCGACGCGATCGCCTCCTGACGAAGGGCCGCCGCATCGAGGAGTTTCCGCGCCAACTGGTAGTTGTCGGTTTGGAAAATTGGATCGATCATGCGGCGCGATTTAGCAAGGGCGGTGCCAGCTGCCATTCCGCCTCCGCAACCTATTCATCACCCGTCGAATAGATTTCACGCCCGGTGAAAAGCGCTGCTGGCACCCGCCGCTCGACGCCGGTGGCGGAAAATTTTGCCGGGATGGGAGGCCGCGCCAAAGGCAGAGACCCTATTCGCGTCTTCATTTGCGGCGAAACGTACCGATATAGCCTCACATTCTTCATGAGGGATAATGAGTTCGAGTTCATCCGTGGCCTCGTTTACGAGCGGAGCCGCATCAGCCTCGGGCCGGACAAGCGCGAGCTGGTCTCCGCCCGGCTGGGCAAGCGACTGCGGGCCACCAACCTGGCCTCGGTGGGGGACTATTGCCGGCTGCTGCAGTCGGAAAATGCCGATGAGGAGCTGTCGCACCTGATCGATGTCATCTCGACGAACCACACCTTCTTTTTCCGGGAAGAGGCGCACTTCGACTTCCTGCGCGACGTGGCCGCGCCGGAGATGGCGGCCCGCGCGCGCGCGGAGCACTGGGCGCAGTTCCGCGTGTGGAGCGCCGCCTGCTCCTCGGGGGAGGAGCCCTACTCCATCGCGATGACGCTCGCCGAATGCCTGCCGCAGTGGCCCTGGGAGATCGCGGCCACGGACATCTCGCATCGGATCCTCGCGAAGGCGCAGGCCGGCATTTACCGCGAGGAACCGGTCGGCAAGCTGCCCCCGGCCACCATCAAGGCGTGCTTCCAGCGCGGCTTCGGCCCGCAGGAGGGCAATTACCGCGTGCGCCACGAGCTCCGCGAGCGCGTGCACTTCCACCAGCTCAACCTCCTCGAGGGCGAGCCGCCGTTCCGGGAACCCTTCCAGGTCATCTTCTGCCGGAATGTCATGATCTACTTCGACCGGGCCACGCAGGAGGAACTTGTGGACCGGCTCACGCGCCGGCTCGTGCCGGGCGGCTACCTGTTCGTCGGCCACGCCGAGAGCCTCACCAACCTCCGGCATGGCCTGAAGCTGATCCGACCCGCAATCTACCAACGGCCCACCGGGGCCTGACCTGCCATGGCCAGCCGCAAGATCCGCGTCCTCGTGGTCGACGACTCCGCCGTCGTCCGCAAGCTCGTGAGCGACGCCCTCCGCGCCGACCCCGACATCGAGGTCGTCGGCACCGCCATGGATCCCTACGTCGCGCGCGACAAGATCCGCGAGCTGAACCCGGACGTCCTGACGCTCGACCTGGAAATGCCCCGCATGGACGGCCTGACCTTCCTGCGGATCATCATGGAGCAACGGCCGCTGCCGGTGATCATCATGAGCTCGCTCTCGCAGCGCGGCTCGGGCTACGCGCTCGAGGCGCTCCGGCTCGGGGCCTTCGACGTGCTGGCCAAGCCGAGCGGCTCCTATTCCTTCGGCGACCTCGGCCCGCAGCTCATCGCGCGGATCAAGGCCACCGCCGGCGCGCGGATGCGCTCCGCCCCGCCCCACCCCGTGGCCGTCCCGGCCCCCGCCGCGCCCGTCCCGCGCCCGTCCCCGGTGCGTCCCGGCGCCGCGCGGCAGGTTATCCTGCTCGGCGCCTCCACCGGCGGCACCGAGGCCCTCCGCGAGGTGCTCACCCGCCTGCCGGCCGGCCTGCCGGGCATCGCGATCGTGCAGCACATCCCGCCGGTCTTCTCCAAGGCCTTCGCGGACCGGCTCTGCTCGCAGTGCGCCTTCGAGGTCCGCGAGGCCGTGGATGGCGACCGCCTGACGCCCAACCTGGCCCTGATCGCCCCGGGCAATTTTCACATGCTCCTGCAGTGGCACGCCGATCACTACGCCGTGCGCGTCGTCGACGGCCCGCCGGTGTGGCACCAGCGCCCCGCCGTCGATCTCCTGTTCAAGTCCGCCGCCGACATCGGCGCCGCGCCGCATGCGATCGCCGGCGTCCTCACCGGCATGGGCAAGGACGGGGCCGAGGGCCTGCTGCGGCTCCGCCAGCGCGGGGCCACCACCTTCGCGCAGGACGAGGCCACCAGCGTGGTCTACGGCATGCCGCGCGCCGCCTGGGAAAATGGCGGCGCCATGCAGCGCCTCCCGCTCGAGCAGGCCGCCGATTTCATCCTCCGCCACCACGAACATCCCGCGCCCCGCCCCGCGCCCGCCCCCGCCAGCCTCCCATGACCTCGCCCGCCCCCGCCCCGGCCGCCCCGCCCACCATTTTGATCGTCGACGACGAGCCGGTGGTGCTGTTCGCGCTCAAGGAGACGCTGGAGCGCGAGCGCTTCCACGTGGTCGCCTGCCAGAGCCCGCTCAAGGCGCTCGCCATCCTGGCGGAGCGTGATTTCGCCGTCATCATCTCCGACCAGCGCATGCCCGAGATGCTGGGCCTCGACTTCCTGATCGAGAGCCGGCGCATCCGCCCGCAGGCCTCGCGCATCCTGATCACCGCGGTGCTCGCCCTGCCGACGATCGTCGACGCGATCAACAAGGGTGAGATCTTCCGGTTCGTCGCGAAGCCCTGGCTGCGCGAGGAGCTGATCGCCACCGTGCGGAACGCCGTGCAGCGGCACGACCTGGTCACGCACAACATCGAGCTGCAGCGCGAGACGTCGATGCTCAACGCCCAGCTCACCACCGCCAACGCCGCCCTCGCGGGCCGGGTGGCGGACCTGGAGCAGCAGCGCCAGCGGCTCGATGCCGCCAACCAGGAGCTGGCGGAAAAGTACGACCACTCGCTCGAGCTCTGCCGGCGCATCCTCACCGCCTACGACCCCGTCCTCGGCGGCCAGGCCAAGGCGCTGGTGGAATTTGCCGAGCAGATGGCCGCGACCGAGGAGTTCGACGAGACCCAGCGCCACGCGCTGCGGGCCGCCGCCCGCCTCTGCGACCTGGGCCTCATCGGCATGCCGCGGGAGATGCTGCGCGCGTTCCGGACCAAGCCCGACCAGCTCACCGAGCACGAGCGGGGCATGATGCACAATCACCCGGTGTACAGCCAGACCCTTGCCGCCCTGGTGGACCCGCGGACCGAGACCGGCGAGATCATCCGCGCCCACCACGAGCGCTTCGACGGCCGCGGCTATCCCGACGGCCTCGCCGGCGAGGGCATCTCCTGGCCCGCGCGCTGCCTCGCGGTGGCGGTGGGCTTCGTCGAATCCGGCCTGCCGAAGGCCGCCGCGATCGAGGCCGTGCTGGCCAAGTCCGGCAGCGCCTACGACCCCGAGGCCGTGCGACTCTTCCTCAAGGTGAGCAACCTCGTGCAGCTGCCGCGGCAGGTGCGCGAGATCCTGCTGCACGAGCTCGAGCCCGGCATGGTGCTCGCCAACGGCATCTACAGCCCGCACGGGCTGCTGCTCATCGGCGAGGGCCAGGCGCTCAGCCCCGGCACGATCACGAAGATCCGGAGCCACAACCAGGTCACGCCCATCAGCCAGCGCCTGCTGGTCTACAGCTAACCGGCCCGCCCGGCTTTGCCGCCGGGCCCAGGGCCCAAGCCGGCCGCACCGGAGCTCAGGCCCAAAAATCCTTGTCCGTCGCCGCCGTCGCAGGGACGGAGGCGGGAGCAGGACGCAGTGTCACCGGACGCGGACGCACCGTGCTCACCGGCTGGGACCGCGTCGCGGCCTTGGGCCGGGCGGCAGGGACCGCGGGCGACGGCGACGCCGCACCGGCCGGACGGCCGGAAACCGAGGCCGTCAGCCCGACAAAGACATTGAGCTGGTCCACGCTCGCGCGGAGTCCGGCGGCCTGACGGATGAGCTCGCGGGCGCCCGTGGCGCTCTCGTCGGCATGGCCGGCGGTGCTCTGGGTGACCTCGCTGATCTGCCCGACCGCCTGCTTCAGCTCGCCGATGCCGGTGCTCTGCTCCTGCGAGGCCCGCGCAATGCCGTTCACGAGCGTGTCGACCTCGCGGGTCTTCTGCACCATCTCGCCGAGGCTGCCGGCGACCTTCGCGCTGATCTCGACGCCGCGGTTGCTGCGGGCGATCGAGTCCTCGATGCGGTTCGCGGTCTCGCGCGCCGCCTGGGCGCTGCGCTGGGCGAGGCTGCGGACCTCGTCGGCCACGACCGCGAAGCCGGCGCCGGCCTCGCCGGCGCGGGCGGCCTCGACCGCGGCGTTGAGCGCGAGGATGTTGGTCTGGAAGGCGATCTCGTCGATGGTCTTGATGATCTTCGAAATGTCGTCGGACGAGGCCTTGATCTCGTCCATGGCCTTGGTCATCTGCTCCATGTCGGCCGCGCCGGTGTCGGCCGCGCCGCGGGTCTGCGCCGCGAGCGTCTTGGTCTTGCCGGCGTCGGCGGCGTTCTGGCCGGTGACCTTGGCGATCTCCTCCAGCGAGGCGCTGGTCTCCTCGAGCGACGCGGCCTGGCGGCTGGCGCCGTCGGACAGGTGCGTGCTGGCGGAGGAGAAGCCCTCGGCCCGGCTGAAGATGTCGTCCGCCAGGTGGGAGAGCCCGTCGGACAGCGCCTGCAGCCGGCGGCTGATGCGGAAGGAGAGCCACTGCACGGCGCCGACCGAGAGGAGGGCGAGCGCGGCGATGGTGGCGCTGAGGGCGAGCGTGAGGCGCAGGTTGCGCTCCAGGATGCCCTTGGTCGCGGTGCCGTTGTCGGTGGAGAGCGTGAAGACGAAGTGGTTGAGCTCGCTCAGCGCCGCCTCGACGGCGAGGTTGTTCTTGTTCACGTCGCCATCGAGGATCTTCATGGCCTCGTCAAATTCGCTCGCCTTGAGCGCCTTCTGCAGGCGCGCGGCGGCGGCGTCATAGGCTGACAGGGCCGCGGCCAGCCGCTGCTCGAGCCCGCGGGCATCGGCCGAGGCCAGGCGGGCGCCGAGCGCGTCGGCCTGCCGGTCGATCTCCTTGCGGTAGGCGGCCGCGGCGGCCGTCTTGCGCGCCATGGTCTCCTCGTCGCGGGCCACCACGAACTCCAGGTTCGTGAGGTTGTACTTGAGCGTCGCCTCCTGCAGCCGCGCCAGGGACTCCAGCGCGGGCAGCAGGCGCTCGCTCAGCTCGGCGCTCCGCGCCGTGCCCGTCCGCGACAGTTGGAACGTCGTCGAGCCCAGGACCACGATGAGCGCCGCCAGGAAGGCGAAACCGAGGGTGATCGCGAGAAAGGCGCGTTTCAGGTTGAGGGAGGAACGGGTGGCGGCGGCGGAACTCATGCTTGGGCGGAGACGGGAAGGAAATAGGCAGGGCGCCGATCAGGCGCCCGGGGTGAGGACGACGACGGAGGCGTCGGCATTGGCGCTGTCGACAAAGCCGATCGCGCCCGGGGTCTCGGCGACGAACTTCCGCAGGTCTTCCTCCTTTTCGAAGACCTTCGGGGCCGTGCCGCCGCCGGTCATGGCGAGGCGGCGCCAGTGGTTGTTGAAGCCGCTCGCGGTCTGCTCGACGTTGGCCTTGAGGAAGTCCTCGGCGACCGGGCCGCCCTTGAGGACGGCGAGGATGACGCGGCCGCCGCTGTCCCAGGCCACCTTCTTGCCGAGGAAGACGGCCTTGACGGAGGCGACGGTGAGTTTTTCCGCGGCCAGGCCCTTGTGGCCGATGATCACGGGGGCGGCGAAGGCGGGCGTGCCGGCGAGGGCCAGCAGCGCGAGGAGGATGAGTCGGCGCAGGAAATGGTTTTTCATGTGATGGGATGCTCCAGTTTCGATTGGGCGTGGTGCCGACTCAGAAGCTGAGGGTGGTCTTGACGGCGAAGACCGTCGTCTGGTCCTGCCGCGTGGCCGCCGGGTTCGGGATGCGCGCGGTGTCGAACGTCTGGTAGACGCCGTCGATGCGGTGGGCCTCGATCTTGAAGAGGAGGTGCTCGTTCACGTCGTAGCGGACGCTGACCGACGTGTCGCGCTGGTGGACCACCGGGTCGCTGCTCGGGCGCGCGCTGAACCGCTGCTCGAGGTCGCCGTAGTAGGCGCCCACTTCGAACTTGTCATTCAGGCGGCGCGAGGCCGCGGCGTACCAGCCATCCCAGCCCGAGCGGTCATACACCGTGGGCATCAGCGGCGCGGCGCCGTAGTTGATGTCGCCGCCGCAGCGCTGCCACTCGGCCGCGAAGACCCAGTTGTTCCAGGCATACTCGCCGGAGTAGGTGTTCCAGCTGAAGCGGGGGAAGTTCGAGTGCAGGTTGATCGGCGGATAGGCGAAGAACGGGCCGTCGGTCGCGAGGTTGCGGTAGGCGGAGTACGAGTACACGAACTTGAGGCCGCTCACGGGCGTGTTCCAGGTCAGCTGGCCGCCGGCGACGGAGTCCATGTTCAGCGCGGCGACGCCGGGCGCGGCGTAGAGGCCGGAGTTGTTGTAGAACTCCGCGACGCCCTTCTCCGGGGACATCGGGATGTCGCCGTAGAACACCTTGTAGTCAAAGGAGCTCCGGCCGGCCTCGATCGTGCCGTAGACCATGCCGCCATCAAAGGAGGCGCTGAAGTCGCGGAGGATCGGGCTGTAGACCGCGCCAGGCAGGAACACGTAGGGGCGGACGACATCGAGGTCGAGCGCCTCGCCGTAGAGGCCCTTCGGGTACTTGACGCGGCCCAGGCGCAGGCCGAAGGCGGGCGAGACGTTGTAGTCCAGCACGGCCCAGTCGAGGACGACCTTGTCCGCGCCGAGCGCGCCGAGCCGCTGCGCGAAGACCTGGCCACCGATGCGCAGGTGGTCGCCGACGGTCGTGGAGGCGTTGAACGCCATCTCGCGGAAGTCCCAGGTGCCGCCCTTGTCGGCGGTCGGGTAGTTGTTGTCCGAGCTGTAAAGGTAGCCCTGGCTGAAGAAGCCGCCGATCTGGACGTTCGAGCTGCCAACCGGGATCGCAGCGTGGGCCGCGGCCGCGAGGCAGGCGCCGAGGACGACGCACGCGCCTTTCGACCGGGCATGGAGGGAGAGGTACGTAAGTAATTTCATCGCCCCGTACATTCGGCCGCTTCACCGCCCACTTTAACAATTCTAACCTATTTTTCCCTACTCCGGGAACGCCCTCAAGTTTGGCGGTGGGCAACCGAGTTGATCCCTGCCGTCGGTCCGCCCTCGGCAGTCATGCCTTTTCCCTCCCCTCTCGAATCCACCCTCGCCGGATGGCGGCGCGGCCGGACGGGCTGAGCCACCATGGCCGGATCCCCCACGGTTGCCTCCTTGTTCGCCCAGCGCGTCGTCATCGGCGTGGGCGACCTTGCGGTCTCGAACAACCATCAGGTCACCCTGAGCACGTACGCGCTGGGTTCCTGCGTCGGCGTGGTCGTCTACGACCCGTTGGCGCGGGCCGGCGGGCTGCTGCACCTGATGCTGCCCGACTCGCAGATCTCGCCGGACAAGGCGGCGGCACAGCCGGCAATGTTCGCGGACACCGGCCTGCCGCTGCTGTTTCGCTCGCTGAACGGCCTCAAGGCCGAGCGGGCCCGCATGCGGATCTTTGTCGCCGGCGGCGCCTGCGTGCTCTCCGGGCCGGACTCCTTCAAGATCGGCGAGCGCAATGTCCGCGCCACCCTTGACTACCTGACGCGGCAGGGCTTCGGCATCCGCAACCCCGCCGTCGGCGGCACCATCAACCGCACGATCCACCTCGAGGTCGGCACGGGCGCGATGACACTCAAGACCCCGAACGGCCAGGACTCGTTCGCGCTCGGCGCCTGAACGCCGCCGCGGGCCGGGGGCTAAAAAAAATACCGGCTCGGCGCGAACGCCGAACCGGTACCCCACACAACGTTTCCGACGAATGATTTCACCGCGGGTCGCCGCGAAGCGGCCAACGGTAGCACATCCGCGAAGATCGGACGGGGCCCGCGCAACTTGAGGGGAAACCTACGCACCCCCTCCGGGAGGCCCACTCAGAGCGTCACCGCTCCGTGCGTGAGCTTGTCGTGCAGCCGCGCCGCGGCGCGCTCCATCACGGTCACCAGCGAGCGCTCCAGCACCTCGGGCGTGAAGCCGCAGCCGGCGATGAAGGACTCGTCGAGGACAAAGAGGAAACCGTCCTCAGCCACGCCCGGCCCGAGGGACGCGGCGAGGAACTTGGCGGCGTGCAGGTGCGCCAGGAGGACATGCGCCTCGGCCGGGGCGCGGGCGGGCTCCTGGGCGAACTCCGCCGCCACCGTGTAGATGACCGGGAAGCGCCAGGCCTTCAGCAGCATGGCGCCGACCTGCGCATGATCGTAGCCGAGCACGTCGCGCTCGGCCTGTTTCCAGGGGCAGCTGCGCTCCTGCTGGAGCGCGCGGATCGCGGGGAAGAAGGCGCCGCAGGCGTGCGCCACGGCGAGCTTGCCGATGTCGGACACCAGCCCGGCGGTGTAGGCGGCCTGCGGATCAACCTGGTGGCTAAACTCCGCCAGCACCTCCGCCGCGAGCGCGGTGCAGAGCGCATGCCGGCAGAAGTCGCCCGGGTCGCCGGCATACCCGGACTTGTTGGTGCCGGTCTCCCAGCGGTTCACGAGCGCGAGCGCCGCGAGCCGGTAAATTTCCCGCAGGCCGAGCCGGACCACCGCCTGGGCCACGGTCTCCACCGTGCGGCCGGCGCCGAAGTAGGCCGAGTTCGCGAGGCGGAGCGTGGACGCGGTCAGCGCCGGATCGAGCTGGATGACACCCTCGATGTCGTCGGCGCCGCTGCTCGCATCCTCCAGCACCGCGATCAGCCGCGGCATCAGCGCCGGGGCGCACGGGAGGCGCACCGCCTGCGCGCAGACCTGGTCAAGGGTGGGAGGAACGGGTGTGCTGGCGGCCATGGGATGCCTCAGGCGGCGAGCAGCAGGGTGCCCGGGTCCAGGATCAGTGCAATATTGCCGTCGCCCAGGATCGCGCCGCCGGCGACGCCCGGGAGGTTCTGCATGAAGGCGCCGAGGTTCTTGATGACGACCTCCTGCTTGCTGACCATCTCGTCGACGAGGAGGGCGGAGATCTTGCCCGAGTGCTCGACGATGACGACGATGCCGTCCCAGGGATTCTGGGCGTCGGCGGGGATGCCGAAGCGGCGGTGCAGGCGGTGCACCGGCACGAGGCGGCCGCGCAGGTCGAGGACCTCGCCCTGGCCGTGGACCGTGGAGATGGCATCGCGCGCGGGGCGCAGCGCCATCTGGACGGACGTGCTGGGCAGGATGAAGCGGTCGGCGCCGACGCGGACGACCAGGCCGTCGATGATGGCCATGGTGAGCGGGAGTTTGATCTTGAAGGTGGAGCCCTGGCCCACCTCGGAGGTGATCTCGATCTTGCCGCGGAGCTTCTCGATGTTGCGCTTCACGACGTCCATCCCGACGCCGCGGCCGGAGACGGAGGTGACCTTCTCGGCGGTCGAGAACCCGGGCGCGAAGAGCAGCGCGTAGATTTCCTCCCGGCTGAGCGCGGCGCCGGCGGGCACCACGCCCTTTTCGACGGCCTTGCGCATGATCCGGTCGGGATCGATGCCCCGGCCGTCGTCCTGCAGCTCGATCACGATGTTGCTGCCCTGGTGATAGGCCTTGAGGAGAAGCGTGCCGGTCTCGGGCTTGCCCTTGGCCAGGCGGTCCGCGGTCGGCTCGAGCCCGTGGTCGAGCGCGTTGCGCACCATGTGGACCAGCGGGTCGCCGATCTCCTCGACGACAGTGCGGTCGAGCTCGGTGTCCTCGCCGCTCGTGGCGAAGTGGACCTTCTTGCCGAAGTCGCGGGCCAGGTCGCGCGCGAGGCGCTCCATTTTCTGGAAGGTGGGCTTCACCGGGATCATCCGCAGCGACATCGCCGTGTGCTGGAGCTCCTTGGTGATGCGGCTCAGCTGGGCGACGTTGCGCTGCAGCGGCGAGCCGTTCTCGGCATGCGCCCGCGCGGTCTCGAGGAGCTGGCTCTGGACGATGACCAGCTCGCCGACCACGTCCATGAGCGAGTCGAGCTTCTCGGTGTTCACGCGCACGGTCGCGCCGGCCGCGGCCTTGACCGGGGCGCCGGCGGGCGCCGCCACGGCCTTGGAGGCTGGAATCGGAGCCATCGGGGCCGCACTGTTGGTTGAAACGGATTCGGCCACGGCTACCGCCGCGGGCACCGGAGCCGGCGCGGTGACGGGAGCCTCGACGACGGCGGGGGCGTCGGGAGCGGAGGCGAGGCGCTTGACGGAGCGAATGAGATGGCTGACGGGCACGATCTGATCCGGCAGGTGGCCGGACTCAAGCGCCCGCGCCACCTGCTGGGTGAGCGCCTGCAGCGCATCCCGGCTCCGGAGAATCTCCGTGATGATGACCGAGTTCAGGCGCAGCTTCTGGTTGCGCGCGAGGTCGAGCAGCGACTCAACCTCGTGGGCGAGCGACTGCATGGGGACGAGGCCGAGGAAGCCCGCGTTGCCCTTGAACGTGTGGAACGAGCGGAAGATGGAATTCAGCGCCTCGGGATTGTCCGGCTCCTGCTCCAGCGCGAGCAGCGCGGCCTCGATCTGCTGCAGGTGCTCGACGGCCTCACCGTAGAACTCCCCGAGCAGCTCGCGGTTCTCGCCGAGGTTGAGGTTCAGCATCACGTCGGACGCCGGGGCCGGCTCAGCAGCAGCGATCCCCGCCACCGGAACTGCGGTGGCCGTCGCCGGCGGGGCGCCCAAGGGCGAGGCCGGGTGGCCCGCCTTCACCTGCTCGATCGCGCCGGGCAGCCAGTCCACCAGACGGCGGAGGCGGCCGAGCAGCTCGGCATCGTAGGGCTTGGCGGCGTCCAGCTGCCGTTCAAATTCGACGTGCATCGCGATGACCGGCTCGCGCAGCGTGGCCTCCAGCGCGCAGAGCTCACGCAGGTCGCCCAACAGGCTGTAGGCGGGCACCATGCCCTCGTCGCGGCCCGGCTGGGCCAGGATCGACTCGGTGGCAAGGCGGTTGAGTAGCTCCTCGATCGGGGCGAACTGGTCGGATGAGATGGACATGTAACGGTATCGTTCGGGGATCTGTGTCCCTCCCTTCGGACCGTTCCCGCCTGCGCTTGAACCCTATTTTGGCTTCCGCCGGCCCGGCCCGGCCGGGGTCCGGTTCCGGCCCCGCGGCGAGTTTCCGTCCGCAGAAACACCTAAGGCTGCGGGCAAATGGGCCGAAATAGTAAACGCTGCCGCACCGGATTCACCTTGGGACCGCACCCGTCTGCACGGGTGCGGCGCCTCCCGGCGCAGGCCGATTTTCCCGCATGAAATCCACCCATACCAGCCGGCGCACGCGCCAACTCCTCACGGGCCTCACGGTCCTCCTCGTCGTGCTCAGCTTCTCGCTGACCCTCGGGCTGAATTACCGCGAGCGGCGCCTGCGCGAGGACAACACCGCGGTGGCCACCGCCATCGAGCACATCCGCTACACGATGGTCGAGATGAGCGACGGCATGCGCGGCATGCTGCTCAGCCCGGACAGCGCGCTGGAGCGCAAGCGGAAGTTTGACGCCGACGCCGACATGGGGGCGACGGTCGACGCGCTGCACGCCCGGCTGGCAGAGGAGCCCGAGCTGCTCGCCGCCCTGGATGCCATGGGCGAGTACGACAAGCAGAACCTCAACGCGAAGGAGAACCAGGTCATCGAGCTGATCGGCACCGACCCGAAGGCGGCCGCCGCGTTCTACGCCTCGACCTACCTGCCCGCGCGCCACGAGTTCGACCAGCTCGTGCTCGCGCTCCGCGCCAAGGGCCAGGCGCTCAACGACACCCGGCTGGCGAACCTCGCCACCCAGGCCAGGTTCGCCTACGTCGGCATCGGCAGCCTGCTGGCGCTCTGCCTGGTCGTCACCTCGTTCCAGTCCCGTGCGCTCAACCGCGAGCTGCGCCGCATCGCCGAGGAGCTCAACCAGGGCGCGGACCAGACGTCCGCCGCCGCCACGCAGGTGTCGGCCTCCAGCCAGTCGCTCGCCGAGGGCGCGAGCGAGCAGGCGGCCTCGCTCGAGGAGACCAGCGCCTCGCTGGAGGAGATCGCCAGCATGACCAAGCGGAACGCCGAGAACGCCACCCAGGCCAAGGCCCTTGCGGCGCAGACGCGCACCGCGGCCGACGCCGGCGCCTCGGAGATGGAAGAGATGAAGCGCGCGATGGACGCGATCCAAGCCTCGTCCGATGGGATTTCGCGGATCATCAAGACCATCGACGAGATCGCGTTTCAAACCAACATCCTCGCGCTCAATGCGGCCGTCGAGGCTGCCCGCGCCGGCGAGGCCGGCATGGGCTTCGCCGTCGTCGCGGACGAGGTCCGCAGCCTCGCGCAGCGCTCGGCCCAGTCCGCCAAGGAGACCGCCGGCAAGATCGGGGACTCCGTGCAGCGGAGCGCCCACGGCGTGCAGATCTGCGGCCAGGTCGCGCAGTCGCTGAGCGAGATCGTCGCCAAGGCCCGCGAGGTTGACACCCTGGTGGCCGAGATCGCCACCGCCTCGACCGAACAGACCCAGGGCATCAGCCAGGTCAACATCGCCATCAGCCAGATGGACAAGGTCACCCAGGCCAACGCCGCCGGGGCCGAGGAGTCGGCCGCGGCCGCGGAGGAACTCACCTCGCAGACCGTCATGCAGAAGGAGTCCGTCGCCGCGCTGCTCGCGCTGGTCAGCGACGGGCGTCCCGCTGCGTCGTCCACCCCGATCACGCCGGCTCCCGTCCCGAACGCACCGGCGGCGCCCCGGACCCGGCACCCGGCCCCGCCGGCGGCGGACGGACGGCCCCCCGCCCGGGGACAGTCCCGGCTGAAGTATGCGCCGCTCGAGGCGCCCGGCGCCAACGGGCATGGAAACGGCGATCACGACCATTTCGCCGGCTAAGGCCGAAGCGCAAAGATTTCCGTCAAGCCGCGCGCCGTGCAGCCGATCTAACCTCCTTGAAGCCAGTGCTCCTTCCCATTTCCGGGAAAGCCATCCAACCGCCATGTCCACCACCGCCACCCCCGTCACTGCCCTGCCGGGCAAATATCTCACCGTCGTGCTCGACAACGAGGCCTACGGCATTGCCGTGCTGAAGGTCCGCGAGATCATCCGCCTCCAGAAAATCACGCCGGTGCCGCAGGTGCCGGGCTACGTGAAGGGCGTGATCAATCTCCGCGGCCGTGTCATCCCCGTCGTCGACCTCCGCGTGAAATTCGGCCTGAAGGCCGAGTTCGGCGAGCGCACCTGCATCGTCGTCGTTCAGGTCAAGCTGCCCAGCGAGCAGGTCGTGCAGATGGGCCTGATCGTGGACTGCGTCGAGGAGGTCGTGACGCTGACCGCCGGCGAGATCGAGCCCACACCCGATTTCGGCGCGAAGGTCGACACTGGCTACCTCCTCGGCATGGCCAAGGTGAAGGGCCAGGTGAAGACGCTGCTCGACATCGACCGCGTGGTCGCGCCCGAGACGGTCCAGGCCCTCGTCCAGACGGTCTGAGCGCCCCATCGGGCCAGGTTCCGGCGGTGATCCCGGCTAGGTGCCCGCGGAGCCGCCGGGTTTTCCCAGCGCCTGCTGCAGGGCCTCGGCCATCGAGGTCAGCGTGAAGGGCTTGGTCAGGAACTGGGTCACGCCGCTCGCCCGCGCCGACGCCAGGTCCACGGCCCGCAGGTAGCCGGTCATGATCAGCACGGGCTGGACCGGCCGCAGGGCGCGGATCCGAGTGACCAGCTCGACGCCGGTGATTTCCGGCATGGTCAGGTCGGTCATGATCAGGTCGTAGTCGTGCGGGGCCTGCTGGTAGGCCTCGAGCGCGGCGCGCGACTTGTCGAACACGGTGGTCCGGTAGCCCAGCCGTTTCAGCATCGGCTGCGCGACGGAGAGGACGAGCAGCTCGTCGTCCACGAGCATGATGTGCTGGCCGCGGCCGCGCGGGGCATCGGCCGGCACGGCCGGCGCGACCGCCGGCGTGCTCTCGACCATCGGGAAGTAGATTTGGAAGGAGGTGCCGACACCCACCTGGCTGTCCACGGTGATCGCGGCGCCGTGGTCCTGGATGATGCCGTGCACGATCGCGAGGCCGAGGCCGGTGCCCTCGCCCACCGGCTTCGTGGTGAAGAACGGGTCGAAGATGCGCTCGAGCGTGGCCGCGTCCATGCCGCTGCCGGTGTCCGCCACCGTCAGGCGCAGGGTGCGCCCCGGCCGGAGCGTCGCCTGGGCCGCGGCGAGGGCCGGCGGCGGATCGGCCTGGACCAGGGCGAAGGTCAGGACCCCGCCCCGCTCGCGCATCGCATGGCCCGCGTTGACGCCAAGGTTCATGATCACCTGGTGCATCTGCGTGGGGTCGGCCAGCACCTGGCAATCCGCCGCGGCCAGGTTGTCCTCGATCGTGATCGTCGCGGGCAGCGAGGCCCGCAGGAAACGAAGGGCCTCGCGGACATTGGCCGTGAGCGAGAGCACGCTGCGCTTCTGCTCACGCTGGCGGCTGAACGCGAGGATCTGGGCCACCAGGTCCTTGGCCCGCCCGCCGGCGGCCGTGGCCTCGGTCAGGCTCCGCCGCAGCTCCGTGGCGTCGGCCGGGACATCCATCTCGATCAGCTGCAGGTGGCCGAGCAGGCCGGTGAGGATGTTGTTGAAGTCGTGCGCGATCCCGCCCGCCAGGGTCCCGATCGCCTCCATCTTCTGCGCCTGCCGCAGCTGCGCCTCGAGGTGCTTGCGCGTCTCGTCCGCCTGCACGCGCTCGGAGACGTCGCGCGAGACGATCACGCCGCGCTCCTCGCCGCTGCGCAGGCGGTACCGGCGGCCGGAGGACTCCAGCCAGCGCCAGGAGCCGTCCCGGTACTGGTAGCGGAACAGGCCCTGCCCTTCCCCGGCCCGGAACCGGGCCGCCGCCATTGCCTGGTCGTCGGGATGGACCCGCGCGAAGACACTGGTGCCGACCAGCTCCTCGGCGCCGCGGCCGGTGATCGCCGCGTGGTTCGGGCTGGCGTAGAGGATGGTGCCGTCGAGCGAGACCTGGACGACGAGGTCGTTGGAGTTCTCGACGAGCAGCCGGAAGCGCTCCTCGCTCTCGCGCAGGGTTCGCTCGGTGCGCTTGCGGTCGGTGATGTCGTTCAGCGCCACGAGCAGCCGGCGCTGGCCGTCCACCTCGATGGCCTCGAAGTGCACCAGCACGGTCACGGGGTCCGCCGTGGTGTGCAGCTGCTTCTCGAACGGCTGGCATCTACCGGTGCGCAGTACCTCCGCGGTGATGCGCTCGCGCTCGCCCGGCAGCCAGGTGGCGAAATCCGCGGTTTTCCGGCCCAGGACCTGCTCCCGCGGGAAGCCCACGAGGCGGCAGACAGCGGGGTTCGCGTCCAGGATCACGCCCGTGTCCGCGGTGGCGATGGCCAGGCCGACCGGGCTGGCGTTGAAGACGGTGAGGAAGCGCTGCTCGCTCCGCCGCAACTGCTCGATCGCGCGGTGACGCTCCTGGACATCGATCACGACGGCGTGCAGCAGCGGGCGCTCGGGGTCGGGCAGCCGCACCAGCCGCACCTCGCAGGGAAATTCGCGGCCGGTGCTGTCGCGGTGCGCCCATTCGAAGATCTGGCCTACGCCCTCCAGCGCCGCCTGCATGTGCCGCCGCGCCGCGTCCGCGGAATCCCGCCCGTCGGGCTGGACCAGCGGGCTGATCTCCGCCGGCCCCCGCCGCAGGACGTCCTCCCGCGTGAGCTTGAACATGCGCTCGAAGCTCGGGTTGCAGTCCACGAACCGGCCGGCCGCGACATCGAGCACGCACGTGGCGTCGGTCGCATGCTCCAGGAGGACGCGGCCGCGCTCCTCGCTCGTCTGCAGCGCCTGCTGGGCGCGGCGCCGCTCGGTGACGTCGGCCATCAGCGTGATGCGCCGGGCGCCGATTTCCCGGTAGCGGAACTCGATCTCGCGCCGCGTGCCGTCGCGGCTGCACACGAGGGTCTCCATCGGGCGCAGCTCGCGGCCCGTGCGGCGCGCCTCCTCGACCCGTTGCCGCCACTCCGCCTGCACCTGGACCCGGTAGGCGGGATCGGGGTAGGCCAGCGGCCACCATTCGTCGATGCGGTGGATGTGGGAGTCGTCGTAGCCGAACATCTCGACAAACTTCCGGTTGATCAGCAGCGCCTCGCGCCGCTCGTCATAGATCAGGATGCCGATCGGCGAGGCATCCAGGATCTCGCGCAGGCCCTCCTCGCTGGCGCGCACCTCGGCGATCTTCTGCTCCAGCTCGCCCCGCGTGCCGGCCAGCCGCCGCGCCATCTCATTGAAGGTCCGGGCCAGGCGGCTCACCTCACCCTGCCCGGTCCCGGGGACCGTGACGTCGAGCTCACCGCGGCCGATCTGCTCGGCCGCGACCGCGAGGCGCGTGATCGGGCGGCTGAGGCGGGATGAGGCGAGGAACACCGCCAGCGTGCCGCAGGTGATCGACAGCGCCGCGAGCCCGAGCATGGTGCGGAACAGGTCGTCGGACGCCAGGTGGAAGACCGACCCGGTCTCGGCGACGGCCAGCCGCCAGGGCACGCGGCCCAGCTGGCGCACGGCCACGCGGTCGGGTGACCCGCCGGACCGGGCCTCGGACGACCAGCGGAGCCAGGCGACCTCGCCGTTGGCGGAAGTCGCGGGCAGCGGCAGCGCGGCCGTGCCGACGAACGCGGGATCCGTGCCGTGCGCGAGCACCCGGCCCTGTTCGTCGAAGAGCACGGAAAAGACGCCGCGGCTCCGCTCCTCGGCGGCCTGCGCGACGATCTGCTGCAGCACGGCCAGCTCGTAGCGGAGCCGCAGGACGCCCAGAATCCGTCCCGAGGCCTCGCGCACCGGGGTCGCGACCCACAGCGCCGGCCCGGTTGCCGGGTCGAGGCTTGGCACGATGACCGCGAGGCCGTCCGTCAGCGGCCGGGTCACCCAGGGGCGGACCGACTCGTCCAAGTCCACGAGGCGCGGCGCGGTGTCCACGAGCTTGCGCCCCTTGACGTCAAACAGGGCGCAGGACGTGACGTTGACGGGGTCGGGAATGACGGCGGCCAGCAGCACGTCGGTGATTTTCGCCTGGCGGATAAAGCCCGCCTCGGCGGAGGGCGAGCCGAGGTAGGTAGCGATGGCCGGGATGCGGCTGGCGAGCCGCACGCTTTCGACGGCGCGGAAGGCAAAGTCGTCCACCTCGGTCGCCACGCGCCGGTTGAACGTCTGCAGCGTCCGGTCGGCCTGGGCGTCGAGGCGGTAGTGGCTTAAATGATAGGCGATGACGCCGGCGAGGCACAGCGGCAGCAAGGCCACCGCCGCCAGCGCCAGGGTCATCTGGGTGCGGATCTTCATTCGTCCACGAAGGAGCCGTCCAGCAGCGCCTCGGGCGGCAGGCGTTCGCTCAGGGTGCCGCGGGCAATGAAGAACTCGACGTAGCTCGCGCAGGCCTGTCGTAGCGCGCCTGGCGGCCGCTGGGCGAAGGCGCGGCGGTTGTCGGCCTGATCCAGCAGGCGGATGCCCTGCCACGAGACCGAGCCGGCGGGCAGCCGCAGGCGCCGCTCGATGAGGGCGTTGCCCTCGGCCGGGTGGGCCTTCCACCAGGCGACGGCGCGGAACCAGGCGCGCACCAGCCCCCGCAGCTCCGGTGCCCGCTCGCGGATCACGGTCCCGCGCGCGACCAGGCCGTCCACGATCAGGCCGGGCGTCTCCGCGCTCGTGAACCACACCTGGAATCCCGCCGACCGGGCCTGGGCCGCATACGGCTCCCAGGTGTGCCCCACGTCGATCGCCCCGCGCTTGAGCAGGTCCGGCACATTGGCCGCATCCGTATTCACGAGGAGCACCTCCTCGGGACGAATCCCCTGCAGCTCGAGAAAATGGCGGACGAACAGCTCCCCGAAGCCCCCGAGCGTCGTGCCGATGCGCTTGCCGTGGAGCTGCGCCGGCATCAGCAGCGGCTGCGGGCCGAGGATCAGGTCCGCGCCGGCGGACTCGTCGGAATTCAGGATCATCCGCATGTCGGGGTTCACCCGCGTGGCGAGCACGACATCGGCCAGCGAGACGCCGATCAGGTCATACTGGCTCGCGGCAAAATCCGCGATCATGCGGTGGGTGTCGCCCGGCACCAGCACGTCCACCGCCACGTTTTCCTCGCGGAGCAAGCCCCGCTCGGACGCGAGGACGAGGGGATAGTAGCCGGCCCAGAGGTCGATGCCCACGCGCAAGGGCGGGTTCGCGGCGGCCGGGGCCGGATCCGGCCGGCAGCCCGTCAGGGTCAGGGCCATCGCCAGGCCCAGTCCAACCGCCATGCCGCCGCCCAGGTGGGCAAGGCTCAGGACAGCAGGGGGGAACCGCATGGGCGCAGCCAATCAGGCTGTTTCCTCCATAGGGGATCGCCTCACCGTGTCCACCCCGGATCGTCGGGCCGGGCGACGGACGCTCAGGTCGTCGACGCCAGTTGCGGGGCCGGGCTCTTGCTGAGGTTGGCCTTCGCCTCCTCGATCGACTCGAAGAAGGTCCAACCGCGCGTGTCCTCAAAGCCCTTGCACTCGGTGATGATCTGCGCGCTGCCGACGAGCACGAACTGCATCGCGAGGTCGCGGCAGGTCTGCATGGCCTGGAACAACAGCTTGATCACGCCCATGTGCAGGGACTTCAGCTGGTGGATGTCGATGACGACCTTGTTCTGGCCGGCGTCGACCGCCTGCGCGAACTTGGGCTTCATGTAGTCCGCCGCCTCGGCCAGCACCGCGGGGGCGCAGTTCTCGGGGAGGCGCATGACCAGCGTGTCGCCCTCCAGCGCGTAGTAGCGCTGGGAGGTGTCGAGGTTCATCGCCTTGGCCATCTTCGTCTCCAGTTCGCCGAGGTCGATCGGCTTGGTGACGATCGCGTTGAACCCGAGCGTCTGCGCCTGCTGCTGCTGCGTCGTCTCGGTCTTCACCACGAGGGCGAACACCGGCGTGTACTTCGTCTTCACGTTCGTCCGCACGAGGCGGAACAGGGTGAAGGCCGACTCGTCGGGCAGCGAGAGGCTGACGAGGATGAGGTCGGGCGGCGTGCGCGAGCAGAAGTCGATCGCCTCGCCCTGGGTGGCGACGCCATGGACCTTCCACGGCGTGTGCTTCAGGCCCTCCTGGATCTGCTGGATGATCGCGGGCTTGTCCTCGACGATGAGGATGTCGGCCGGATCGAAGATGGACTTGGCCTTGGCCGGGGCCTCGGAGAGCGGCTTGAGGTCGATGATGCGGCCGGCCTTCTCGATGAGGACCTCCTCCTTGAAGGGCTTCACGAGATAGTCGCGGACGCCGATCTTGGCGATCTTGAGCACGTGGTCGCGGCCGCCCTCGGCGGTGAGCATCATCACGGGGATGCCCTTCAGCGCGGGGTCGGACTTGAGCTTGGTCAGCATCTCCACGCCGTCCATGACCGGCATGGTGACGTCGAGCAGGATGAGGTCGGGCATTTCCTTCGAGGCCACGGCAAGGCCCTCGACGCCGTTGCCCGCCTCGAGGATCTCGCAGTCAAAGCCCTTGAAGGCCTTCCGCACGATGATGCGGACGGTCTTGGAATCGTCGACGGTGAGGAGCTTGTATCGCATGGGAGGTAAGGATCGGCTCAATCGCCGATTTTCATAAGGATATCGGTCACGACACGGTGACCGGCGCAGTTGAAGTAAAACGTGTGGCGGACGGCGGAGCTGATGGGCTCGACGCAGAAATTGCTGCCGCGCAGGATCGACGGGATGGTGAGCTTGCAGGGATAGCCGGCGTCGCAGAGGCCGTTCTTGAAGCTGCCGACGGTCATGTTGGTGAGCTCGCCGATGGCGTCATTGACGACCTCGTCGCCGGCGTCATCGAGCTCCGCGTCGGACATGCTGAGGAGCTGGCTGGTGGCCAGGCGGGCGAAGGCGACGTCGAAATAGAGATAGATCAGGCCGTTGACGTCGCCGAGAAACCCCACCGTGCCGACGACGCTCGGGTGGCTGTTCTCCGCGGCGGCCGGCATCGCGGGCGTATGCACGCCGGCGAGCTGCACCGAGGCGGACACGAAGTCGGGCTGGTGCCCGAGCATGGTCTTGAACACGTCGTGCACGGCACGCTGGATGTTGTCCCGGATAAGCTTGTCGGTGATTTCCTGGATGGCGGGCATGGGGCGGCGGCGTTGGTTGGGCTGCTAGCTTATCGGCGCGTTACCCCGGCGATTTAACGGTTTGTGCGGAATCTTCCGTCCACCCGCGCCCGGCCCCGCCACGGAGGCCAGCCCCGCCGCATCCCGCCGTCGGCGGCGCGCGCCGCCGGCCGAAAAAACCCGACTCAGGCCTCCGTGGCGTCGAGGTCGACGTCCACCGGATCCCCCGCGTCGCGGTATTCCTGCAGCTTGTTGCGCAGGGTGCGGATGCTGATGCCCAGCGCCGCCGCCGCCTGCGTCCGGTTGCCGGCGGTCTGCCGGAGCGCGGCCCGGATCGCGTGCTTTTCCAGCTCCTCGAGGCGGAGCACCGCGCCGTCGGCGTCGGTGACCGCCGGGCCCGCCGCCGACTCCGGCTCGGAGGTGGGTGCGGCCGCCTCGGGCAGGTCGGGCAGTGTCAGGTCGCCTGGCAGGCCGAGCGCGGCGGCCGTGACGGCCCGGCCCGACTCGGAAAGGATCACCGCGCGCTCGATCGTGTTCTGGAGCTCGCGGACATTGCCGGGCCAGCGGTAGGCGGCGATGGCGGCGCGGGCGGAGTCGCTCAGGCCGGTCACCTTGATGCCGTGCTTGCGCGCAAACCGCCGGAGGAAGTGCTCCGCCAGCACCAGGCTGTCGTCGGCGCGGTCCCGCAGCGGCGGCACCTGCACCGGGAAGACGTTGAGCCGGTAATAGAGGTCCTGCCGGAAATCACCCTTCTCCACGTAGCTGATCAGGTCGCGGTTCGAGGTGGCGATGATCCGGACGTTGACCTTGATGGTGCGGTTGCCGCCCACGCGCTCGAACTCGCGCTCCTGCAGCACGCGCAGCAGCTTGGCCTGCAGCGCGGCGGGGATCTCGCTCACCTCGTCGAGCAGCAGCGTGCCCAGGTTGGCCAGCTCGAAGCGGCCCTCGCGGCGCTCCGTGGCGCCGGTGAACGCCCCGCGCTCGTGGCCGAAGAACTCGCTCTCGATCAGGTTCTCGGAGACCGCCGCGCAGTTCACCTTGATGTACGGCTGCCCGCGCCGCGGGCTGCGCCGGTAGAATTCGCGCGCGATCATCTCCTTGCCCGTGCCGCTCTCGCCCGTGACCAGCACGGTGGCGTCGGTCGGCGCCACCTTGTCGATCAGCTGGCGCAGCCGCTGCATCGCCGGGCTGCGGCCGACCAGGACGCCGTCGGCGTCCTCGGGGTCGTCGGTCAGGAGGCGGTTGACGCTCAGCAGCTGGCGGTAGGTCTGGGCCTTGCGGAGGATGACATCGATCTGGCTCGGGGAAAACGGCTTCAGGACATAGTCGAAGGCCCCCGCGCGCATGCAGGAGACCGCGGACTCGATCGTGCCATAGCCGGTCACCATGACGACCAGCGGGCGCTCCGGCAGCGCCGCGATGTGCTCGAGGAACTTCTGGCCGTCGCCGTCCGGCAGCCGGATGTCGAGCATCATGAGGTCGAACGACTCGCGCTGCATCGCCGCCGTGGCCTCCGCGACGGTGCCCGCGGTGCTGACCGTGAACTTGTGCCGCGCAAAAATGCTCTGCAGAAGATTCCGGACCACCGGCTCGTCTTCGACGATGAGGATTTTTTCCAACGACATGGGGTAATGGGCGGGCACGCGAAGTTTCGGCAGGGCCGAACGACGAGCAAGACAAACCTCCCCGGCCAGCTCAAACAAATGTTCTGCGCCGCCTCAGGCGACGGGGATGGCCAGCAGGGCCCGCACCTTCCAGACCAACTCGGTCGGCAGGTAGGGCCGGGACACGTGCAGCGTCCGCTCATCGCCCGCGGCCGTGGACCGGGCCGGCTGGTCGGGGCCGCCCGCCAGCAGCACCGGCAGCCGCGGCCGGATCGCGCGCACCCGGCGGCAGAAGTCCGACGCCGGCAGTTCCGCCCAGCGGCAATCCACAAAGGCGAGGGCAAAGTCCTCCGGGCTCCGCTCCAGCAGGCCCAGCCCGGTCGTCGGGTCGGCCGCGGCCACGACGCGCAACCCGGCCTGCGCGAACAGGCGGGCCAGCATCCGGGCGATGGCCGGCTCATCCTCAATCAGCAGGATCGAGCCCGATGCCTCGCCGGCCGACCGCTTGACGACGGGAGCTAACGGGGTCGCAGGCAGTGAATCCGGCTGGACGGCGGGGAAGAACATGCGTGAGCACTGTTCGACCCAATGCCTTGAAACTTGAGATTTTCCTTAAAGTCGTGGTCCGGCGCGCCGATGAAGGGGTTCGGACGCTTCCACTTCCGCCCCCACCACACCATGGCCACCCGCCTCCTTTCCTTCCTGTCCGACATCGAGCAAGCCCTGATCAAGGAATCTGCCTCCAACATGGGTCCCTCCTGGGACAGCCTCCGGATGGTGAACTACAAGGCGGGACTCGCCCGCCTGACGCTCACGCCGCCGCCCGGCGCCGAGGCGGCCGCCCCCGGTGGGACGATTTTCCTGCAGAGTTTCCTCCTGGCCGACGGTTCGCTGTGCCTGAAGGCCGGCCTGAGCTGGGAGGGCACCGCCACGACGACCACGCTCGCCGTGTATGCGAAGCCCGGCCTCGACTGGCCGGCTGAGTCCAAGGCCATCGCCTCCGTCTGGCTCGCCGGTCCGCCGGCCACCGCGTCGCTCACGACGATGACGGTCCCGGAACTCGGGACGCTCGCCGCCGCCGCGGGCTAAGATCCTCGGCTGGTCGGGGATTGTTTTCTGCTTTTTGTCGCCGGGCCCGCGCGCGAACTGCGCGAGGCCGGTGAATGGCGGATTCGCTGACGGTCATTTCGCGGGGCCGCGCCCACCCGATTGCCGGGCTCAGCTGCGCGCGCTCAGGCGTCGCGCCGCGTCCCCGCCGCCATGGCCGGCATAGGCCGGGACGATGCGGGCCGCTCGCCGCTGGTTGGCCTCGTTCTGCCGCAGGGCCTCGCGCAGGCTGGCGACGCGGGCGCGCAGGGTTGCCTGGCTCTGCTGCCGCTGGATCAACAGGGCCTCCAGCCGCGCCCGCGTGGCGGGAGTGGCGGCGGTCTCGCCCAGTCGGACGAGTTCCTGCACGATCGGCTCGGCGCGGGACTGCGTGTGCCGCAGCCCGGCCAGGTCCTCGCCCGCCAGCTGCGCGCGTTCCTGGGACACGAGGTCCTCCAGGGCGCCCACCAGGCGGTCAAACGATAGGGAGTCGGCGGTCACCTTCAGGCCACGATCCGCACGCCCTCGGCGGCCGGCAGCTCCTGCTTGCACAGCATCTCGGCCCAGGCATCGCGCAGCTCGCGCACGAGCCGCTCGACCTCGACCACGGGCTCGACCTGCTTGCGCAGGTTGGCCTCGAGCAGGCGGCGGTTGTGATAGTCGTAAAGCTGGTTGAGCGTGCGCGCGAATTCGCCGCCCGCCTCCATGTTCAACCCGCCCTGGAGCTCGGCAATGATGGTCTGCGCCTTGAGCAGCTGCGTGTTGATCAGCTCGATGCGGCGGGGATCCTCCACCGGCCGGGAGAAGGCGTCGCGCGCGATGGCGAGGGATTTTAGGACCCCGTCATAGAGCATGAGGACAAGCTGGCCCGGACTCGCCGTCAGGACCGCATTGGCGCGATAGGTCTGCGCGTAACCGTGGGTGACCATGGTCGCGTCAGGATTGGTCTTCGCTCAGGTCCGGGGTCGCCAGAATCTGACGGGCCACGCTCCGCAGCACCGTCATGGGCGGATAGCTGGGATCCGCGGCCAGGGCCCGGGCGCGGGCCACGACGGCCGGGCGAACCTCGGGATCCTTCGCCAGCGCCGTCCGCAGGAGGGCGGCGCTTTCGGTGGAAAGTTGGTCGGCCCGGGGGGCCTTGATGCGGTTCACCGGCTGGCCAAGGGCCGAAACGGCGTCCGTGCGGGCAGTCCGATCAGAAGAGGACGTGGAGGGTATCATTGGGTTGTTTCGAGTTACGAAACGGTCTGCCACTGATAGTTCGGGTACAGGGAACGCCGTTGAATGATATGGGGGAGATCGGCCAAAACGCCGGGAACTTTAGCAGGATTGGAGGGCCGGGCGGCAGTCATGCGCATCTCAATGGGTCGCCGGGTGACCGGCCGGCTTTGCCCCGGACGGGGGGGCCGACAGCGGCGGCAGGGTCGCGAACATGGCGTCGGCCGCGTAGGCCATGAACTGCGAGGGCGACTGCAGCGCCGCCGGGGTGAAATCCGCCGGCACGTCGCTGCGGCTGCCGTCCAGCGCATGGCGGCGGGCGCTGTTGGCCACGGTGGCGTCGGCCGCCGAGAACAGGGTGTCAAAGGACCAGACCAGGCGCACGTCCTGCAGGGTCGCCAGCTTGGCGCGCAGCCCGATCATCAGCGGGCGGAAGCCCTGAAAGGCCGTCACGTCCACCAGCAGCACGCCGTCCGCGGCGTATTCGCGGCGCAGCACGGCCATGAAGTTGGCCGGCAGGGCCTCGACCGACGAGAACTCCTCGGCGCCAAAGAGGTGGAGGCAGGCTTCGCGCGAGAGTGCGATGACCTCGAAGCGGTTCTGGCGCAGCAGCGCGGCCGACACCACGGGATCCAGGTTGCCCAGGCTGGCGGCCGGGGCGACCGCCTCCCCGGCAAGGGGCATCAGCACCACGCGGCGCAGGCCGGCCGGCTGGACCGGGTCGCCCAGATGATTGGTGGGAGTGAAAAAGGGCCCGATGCGCGACGCATCGTTGGCGGGCGGGTTCATGCAGCCGGCCAGCAGGCCGAGCGCCAGCAGGGCCGGCCCGGCGACGGGAAGCCACGGGCGGAAGCCGGCGGCGAAGGCGGGGCGGGAGCGGAAAAAGGGAAGCATGGGAAAGTCGGGGCCGGCGGAGCGTCGGCCAATCAATCAGGCGGCCGCGAGGCCGGCAATGCGCGCGTCCATCCAGCGGCGGATGACCGCCTGCAGCCGCGGCTTGTCGCCGAGCCAGACCGCGAAGCGCGCGCCATGACGGAGGTAGAGCCAGCGGAACCATGCCGGCGCGCGGTGGAGCAGCCAGCCGCGGAACACCAGCCAGCGCGGGTTGCCCGCGCCGTAGACCGCGCGCGCCACCCAGCAGGAACTGTTGCTGTTGTTGTTGAAGAACGTGTTCGTCAGGTAGGTGTTCTGGCTCTGCGCCGTCGACTGGGCATCGAGCATCTTGATGAAGGCGTTGGTCAGCGTCGTGCGCTCATTGTCGAGCCGCGCCTGCAGCGTGGTGATCTGCGTGTCGATGTCGGACGAGGCCTGGTTCAGCCGGCTCTGCTGGTCGTTCTCGTTGGTGAGCAGCGAGGTCAGGTAGGTGTAGCCCTTCGACACGAGGCCGGTGCCCGGCGTCAGGAAAAACGCCTTCACGTCGTCGGGATGATCCGCCAGCGCGCTCGACAGCTTGTCCTGGCTCTTGATCGCGAGGTGACCGGTCGTCGAGTCGAAGTCGATGCCGAGATTGTCGAGCCGCTGCACCGTGCCGGTCACGCCGGAGACGGCGTCGAACGCCAGCGAGCGGAGATGGCTCGCCCAGCTCTGCACCTCGCGGTTGTTGGACAGCACCGAGGTCGTGACCGTCGAGCCGCTCACGCTGGTCTTGGTGTTCGTGTCGATGGCGTCCTGCAGCGCGTTGAACTTGTCGATGACGTCCTGGATGGCGGTCTGCATCGACGCCGTGTCGCTCTGCACGGAGACGGTCTGGGTCGTCTTGCTGTTGACTGTCACGCTGAGGCCCGTGACGCCGTGGATCGAGGAGTCGAGCGTGTTGCTCGCGCTGGCCAGCGTCGCGCCGCCGTTCACCGTGAAAAGCGCGTTCTGCCCGCGCTGCAGCGTGCCGCCGGGGCTGGTCAGCCCCAGCGCGCCGAGCAGGCCGCCGGCCACGTCCGTCAGCCCCATGCCGGTGTCGCCGGTCAGGGTGTTGGTCAGGGTCACGCGGTCCGCCGTGGAGTCGTAGCTGGCGCTCACGCCCGCGCCGGCCTGGTTGATGCGGGCGAGGACCGCGCTCAGCGAGTCGGTGTTCAGGTTGAAGGAGATGCTGACGCCGTTGATGGCGAACGAGCCGTTGCCGGAGCCGTCCACCGCCGTCACGCTGCCCTTGAGGCCGGCGCTCGCGAGCGGGCTCGCCAGCTTGACCGTGCCCAGGGTGGCCGAGCTCGCCACGGTGGCGGTGCCGTTGTTGGCGAGCTTCATCACCGAGAGAAAGTTGCTCGTGTCGTTGGCCGCGCCGAGGACGATCGGGCCGCTCGCGCTGGTGAGCGAGATCCCGTCGGAGGTCGGGTCGTAGCTGGCGGTCACGTCGTTCCCCGTCGCCGTGGCAATCTTGCTGAAGACGTCCTGCAGCGAGTCGGTGAGCGCGACGGTGACGGTCTTGCCGTTCACCGTGATGTTGCCCGCGGTCACGGCGGTGGCCGTGTTCAGGTTGGCCAACGTGAGGCCGGACACGGCGCTCGTCGGCGCGAGGCCGCTGCCGATGTCCGCCGCGCCCTGGATGCGGGTGGCGGTGGCCAGCTGCTGGACGGCAAAGGTGTAGTCGCCGACGGTGGCGCCGCTGGCGGAATTCGACTTCCACGTCGTGTTGGCGGTGTCGGAATTGACGTTGCGCGCGGAAAAGAGGTCGTTCGCGCGGATGGACTGGAGCGAGTCCTGCAGCGCCGTCATCGAGGTGCCGAGGCTGGCCAGCGCCGTCACCTGGTCGGAATTCTTCGTCTTCTGCGCGTTGAGATTGGTGATCGGCGTGCTGTCGGCCGTAATCAGCTGGTCAACGACCGACTTCCAATCGAACGCGGAATTGGACAGGAGTCCCGAGATTTGGATGCCGGACATGGTGCGAGAGAGGTGGTGTGATCCAACCTCGCCTATCGTCACCGGGGGGGCGCCACTTTAGGGTGTTTTCCGGCCGGAGGGGTGATTTGTAAACAGGCGAAGGCCCCGGACGAAGCCGGGGCCTTGTTTGCACTGGGTGACCAGTGCGACTGCCTGACCTGGGGGAACTGGCGGGAAGCCAGCGACCCGTCGGGGCCTCCGCAGGGGATTGGAGTGATCCGGTAGCCTGGCCGCCGCTCACGCGGCGGCCAGGACTGGGCGAATCATGACAATCTCGTGCGTGGTGGTTACTGGATCAGCTTGAGGGCGCTCTGCGCGCTCTGGTTGGCCTGAGCGAGCATGGCGGTACCGGACTGAACCAGGATGTTCCAACGGGCGAGCTGCGTGGACTCCGAGGCCACGTCCACATCGGTGATGCGGCTCGAGGCGGCCTCGAGGTTGGCCTTGTTGACCGTGAGCAGCTCCGAAGCGAAGCCGAGACGGCTCTGCTCCGCACCGTTGCTGGCGCGGAACGTCGCAACGTTCTGGATCGCATCCGTGACGTCGGCCAGCGTGATCGCGCCGAGATCGGTCGCGCTCGTGCTGGTCAGCGCCGCAACGCCGGCGGTGGTGCCGTTCAGGTCGCGACCAGCGATGGTCACGGCGGACGACGTGCTGCCATCCTCAGTCACGGCGACCGTGAGGCCGCTGGAGCCGAAGAGGCTGACGCCGTTGAACTTCTCACCGGAGACGGAGGTCAGCTGCGACTTGAGTTCGGTGAACTCAGCATCGTAGTTGGCCTTGTCGTTGCTGTTCTTGGTCGGGTCCGTGTACAGGGTCTTCAACTCGCTGATGCGGTCGAGGACCTTGCCCGCCACCTGCAGGGCGCCGTCCTGCGTCTGCAGGTACGAAACGGCGTTGCCGATGTTGCTCGAAACCGCACCTTGGCGCTTGGCCGCGGCGGACAGTTTCATCGAGACCGCCAAGCCACCCGCGTCATCCGCAGGGCCGACGATCTTGGACCCGCTCGAGAGGCGGTTCAGGCTTCTCTGGAGCATGGTGTTCGAAGCGGCGAGATTGTTTGCAGCAATCGTCGCCGAGTAGTTAGTGTTAATCACGACTGACATGGTTCTATCCTTGATCTTATGCGACTATCCGTCGTCGCCACGTGTCCGGGAAATCGGCGCCGGACCGCACCGTCTGAGGCGAGAGCCTCAAAGGGAATCCGCCGGGTGAGCGGCGGAAAGGGAGGATGTTAAGGAACCCGGCCCCACCCGAGACAGACAACCGCGAGAGTCGGGGCGCGGGACCGGGGGACTAGCCCGGCCCCGCGCGGGGGGAGCAGGAGCCTCAGGCTTACTGCAGCAGCTTGAGCGCGACCTGGGCGCTCTGGTTGGCCTGGGCGAGCATGGCCGTGCCGGACTGCACCAGGATGTTGTAGCGCGCGAGGGAGGTGGACTCCTGCGCGACGTCGACATCGGTGATGCGGCTGGCGGCGGCCTCGAGGTTGGCCTTGTTGACCGTGAGCAGCTCGCCGGCGAAACCGAGGCGGCTCTGCTCGGCGCCGTTCTGGGCGCGGAAGGTCGCGACGTTCTGGATCGCGTCCGTGATGTCGGCCAGCGTGATCGCCCCGAGATCGGTGGCGCCCGTGGCGGTCAGCGTGCCGACGCCCGTGGCGGTGCTCGAGAGGTCGCGGCCTGCGATGCTGATGGCCGTGGATGTGCTGCCGTCCTCGGTGGCGGAGACCGTCATGCCGGTCGTGCCGAACAGGTCGACGCCGTTGAACTTCTCGCCGGTGAGGGAGGTGAGCTGGTTTTTCAGCTCGGTGAACTCGGCGTCGTAGTTCGCCTGGTCGTTCGTGTTCTTGGTCGGGTCGTTGTAGAGCGTCTTCAGCTCGCCCATGCGGTCGAGCACCTTGCCGGTGACCGCGAGCACGCCGTCCTGCGTCTGCAGGAACGAGACCGAGTTGCCGATGTTCTGGGAGACCGCACCCTGGCGACGGGCCGAGGCGGACAGTTTCATGGAGACGGCCAGGCCACCCGCGTCGTCGGCGGGGCTGACAATCTTGGAACCGCTGGAGAGCCGGTTAAGGCTCTTCTGCAACATTTCGTTGGAGCGGGCGAGGTTGTTCGCGGCGACGGTCGCCGCGTAATTGGTATTAATGACAACAGACATGGGATCTTCCTTGATGCTAAGCGCGACGTCCGGGTCGCAGTCGGATCCAGTGGAATCGGCTCTGGATCGCGCCGGTCTCGGCACTTGCCTTGACGTGGGGAGCTATCGGCCCGCCCCGCGAAAAGCTTTATGCGAAAGTGGCGGCGAAATTTTTCCCCAACCGAAAATTTCCCCTTCAGAATTTCCGGAACGTGCAGCCCCGGGCGTGGCGCCCGGCGCGCGCCTCACGCGACGCCGGCGACGGGCGACGAAATCTCCGCGAGCAGCCGCTCCGCCTGCGCGCGCGCGGGCGCGTTGCGCAGGCCGGTCGCCAGCTGCAGGGCCACGTCGAGAAGATAACGCGCGCGGCCCGCGTCGAGCCGCGCCAGCTCGGGCGTGATCGCCAGCAGCGCCTCGAGGATCACCGGGGGATTCTGGCAGCTCTCCACCGCCTTCACGCCGGCGAGCAGCTGCTGCCGCGCCGCCGCCCCCTGCCCCAGGCCGCGCAAAATCCGCGCCGCCTCGAACGGGGCCCGCCACGCCACCGCCAGCTGCGCGTGCTGCAGGCTGGCGGCGCGGATCGCCGCCGCGCGGCGCTCCATCTCCGCCGCATGGTGGCGCAGGTGGCCGACCTCGACCTGCAGCGCGCGGACGTCGTCCGTCGCGAACTGCGGGTGGCCGGGATACAGTTCCGCCAGCCGAAAGCTCTCCTCCGCCACGGCGGGACCGGGTCCGCCAACCATGCGGCCGGGCAGCTGCAGGGGCTGGCCCGCCCGGCGCGCCTCCTGTCCGAGGCGAATCATGTCCTCCGCGAGCGCCTGCAGGCGCGGCGCCGCGGGCGTCGCGCACTCGAGCGCGTCGTGCAGCACGGCGTCCTGGAACAGGAGCTTGGGCGCGGGCGGGTTCGCCAGCTCGGCGAGCGTCGGCGCGAGGTGCTCCGCCGCGGTGATCCGCCACGCGGGGGTCACGTACGGCGGCGAATTGCTGTAGTCGAGCGAGGCCACCGGCAGCCCGAGCAGCATGGCCTCGAGCATGGTGGTCGAGGGCGTGGTGATGACCGCGTCCACTTCCTGGAGCACGTCGGCCAGGTCGCGCCCGGCCCACTCCGCCTGGCGGGCCGCCACGCCGAGCTCGCGGTCGAGCCCCTGCGTGAGCCGCCACACGGGCTCGATCGGCGCGGCGCCTGGGGCCGGCTTGCGCGCCAGCGCCGCCTTCAGGTCGGCCAGGGAACGCTTCACCTTCGCCTCGTGCTCCGGCGTGAAATACGGCGTGAGCGCCGTCATGATGAGGATGCGGCACGGCGCCCCCGCGGGGCGCACGCGGCGCGGGCGGCCGGCGTAGCGGTCGAAGCGGGGCGAGCCCGTGACTTCGCAGCGGCCGGCGTTGTGCCACGACTCGAGCACGCGGGCCTGCGAACGCCCGAGGCACGCGATCTTGTGCCCGAGCACCGGCTGGAACAGCGAGCCCGGCGGCAGCTGCGGATGCTCCCAGGTGTTGCGGTACTCCAGGATGCCGTCGGCCAGCACGAGCGTCGGGATGCCCTGCTCCATCGCGCGGCGCAGGAGCGTCACCCGCGGCTCGTGGTAGCAGTCGGCCGTGACGATGAGGCCCGTCTCCGGGTCAAAGGCGTGGTCGATCGCCGCGTGGGTCAGGCCCGTCACCGGCCGGCTCATCCCGCCGAGCCAGCTGCTGAACAGCGGGTGCTGCGGGTTGTCCGCGAGGACCATGATGGGGGCGGCGGGGTTCATCAGCGGACGGCGGGAACCGGCAGGCAGCGCTGCAGCAGCGCGAGCGAGTGCGCGAGCATCCGTTCCTCCCGGAACAGTTCGCGGGCCCGCTCCTGGCCGCGGCGGCCGGCCTCGAGCCGCAGGGCGGGATCCGCGGCCCAGGCCGCGATCGTGGTGACGAGCCCGCGCACCACGCCGGGCGCATCGGTCGCCGGGTCGGGCAGCAGCTGGCCCGTGTCGCCGAGCTCCTCGGGAATGCCGCTGACGGCCGTGGCGATCACCGGCAGGCCCTTGGCCATGGCCTCCATGATCGCGAGCGGCATGCCCTCGAGGTGCGAGGGCAGCACAAAGATGTCCGCGGCGTCGTACCAGTCGGCGATGTCCCAGCGCTGCCCGAGGAGCCGCACGTCGGCCCCGAGGCGCAGGCGGGCGATCTCGCGCTCGAGCTCGGGACGCTGGTCGCCCTCGCCCGCCCACACGAAGCAGATGCGCGGGCCGGCCGGGGCCGCCCGCAGCTGCTGGGCGGCCTGCAGCTGGTGCACGAAGCCCTTGATCGCGGTCAGGCGCGCGGCCGTGAAGCAGACCACCGCGTCGTCCGGGAGATTCTGCTCGGCGCGCAGCCGGGCCCGCACCGCCGGGTCGCGGGGCGCGAAGAAGCGCTCCGGCCGGCCGTAGTGGATCACCTCGCCGCGGCTCGAACCGAGGCCGAAGCTCCGGTGGAGCAGCGCCAGGTTTTCCTGCGAGACGGCGATCACCTGCCGGGCGTGCGCATACTGGGCCGCCAGCTGCGGGAGCCGCGCCGCAAAGTTCTTCGCCAGGTACGCGCCCACGAAGCCGACCACGACGACGTAGGGCAACCCGCGCGCCAGCGCCACCTGCCGCGCCGCGAGGTTCGACACGGGGCAGCAGTCGCTGAACACGATGAGGTCCGGGTGCTCCGCGCGGAAAATGCGCTCGGCGTCCGCGGGGTCCGTCACGGTCCGCGCAAACTCGCGGCCGGTGTGGTAGTCGAGCCAGTGATGGCGGATGCCCTGCGCCTGCTGCTCGCGGATCAGGGGGCTGTCGCTGCGCGACTGGACGCAGGAGACGCGGTAGCCCTGGCGGGCCAGCGCGAGCAGGAGGTTGTGGTTGTACTGGGCGACGCCGCCGAATTCGGGGTCGTCGGTGTACAGCAGGATGTGCGGCGGTGCCGCCGGGGGCGGAACCGTGGTCATGGTCGTGTCCGCCGGCCGCCGGTCCAACGCCTCGACGCGCGGGTCCCCGGGCGCCAGCTCGCGGAGCGTGGCCCGGGCCTCGGCGTAAAATTCCGCATGGCCGGCCGCCGCGGCCAGCTCGGCGACGAACAGCCAGCACTCGACGTTGCCCGCGTCCAGTTTCAGGCAGGCTTCCGCGGCCTGCAGCGCCTGCGGCAGCTGCTGCGTCGCCTGGAACGCCCGCGCCAGGTCGTGCCACAGCGCGGCGTCATCGCCGCGGTGCTGCACCGCGGCCAGCAGGTAGGGCAAGGCGCGATCCGCCCGGCCCAGCGTGAGGAGTTGCCGGCCCAGCTCGTGCCGCTCCTCCGGTGAGGCGGGATCCGCGGCGCCGGCCGCCACGACGGGCGTGCGGTGGCGGCGGAACACGGCGCGGCCCACGGTCGCGAGCTCGTCGTAGGCGGCCTCGAGCAGCGACCCGAAGGCGTCGCTCGCCGCGAGCGTGTCGAGAAACAGGGGCATGCGCTCCATCCGGGCCCGAAGGTCCGCCCCCAGCGCGGCGCGGCGCGCGGGATCCGTGGCCAGGCCCGCGGCGATGGCGCGGTAGCCGGCCTCGTCGGTGGCGATGAGCTCGGGCCGGCCGAGGGTCCGCAGCAGCGCCCCGCCCATGCGGGAGCGGAAGCTGTCGCCCTCCCAGGCCACGACCGGCAGGCCAAGCTCGAGCGGGTCGACCAGCGAGTTCACGCCGCCGAACGGAAAACTGTCGAGGTAGATGTCGCCGACCCGCAGCAGCTCCTTCACGTCGCTGCGCGAGGGCAGCCGCGCGCTGGACACCACCAGCCGGCTGCGGTCGACGCCATGCGCCTCGAGCACGCGGGCGAAGCCCGCGCAGAAGCGGTGAATCGGGTAGCTCGACGACCAGTTCGGGTTGAACGGGTGCAGCAGCAGCCGCGAGCCGGGCACCGCCGCCAGCAGGCGGGCCCAGGCCTCCTGCATCTCGGGGATGACCTTGAAATAGTTGGCCGCGCTCACGAACACCGTCGCGTCCTCCGGCAGGTTGAGCGCCGCGCGGGTCCACGTCCCCGCCGGCGGCTGCTGGTCGGCCTCGTAGTTGAACGCGTGCGCCGGACCGGGCAGCAGCCCGAGGCGCTCGGTGAACTGCTCCGCCGCCTCCGCTGTCTCGGTTAGGGCGCCCGACACGTACAGGTCGACGGTGGCAAAGCCGGTCGTGATGCAGGACGAGTTGTTGACAACCTGGAGCGGGGCCACGCGGTGCAGCGCGAGCCAGGTGACCTCGTGGCAGACGGCGGTGACGTTGGTGCCGAAGACCACGACGTCGAGCCGCGCCGCGCGGAGCGCCGCCAGCTGGCCGGTGAGGTCGCGCGGCAGCACGTTGAATTCCTGGGCCCGCGAGCGGCAGTAGTCCTCCAGCGGGGAGCCGTTGCGGTGGCAGGCAAAGAGCACGACCTCGAAGCGCGCCGGGTCGAGCTGCTCGAAGGTGGGGAGCGTCGTGTAGGTCTCGGTCTGTGACCCGAAATGCCGGTTCACGAAGCCGACGCGCAGGCGCTGCTCGGCGCGCGGGGCCGCGACCAGTTCGGCGCCGCGGGCGTCGCGGTCCAGCATCAGGGCCAGCAGCCGGCCCCGCAGCTCCGCATGCCGGCGCAGGTTCCCGGCGTGGAAATAGAGCGGGATGCCGGAGCCGTGGCGCGCGTACGCCTCCAGCGCGGCCCGGGCGGCGGGCGCCCGGTGGTTGCGCTCCAGCGTCAGCGTCCATTCCTCCAGCCGGCGCAGCGTGTGCGCCGCAAAGCGGTCGGCGTCGCCCGTGGCGGCAAAACCCTGCACGGGGGAGAACATCCACGCCGTGTAGTCGCCCCAGAGCCAGTGGGGCACGGCCGACAGCGTCGGCGCCTCCGGCCATTGCCAGGCGGGCGTCAGCAGCATCGCGGCCAGCAGGCCGGGCCAGCCGCGAGGGGCGGTGCGGCCGGCGGTCGCCAGATCCTCGGGCGGGACGGCGGCATCGTGCACCCCGGCGGCGGCGACGGCGCGCAGCAGCTCGCGGGCGGGGCCCACGGCCGGAGTGCGGGGGTCCGCGGCCGGAAGGGCCGCGAGGTCGGCGGCGGCGGCGCGGAGCGCGGCGGACAGCGCGGCGGCGACGGCCGGGGCGGAGGGATGTTCCTGCGCGGCGGCGAGCGCCGACTTCGCGTGGGCGAATGACGGCGGCAGAATTCCCGGCGGGGGCGGCAGGACGTCAGCCGGCATGAGCGGCCAGGGGGTCGCTCGCTCCGTCGAGATGAGATTTGCGGCGCGCCTGCATGGCGCGGCCATCCTGCGGAGCGCGGAGTCCTTCGCGCAGCCGCCAGCAAGCCTTCGCGGCCCCGGGCGGGACGCGGCGAACGGGTTCACTTTGGCAGATCGGTGCTTGCACCGCGTTTCTCATCGGCGCGGTTCGCGCGCGACTTGAGGGAAAAGCCCGCGGGTCAGGCGACCACCGCGCGCAGGGCCTCGAACGACACGCCCGCGCGCTTCGTGGCCTGGCGGAGTTCCTCCCGCCCCACCCCGGCGGCGGCCAGCCGGGCCGGCGTGATTTCCCAGTAACCGGCCTCGCCGTGCAGGCCATGGCCGTACCGTTCCGCCTCGCCGGCGGCGAGGTTCAGCAGGTAGGCCAGGCGAATCGAGCCGGCCTTGGGCGCATAGTGATCCCGGATCGCGGCGATCATGTCCTCATGAAAGCGCCACTCGTGCAGAATGATCGCGGCGGCCGCGCAATTGTCCAAGCCCGCCGCGCGGGTCTCCCCCTCGGCCAGATCCGCCACCTCGCCGAGCGATCCCACCCGCGCGTCGTCGCGCAGCATCCGGTCGAGCGCGATCTTGCCGGTCGAGCGCAGCAGCCCCGCCGTGTAGGCCAGTCGCGGGTCCACGCCGGCCGCGGGGGCCAGCGACTCCATCACCAGCGCGGTGAGGAGCGCGTTCTCGCGGAACTGGGCGCCGGACAGGCCGTACAGCGGCAGGCGCTGGTCCGCGATCTGGGCGACGGCCGCAAAGCCGGTCAGACGGTAAACCTCGCGAAAGCCCACCCGGGCCAGCGCGTCAATCAGCGACGTGGACGGCTCGGCCGAGTTGTAGACCGGGCTGTTGGCCACGCGGATGATGCGCGCGGTGAGGCCGGCGTCCCGCCGCAGGAGGTCCGTGACGTCGGACAGGCCGGAATTCATGTCCAGCAGGAGCCGGCCCAAATGGGCCAGAATCTGCGGCGCCGCCGGCAGGACTTTGACGACGTGCAGCAGCATCTCGCGCGAGACGGGGGTGGCGATCATAGGCGGTGAATCAGGAAGTTGATCGGCGCAGCGGAGGGAAACTGAACCCCAATCATGCTATGGCACCGCCACCGCCCGCGTGCACCAGACCGTCCAGCAGTCCCGGATGGCCGCGCCGAACCGGGCGCCCTGCCCCGCATGGTCCAGCAGCGGCGAGGCCCGGAGCTCGGCGCGCAACCCCCGGCTCAACTCCGCCAGCCGGGCGGGATCGCGGGCCAGGTCCGCCGCGCGGCGGACGTAGTCGTCCCAGTCCGCCGCGATCCACTCGGGATGGCCGGCGGCGGTGAGCAGGCTGGCACCGACGCGCGACGCGTGCCGGTCGCCGGGCAGGGTGACAACCGGCCGGCCCATCCACAGCGCCTCGCAGGTGGTGGTCGTGCCGTGGTAGGGAGACGAGTCGAGGGCGACATCCACGCGCGCATACAGCGCGAGGTGCGCCGCAAGGCCGGACGTGCGGCCGAGGAGCTCGACGCGGGCGGGGTCGAGTCCCGCCGCGGCGAGGCGCGGCCGCAGCGCGGCGGCGAAGTCCGGGGCGTCCAGTCCGTGCCCCTTGAGGAGCAGCCGGGAGCCCGGCACGGCGGCCAGGACGCGGGCCCAGGCGCCGAGGGTGACGTCGGTGATCTTCGCGAAGTTGTTGAAGCACCCGAACGTCACCGGCGCGCCGGCCACGCACGGCGGGGGCGCCGGTTCGGGCGCGTCGGCTGGCGGGGCGTAGCTCCACGCGGTGGGCGCGAAGCGCACGAGTTGCTCGGTGTGGCCGGCCTCGGCCTCGCCAACGGGATCCGTGATGGCGTCAACGAAGCGGTAGTCCATCGCGCGCAGGCCGGTGGTGTCGGGGTAGCCCAGGTAGGTGATCTGGACCGGCGCCAGCCGGCGGGCGAAGAGCGGCAGGCGGTTGAGCCCGGTGTGCCCGGCGAGATCGAAGAGCACATCCGGCGCATCGGCCCGGATCGCCGACTCGACCGCCGCGTGGGAGCTGCCGGCGAAGTGCCGCCACACCGCGGCGTGCTGCCGCAGCTTGGCGGACATGGCATCCACCCGCGGGTGATCATGATAAAGGCAGAGCTCAAACTGCGCGGGATCGAGGTGCGCGAGCAGGGGCTCGAGAAAATAGGCGACGGAATGCGCGCGGAGGTCCGGCGAAAGGAATCCCACCCGCAGCCGCCGGCCGGGCTCCGGGCGGTTCGGCAGCGTCGGCGCGGGCTGCAGCCCCACCACCGTGCCAAAGGCGGCATGATCGGCAAACAGGTCCTCGCGGCTCACGCCGTCGAGGTAATGCAGCGCGAGCAGCCGGCCGCTGCGGGCCTCATGGTGGCGGGGATGGGCGGCCAGGACCGTCGTGTAATCCGCGACGGCTGCGGCCACGCGGCCGGCCTCCTGATGCACCAGCGCGCGGCCGGTGAGGGCGAGCGCGTGGCCGGGCTCCGCCGCGAGCACCCGCTCAAAGCAGGCCAGCGCCTCCGCGGGCGCGCCGGCCTGGGCGAGCGCGGCGCCGAGGTTGGCCCAGCCCGTCAGATGGTCCGGCTGCAGCTCGACCGCCCGCCGGAAGTGCGGCACCGCGGCGGCGAAACCCTCCGTCTCGCTCACGAGCGCGCCGAGGCGGTCGTGCGCCTCGGCGTAGTCGGGCTTGAGCGCCAGCGCGCGGGCGTAGGCGGCGCGGGCGTCCGCGGGCCGGCTGAGGGAGCGCAGGGCCACGCCGAGGTGACACCAGCCTTCGGCGAGCGTGGGTTCGCGGTCCACGGCGGCCTGCAGGTGTGACGCGGCCGCGGCCGCGTCACCCGCGCCCGCGCACGCCAGCCCGAGCCGCATTTCGGCCAGGGCCGATCGCGGGTTGAGCTTGAGTGCGCGCCGCAGCAGGCCCGCCCCATCCGTCCAGCGGCCCTGCTGGACCGCGAGGAGGCCGGACAGGTGCAGCGCGTCAAAATTCGCCGGGGCCGCGGCCCGCACGCGGGCGTAGAGCTGCTCGGCCTCGGCCAGGCGGCCGCCACGGTGGTGGGCCACCGCCGTCTGCAGGAGCGACTGGAGCTTGGCGGGCGGCATCGGTTCAGGCGGCGGTCCGGCCGCACCACTCCACCCAGCACGCGCGCAGCGCCGCGGCGAACCGGCTGCCCTGGGCGGCATGGTCCAGCAGCGGCGAGGCGCGCAGGTCGGCGCGGAGATCGCGGCTCGCCGCCGCCAGGCGGGCGGGATCGCGCGCGAGGTCCGCGGCAATGTGGAGATAGTCGTCCCATGTCGCGGCAATCCACTCGGGATGCCCCACCGCGCGCAGCAGGCTCGCGCCGACCCGCGCCGCGTGACGGTCGCCGGCCAGCGTCACGACCGGCACGCCCATCCACAGGGCCTCGCAGGTCGTGGTCGTGCCGTGGTACGGGAAGGTGTCGAGGGCGACATCGACCCCGTGGTACAGGGCCAGGTGCTCGGCCACGGTCTCCGTGCGCTCGATCAGGTCGACCCGGTCGGGCACGAGGCCGGCGCGCTGGAGCCGCGCGCGGACGTCCGTGGCAATGGCGGGCTCGCCCAGCCCGGTGGCCTTGAGCCGGAGCCGGGAGCCGGGCACCGTGGCGAGGAGCCGGCCCCAGGCGGCCAGCGTGGTGTCAGTGACCTTGGCGAAATTGTTGAAGCAGCCGAACGTCACGGGGGCGCCGGCCGCGGCGGGCCGGGACGCGGGCTCGGGCGCCGCCGCCGGGGGCTGGTAGGCCCAGGCCGTCGGGGCGAAGCGCACCAGCTTCTCCGTGTGGCCGCTGTCACCATCCACCACGGGATCGGTCACGGCGTCGACCAGGCGGTAGTCCATTGCCCGCAGCCCCGTGGTGTTCGGGTAGCCGAGATAGCTGATCTGCACGGGCGCGAGCCGGCGGGCGAAGAGCGGCAGGCGGTTGAGCCCGGTGTGGCCGGCGAGGTCGACGAGCACGTCCGGGGCGTCGGCCCGGATGACGGCCTCGACCGCGGCGGCGGGCTGGCCGACGAAGTTGCGCCACAGCGTGGCGTGCGCGCGCAGCCGCTCCGAGGTGGCGTCGGTGATGAAGTGGTCGTGGTAAAGCACCGTCTCGAAGCGGCCGGGATCGAGGTGGGCCAGCAGCGGCTCGAGGAAATAGGCGACGGAGTGCTCGCGCAGGTCGGGCGAGAGGAAGGCGACGCGCAGGCGCCGGCCGGGCTTGGGTGCGTGCGACAGCACCGGCTCGGCGGCGGGCGCGCCGACGGCCGCGCCGAAGTTGGCGTGCTCGGCGAAGAGGCCCTCGCGCGGGCAGCCGTCGAGATAGTTGAGGGCGAGGAGCCGGTAGCTGCGGGCGGCGTGGTTGCCCGGCTCGGCGCGCAGCGCCTCGGCGAACGCGGCCACGGCCTCGGGCAGGCGGTGGCTCTGCTGCAGGGCGAGCGCCCGGCCGTAATGGGCCTTGGCGAAGGCCGGCTCGGCGGCCAAGGCGCGCTCGTGGCAGGCCAGCGCCTCGGTGGCCCGGCCGGCGAAAAGGAGCGCATGCCCGAGATTGTACCAGCTGTGCGCGCGGCCCGGCTTGAGCTCGACCGCGCAGCGGTGGGCGCGGATGGCCTCGTCCAGCTGGCCGCGGGCCTTCAGCACATAGCCGAGCGTGTCCCAGACCTCGGCGTCGCCCGGCGCGAGCGCGAGCGCGGCGCGCAGGGCGGGCTCGGCGTCCTCGTGGCGGCCGAGCTTGGCCAGCGCGAACCCGAGCCGCAGGTGCACCGCGGAGGAGCGCGGCTGCAGCCGGGCGGCGCTGCCCAGCCAGGTGGCCGCGTCGGCGAATTTCTCCTGCTGGAGGGCGACGAGGCCGGACAGGCCGAGGACGCCGGCGTCCCGCGGCGCCTGGGTCCGCGCCTGCGCGCACAGCCGCGCGGCGGCCTCCAGCCGGCCGGCTTGGAGATGGGTCGCCGTCTCATGGAGGAGACGCTGGAGTTTGACGGGCTGCACGTGAAGGATTCTCCCCAGAGCAGTCGGCGCAACCGCGCGGGCGCTTAAGGGTTAAACGGCCAAAGTGTCGTAAAAACGCCGACGGCGAGTCCGCGCGGCCGCAGGGGGTTTCCGTAAGTAATCGTCCTCAAGCCCCTCCCGGGGCGTCCGATTAGGGAAACGCCCGGCTCCGCCTCATCCATGCGGCCGGGTCCGATCTTTCCGCATGCCCGTCGCCCTTCCCACTCCCACCGCCCCCGCCGCGCCCTACGCCGAATCCGAAATCAAGCGTCGGATCGACGCGTGCCCAAAACTGGCCTCGCTCCAGAGCATCAACCGCGCGCTGAGCGAGCTGATCCACTCCGAGAGCAGCCTGAACTCGCAGATCGCGGAGATCATCCGGCGCGACCCGTCGCTGTCGGCGCGGCTGCTGCGGCTGGTGAACTCGGTCTTCTTCGGCCTGTCCGCGCGCGTGAACAACATCGAGGAGGCCGTGTTCTTCCTCGGCCTGCGGCAGATTCGCGAGCTGTCCATCGCGACGCCCGTGCTGGAGGAGCTTGAGCAGTTCCAGTCGAACGCGTCGCCCGGGCTGCCGTGGAAGGAGCTGTGGACGCACAGCATCGGCACCGCGATCCTCTGCCGCGAGATCCTGGCCTCGACCGCGCTGCCGACCGACGACGACACGGACTACCTGGTCGGCCTGCTCCACAACGTCGGCAAGGTCGTGATGGCGTACGCCTTCCCCCAGGAGCTGGCCGTGCTGCTGGCCACGCCGGCGCGCGATCCCGCGGCGGTGTGCCGCCTCGAGCGCGAGCTCATCGGCTGGGACCACGGCCGCATCGGCGCGCACTACCTGGAGCGCCACCAGCTCGCCGAGGAGATCATCATGGCCGTGCGGTACCACCACGAGCCGGCGCGCGCGCCGCGCCACCGGCTGTTCGCGGCCGGTGTGCAGGTGGCCGACTACCTTGTGCGCCACACCGGCATCGGCGGCGGCTTCGAGCAGATCGAGCCCGTGGTCGCCGACGCCTGGCTCGAGCTCGACGGCTGGAACATCCTCTACGGCGCTGACGGCCCCGAGAACATGCTCGCCCGCGCGTCGATCGCCAACTCGCTCCAGCGCCTGCCCAACGTGCTGCAGGGCCTGCTCTGAGCCCGGCGCCCGCCCGCCCATGCCCACCCCGATGCCCGCCACCCTCAGCGACGCCGCCGGCGCGACCGACTCCTGGCTCGGGCCGTGGGAGGCCAGCGCCGACCCGGTGTACTGCCGCGACGCGGTGGGGCGCATCCTCGCCGCCAACGCGGCCTTCGCGCGCAAGTTCGGCCGGCCGGTCGAGCAGCTCCCCGGGGCGCTCGTCACCGACTTTCTCCATCCCGACGACGCCGCGGCGCTGCCCGGCACGCTCGCGGAGCTCCGGCTCCCGCCGCACCGCGCGACCTGCGAGCACCGCTGGGTCACGCCACGCGGCATCCGGTGGTATGCCTGGGAGGAGGTCGCGCTGCGCGACCCCGCGGGGCAGCTGACAGCCATCCGCGCCACGGGCCGCGACATCACGCGGCAGCGGCTGGCCGAGGAGCAGTTCCACCGGCTGTCCAGCGCCGTCGAGCAGTCGCCGGTGGCGATCGTGATCACGGATCTCGAGGGCCACCCGCAGTATGTGAATCCGAAGTTCACGGCCGTGAGCGGCCACACGCTGGAGGACCTGCTCGACCGGCGGATCGAGGTGCTGCGCGACGGCCATCCGGACCAGGCCTCTTACGAGCAGTTCTGGCAGGCGGTGCGCTCGGGCGGCGAGTGGCGCGGCGAGCTGGCCACGCGGCGCGGCGACGGCGGAACCGTGTGGGAGTCCGTGAAGGTCTCCTGCCTCCGCAGCCCGGCCGGCGAGATCACCAATTACCTCTGCCTCCGGGAGGACATCACGGAGCGCAAGAAGCTCGAGCACGACCTGCGGCAGGCGCACAAGATGGAGAGCCTCGGCACGCTGGCCGGCGGCATCGCGCACGACTTCAACAACCTGCTGGCGATCATCAACGGCTATGCCGAGTTCTGCCTGCAGGGCAGCGCCGACGCCGCCGTGCTCCAGAAGAGCCTGCGCGAGATCCGCACGGCCGCGCAGCGGGCGGGCGGGCTGGTCCGGCAGATCCTCACCTTCAGCCGCAAGGCCGAGGTCCGGTTCGCCGCCGTGGACCTCAACCAGCTCGTGCGCGACCTGGTCAAGCTGCTCGCCGAGACCTTCCCCCGCACGGTCACCTTCAACCTGGAACTGCTGGCCGGGCTGCCGCCGCTGCTGGCCGACCAGAACCAGCTCCAGCAGATCATCCTGAACCTGTGCGTGAACGCCCGCGACGCCATGCCGACCGGCGGCGTCATCACCCTGGCCACCACGGTGCACGTCGGGGAGCTCCGGAGCCACCACGCGGTCGCCGGCCGCAGCTACGCCTGCCTGCGGATCAGCGACACCGGCACGGGCATGAGCCCCGAGGTGCGGGCGCGGATCTTCGAGCCGTTCTTCACCACCAAGCAGGGCAACCAGGGCACGGGCCTCGGCCTCGCCGTCGTCTACGGGATCGTCGAGAGCCACCAGGGGGCGATCGAGGTCGACAGCGCCCCGGGCGCCGGCAGCACCTTCAGCGTCTTCCTGCCCCTGGCCGTCAGCGCCACCGTGGCGCCGGCCGCGTCCGTCAACGGCGACTTCCCCACCGGCACCGAGTCGCTGCTGATCGTGGACGACGAGGACTCCCTCCGCGACCTGCTGGTCCGGACCTTCCGGCGCAAGGGGTACCAGGCCGCCACGGCCGCCACCGGCCACGAGGCCATCGACATCATCAGCGACCAGACGCGCGCCTTCGACATGGTCCTGCTCGACCTCAACATGCCCGGCGCGTCCGGCCTGCAGGTCATGAAGGTCATCCGCCTCTGCCGGCCGCGCACCAAGGTGCTCGTCATCAGCGGCCACATCACCCCGGAGACCCGGGCCGATTTCCAGCACCTGGGCCAGCGCGACTTCCTCCAGAAGCCCTACACGCTCGACGAGTTGGGCCGCCGGCTGCGTGCGATCCTCGACGCCCCTCCACCCGGCGCGGCGTAAGGTTCCGGCGGGAGATTCCGTTTCAGATCCGGTCCGGCTGAGCCGATATGGCTCCGGGCCGAATCATGACCATCCATTAACATGGAATGTCTTCCACGAAATGAATCACCGCGAACCATCGCATGGGTCGACGGGCGGACGCCGGGCATTGCACTGCCTGGCGCTCATCCTGCCGTTCCTTGCGCCCAAGCCCCTTTCTGCCGCCCTCAGGCTGCAGGACGGCCTGGGCCTGCCCTCGGGTTGCCCCGAACACGAACCCAACGCCTACCTGCCGGTCCTCGGCGCCCCGCCCCTGCGCTTCGCCGAGGTGGCGCCGCCGCCCGACCTGGTGTCCCGGCCCCCGGCCGCGGCCCCGCCGCAGCCGGCGCTGAGCATGACGGAATCCTCCGTGGCCCTTGCCAACGCCGCCGCCGCGCAGTCCACGGTGGTGCACAGCGCCCCGCCGTTCGCGCCGAATTCGGCGCGCGGGGAGTCGGCCAGCCCGGACAAATCGGACAAGCCGGCGCCCACGCCCATCCTGCCCGATGAAATCCACCCGCAGGTCCGACCCGAGGACTTCCTGCCGTTCTTCCAGATCCCCGGCTCCGCGACCGGGCCCCGCGACGTGACCGTCGTGGTGCCCGTCCCGCGCACGCCGGCCGCGCCGGCGACGCTGGCCCCCAGCTCCGCCACCTACACCGAAACCCAGCAATGATCCCTCCCCGCCGCCCGACGTCCGGATGCCTCCGCCTGTTCGCCTGCCTTCTGCTCACCGGTCCGGTGGGCGGAGGGTGGCTGGCCGCCGGGGAGCCGGCGGCGGTCCCCGGCCATCCGGCCAAGGCGCACGCGGAGGATGAGATCCACGGCCTGCTGAACCTCGGCACGCGCCTGACCGACCGCGGCGACTACGACTCGGCGGAGATCGCCTTCCGCCAGGTCCTCGCCGCGCGACCCGCGGTGCCGTACGCGACCAAGTCGGCCCTGCTCGGGCTGGCGCGCATGCACCGCCGCCAGGGCGCGCTGACCAAGGCCGCCGCGATCTACGAGAAGTACCTGCAGGAGTATCCCGGCGACGAGCGCACGCCCGACGCGCTGCTGGAACTCGGCCGCACGCTGCGCTCGATGGGCTCCTACCACCTGGCGATCGCGCGCTTCTACAGCGTGATCAACTCCACGCTCAAGCTGCCGTCCGAGGGCTTCGACCGCTACCAGCAGCTGGCGAAGACCGCGCAGTTCGAGATCGCCGAGACGCACTTCCAGGCGGGCGAGTTCGCCGAGGCCGGGAAGTTCTTCTCGCGGCTGCGCCTGCTCGACCTCGCGCCGGCGGACCGGGCCCGCGCCCAGTTCAAGGCCGCCTACTCGCTCAGCCTGCAGGGCGACCACGAGGGCGCCGTCGAGACGCTGCGCGCGTTCCTCGCGCAGTCGCCGGACGACGACAACATTCCCGAGGCGCGCTACCTGCTGGCCGTGAGCCTGCGCACGCTGAACCGCCCGCAGGAGGCGCTGGCCGCCACCCTCGACCTGCTCCGCACGGAGCGGTCGCGCATGACCGGCGACCCGCGGCGCTGGGCCTACTGGCAGCGGCGCACGGGCAACCAGCTCGCGAACGACTTCTTCGAGCACGGCGACACCCTGAACGCCCTGGCCATCTACGCCGGCCTGGCCGCCGTGTCGGACGACCCGGCCTGGCGGCTGCCGGTGACCTACCAGATCGCCCTCTGCCACGAGCGGCTGGGCAATGTGGAGCGCGCCCACGCCACCTACCAGAGCATCGTCGACGCCACCAAGGCGAACGCCGCCCCGGAGCTCGCCGAGCTCGGCCGCATGGCCGCCTGGCGCATGGGCCATCTCGACTGGAATGACTCGCTCCACCGCCAGGTTGCCAGCATCTTCGAAACCACCACCGGCCGGCAGCCGGTTCCCATGGCCACCGCCACCCCGGCCTCCCACCCATGAACCAGACGACCATCCTCCAGCAGCACCAGCAGCTGTGCGACGAGATCCACCAGTGCGTGCTCGATGAGAACCGCTTCCTCCGCCAGCACCAGCGCTCGCCCGACGAGGCCCTCCTCGCGCGCAAGCGGGCGCTCCTGGACAAGCTCGACCAGTCCCTCGCCGCGCTGCGCGCCCTGCCCGCCACGTCGGCCCGCGACACCTCCCTCCAGGCCGGCCTCGAGAAGACCCGCGCCCGGATCCTCCAGATTCTCCAGCTCGACAAGGAAAACGAGCAGCTCCTGCTCCGCTGCAGCCTCAGCCGTCCCGCCACCGAGGCGGGCGCGCCCGCCACGCCCGTGGTGCCGGCCGCCGCGATGCTGCAGAAGATCTACTCGCGCTGCTCGTAGGCCGGGCGCGGCTGGTCCTGGGCCAGCCTGGGATGCCCGCGGGAAATTCCCGCCGAATTGCTCAACCCCGCCAGGTCCAGTCCGGCGTGGGAAACTGCGGCCGGCTGCCTTTGGACCCCGAGTCGACGTCGAGCAGGGAGCTCACGTCCGCGAGCCGCAGCTCGATCTCGGGCACGACGCCCTGGAGGGAAAGCGGGTTGATCCCGAGCGGCTGGAGCTGCGCCGGGTCCGGGAGCGCCGGCCGCTGCCGGGGTTCGCAGCAGACCGCGGAGCGCAGCCACTTCGCGGCGAGCAGGAGGCTCGCCATGCGGGCCTGGCCGGGCGACGCGCGCGGCGTGTACTGCCAGCGGAGCGGGTCCGACATGGCCGCGGGAAAATTCCAGTGGCGCAGCAGCGCCGAGCCGGCCTCCGCCTGCGTGAAGCCGAAGACGGCCCGCTCGGCCTCGGTCGCCTCGCGCGGGAAGCCCGCGTGGCGCAGCACGAGCGCCGGCGCGTGGTGCAGCGCCCACTCGTCGATCGCCACCATGCCGACGGCATGGAGCAGGCCGATCGTGTACGCGACGTTGCGGTCCTGGTTCGTGCGCATCGCGAGCGTCTCCGCCGCCAGCGCGCACGCCACGGAGTTCGTCCAGAGCGTGTCCGCCTCCACCCCGTAGACCGCGAGCGGCCGGACCAGCACCTGCGAGGCCACCGCGTAGGCGACCAGCTCGTAAATCTCGTCGTACCCCACCCGCTGCACGGCCTCCTCGACCGTGAAGCAGCGTACGCCCTTGCTGAAGAAGGCGCTGTTGCCCACCTGGAGGACCCGCGCGGCGATGCCGGGGTCGAGGCGGATCAGGGCCACGATCTCGTGCATCGCGGAGTTGCCATCCGTCAGGAGCTGCTTGAGCCGCGGCAGCACCTTGGGGGCCGACGGCAGGTGCCGCACCTCCCGCACGATGTCCTCGGGGGTGAACGCGCTCAAACTCGGCATGGTGGAGTCCGCAATCATGGGATGCACGCGTTCCATCGGCGCGGATCCGGCGAACTTTCGCAGTTTTTGACGATTTCTCGCCCCGCCCCGACCGCCGGCAATGCACCTAAAGCGCTGGAGCCCTGAGCCGATAGGTGGACATGGCCCGACCTCCCGCCACGTACCCGCCCATGCGCCTGTTTCTGCGCGCGCTGCTGGGCATGCTCCTGGCGGAGACCCTGATCGGCTTCACGCTCAGCCAGTTCTCGCCCATGAGCACGCACGCGGCGCTGCTCATCCACGCGGTCGCGATGATCGCGCTGGCCGCGCCGCTGCTCTGGCACTGGCTGCGCGTCGGCGACCGCGACCGCCTCGCCGCCGAGCGGCAGCTGAGCGCCGCCCTCGCCCGCCTCCAGGGCCAGAAGCAGGTGCTCGACCAGCACGCGCTCGTGTCCGAGACCGACGCCGAGGGCCGCATCGTCTACGTCAACGCGTCCTTCTGCCGCGTCAGCGGCTACGCCGCCCGCGAGCTGCTCGGGCAGCACCACCGCATGCTGCGCTCCGATTATCACCCGCCGGTGTTCTGGCAGGACCTCGAGTCCGCCGTCGCCCGCTCCGGCACCTGGTCCGGCGAGATCTGCAACCGGGCCAAGGACGGTTCCTACTACTGGCTGCAGAGCACCATCGCGACGCTGCGCGACGAGCATGGCCGCATCACCGGCTACCGGCGCGCGCACACGGACATCACTGCCCAGAAGCGGCAGGAGGAGACCCTGCGCGAGAGCGAGGAGCGCTTCCGCGAGCTGTTTGACAACGCCCCGGCCGGCTACCATGAGCTCGACGGCGAGGGCCGGATCGTGCGGGTGAACCGCACCGAGCTCGAGCTGCTGGGCTACACCGAGGAGGAGATGCTGGGGCGCATCGCCGCCGACTTCGTCGAGAACCGCGAGGAGGCGGCCGAGGCCGTGCGCGGCAAGCTCGCCGGCGACCTGCCCCCGGGACACTTCTTCGAGCGCCGCTTCATCCGCAAGGACGGCGCCCGGATCGACGTGCTGCTGAGCGACAAGCTGATCCGGGACAAGTCCGGCCGCATCCTCGGCCTGCGCAGCTCGCTCCAGGACCACAGCGTCCGCAAGCTCCAGGAACTCCGCCTGCAGGCCCTCACCGAGCGCCTGCAGCTGGCCGCCGAGTCGGGCGGCATCGGGATCTGGGACTACGACGTGTCCCAGCAGAAGGTGCTGATGGACGAGCGCACGCTGGCCCACCACGGGCTCCGGCCGGACCAGTTCAACGGGACCCGCTCGGCCTGGATCAAGTCCGTGCACCCGGGCGACCGGCCGACGCTCAAGCGCATGTTCCGCCAGGCGCTGACCGACCTCAACTCGGTCGACACCAGCTTCCGCGTGGTCCGCCCCGACGGCGAGGAGCGCACGCTCCGCGCCCGCTGCCGCGTGCGGCGCGACGCCGCGGGCCAGCCGCAGCGCGTGGTCGGCGTCACGTGGGACATCACCGAGGAGCGCCGGGCGCAGGTCCAGATCGCCCGGGCGCGGGACGAGGCCGAGCAGCTGAACGCCCAGCTCAAGGCCGCGGCCGCGCACGCCGAGGCCCTGGCGCAGGACGCCGCCGCCGCCACGCAGGCGAAGTCGGAGTTCCTCGCCAACATGAGCCACGAGATCCGCACGCCGCTCAACGCCATCATCGGCATGAGCGGCCTGCTGCTCGAGACCAAGCCCACGGGCGAGATCAAGGAGTTCGCCGAGACGATCCGCTCGAGCAGCGACTCGCTGCTCGGGCTGATCAACGACATCCTCGACTACTCGAAGATCGAGTCCGGCCACCTCGAGCTCGAGTGCGCCGCCTTTGACCTGCGCGAGTGCGTGGAGACGTCCATCGACGTCCTCGCCGCGCGCGCCACCGAGAAGAAGATCGACCTGCTCTACTGGATCGACGTCGACGCGCCGCCGTCGGTGCTGGGCGACGTCACCCGCCTGCGCCAGGTCATCGTCAACCTGCTCGGCAACGCCGTGAAGTTCACCGCCAGCGGCGAGGTCTTCCTCAACATCGGCGTCGCCGACTTCCTCCCCGACGGCACCGTCAAGCTCACCATCGCCGTGCGCGACTCGGGCATCGGCATCCCGCCGGACCGGCTCGACCGCCTGTTCAAGTCCTTCAGCCAGGTCGACGCCTCGACCACGAAACTTTACGGCGGCACCGGCCTGGGCCTCGCGATCTGCAAGCGGCTCGTCGAGCTCATGGGCGGCCGCATCTGGGTCGAGAGCGTGCCGGGCAGCGGCAGCACGTTCGCCTTCGAGATCACGGTCGCGCCGGCGCCGCTGGAGCTGCCGAGCACGCTGGACGGCCCGGCGGAGATCAACAACCGCCGCATCCTGATCGTGGACGACAACGCGACCAACCGCCGCATCCTCTGCCTGCAGCTCGGCTCCTGGGGCCTGCTGCCGAGCAGCGTCGCCTCCGGCGCCGAGGCGCTCGCGCGGATCACGCAGGGCGAGCCGTTCGACGCGGCCATCCTCGACCTCCAGATGCCGGGCATGAACGGCCACGAGCTCGCCGCCGCGATCCGCCAGCACCGCAGCGCCGCGGAGCTGCCGATCATCCTGCTCACATCGCTCGGCCACTCCGTCGCCCCGGCCGCGCTGGGGAACGCCGCCTGCGCCAGCAAGCCGGTGAAGCCCATGGCGCTGTTCAACCTGCTCGTCGACGTCTTCCACGGGCGCCGGCCGCAGCGCGCCATCCCGCTCGACCCGGGGGCCTCGGGCGAGACGCTCGGCCACAGCCACCCGCTCACGATCCTCATCGCCGAGGACAACACCGTGAACCAGCGCGTGGCGAAGCTCATGCTGCAGCGGCTGGGCTACCAGGCCGACTTCGCCGGCAACGGCCGCGAGGCCATCGCCGCCGTCGAGGAGAAGGCGTACGACCTCATCCTGATGGACATGCAGATGCCCGAGATGGACGGCCCCGCCGCCGCCCGGGAAATCTGCGCCCGCTGGCCGGTCGGACGCCGGCCGCGCATCGTCGCGATGACCGCCAGCGCCTCCGCGTCCGACCGCGACGTCTGCCTCGCCGCCGGCATGGACGAGTTCGTGAGCAAGCCCGTGCGGCTGCAGGACCTGCGCCGCACGCTGCTGGAGACGCCGATGCAGACGGCGACGGCGGCGGCGTGAAGGCCGTCGGGCGAACGCCGAACGTCCAACGCCGGACGTCCAACGCCGAAGAATCGTCCGCGGCCTGGCCGCGCGCCGGAATGAACTTCGGCGTGCAATGTTCGGCGTTGGGCGTTTGGCGTTCGTCCGCCCCCACCCCGGCGCAGTAAGGGGAAAAATTACGGCGGGAAAACCGCCGTCTGCCGCGACATCAGCAGCTCCTGCACGCGGCGCAGCAGCGTCTCGGGCTTGAAGGGCTTGAGCAGGAACGATCCCGCGTAGTCGTCCGGCTTTGCGGCCCGGCCCGGCTCGCCGGTCCGGGTCAGCCCGCTCACCATCAGGATGCGCACCTCCGCGTTGATGTGCTGCAGCACCTTGGCCAGCACCGCCCCGCTGAGGTTGGGCATGTGGTAGTCGAGCACGACAAGATGGATCTCGCTCGCCAGCCGCGCAAAGCAGGCCGTGGCCTCCGCGCCGTCCGCCGCCGTGGTCACGCGGTAGCCGTGCTGGCGGAGGATCGCCGCGATCACGTCGCGGATCGGCTCCTCATCATCCACCACGAGGATGTGCTCGCCCCGGCCGCGCGGCAGCGGCGGCGTGGTGGGCCGGATCGGCTCCTCGATGGTGCCCTCCGCCGCGGGCAGGTAGACGCGGAACGACGTGCCCTGCCCGACCGCGGTGCGGAGCTCGATGAACCCAAAATGGTTCTTCACGATGCCGCGCACCGTGGACAGGCCGAGGCCGGTGCCCTGCCCCGCCCCCTTGGTCGTCACGAACGGCTCCCACATGTGCTCCATCACCTCGGGCGCGATGCCGGTGCCGGTGTCCGCGACCTCGAGCACGAGGAAGGCGCCGGGCCGGCCGCCCTCGATCGCCATCGCGGCCTCGTCGCCCACCCGGCAGTTCTCCGCCCGCAGGCGCAGCGTGCCGCCCTGCGGCATGGCGTCGCGGGCGTTCACGCAGAGGTTGAGCAGGACCTGGTTGATCTGGGTCGGGTTGATCCGGACGGTCCAGAGGTCGGCGGCGAAGTCCGACTCGAGGACGATGTTCGGCGGAAACGTGCCCGTCATGAACTTGGCGGTTTCCTTGAGCAGGTGCCGGATCTGCACCAGCTGGGGCTCGCCGCCGACACCGCGCGCGAAGCCGAGGATCTGCCGCACGAGCGCCGTCCCGCGCTCGGCGCTATACTCCAGCGTGGCGAGGAGCCGGCGGCTGGTGTCGTCGATCGCCGACAGGCGCAGCATCGGCACGGCCAGCAGCACGGGGGCGAGCATGTTGTTCAGGTCATGGGCGATGCCCGCCGCCAGCAGGCCGATGTTCTCCAGGCGCTGCGCGCGCTGGACCTGCTCCTCGAGGCTCTTGCGCTCGCTGATGTCGCTCGCGAGCACGAGCTGCGCGGTGGCCCGGCCCTCGCTGTCGCAGACCAGCGACCGCCGCAGCTCAAGAAAGACCAGCCTGCCCTGGTGATTGTGCAGCCGCAGCTCGCCCTGCCATTCGCCCTTCGCCGCGGTGGCTTCGCGCGACGCCAGCAGCTGCGCCCGCTCCTCCGCGTCGAGCAGCAGGTCGGTCGACTTCCGGCCCATCACCTCATCCGCGCGCCAGCCGAAGATCCGCTCCGCGCCGGCATTCCAGTAGAGGATGCGGCCCTCCATGTCGGTGATGATGATGCCCTCCCGCGCGCGGTTCAGGATGTTCGACTGCTGGGCCACCATCTTCTCGGCCTCCACCCGCACCTGCCGCTCCTCGCACTCGCGCAGGGCGTCGCGCATCGAGAGCACGAGGCGCTTCATCCGGTCCTTGAGCACATAGTCGCGCGCGCCGGACTTCACCGCCGCGATGGCCCGGTCCTCGCCCATCGTGCCGGAGACAAAGATGAAGGGCACCCCCGGCGCCAGCTCCTGCGCCACGCGCAGCGCATCCATGCCGCTGAAGCCCGGCAGCGAGAAATCCGACAGGATCATGTCATGACCCCCGCGGTGCAGCTCGTGCCGAAGGGCCGCCTCGCTTTCCACCACCGCAAACTGGCAATCCGGCCACTCCGCCATCACCAACTGCTGCACCAGCTCGGCGTCCTGAGGATTGTCCTCAATATGCAGGACTTTCATGGTTTAGCTGGGTGGTTAAGGCCTGGGACGGACGGGCTTGTCAGTGAAAGCGGGCGCCCATCACTTGGGCGTCCGGAAGCCTGTGACATTCGCATATTATTTACGAAGGCCCTGACTACCGGAATTCCGGTAGATGCTAACCCCCGCGCCGGGCCTCGCTTAGTGAGCGGGCGGGGCCGGCGTCACGGTCCGTCCGAGCGGACGCCGTGACGCAGGAGGATCCACTCGGACTCGTAGACCTTGATCTCGGCGATCGTCTGGTTGGAGGCCAGGGCCAGGAGCCGGTCGGATCGTTCCGGGTTGGACCCGCGCAGCCGGTCGAGCCCGCCCAGCGCGGCGATTTCGGCATCCACGCCGCGCTCGCCGGTGAGCCGGTTGTGAATGTCGAGGCGCAGGTCGTCGCTGACCTGCTGCCGCTGTCCGGCCTCGAGGGCCTCGACAAACCGGTCCACGCTGCCCTGCGGGCCCACGAGCAGGTGGAGGTTCTGGTTGAAGGACTGCAGGGTGTTCGGGCCGATCCCCATGTAGAAGATGCCGGTGTAGTAGCCGTTGGCCGTGGCGCGCTGCACCTCGATTTCCGGCGCGGCGGGGACATCGCGGATGGCCGACAGCCACCCGCTGTGGGCCGTGAAGAGCGTCCCGCCCTCGACGCTCGTGAGGAAGCGCAGGAAATCCAGGGCCTCCTCCTTGTGCCGGCTGTCCTTGTTGAGATAGATCTCCAGGCTCGTGCCGAGCAGCCCCTCGAGGAACGGCCCGCGGATGTACGGGCCGACCACGGGGTCGTCCTGGGTCAGCTGCGGCACGTGCATCACCTCGACGGGAAACGCCGCCAGGCGCCGGAGGCTGGTGGCGTCATAGGTGCCCGAGAAGATGAACAGCGCCTCGCCGCGCACGAACTCCTGGATCGCGTCGTCGCGCCCGAGCTGGGTGAAGCCCGGGCGCATCTGCTGGCTGACCTCGCGCAGCAGCGCGTACGCGGCCCGCAGCTCCGGCCGGCGGGAATCCCAGCGGCCCTGCAGGTAATCCCCGAGCACCTGGTACGCGTTGCGGTCGAGGAAGCCGTCGCGGTCCAGCTCGAGGTTCAGGCCCGTGACGCAGCCCTGCATGAGCATTTCCATCAGCCACCGCGCGTTGCTGCGCGAGCCCGCGAGCGGGTGCAGCGGGCGGCCGGTCCGCTGCGCGTACTCGGCGGCCTGCGCGCAGAGCCGGCGGAACTCGATGAAGGTGCGCGGCGGCTCAACGGACCCGGTGATCGCCCGCAGCAGCTCGCGGTTGCAGAACAGGCGGCTGCTGCCCTGCGAGAGGGTCACGCCGTAGATCTGGCCGACCTCGGGACTCTGGCTGAGCATGGTGTACAGGCTGTCGGAGAATGTGTGCCGCCACGGCACGCGCTCGAGGGACGTGCCGCGGTTGTAGGGATTGGGCGCATCCATGGCGCGCGTCAGCGGCTCGAAGTACCGCACGGGCACGTCGTCCACCCCGCCGACCCAGTACGCGAACTCGATGAGATCCGTCGCGGTGCCCCCGGTGAGGTTCGTCCGCAGCCACTGCCGGTAGATGGACGACGGCACGGCCACCGTCTCGACCCGGACGCGCGGATTGAGCTCCTCATAGCGCCGGATCACCGCGGCGAGTCCGTCGGGCGGGCCCTTTTCAATCTGCCAGTGCGCCAGGCGGAGGGTCACGGGCCGCGACGCCACCAGCGGCGCCGAGCGGGTGAACACCCAGTAAGTCGCGCCGAGATAGGCGACGAAGAGCAGGAGCAGGCCCCGGCGCAGCGGATGGCGTCTCATGGGGTGCCTTCCTTTCCCGCCATCTCCGCGAGGCGGGCGCGCACGGTGTAGACGCGCGGGTCGACTTCATTCTCCGCGAGGAACGCCTTGAAGTAGCGCCGGGCCTGCGCCGGTTCGCCGGCACGCCGCGAGAGCTCGGCGATCTGCAGCTGCAGGTCCGAGCGAACCGTGCCCGCGAGCCCGCCGATGCGGTCGGCCGCCAGCAGGTGCGGCAGCACGCCGGGCAGCTGGAAGAACAGCCGGCCGCGTCCGAGCACGAGGTGCAGGTCGCGCTGCAGCGCGGGGATCTCCACCTGTGCCAGCAGCGCCTCCGCCGCCGCCACGCGCGCCGCGGGCGACGCGGGTTCCGGCAGGACGTAGAGCCGGAGGAGCGCCAGCTTCACGAGCCCGAGCTGGGCCCAGGGGCTATGCGGCTGCCGCGCCGCCAGCGCGGCGTAGGCGCGCGCCGCGCGCGCGGGATCGGGCGAGAAAAAATGCGCCTGGTAGAGCCGGGCCTCGAGGTAGCCCGCGGCCGCCGCGATCTCGTCGTCGCCGCGCGCCAGGTCGGCCAGCTGTGCGGCGGCCGTCGTGAGCTTGGCGTCGGTGACCGGGGGACGGTCCAGCAGCACCACCGCCGCCGCGAACGCGGCCTCGCGCCCGCCGCCGGTCGTGGCACCGAGCCGCGCCTGCGCGTCGGTCGGAAGGTGTCGCGCCACGAGCTCCCACGCCGCCGCCACGTCGGCGTCGCCGGCCGCGCGCAGGGTCGCGCCGCACCAAGGCAGCAGCAGGCCGAGCATCACGGACAGAGGGGCGCGGGGCACGGTCGGAGCGTGAAGGAATGAGGATGGGCGACAAGCACGGAGGCGGGCGAACGCTCAACCCTCCTTCGCCACGGCTTCGGAGGGCAGGCGCTCAACATTCAACGCTCAACGTTCAAGGGGAGCGAGCGTGGCGGGGTCGGCGACCCCGCCCTACATGGCTGGGTGCCGGTGAACGGCCGGGCACCCAGTGTTCAACTTTCAACCCTGACCTTTCAACTCGCCTCAACTGGCCCAGTCTACACCGACTTCAGGAAGTCCCGCGAGGCGATGAATCCGCGGCGCTCGCCCTCGAGGGTGCCGTTGTAGTTCACGTCCTCGAGCTCGATGGACACATGGCCGCGGAAGCCGGCGGACTGCAGCGTCGTGAGCAGCTTCGTCCACGGCGCCTGGCCGGCGCCGGGAATCGTGTAGCGCCAGAAGTAGCCGCCCCACGGCAGGCCCTCGGCGAACACGCCCGCCTGCTCGGTGCCGATGTTGTAGAGGCGCTCCGGGTCGATGAACGTGTCCTTGCCGTGCACGTGCACGACGTGCGGCGCGAACTCGTTGACGAACCGCAGCGGGTCGATGCCCATGCGGATCAGGTGCGAGGGGTCGAAGTTGATGCCGTACTGCGGGGAGTTCATCTCCTTGAGGAACGCGCGGTACGACTCGGGATTGCAGCACTGGGCGTTGCAGCCCGGCCAGCCCTCGATCGAGAGCTTGGTGCCGGTGGCCGCGAGCACGTCGCGGAGCGCGCCGTAGGTCTCGACCATGTAGCCGAACGTCTCCTTGCGCGGCAGCTTCTCGTCCTCGGCCAGCATCACGATGAAGAACAGCTTCACCCCGGCCGCGGCGGCGGCGCGGATGTTCTGCACGCCGAGCGCGGCCGTCGCGCGGCGGCGGCCGGCGTCGGCGGACAGCATGCCGGTCCACTCCGGGCCAAAGAGGTCCATCGTGCCGACGGCCAGGCCGCCCGCGCGCCAGGCGGGCACGGCGGCGAGGTGGCTGGCCCAGATGTCGACGCAGCCGAAGCCGTGGGCCGCGGCCCAGGTCGCGGTGTCGGCGACGGGGGCCTTGGCAAATTCGCCGGTGAGGCGGAGGCCGATGGGAAATCCACCGGTGCGGGTACGGGCGGGGGTGCTCATGGGAGTTTCGAAAAGACCTTCTGCATCGCGTCGAACATGCGCTTCGCGGCCTCGGCCGGCGGCAGCGCCCACAACTCGGCGTTGAACATCTCGATCGCGTAGTTGCCGCGGTAGCCGAGGCGCTCGAACCGGCCGAACAGCTCCACGAGGTCGTAGCAGCCGCGCGGGTCGCCGGGCAGCACGCGCGCCGTGTTGCAGTCGGTGGTCTCGGCCGGCGTCGCCGGCATGTTGTCCACGTGCACGTGCTTGATCCAGCCGATCGTGTCGGCCGTGATGTGCTCGGTCTTCGTCGGCGTGGAGTGGAAATGCGCCGGGTCGAAGAGCACGCCGACGTTCGCGGCGCCGGAGCGCTGGGCGATCTCGACGGTGGCGAGGAGGGTCTTGACCATGCCCCAGTTGAACTCGATCGCGAGCGTGACGCCGAGCGGGCGGATCCGGTCGGCCACCGCGCGGGCGGAGGCGGCCATCTTGCCCATGACATCGGGCACGTCCTTCTCGCCGGGCCAGTTGATGTAGTCGGTGCCGACCACCATGGTCGTGCCGCCGAGGGCCGCGATCAGCTCGGCGTTCTGCACGTGCTGGTCGTGGCTCGTGGCGATCTCGGCCGGGGTGCCGAGGCCGATCAGGTTCTGGTTGAAGCCGCCGGTGACGCGGAGCTGGTGGCCCTCGACGATGGCGCGGGCCTGCGCGGGGGTCAGGCCCTTCTTCAGCTCCCCGCGGATCTGGTCGAGCGGGCACTCAATGGTGCGAAAGCCGGCCGCGGCGCAGCCGGCGGCGACTTCCTCGAGATTCGTGAACTTGAGGGAGACGGTGTTGAGACCGAGACGGTTGATATTCATGGGGAGAATAAGCGCGTATGGGCGTAGGAGCGTAAGGGGTAAGGCAGGTCGGAGGCAGGATGGAGTCGGGGCGCCCTCGCCCCGCTGGCGCGATCCCTCGACAATGCTCGGGATGACGCGGGGACGAGGTGGGAGTTAATTTGGTGCGTCAAAAGCTCAGCTTGATGCCACCGGCCTTGAGCTGGAGCTGGAGGAAATCGCGGGCGATCGCGAGGTCTTTGGCCGCGTCGGCTGCGGTGCAGAGCGGCGTCGCCTCGCCGGCGACGGCCTTGAGGAAGTTCGCCGCCTGCGAGCGCATCGCGTGCCACGGGGCGAGCACCGGCGTGATCGCCTTCGGCGTCTCGGTGCCGCCGAGGTCCTCGAACACGGTGAGCTGGCCGGGACGGTCGAGCACCATCGGCGCGGGGAGGTCGAGCTTCAGGTAGCCCTTGTCGAAGCCGACGAGGGCCGACTCCTGCCAGTCGAGCGTGGTGTGGTACGGGGCCATCTCCAGGATGCCCGACACGCCGCTGGTGGAGCGGACGCCGAGGTACTGGCCGTTGGCGTCGGCCGCGGTGAGCGCGTAGTCCTCGCCCAGCAGGTAGCGGAGGAGGTTGATCTGGTGGATGTAGAAATTGACCAGGAGGAAATTCTGGTACGCGCCCTCCTTGTCGAAGCCGGCCGGCGGCGGGTCGTTCTGGATGTCGGGATACTTCTCGTCGGTCGTGAGCCGGCTCGCGAAGCCCTCGGCGTCCCACTTGCCCGGCGGCATCGTCACCCGCACGTAGCGCAGCGCGCCGAACTGGCCCGAGGCCTTCCACTCGCGGATCTTCTCCGCGGCCGCGACCGAGGCGAGGTCGCTGCGCTTGTGGTAGGCGACGTAGATCGGCGCGTGGTGCTTGGCGGAGAGCTGCGCCATCTGCTCGGCGATCTCCACGCTGTGGGCCAGCGGCTTCTCGATCATCACCGGCTTGCCCTTCGCGAGCACCGCCGGCAGCAGGCCGCCGTGGATCCAGAACGGCTGGATCATCACGTAGGCGTCCACCTGGGCCTTCGCCAGCAGCTCGTGGTGGTCGTGATAGACCTCCGGGATGCCGAACCGCTGCGCGACCATCGCCGCGAGCTGCGGCCGCAGCTCCGCGAGGGCCACGACCTCGCAGTCGGGCAGGGTCAGATAATTGCGCAGGTGCGCCATCTGGCCCATGTTGCCGGTGCCGATGAAACCAAGGCGGATTTTTTTCATGGAGAAAGCGTGAGACTCAACTCGCCGCGGTCCGGAGTGGACGCGCCGCGGCCCGGCGGCCGGGCGGGCGCTGCGGAAGGCGGGGGGTTGGGTGGGTCATGGCGGGGAGGAGTCACCCCGGGGCGAAAGCAGTGAACCGCACAATGGCCCCAACGCTCCCGCGCCGCCAAGAACGGAGTTGGAGTTTCGCACGCGCCGGAAAGAAAATTCAGCCGCGGCCGGGGCGCCCGCGCTGGGCGTTTTCGCTTTTGCCTGCGCCGCCGACCGCGTCCACCTTCCGCCCATCCCCACCATGCCCACCACCCTCGCCGACCGCCGCGCCCGCGTCGCGGAAGCCCTCCACCTCGACTCCGCCATCCTGCTCGTCGGTGCCGGCGAGCGCGTGCGACTGCCCGAACGCTCCGACCAGACCTACCCCTTCCGGGCCCACGCGGACTATTACTACCTCGCGGGACTGGACGCCCCCGGCGGCGTCGTGGCCTTCGACCCGAAGGACGGCGACCGTGACGGTTGGGTGTCGTTCGTGCCCGACGTGACCGAGGCCGAGAAGATCTGGGAGGGACGCGAACAGCCGCCCGGCCGGTCCGTCGCCGGGCTGGAGGCCTGGCTGTCGCAGCGCCGCGGCCGTCCCGTCGCGACGCTCGGCTCGCCCCTGCGCGGCGTGCGTCCCGACGCCGGCCAGGTGTTCCGCACCCATGTCCTGTTCCAGCACGCCCGCCGCCCGAAGGACGAGGGCGAGCTCGCGCTGCTCCGCCGCACGGCGGTGGCCACGGCGGCCGGCTTTGCCCGGCTGCACGCCGGGCTGAAGCCGGGCGTCACCGAGCGGGCGCTCCAGATCGAGCTTGAGGCCGAGTTTTTCCGGCACGGTGCGACGCGTCCCGGCTACGACACAATCGTCGGCTCGGGACCCAACGCGGCCGTGCTGCACTTCTCCCCCACCGCGCGGGCAGCCCGCGAGGGCGAGTTCGTGCTCGTGGATGCCGGCGCGGAGATCGACCGCTACATGACAGATGTCACGCGCACCTATGTCGTCGGCCGGCCCTCGGCGTTCCAGCGCGACCTCTACCAGGCGGTGCTGCACGCGGAGGAGCGGGCGATCGCGCGCTGCGTGGTGGGCGCGGAGTGGCGCGAGGTGCATCTTGCGGCGGCGGTGGATCTCGTCGGCGGGCTCGTCCACATGGGCGTGATGCGCGGGACGCCCGAGGCGCTCGTGGAGCAGGACGCGCACACGCTGTTTTTCCCCCACGGCCTCGGCCACATGGTCGGCTTGGGTGTGCGCGATGGCAGCGGGCTGTTCCCCTGGCGCGCCAAGTCCACGCGCGAGAGCCTCGCCACGCTGCGCATGGACCTGCCACTCGCGGCGGGGTATGTGGTCACGGTCGAGCCCGGGCTGTATTTCATTCCGGCGCTGCTCCAGGACCCGGTCCGCCGCGAGCGCTACAAGGCGTGCGTGAATTGGGAGCTCGCCGACCAGCACCTCCACATCGGCGGCGTCCGCATCGAGGACAACGTCGTGGTGACCGCGGGTGCCCCCGAAAACCTCACCGCCGCCATCCCGAAGAAGCTAGAATAGCCTTCGGCGTCCGGCGTTGGGCGTCCGATGTTCGGCGTTCGCCATTCCCCCACCGCCAACCAGCCGCCGCCTAGTTTTTCCATGGACAACCGCCCTGTTCCTGCTCTCCCTAAAGTCATGGTTCCGTCCGAAGAAAAGCACGTCACTCCCGTCAGCCTGGTCGTCGACCTGGTGCTCGTGGTCGCCTTTTTTGCGTTCATGTTCGGCATCCTGAAGCCGCATGTGCCGTCCTCCGACCCGCGCATGATCAACCTGTGGGGCGCGCTGGCGACCTCCTGCCTGACCGGTGTCTTCTGGCTGGCACTACAGATGTTTCGCGTGGTGTTCCGCGCGCAGCGCGCCGCGGCGAAGAAATAAGCGTCCGGACCACCCTCATCGGCCCAACTTATCGGCCGGCCCTCCCCGGGGCCGGCCGTTTTGCTGGGCATTCCTGAATGTTCGCGGCCCTGCGCGGCGGTGCGGGGCGGTCTGTCCGAGGCTGCACGGTTGACAGGTCCGGCGGCCATTCTATCCAATGGCTTTCTGCGCGTCCGCGCGCCCGTTCTGTTTTCAACTCCGAAACCCATCCATCCATGGCCGCTAAATCCAAAGTGAAAAAGACCGCTGCGAAGGCGAAGTCCTCCGCCAAGAAACCCGCCGCCAAGGCGCACAAATACGTCTACGCGTGGGGCGCCGGCAAGGCCGACGGCCACGGCGGGATGAAGCCGCTGCTCGGCGGCAAGGGCGCGAATCTCGCCGAGATGACGCGCATCGGGCTCCCGGTGCCCCCGGGCTTCACGGCCACCACCGAGGTCTGCACCTATTTCTACGCCCACAAGAAGACCTACCCGAAGGAGCTGCAGGGCCAGATGGAGGCCGGCATCGCGAACATGGAGAAGATCATGGGCACGAAGTTCGGCGCCACCGACGGCATGCCGCTCCTCGTCGCCGTGCGCTCCGGCGCCCGCGACTCCATGCCAGGCATGATGGACACCATCCTCAACCTCGGCCTCAACGACCAGAGCGTCATCGCCCTCGAGAAGGCCACGGGCAACGCCCGCTTCGCGTGGGACTGCTACCGCCGCTTCATCCAGATGTACGGCGACGTCGTGCTCGGCGTGCAGAAGCGCGAGAACGAGGACCATGAGCCGTTCGAGACGGTCATCCACAACTTCAAGCACGAGAAGTACCACAAGGACATCGTCGACTCCGAGCTCACCGCCGCCGACCAGCAGGAGCTCGTCGTCCGCTTCAAGGCGCTCGTCAAGGAGCGCACCGGCCACGTGTTCCCCAACGACCCGTGGGACCAGCTCCGCGGCGCCGCCGGCGCCGTCTTCGGCTCGTGGATGAACGACCGCGCCATCGTCTACCGCCGCAAGTACAACATCCCCACCGAGTGGGGCACCGCCGTCAACGTCCAGGCCATGGTGTTCGGCAACACCGGTGACAACTCCGGCTCCGGCGTCGCGTTCACCCGCAACCCCGCCAACGGCACGAACGAGTTCTACGGCGAGTTCCTGATCAACGCCCAGGGCGAGGATGTCGTCGCCGGCGTCCGCACGCCCGAGCCCGTCCTCCAGCTCAAGAACCACCTCCCCGAGGCCTACGCGCAGCTCCTCAAGGTCCGCGCGACGCTCGAGCAGCACTTCAAGGACGTGCAGGACGTCGAGTTCACGATCCAGGACGGCAAGCTGTTCATGCTCCAGACGCGCAACGGCAAGCGCACGGCCGCCGCCGCGCTCAAGTTCTCCATGGACATGGTCAAGGAGAAGCTCATCGACTGGAAGACCGCGGTGCTCCGCAACCCGGCCGACCAGCTCGAGCAGCTCCTCGCGCCGATCTTCGACGTCGCCGAGGTGAAGAAGGCCGCGGCCATCGCCTCCGGCCTCCCCGCCGGCCCCGGCGCCGCCACCGGCCGCATCTACTTCAACGCCGACCGCGCCGTCCAGGCCGCGGAAAAGGGCGAGAAGGTGCTGCTCGTCCGCGTCGAGACCTCCCCCGAGGACCTCCGCGGCATGATCGCGGCCGAGGGCATCCTCACCGCGCGCGGCGGCGTCTCGTCGCACGCGGCACTCGTCGCCCGCCAGATGGGCAAGGTCTGCGTCTGCGGCGCCGCCGGCGTCAACATCGACTACGACAAGAAGCTCGCGACGATCTCCGGCCAGACCTTCGCCGAGGGGGACTACCTCTCGATCGACGGCACGTCCGGCATCGTGTACGCGGGCCAGATCAAGACCGCGCCGTCCGAGATCATCGCCGGCCTGGTGCATGGCGACGTGGCCGCGCAGGCGACCGAGAAGTTCAAGAGCTACACCCAGCTCATGAAGTGGTGCGCGCAGGCCACCCGCCTGTCGGTCCGCACCAACGCCGACACCCCCGAGCAGGCCCGCATCGCGGTCGCCTTCGGCGCCATCGGCATCGGCCTGACCCGCACGGAGCACATGTTCTTCGAGGGCAACCGCATCGACGCGATGCGCGAGATGATCCTCGCCGACACGCTGGCCGGCCGCGAGGCCGCGCTGGCCAAGCTCCTCCCGTACCAGCGCGAGGACTTCCTCGGGATCTTCAAGGCCCTGAAGGGCTTCCCGGCGACGATCCGCTTCCTCGACCCGCCGCTGCACGAGTTCCTCCCGAACTCGAAGGAGCAGCAGGCCGACCTGGCGAAGAAGCTCGGCATCCCGGTCGAGCGCATCGAGCACCGCGTCCACGAGCTGCATGAGTTCAACCCCATGCTCGGCTTCCGCGGCTGCCGGCTCGGCATCAAGTACCCGGAGATCACCGCCATGCAGGCCCGCGCCGTGTTCGAGGCGGCCGCCGAGGCGAAGGCCGCCGGCGTGAAGGCCGTGCCGGAGATCATGATCCCGCTCGTCGGCTTCAAGAAGGAGCTCGATCTCCAGGTCGCGCTCGTCCACGAGGTCGCGGCGAAGGTCCAGGCCGAGAAGAAGGTGAAGTTCAGCTACGCCGTCGGCACCATGATCGAGATCCCGCGCGGCGCGCTCACGGCCGACGAGATCGCGCAGACCGCGGAGTTCTTCAGCTTCGGCACGAACGACCTCACGCAGACCTGCCTCGGCATGTCCCGCGACGACTCCGGTTCCTTCCTCGGCGCCTACCAGGAGGCCGAGATCTTCAAGAAGAACCCGTTCGCCAGCATCGACCAGACCGGCGTGGGCAAGCTGATGGAGATCGCCATCGTGAAGGGCCGCCAGACCCGCCCGAACATCAAGCTCGGCATCTGCGGCGAGCACGGCGGCGACCCGGACTCGGTGAAGTTCTGCCACAAGCTGGGCCTCTCGTACGTGTCCTGCTCGCCCTACCGCGTCCCCGTCGCCCGCCTCGCCGCCGCCCAGGCCGCGATCGCGGAAGCGAAGAAGTGACGGCCTGACCGTTCTAAAACTCAGCCCCGGACCGCGATGGTCCGGGGCTTTTTGTTGGGTGATGACTTAGGCTAGCCCGCCCCGCTGCCACCACGCCGCAGCTTCCGCCATGGCTTCCGCATAGGAGCGGAGCGGTGCGTAGCCGAGTTCGTCGCGGAGGCGGCGTCCTGCGCAGGGGCGGATGAAGATGTCGGTCGGCTTCACCTGCGCGGCGGGGATCACGGGCAGCGGCGGCGCGCCGGGAAACCAGGAGTGCATGTCGCCCGCGTAGTCGCGCCACGTGACATGACCATCCACGACATTGTAGGCGCGGCCGATCGACTCGGGCTGCTCCAGGGCCAGCGCGACGGCGTGGGCGATGTTGTCGATGTGCGTCCAGGGCAGGACGTCCAACCCCTCGCCGCGCAGCGCCAGCTGGCCGTCGCGGACCTTGGCCGGCACCTTGGTGATCCACGAGGAGGACGGATGCAGGCCGAACACCGCTGCGAGCCGGAAGATCGTGGCGGGCAGCCCGCGGGCCATCTCCGCGCCGAGCGCGCGCTCCGCCTCGGCCTTCGTCGTGCCGTAGCAGGGCGACGCGGCCGGCGAATGCGCGTAGTGTCCGCCGAGCACGCGCAGCGGCGAGTCCTCGTCGAAGAGGGTGGCGCCGGTCTGGAAATCATAGACCGAAAGCGTGGAAATGTGGATGAATCGCCGGCAGCCGGCGGCGCGGGCCGCCGCGGCGAGTCCGGCGGTGCCGGCGACGTTCACGCGCATCGAGTCTGCCAGATCCGGGCTGGCCGTGGCCGCGGCATGGATCACCAGCGCCTGTCCGGCCACCGCGTGGCGGACCGTGGCGGGGTCCACAAAGTCACCCGCGACCTGTGTGATGCGCGGCGAGTCGAGTTCGGGGTGGTCGCCCACGCGGCGCACGAGCGCCCGCACCGACGCCCCCGCCGCGGCGAAGGCGGAGGCCAGGTGGCTGCCGACAAACCCGCTGCCTCCGGTGACCAGCACCGGCAAATCGTCGAGTCGCATGAAGGGAAGTGTCCAACCCGGACGGATGCAGGCAAGCCTGCGGGTGTTGTAGGGCGGGGTCGCTGACCCCGCCTGCAGTCGTTCCAAGTTAGGAAATGCGGGGTCGGCCCATTCGACGGGCTCAGGGCAAACTGAGAGGAAAAAGGCGGGGCTTAAAAAGGCGGGGTCGGCGACCCCGCCCTACATGACATGGCAGCAACACAACCTACCGCAGATACAGGTCCGTCTCGGGGTTGGGTTCCTCGGTGTGGATGACGTTCTTGGGCGGCTCGGTGGCAGGACGGACCGGGCGGGTGGCCGCGGGTGTCGCGGGGCGGCGGCGGGGCTTTTGCTGGCCGGTGGACTTCTGGACGATGCCCTGAATCTCAGGGAAGAGCAGATGCTCGCGGTTCGCGGTAAAGTAGCGGCGGTTTCCATCCCGCGAGGACACCAGCAGCCCCAGGTGCACGAGCTTCTCCAGTTCCTCCTCCACCGAGGCCGCCGCGAAATCCGTCTGCGCGATGATCTCCGCCCGATACCGGCGCCCCGTTTCAGCCCCAAACAGGAGGCGAAACACCGCCGCCCGCACCTCGGAATGAAACAGGAGTGAAAGGTCTTTCATGTTGCCCGGTATTACCGGGTGTTTACATGGTATTACCGGACTTTGGTTTCAAGCCCAAAGATATTATCCTTCAATCTCGGCCTGCAATGGCTTGGAAACCAGCAGTTACCCAAACAGGGTGCCGACTAGGTTCGACGCAGGGCCCGATGGGCCAAAACCCAACCGACCAGGCCGCAGCCGCCCATCAAGGTGGCCATGGGGCGCGCAGTGCCGTTGTGAAACAGGCTGACCAGGGCCCCGGCGGAGGAGCCGACGGCGTACTGGGCGGTGCCCATCAGCGCCGAGGCGCTGCCGGCCTGGGTGGCGTAGGGCGCCATGGTGAGGGCGGAGAGGTTGGGCATCACGAACCCCAGGGAGCTCAGCAGCACGAGCAGCAGTGTGGCCAGCACAGGGAGGCCGCCCCACCCTGTCCAGCCGTGCACGAGCAGGAGCACAGAGGCGGCCGCCATGAGGTGGTAGACGGCGCGCAGGATCTGGGCGGGGGAATAGATTTTCAGCAGGCGGCGGTTCAGCTGGGAGCAGGCGACCATGCCCAGGGCGTTGCCGCCGAAGAAGAGGGCGAACTGCTGGGCGGAGACGCCGTGGATGCCCATGAGCACCGCCGAGGAGCCAGTGATGTAGCTGAACAGCAGCCCCGAGGCGAAGCCCGACGCCAGGGCGAAGGCGGTGAAGCGTCCGTCGCGCAGGAGGTGGCCGTAGCTGGCGAAGGCGGTCCCGATTCCGCCCTGGGACCGGCGGGCGGGCGGCAGCGACTCGGGCAGCCAGGCGGCGACCGCCACCGTGCAAGCCACGCCAAAGGCGGCAAAGACCACGAAGATCCCGCGCCAGCTCGTGACCAGCAGCACTTGGCTGCCGAGGATGGGAGCCAGGATGGGCGCCGCGCCCATCACCAGCATCAGCAGCGAAAACACCTGGGCCGACGCCCGCGGCTCGAACCAGTCGCGCACCATGGCGCGCGTGATCACCGAGCCGGCCGCCCCGCCCAGCGCCATCAGCAGGCGTCCCGCCAGCAGGAAACCGATGGAGTGAGTCAGCGCGCAGCCGATCGCCGCGACCGCGTACACCAGTCCGCCGACCAGCAGCGGCCCGCGCCGGCCCCAGCGGTCCGAGAGGGGTCCGTAGAGCGCCTGCCCCACCCCCATGCCGACGAGGAAGAGGGAAACGGTGAGCTCCACCGAGCCCATGTCGGCGTGCAGGTCGCGTCCGATGCTCGGGAAGGCCGGCAGGTACATGTCGATCGCGACCGGCGCGAAGGCGGTCACGGCGCCCATCACGAGGATGACCCGGCGGAGGTGCGCCAAGACCTCGGGAGGAGTGATGGAGTCGGTCTGCGCGGGCTCGACGGATGAACTCATCGGAAGAAGTTCACCACGAAGAGCGCGCAGAGCACGAAGCTCAATTCAATCCGCTGCGCGGATTGCCCGGGCGAACGCCGAACATCGGACGCCGAACGCCCAACGCCGAAGGAGAGTGCAGCGGCTGAAGCCGCGAGGGCGTGGGTCTGGTTACCCCTCCAACTCCACCTCTAGAAAAACTTCGGCGTCCGGCGGTCGGCGTCCGATGTTGGGCGTTCGCCCGACGTCCTCCCCGCCCCTGTCTCCCTCAAATCCGACCCTCAATGAGGCAGGTTCTGACGCGGCCGATGCCTTTGCACATGATGGCGCCGCGGTCAGTGAGGCGGAATTTCGAGCGGAGGCGCAGCGCGGTGTGCTCGGAGACGTGCACGCGGTTGGGCACACCGGCCGACTGCAGGCGGCTCGCGAGGTTCACCGTCGCACCCCAGAGGTCGTAGGCGAACTTCTGGTGGCCGATCACGCCCGCGACCACCGGGCCGGTGTGCAGGCCGAGGCGCAGGCGCAGCTTGATGCCGCGCTCCTGGTTGAAGGTTTCCAGCGCGTCGAGCATCTCGAGCGCCATGCCGGCCACGGCCTCGGGATGGTCCGACCGCGGCTCGGGCAGCCCGCCCACGACGAGGTAGCAGTCGCCGATCGTCTTGATCTTCTCCAGGCCGAGCCGGCTGGCGATGCGGTCGTAGCGCGAGAAGAGGTCGTTGAGCAGGCCCACCAGCTCCACGGGGTCGGTGCGCTTGACCAGCGCGGTGAAGCCCACGAGGTCGGCGAAGAGGACGGAGACGTCGGCGTAGCGCTCGGCGATGTTCTGCTCGCCCTGCTTGAGCCGGCCCGCGACGGACGCCGGCAGGATGTTCAGCAGCAGGCGCTCGGATTTTTCCTGCTCGGTGGCCAGCAGCTGCTTTTCCCAGTGCAGCTCGATCAGCCGGATCTGCTCGAGGTCGCGCAGGCGCTTCCGCTCCAGCGAGGCGGCGACGCGGGCGCGCATGATGACGGCGTTGACCGGCTTGGGCAGGAAATCCTCGGCGCCAAGCTCGATGCACTTCACCACGGCCTCGATCTCGTTGAGGCCCGAGGCCACGATCACCGGCAGGTGGCGCAGCACGGGATCCTCCTTCATCGCCTCCAGCACCTTGTAGCCGTCGAGTCGCGGCATCTCGATGTCCAGCACGAGCAGGTCGAACTCCCGCTGGTGCAGCTGCTCGAGCGCGTCCTGTCCGTCCACGGCCTCGGCCACGTTGCGGTAGCCGAGCGAGTGGAGCATGAGCACGATGATCGCGCGCACCGCCTCGGAGTCGTCGGCCACGAGGATCGCCGCCTGGGCGCCGGACGAGTCGGTCCGCGCGCGCTCCAGCTGGTTCTGCTGCTCGGCCGTCAGCGCGTCCGTCTTGGCGCGCTGCAGCAGCTGAAAGGTCCGCACCGCATCCTGGTCGATGGGCTGGTTCATGACCGGCGCCGCCGAAGGGTCGCCGGCGAGAGAGGAAGAGGATCAGGAAGTTGGCGGAGCAAAAAAATCACACGGATCAGGCGCCGCGGGGGAGCCTGGCGCGAGTATTCGCGAGCGCTCCGGCATTAATCAACTCCTTTGGCGGGCGCATCGTCGGCTGAATTTTCGCGGCCCCGCCGCGGTTCCTCCTCGCCTCGCCCCGGGCTTCGCTCCACGGTCCCGCCCGCCACCCCATGCTCGCCACGCGACCGCTCCTCGCCTCCGGCCAGCCGCTCGATCCCTCGCCCGAGGCGTTCGGCTTTGTCCGCAGCTCCGCCGACGCCCTCGCGGACCCCGCGGAGCTGAACCGGCGGCTGGAGGACGACGGCTACCTGTACCTCCCGGGATTCTTCGACTCCGACCTCATCCTCGCCGCGCGGCGCGCCGTCACGGACCGGCTCGCGGCCGAGGGCTCGCTGGATCCGGCGGCGCCGACGATGGAGGCGGTGGCGCGTCCCGACCGAGCCTTTTCCTATCGCGGCGACCTCGCGCGCGACAACGCGGCCGTCTCCCGCGTCGTCTACGGCCCGGAGCTCCTGGGATTTTACCAACGGCTGTTCGGCGAGCCGGTGCGGCACTACGACCACACCTGGTTCCGCGCCGTGAGCCACGGCCAGGGCACACCGCCGCACTGCGACCTCGTCTACATGGGCCGCGGCACGCACCAGCTGCTCACCGCCTGGATCCCGTATGGTGACATTCCGCTCGAGATGGGCGGCGTGATGCTGCTCGAGGGCTCGCACCGCCAGACCGAGCGGCTGCGGTCGTATCTCGCATGGGACGTGGACGCGTACTGCGAGAACCGTCCGGCGCAGGTTGAGCGTGTCCGGGGACGCGGCGGCTGGAGCCATCCCGGCTACCTGAGCAAGATGCCCGCGTCCATCCGTGCCAAGCTCGGCGGCCGCTGGCTGACCTCGCCCGAGTGGCGCGTCGGCGATCTCCTCACCTTTGGCATGACGATCGTGCATGGCGGGCTCGACAACCAGACGCACCGCTTCCGGTTTTCATCCGACACGCGCTACCAGCGCGCCAGCCAGCCCGTCGACGAGCGCTGGGTCGGCGAGAATCCGATCGCCAACACGCTCGCGGGCAAGCGCGGCCGAGTCTGCTAGCGCGGCGTTGCCGCGCGGCGGATGGAGCAGGGAGCAAGGAAAGCCTCTCGGCTATCGATCTCCGTTCTCCGGCCCGCCCCCGCCATTTGACTTGAGCGTCCCCGCGCCGCGTGTACGGCTCGCGTGCCCCGCATGAGCCTGCCCGCCCCCGAACGCGAAGCGACGCGCCTGAGCGAGTTGACGCCCCAGCAATGGAAGACCGGCGCGGCCGCGTGGCTGGGCTGGCTGTTCGACGGGCTCGAGCTGCACCTCTACACGCTCGTGGCGCTGCCGCTGGTCATCCAGCTCGTCGGGGCCGCCGACGGCGCCGATCCCGGCGTGAAGGAGAAGAGCGCGTACATCCAGGCGGCTTTTCTGATCGGCTGGGCGCTGGGCGGGGCCTGCTTCGGCTGGCTCGGCGACCGCATCGGCCGGAGTCATGCGCTGTCGCTGACCGTGCTGACCTACGCGCTGTGCACCGGGCTCTGCGCGCTTTCCCAGACCTGGTGGCAGCTGATGCTGTTCCGGTTCGTCGCGGCGCTCGGCATCGGCGGCGAGTGGGCGGTCGGCGCGTCGCTGCTCACCGAGACCTGGCCGAAGGCGTGGCGGCCGTGGCTCGCCGCGGTGCTCCAGACCGGGGTCAACCTCGGCATCCTCGCCGCGGCGCTGATTGTCGGGCTCTTCACGCTGCTGCCGCATCCGCCCTCCGAGCGCATGGTGTTCCTCGTCGGCGTGGCGCCGGCGCTGCTCGTGTTCTGGATCCGCCGCCAGGTGCCGGAGCCCGCGGCGTGGCAGCAGGCCGAGCACGACGTCGCGGTGAAGCCCGGCCTGCGCGACCTGTTCCGCGGGGACGTCGCGCGCACGACGGGGATCACGACCGCGGTGTGCGCGCTGGGGCTGTCGGCATGGTGGCTGTTCGCTTTCTGGCACCCGCAGCACCTGCGGCGCCTGCTGGCGGCGGAGGGCGTGGCGCCGGGCGAGATCACGCGCCTCGTGTCGGCCGCGTTCTTCGCGGTCAACGTGCTGGCGATCGCGGGAAATTTCGCGGCGGGCCTGCTCGCGCGGCGCATCGGCAACCGCCGCGCGATCATCCTCATGTTCGCCGGCCTGTTCGCGAGCATGGCCGGGGCGTTCATCGTGCCCCGCGGGTTCGCCGCGCTCGGATGGTTCTGGGTGCCGCTGACCGGGTTCTTCTCCGGCGTGTTCGGCCTGTTCACGATGTACCTGCCGCCGCTCTTTCCCACGCTCCTGCGCACCACCGGGGCCGGGTTCTGCTACAACATCGGGCGCCTCGCCGCCGCGGTGGCGTCGCTGATCTTCGGCTGGCTGGCCCCGGTCGGGGATTTCCGCCTCGCCCTGCTGGCCTCCAGCGGACTGGCGCTCGCCGCCATGGCTTGGTCATGGTGGCTCCCGGAGCGGACGCACGAGAACGAGGCGCTTTGAGCCCGGGCCCGGCCCGCTGGGCAGCCCGGATCGAGGTTTAAGCAGGCCTTATTCGCCAGACCCCCGGGATCAGGAGGGGTTGTTCAGCGATGTTCATTCGTATCCGGCTTATGTGACTATTTGGAAGTCATTTACCAGATGCGGTGAACTGCGTTTCGAATGTGCCGATAACACCCCTGCGCAGTAATTGGCGCCAATCCATGAGCAGTCTTTCTACTATCCCCGGGTTGACGGCGTGAGGCCCGGGTCGCAAGGTGATCCCTCCACTTTTATGGTCAGCCTGAATTCATCCTCCAACAACCCCGAAGGCACCCCGGCGAAAGCCGCCCCCTCCCGTACTCTCAACGACGTTGTCATCCGACTGGCTGGCAATTCCCAGGACGGCATCCAGGCCGTCGGCGGTTTCCTGGCCCGGCTCGCCGGCCGGTCCGCGCAGGAGGTCATGACGTACATGACCATACCGTCCACCATCTCCGGTGGCCCGTCCATCTTCCAGGTCCGCATGGGCACGGGCGACATCCTCTCGGCCGGCGACCGCGCCGACGTGCTGGTGGCGTTCTACCAGCACAGCTACGAGAGCCACCGCGCCGCGCTGCGGCCGGGCGGCATCCTGCTCTATGATTCGGACCACGTGCAGCCGAATCCCGACGACAAGGAAGTGACCGCGGTCGGCGTGCCCATGACGAGTGCCACGGTCGAGGCCGTCGGCGGCTCGAGCAAGGAGAAGGGCAAGAACATCTACGTGCTCGGCCTGCTGGCCCGCATGTTCGACCTCAACGTCCCGAAGCTCACGACGCTCATCAAGGAGCGCTTCGGCGGCAAGAACGAGGACATCGTCCGCAACGCCCTGCTGGCCTTCGACGCCGGCTACGCCTACCCGTCGGAGAATCTCCGCAACTGTCTTTATCGCCTCGACCAGCCCGCGCCGGCGCCGGACGCCCGCCCGCAGGTCACGACCGACGGCAACACCGCGCTCACCTACGGCCTGATCACCGCGGGCGTCCGCTACGGCGCCGGCTACCCGATCACGCCCTGGTCCTCCATCATGGAGACCCTGCGCACCGAGCTGCCGAAGTACGGCGGCATCTTCGTGCAGTGCGAGGATGAGATCGCCGCGGTCTCGACCGCGCTCGGCTTCTCCTACGCCGGCAACCTCGCGATCACCGGCTCGTCCGGCCCCGGCCTCTCCCTGAAGGCCGAGGCGCTTGGCTGGGCCGTCATGGCCGAGATCCCCCTCATCGTCGTCAACGTCCAGCGCGGCGGTCCCTCGACCGGCCTCCCGACCAACATCGAGCAGAGCGACCTGATGCAGGCCATCTACGGCAGCCACGGCGACGCGCCCCGCGTCGTGCTGGCGCCCAAGACCGTCGAGGACTGCTACTACACCGCGATCGAGGCCGCGAAGATCGCCCGCGAGTTCAGCACGCTGGTGATCATCCTCACCGACCAGGCCCTCGCGACGCGCATCGAGGCGTTTGACGAGCCCGACCTGCCGAAGCTGATGATCGAGGCCAAGCCCGACCTCTCGCCCCGCGACGCCTCCTTCAAGCCCTATCCGCTCGACGGCATGACCCGCCACGCGCCCCCGGGCTCCGTGATGGGTTCCGGCAAATATCCGACCGTGAGCGGCCTGGAGCACGACGAGCTCGGCCACCCGACCGCCAACCCGGCGCTGCACTCGAAGATGACCGCGAAGCGCCGCGAGAAGGTGAAGGCCGTCGCCGCCACCTACCCGGCGCCGGAGGTCTTCGGCGACCAGACGGGCGACCTCCTCCTGGTCGGTTGGGGCTGCACCTACGGCCCGATCCACGAGGCGGTTGAGCGCCTGCAGGCGTCCGGCCTCAAGGTCGGCCACGTGCACGTCCGCCACATCCATCCCCTCAACCCGGGCCTCGAGGCGATCTTCGCCCGCTACAAGCAGATCCGGGTGATCGAGATCAACGACGAGGGCCTCTACGGCTACGGCCAGCTCGCCACCCTGCTCCGCGCGCGGTACTGCAACCCGGCCATCGGGAGCATCACCAAGACGGACGGCCTCACGTTCCGCGTCAGCGAGATCGTCGAGCTCGTCGCCAAGAACCTCGGCATCTCCAGCATCAAGACCGGCGCCCGCAAGTTCAGCGTCCTCGCCGGCCCGGACCGCCAGTAACCCCTTCCGCACCTTAGCACTCAACTCTTCACCCAAGATGTCCGCCCCTTCCACCGCTCCCGCCACCAGCGCCCCGCGCGCGCCGCTCAACAAGAAGGTCCTGGCCGCCGACCACCCCACGTGGTGCCCCGGCTGCGGCGACTTCGCCGTGCTCGCCGCCTTCTACAAGGTCCTCGAGAAGCTCAACTACCCGCAGGAGAAGATCGTGACGTTCGCCGGCATCGGCTGCTCGTCGCGCTTCCCCTACTTCGTCAATTCGCACGGCGGCCACTACATCCACGGCCGCTCGCTGCCCTTCGCGGCCGGCATCAGCCTGGGCCGCGATGACCTGCACGTCTTCGCCTTCGGCGGCGACGGCGACGGCTTCTCCATCGGCGGCAACCACCTCGTCCACACCGCGCGCAAGAACCCGCGCATGACGTACGTCATCATGGACAACTCGGTGTACGGCCTGACGAAGAAGCAGACCTCGCCCACTTCGCCGCTCGGCTTCAAGTCGAAGACGGACCCGTGGGGCGCCTTCGACCAGCCGATCAACCCGATGCGCACGCTGATCAACAGCGGCGCCACCTTTGTCGCCCGCAGCCATGCCACCCAGGTGAACCACATGGTGGAGATGATGTACCGCGCCGCGCAGCACGACGGCTTCTCCGTCGTCGAGATCCTTTCGGAGTGCGTCGAGTTCTTCGAGGGCGCGTTCGACGCCGCGAACCCGCGCAAGGGCGGCGCGTTCACGATGATCGAGGAGAAGAAGCACGACGGCACGCCGGAGGACGCCCAGCGGCACGACCCGACGGACGAGCTCGCGGCCTTTCAGCTGGCCCTCGAGGCCTGGCCGGGCAAGTTCGGCGTCTACTACGAGAACAAGAAGCGCCCGACGAAGAACGCCCTCGAGGCGAAGCTCATCGCCAACACCCGCGAGAAGACCAAGAACGCGAGCGACCTTGATCTGCTGCAGAAGACGTTCGCGCGGATGAGGTGAGGCTGCGGCCCTTCGGCCGCAGCAAGGATTAAGGACCAAGGGGCAAGTGACAGGAGGACGGCAAGTGCCGGCCCCTTGTCACTTGCCCCTTGTTGTTGTCACTTGAGCCGCTGTCCCTTGCTACTTGGTCCCCAGTCCCTTGTCCCTTGGCCGCCCCGCGGCCTTCAGGATGAAATCCACGATCGGCGTCGGATCCGTCAGGCTGTGCGGGTGGTGTTTGCCGCCGGGCTTGATGATCACCTGGATCGTGCCGCCGGCAGCGCGGTAGAGCTCGGCGAGCCGGCCGAGGTTCGCAGGGTACGACACGGTTTCGTCGGCGTCACCGCTCACGCCGATGATGGGGATGCCCGCCCGCGCCACGGGCTCGATGCGGTCCAGCGGACTGACTTTTGCCGTCGCCGCCTCGGCCGGCGTGAGGCCGTAGCACCGCAGGCACTCTGGCCACAGCGGGCTCTTCGGACCGGGCCAGCTGCGGATGTCGAGTGCCGGCGCGTCGAGGTAGAGCGCCGCGACGTGCTCGGGATAGTCCGCGGCAAAGTTGAAGGCATAGAGTCCGCCGCGGCTGACGCCCTCGAGGACCACCTTGGGCGAGAGCCCGTACTCCGACGTGAGCCGCCGGTGAAAGGCGTCGAACAGCTTCATCGCCACCGGCGCGCCATAGAGGTCCGAGGCCTGCAGGTAGGCGAGGTGCCAGCCGCGCGCCACCAGCGCGAGCGAGGCCTGCGGCGCATGCGCGTCGCCGAACCACTCCGCCCGCCAGACCCAGGGCTTGCCCGGCGCCGCGTGCGGCGGGAACACCAGCACCGCCGGGTGTCCCTCGAAGGTGAAATCAATCCGGCGAAAGCCGTGCCAGGTGGACTCGGTGACGGTGGGAGCCGCCCCATGCGCCGTAAAGAGGGAGGTTAGGAACAATGGGAACAGCCAGCGGAGCATGCGCATGGGCGGAACGATTAGGAGGACGGAGTAGGTTTGGGAATGTAAATGAGGGATGGGATGAAAACGGCAAACGCCAGTTTTCAAACGCCAACGAAAATCGGAGGACCAAATCCGCCAAAGATCCAATGGGCGTCCAACTGATCTCTAGTTTCCTTGGCCCCTAAATCCTGCTCCCTGAAACAGGTTTGGCGTTTGGCCCTTGGCGTTTGAAGTTTAACAAAAGGCCTAATTCTCTGCTCCCATCGGGACGCCAAGATTCGCTGGCGCCTTGGGCACATCGTCGAGGAAGGCGTCGGCCGGCGCGGGTGGCACGGCCGCGGGCTTCGGCAGCGTGGCGGAGATGATGTCGCGCGTCTTCACGGGGAAGACGAAGTCCGCGCCGTCGCGCCGCACCTTGGCGCGGTTCCATTGTGGCGTGCGGCCGCCGAAGTTGTCGCGGATGCGGACCTCGCCGTCGTGGGCGGCGACGACCTGCAGCCAGGTGGTCGCGTTGTTTTCCCGGGTGGCCGAGACGCGGTGGCCGCCCTCGGCGATGAGGTTGGCGAATGCGGCCTCGTGCCAGCGCCAGGGCATCGCGGGGAAGATCCGGATCGGGCCCTCCTCGCCGGAGCCGGGCCGCGCGGACCAGCTCTGCAGCAGCAGCTCGTGCACCGCCGCCGCCGCGAGGAAGTTGCCCTCGAGGGTGAACGGCCGGTAGTCGAAGATTGAAAAACCCGACTTGGTCTGGTCGCCATTCGCGTGGAAGCCATTGCGGAGGATGAACGCGTGCAGGTACGCCTTGAGGTGCCACAGCGCCGGCTCGGGCTCGCCGATGCGTGCGCGCAGGGCCGCCATCCACGTGTAGGAGTAGCCGCACCATTCCCGCACGCCGAGCCGGTCCAGCTCGCGCACGCTCGCCTGGATCACTGCGCGGTCGGCGTCGCTGCCCTCGATCGTGAGGAGGTTGAACGGATACACGCCCATCACCGTCGCGAGGTGCCGGTGGCTGAAGGTGAGGTCCTCGTCCGCGGAGATCATCAGCTCGTGGCGCGCATTGACGTGCAGCGGCCCGAGCGCCGCCGCGAGCCGGCCCCACTCGCGCGCCGCCGCGGCCTCGCCGAGCGCCGCGGCCATCTCCTGGTTGCCGAGGAAGAGCATGCGCAGGCAGGCGATGTCGTAGTTGGAGTTCGGTTTCACCCACGAGCGCTGGCTGTTGTTCCACGCCTCGGGCGAGGCGGACAGCGGCAGCACGAGCGCGCCGGACGCATCGGGCCGGAGCAGCCGGCTCAGCGTCGTGCCGATTTCGCGGCACCACGGGTAGGCCTCGTCGCGGAGGAAGCGCTCGTCGCGCGTGTACCGCCAGTGGAGATAGAACAGGTGACCCACCCACGCGCCGTGCACGGGCGCCAGGCTGTACTGCGCCCAGCCGCCGAGCGTCATCACCGCCGGCACCGCCGCGCCGTCCGGCTGCTGCAGAAAATCCCGGGCAAACTGCCGGAACGCCGGCAGCCGCGACGACATGAAGTCGAGGAACACGCGCCCCTCGGCCATGCGGCCCGCCGCCTGGTAGCCGAGGTACGTGGTCTGGGTGTTGAGGTCGTGATGATAGTCGCCCTTCCAGGGCGGCAGCTCGCCCGCGTCCGCGGTCCACACGCCCTGCAGCGGGATCGGCGGCGCCCCGGTGCGCGAGGCCGCGCCGTAGAAATACTGGACAAGGTGGTAGTGGCGCAGGACCTCGTCGTCGGGAATCGTGACGGAGGACTTCGCCCAGAAATCGGTCCACCAGTCCAGGTGCGGCTGCAGTCGTGCGGTGTAGCCCGCGGCGAGGGCCGCCTCCACGCGGGTCCGCGCCACCGCCACGACGTCCGGGCCGTCGGCCCGCGAGAACGCCACGGTCGTCGCGACCAGCGTCTCGTCCCCCGCGCGCCGCCAGCCGGCGTAGACGCAGGTGGCCTGGCCCTCGGCGGTCGGCTGCGTGAACCACTCCGCCGCGTCGCTGCGGCCGCGCACGGGCTCGGGATAGCCGAGCTTGCGCACCGACTCGGGCGCGCGCAGGCGCAGGGCCCGCGGCGCCGGACCCGGCAGGCGCAGCAGGGCGACCGGTTCCACCGCGCTGAAAAAAACCTCCACCGCGCCCGCGCCCCGCGCGAGCTCGGCGCGGCCGGTCGCAGTTTTCAGGTCGAGGACGAAGGTCTGCACCGCCTGCCCGGGCGCGAGGTCGAGCTCGAGCCGGCCGGCCGGGATCTTGGTCGGGTGATCCGCGGCATACGGCGTGTCCACGAGCCGCTTGATCTCCTCGTTGTTCTTCGCGGCGACGAGCTGCTGCAGCCGGGCGTAGGTGAGGCCGGCCAGCGGGTGGCCCGGCGCGGGACGCTCGTCCCAGAGATCACCCCGGTCGAGCGAGAGGCGCAGCGTGCCGCCGTCGCCCCAGAGGAGTCCGCCCAGGAGGCCGTTGCCGAGCGGCACGGCCTCGTCCCACGTGGTGATCGGTGCAGCGAGGGTAAGCTTCATGGTGTCAGGCCGCGCCAGCGCGGAAAATCCCGGCGTGGCGGGCAGCCACAGGGCCAGCAGCACAAGCGACGGGGCAAGTCTTCTCATCGGCAAGCAGGAATCCGGAGGTTAAAGCGGCCCGCCCGCCGCGCGGAAAGCGTATTCGCCCGTCCCCGTGCCGAATCCCCTACAATTGCCGCCAGTCCGGCCGATAATGGTCCGCTTGGTGTCTTGAGGCCGGCGGCGGCCACCCCGCGGAAAATGCATGGGGTGGTTGACGGCCCGGCTGTTAGGCACCATTAAAAGAAACGCGCCAGTATCATGAACCTACCGACTGAAATCGTCGCCCTGCTCCAGGACGAAGCCTATACCGTGCTTTGTCAGGAGTCCCTCAATGAGGCGCTGGCGCGGATCAGCCGGGAAAAGGAGGAGATCCTCAGCACGCGGCCGCCGTTCGGCGTGCTGGCCTCGAGCCAGACGCGGCAGATCTTCCAGACCTCGCTCCGCTCCGCGCTCGACAACGAGGCGGGCCTGCGGACCCGCCTCGACCAGCTGTCGCAGATCGACCTCTGGGTGAAGGGCGAGATCGAGCAGGCGCTCCGGCGCTTCCTGCCGGCCTCAAGCCAGGATTTCCGCACGTGCCTCGAGGCCGCGAATGTCGTCACCCGGTGGGAGCAGGCCGTGCAGTCGCTGCACGACGTGGCCCTGGCCCTGGCCCGCGACGCCCGCGGCGTGGCCGCCGCGATCAACCCGCTGCCGCTCCCGAACGCGCCGCCGCCCTCGCCGACGCTGATCGAGCAGGCCCGCATCCGCGCCCTCACCAACCTGCGCATCACGATCGTCGCCATCCAGTCCGGCCTTTCCGACGTGCAGGAAATCCGCGGCCAGTTCGCGCAGCTCTGCGACGAGCAGGCCGACGGCCTGCAGCTCCCGGTTCTCCCCGAGTTCCGCGCGCTCTCGTGGGTGGACCGGCTCGCCGGATTGCCCGGCGGCCAGGCCACGGCTGAAGCCGTCCGCTGCGAGGCGGAGGCCCGCGGCTTCTGCGGCGAGGGGCTGAAGATCCTCCTCCAGCAGTCCGCCGAGGTCCGCGAGGCCTGCTATGATGCCGGCCAGACCATCCTCGCGCAGTACTGGCGCCAGCTCCGCGCCTACGCGCAGGCCAACTACGTGCGCGAGCGCGACGTGGACGAGGTCATCGCCGAGCTCTCGCAGCACCGCCTCGCCTCCGAGGTCACGCGCCGCCAGTCGAGCTTCGAGGCCGCGAACGTCGCCACGATGCGGTGAGGCCGCCGCGGGGCGGCAGATCTTTTCCTTCACGTCATCCTGAGCGAAGGCCAAGGATCGCTGTTAACCTCCCCGCAGAGTCCGGGTTCGTCCAGCGACACTCCCGCCGCGCCGCGCGAGTGTCTGGGGATTCAACCTTGGCTCGAGGGCAAAGAGATCTGCGATCCTTCGCCTTCGCTCAGGATGACGATGCCTTGGGTGGGTTAAGGCCAAGACTCGCGCTCGTCTTGGCGAGGCCTCCCCCGGCAGCCCGCGCTGGCTTTTTTCCGCCGGTGGTTCCACCGTGGGTGGCGTCATGGCGAAGCTCTATTTCTACTACGCGGCGATGAACGCGGGGAAAAGCACGGTGCTCCTCCAGTCGAGCTACAACTACCAGGAGCGCGGCATGCGCACGCTCATGTTCGCCCCGACGCTCGACACCCGCGCCGGCTACGGGCGGATCCAGTCGCGCATCGGGCTGGCGTCCGACGCGTTGCCGCTCCGCGCGGACGACGACCTGTTTGCGCAGATCCGCGCCGCCCAGGCCGAGGCCCCGGTCGCCTGCGTGTTCGTGGACGAGGCCCAGTTCCTCTCGCCGGCGCAGGTCCGGCAGCTGACGGACGTCGCCGACCAGCTCAACATCCCGGTCCTGTGCTACGGCCTGCGCACCGACTTCCAGGCGCAGCTCTTCCCCGGGAGCGCCGAGCTGCTGGCGCTCGCCGACGACCTCATCGAGCTGAAGACCATCTGCCACTGCGGCCGCAAGGCGACGATGAACCTGCGCATCGCCGAGGACGGCAGCGCCGTGAAGGAAGGCGCCCAGGTCGAGATCGGCGGCAACGACCGCTACGTCGCGGTCTGCCGGCGGCACTTCAAGTCCGCGCTCAACGCGCGCTGAGCCCCGGCGATTGATGCGCACCCTGATTTTCCTGCTTATGACGCTCCCCGCCGCGGCCAATCCGCTCGCCTTCATCGGGACCTACACCCGCACGACCAGCCAGGGCATCTACGCCGTCCGGCTGGATCCCGCCACCGGCGCGCTGTCCACCCCGGTCCTGGCCGCCGCTTCGCCCAACCCGTCGTTCCTGGCCTTCTCGCCGGACCACTGGCGCCTCTACGCGACCAGCGAGTCGGGCGCGATGGCCGCGGCCTTCGCCGTCGATTTCGCCGCGGGCAAGCTGCAGCCGCTGCAGCCGCCGCAGCCCTCGGGCGGCGTCGCACCGTGCCACATCGCGGTGGACCCGACCGACCACGCGCTGGTGATCGCGAATTACCACACCGGCATCGTGGCGGCCATCCCGCTGCGGCCCGATGGCACGCTGGGCGCGCCCAACGTGATCCCGCACACCGGCCACAGCGTGGATCCCGAGCGCCAGTCATCGCCGCATGTGCACTCGGTCACTCTCTCGCCCGACGGTCGCTACGTGATCGTCTGCGACCTCGGCCTCGACCGCATCTTCACCTACCGCCTCGACGCCGCCCGGGCCGTGCTCACCCCGGCCGAGCCGGCGTTTGTCGCCACCGCGCCCGGCAGTGGTCCGCGGCACTTCGCATTCGGCCGCGACGGCCGCCACGCCTACGCGCTCACGGAGATGGGCAACACCGTCACGGCCTACGACTACGACCCCGCCACTGGCGCGCTCGCGCCGCGGCAGACACTCACCACGCTGCCCGCGGATTTTCCCGGCGTGTCGCATGCCGCGGAGATTCGCGTCCACCCCAGCGGCCGCTACGTGTACTGCTCCAACCGCGGCCATGACAGCCTCGCGGTCTTCGCGATCGATGAGGTCTCGGGCCGGCTCACGCTGGTCGAGATCGTCCCGTGCGGCGGCAAGAACCCCCGCAACTTTGATCTCTCCCCCGACGGCCGCTGGCTGCTCTGTGCGAACCAGCAGTCCAATTCACTGAGCGTGCTGCAGGTGGACCGGCGGACCGGCCGGCTGACGCTGACCGCCGCCACGGCGGCGGTGCCGCTGCCGGTGTGCGTGCGGTTCGCGCCCTGAGGCGCGGTCAGGCCTGGGGCTGCGCGGCCGGGGCCGCCGCCGCCGCATCCGGCATCGCCGCGATGAGGCTCGCGTGCAGTTCTTTCAGCGTAAATGGCTTCGGCAGCAGCGCGTGGGCGCCGGCCCGGCGGGCAATCTGGAGATAGCTGTCGCTCGAGATGCGGCCGCCGCCCGACGTGGCGATGATGCGAACGGCGGGATGCTTGCGCCGCAGGTCAGCCATCACCTCCAGGCCATCGCGGTTCGGCATCAACATGTCCGTGATCACCAGGTCGAACATCTGGGAGTCCAGCAGCTGCATCGCGACGCGTCCGTCGCACGCGCAGATGACCTCGTGGCCCACCCGCTCGAGCAGGAGCTTGGTCATGTCGCAGATGTCTGCCTCGTCATCGATCACGAGAATCTTGAGTCGCGTTGCCATGGCCGGGGTCACGACGCTGCCAGCATCGGCCGCCCCCACAAGCCAACGTCTGCTAAAATGATGTAAAGATGTCCCGATTTGCGGATTTTACGTACGCTTTACGAAAGGTTCCGGGCCGAAGGAAGCCCCACCGGCGGGCCGGATACCGGCGGGACGAGCTGAAATATTCATCCGCGGCGGCGCACGGATGCTTGCCGCGGCCGCGACTCTCCTTCACGAGACATCCCCATGGCGAAACTTGACCTCGACTCCCATTATCCGCTGAGCGCCGATCAGGTGGAGCGGTTTCGCCGCGACGGCTACATCAAGCTGAAGCAGGTGCTCTCCCCCGAGGTCCTCGCGCACTACGGGGCGATCATCACGACCGAGGTGCACCGGCTGAACACGATGCACATCCCGATCGAGCAGCGGGACACCTACAACAAGGCGTTCCTCCAGGTCGGCAATATCTGGACGAAGAACGCGACGGTGAAGGAATTCTGCTGGGGCCAGCGGCTCGCGCGCCTCGCGGCCGAGCTGCTGGGCGTCCGGGGCGTGCGCATGTACCATGACCAGGCGCTCTACAAGGAGCCGGGCGGCGGCGTCACGCCGTGGCACGCCGACCAGTATTACTGGCCCCTGAGCAACGCGAACACGGTCACCGCCTGGATCCCGTTGCAGGCCGTGCCGATGGAGATGGGCCCGCTCGCCTTCGCGCGGGGCAGCCACCATTTCGAGTCGGGCCGCGAGCTGGCGATCAGCGACGAGAGCGAGGAGCGCATCGGCCGCTCGATGCGGGAGCAGAATTATCCGCTCGACGACACGCCCTTCGACCTCGGCGAGGTCAGCTTCCACTACGGCTGGACCTTCCACCGCGCCGGGCGCAACACCTCGACCAAGCCGCGCGCGGTCATGACGATCATCTACATGGATGAGGACATCCGTCTCATCGAGCCGCACACCAAGTCCCGCGAGGGCGACCGCGCCGCGTTCGCGTCCGACGTGGCCGTCGGCGAGGTGATGAACGGCACGATGACGCCGATCATCTACCATGCCGCCTGACGCGGCGCAGCCGAGGCCGGCCGGGCGCGAAACTCCCGTACCGCCGCGGTCCGATCCCGGCTCCCGGCCCCTTCTCCTTGCTCCCTCGCGGGAATGGCCACACTGTGGTCCTTCCGCATGGCCGACTTCCTCAACGAGACCCCCACCACTGAATCCAAGCGCTGCGAGCGCGCTTTCCTCGTCGGGGTGCAGACGTCCGGCATGCCGGCGGGCGAGGCCGCGGAGCTGCTCGTCGAGCTGAAGGAGCTGGTGGAGAACCTCCACATCGGCGTCGTCGGCCAGGAGCTCGTCAACCTCCGCAAGTTCACCTCCGCGACGCTGCTCGGCAGCGGCAAGACCGAGGAGGTCATCGCCGCCGCCAAGGAAGTGGACGCCGACCTGATCGTTTTCGACGACTCCCTGTCCCCCGCCCAGCAGCGCAACTGGGAGAAGCTTTCCGAGCTCGCGGTCATCGACCGCGAGGAGGTGATCCTCGACATCTTCGCCGAGCGCGCGCAGACGCGCGAGGCGGTGCTGCAGGTGGCGCTCGCGCGCATGCAGTATTCGCTGCCGCGGCTGACCCGCGCCTGGACCCACCTCTCGCGCCAGCGCGGCAAGGGCGGGATGGGCGGCGAGGGCGAGACCCAGCTCGAGCAGGACCGGCGCCTGGTCAACGACCGCATCGTCCGCCTCAAGCGCGACCTGGCCGAGGTCCAGAAACAGCGCGGCGTGCAGCGCCACAAGCGCCAGCGCGTGCCCGTGCCGACCGCGTCCATCGTCGGCTACACCAACGCCGGCAAGTCCTCGCTGCTCAACACGCTCACCGGCGCCCACGTCCTCGCCGAGGACAAGCTGTTCGCCACCCTCGACCCCACGACCCGCCAGCTCCTGCTGCGCGGCAACCAGAAGCTGCTCGTCACCGACACGGTCGGCTTCATCCGCCGCCTGCCGCACGGCCTGGTCGAGGCCTTCAAGGCCACGCTGGAGGAGACGATCGTGGCCGATTTCCTGATCCATGTCCTCGACGTCACCAACCCGAACGTTGACAAGCACCACGCCACGACGCTCAGCGTGCTCGCGGAGCTTGGCGCGGCGGACAAGACGATCATCACGGTCTTCAACAAGGTCGACGCCGCGCGGCCCGAGGACCTGCAGCGCGCGCACCAGCTCTCGCCCGGCGCGCTGTTCGTCAGCGCCCATACCAAGCAGGGCATCGACCAGCTCGAGACGCGCCTGGTGGAACTCATCGCCGACGCCTTTGACACGTCCGTCCTGCTCGTGCCGCACAACCGCTACGATGTCATCGCCCGCCTCCACACGCTCGGCCACATCCAGGAGCAGGAGCACCAGGAGGACGGCATCCTGATCCGCGGCCGCTTCCCGCCTTCTCAGAGCGGCTTCTTCGGCCCATTCGTCCGCCACTGAGTGAAATGTAGGGCGGGGTCGCTGACCCCGCCGAATTTGCCCAAGGACGAATGGCGGGGTCAGCGACCCCGCCCTACAACCGGCGCCGGCGGCTCACACCGCGTCGTAGATCTGGACCTTGGTCCAGTTCGTGCGAAAACGCTCGAGGAACGCGAGGTGCAGCGGGTCGGTCTGGTAGGCATTGTGCGCCGCCACGTCAGGGAAGACGCAGGTCAGCGCGAACGAATATGAGGCATCGACCACGGGCCGCGGCGGGATCGGGGCCGGCGTGCCGATGTGGACCGAGGCGAGCGACTTCACCCCCGCGAGCGATTCAAGCCCGCGGCGGAAATCCGCCCGCTGGGCATCGGTCAGCTCGGGTTTCAGCCAGAAATAGACGGAGTGGATAAGCATCGGTGCTGAGTTGAAAGTTGAAAGTTGAAGGTTGAAAGTTGAAAGACCGAAAAGCTGCCCGCGCACCGGCCTCGGCGGCTTTCAACTTTCAACCCTCAACTTTCAACTGCGGCCGCAGCAGCGACCGCTGCGGCCGCCGCATCCAGTCGCGCCAGCTCCTCGGCGACCTGGAAATTCATCGGCACGTCGGGATCGGGCGACGGCACGGCGGAGAGCAGGATGCGGGTGTAAGGGTGCTGCGGTGCGGCGAAGATCTGCGGCGCCGGCGCCAGCTCCACGATGCGTCCCCGGCGCATGACCGCGACGCGGTCACAGAAATTGCGCACCACGTCGAGATTGTGGGCGACGAAGAGGTACGTGAGCCGGAACTCGCCCTGCAGTTCCTTGAGCAGGTCGAGCACCTGCGCCTGCACCGAGACGTCCAGCGCGGACGTCGCCTCGTCGCACACGACCAGCGCCGGGCGCATGACCAGCGCACGGGCGATGCCGATGCGCTGGCGTTGACCGCCGCTGAAGGCGTGCGGATAGCGCCGGGCATGCTCGGGCTGCAGGCCGACGCGCCGGAGGATCTCGGCGACGCGGTCGTCCAGTTCGGAACCGCGGGCCAGGCCGTGGATGACCAGGGGCTCGCCCACGATCGCACCGACGGTCATACGCGGATTCAGCGAGGAAAACGGGTCCTGGAAGACCATCTGCACGTGCTGGCGGATCGGCTTGAGCGCGCGGTCCGACAGGACCGCCAAATCCACCGTGCGCCCGTCGGGCAGGCGGTAGTGCACCTCGCCCGCCGTCGGCACCAGCGCGCGCAGGATGCAGCGCGCGGCGGTGGTCTTGCCCGAGCCGCTCTCCCCCACCAGGCCCAGCGTCTCGCCCGGGGCGAGGTCGAAGCTCACGTCGTCCACGGCCTTGACCACGCTGGCCGGCGCCAGGCGTCCGCCGCGCGAGGGGACGGAAAAGTGCTTGGCGAGGCCGCGCACCGAAAGCAGGGGTCCGGGATCGGTGGGGGTCATGCGACGCGGGCGCGGCGGCTGGGCAGCGCATCGAGCAGCGCGCGCGTGTAGGCGTGCTGCGGGGCTTTCAGGACGGTGCGCACCGGGCCGCGCTCGACGATGCGCCCGCGGTGCATGACGGCGACGTCGTCGGCCACCTGGGCGACGACCCCGAAGTCGTGGGTGATGAGCAGCACGGCGCAGCCGATCTCGCGCTGGAGCGTGCGGATGAGCCCGAGGATCTGCGCCTGGATGGTGACGTCGAGGGCGGTGGTGGGCTCGTCGGCGATGAGCAGCTCGGGGCGGCAGACCAGGGCCATGGCGATGATCACGCGCTGCCGCATGCCGCCGGAAAGCTCGTGCGGGTACTGGTCGTAGCGCTGTTCCGGCTGGCTCAGGCCGACGCGGGCCAGCATGTCGACCGTGCGCTGGCGCGCCTCGGCGCGGGTGGCGTGCTGGTGCAGCAGGATCGCCTCGGCGATCTGGCTGCCGACGGAGTGGACCGGGGAGAGGGCGGTCATGGGCTCCTGGAAGATCATGCTGATCATCCCGCCGCGCACCTTGTAGAGCAGGTCGGAGTGGTCGGAGAGCTGGGTGAGGTCGATGGTGCCGGCGCGGGCGGAGTGCAGGAGGATGCGGCCCCCGGTGATCCGGCCTGGCGGCTGGATGAGCCGCAGCAGCGAGTAGGCGGTGGCGCTCTTGCCCGAGCCGCTCTCGCCCACGAGGGCCAGGGTGCGGCCGCGGGCGAGGGAGAAGCTCACGCCGTCCACCGCGTTCACGACGCCGTCGTCCGTGGTGAACGTCGTGCGCAGGTCCTCGACCTCGAGCAGCGGCAGATCAGCGGTGGGCTCCATCGCCCGGAGCAAACGGTGACCGCGCGGCGGCCGCAAGTGCTGACTGGGAGAAAGGGTTCATCGAGTCCAACGCCGTGTGTGAAATTATCAGGGTGCGGCCTCACGCGAGCGGCTGAGCTTTCGCAGGCGGACGAGGTCGGAGTGGATGAGGGCGGATTTCTTGGCGCGGGACCGGCGCTTGAGTTGGGCTTCGCGCTGGCGCGCGATGGCGAATGTCGAGCAGGCTTCGACTCGAAGCAGCGCCATGGGTGGATCCAGCGCGGTGGTCCGGCCGGCCTGACCAGCGGAGTGATCCTTCAACCGTTGCGCCAAGTCGGTCGAAGCACCGATGTAGATTGCGCCTGATCGCAGGCGAAGAAAATAGACGACTGGCTGACCGGTTGCGGGAGGCGTAAACCTGTCACGCGCGTCTTCCAGAAATGTGCTGTGACTATCAGTCAGGCGTCCACCTTCACCCCATCCCCGTCGGCATCTATGCCCGCGTCTCGACTGACCACCAAGTCGGCTTCCGGTTCGACTCCTGCGAACACCAGGCCTTGGTCTGCCGCGACTACATCCAGCGGATGTCATCCTGCGGGTGGCATGAAGCCGGGGGTTTCGTCGATCAGGCCTACTCCGGTGCCAAGATGGCCGCCGGGCCGATCCGTCGCTCACCGCGGCATTCCCGCTACCCCTGCAATCTTGAACTGTTCTCCGATCCGCTTGATCGCAATCGGCTCCAGCTTGTCGTCGGAAAACGCGCAGAACAGGGCGATCCGCTGGTAAATCTGGGACGCCACCTGCACGAAGAAATATTTCCTTTGCTCGTCCGTGCCCTGAAAACTGGCCGGATCCGGCGAGCCCCAATGCGCGACGATCGGCTGGCCGGGCCAGACCGGGCAGGCCTCGGAGGCCTTGTCGCACACAGTAATCACAAAATCGAAGTGCGTGCCCGCCGCCTTGTATTCCTCCCACGACTTGCTGCGGGCATCGCTGGCGTCGATATTGTAGCGTTCCTGCAGCACCCACAGCGCAAGAGGATGGACCGCGCCGGCGGGGTTTGATCCAGCGCTGTAGGTTTCGAAGCGGCCCTTGCCGAGCAGGCGCCAGAGGTATTCGGCGATGATGCTGCGGGCGGAATTGCCGGTGCAGAGGATGAGAACCTTGAAGGGCTGTTTCGGGGTCATGGAAGGAAGGCAAAGCGGGTTGGTCGCAGTCCCCAGCCATATGCGCCCGGAGGAATATCTATCAAGCCCGCCCGGGCTCCGGCACGCAAATGTCACAAATGGATATTCCTCTTGAAGCATGTGGAGTCGTATGCTCTCAGTCCTGCATGGAGCTGATTCGGATCTACCAGTGCCTGTGCGACGCCACCCGTCTGCGCATACTGCACCTGCTCACCCAGGGTCCGCTGTGCGTCTGTCATTTCCAGGCCATCCTCGGTGAGCCGCAGGTCAAGGTTTCAAAGCACCTCGGCTACCTCAAGCGGCACGGCCTGGTCGAGGCGCGCCGGGAGGGCAATTGGCGGGTCTATCGGTTGGTCCGGCGCGCCACCCGGGAATTGCAGGCCAATCTCGCCTGCCTGCAGGATTGCGCCCGGGAAGAACCCCGTTTCCGGCGCGATCTCGAACGGCTCCGCCGGCTCCGGACCAACGGCGATGATCCGAGCCTGGCCTGCTGCGCCAAGCCCACGCCAGCCAAGGCGGTCGCTCGATGACCGAGATCGAACCGTTCAAGGTGCTCTTCCTCTGCACGGGCAACTCCGCCCGGAGCATTTTTGGCGAGTTCATCATGCGCAAAGTTGGCCGGGGTAGATTCGCAACCTCCAGCGCGGGAGCCCAGCCCCGCCGTGAAGTGAATCCCTACACCCTGCGGGTTCTCCGGGAAGTCTATCAACTCGATCCGGCGGGAGTCCGCCCCAAGCCGGTTACGGAGTTTCTTGGCCAGTCATTCGACTATGTCATCACGGTGTGTGACCGGGCCCGGGAGACCTGTCCCGCCTGGGCGGACCAGACGGTCGTGGGGCACTGGAGTTCGCCCGATCCGGCGGAGTTTCAGGGGACCGATGAAGCAACGTTCCGGTACTACCAGGCTGTGGCCGGCCAGATTCAGCGCCGGATCGAACTGATGTGCTGCCTGCCGCTGGCCTCCCTGGATCAGGGGCGCCGTGAACGATTAACCCGGGAAATCGGCGAAAAGGAAAAACTTTCCCAACCAATCTGACCTCAGCATGAAAAAGACCCGCATCGGCATCAATGGCTTTGGCCGCATCGGCCGACTTACCTTCCGCGCCGCCTGGAACTGGCCCGAGTTCGACTGGGTGGTCATCAACGACCCCAAGGGCGGCGCCGAGTGCGCCGCGCACCTGCTCACGTTTGACTCCGTGCAGGGACGCTGGTCGCAGGAGGCGGTGGCCGAGGGCAAGGGCACCCTCCGCATCGGACAACAACGGCTTGCCTTCACGGAACAGGCCAAGCCGGGCGACGTGGACTGGGCCGCCCAGGGCGTGGACCTCGTGCTGGAGTGCAGCGGCAAGTTCCGCACCCCGGAGCAGCTGGCGCCCTACTTCGAGCGTGGCGTAAAAAAGGTCATCGTGGCTGCGCCGGTCAAGGGCGCCGACGCCCTCAACATCGTGATGGGGGTGAACGACCACCTCTATGATGCGGCCAAACATCGCCTCCTGACCAACGCCTCCTGTACCACCAACTGTCTCGCCCCGGTGGTGAAGGTGATTCACGAGGGAATCGGGATCGAACACGGCGCAATCACGACCGTGCATGACGCCACCAACACGCAGACGATCATCGATGCGCCCCACAAGGACCTGCGCCGGGCGCGGGCGGCCGGCCTTTCGCTGATTCCGACGACCACCGGCAGCGCCACGGCCATCGGCCTCATTTACCCCGAACTGCAGGGCAAGCTCAACGGTCACGCCATTCGCGTGCCCCTTTTGACCGGCTCCCTGACCGACTGCGTCTTTCAGGTTAAGCGCGACACAACCATCGAGGAGGTCAACGCCCTGCTCAAGGCGGCCAGCGAAACCGCCCCGCTCAAGGGGATCATGGCATATGAGACCCGCCCCTTGGTTTCCATCGACTTCAAGGGCAACCCCGCCTCAGCCACCATCGACGCCCTCTCCACGATGGTGGTAAACCGACGCCTCGTGAAAATCTACGCGTGGTATGACAACGAGTGGGGCTATTCCAACCGCATGGCGGAACTGGCCCGCAAGGTCGCCGCCTCGCTCTGACCGTGAATCTCCGGAACTACGTCTTCGTCACGGGGGCCTATTGGGGCTTCACGCTGACCGACGGAGCGCTCCGGATGCTCGTACTGCTGCATTTCTTCCACCTGGGCTACAGCCCGGTGCAACTCGCATTCCTGTTCCTCTTCTATGAGTTCTTTGGGATCGTCACCAATCTCTTGGGCGGATGGCTCGGCAGCCAGATGGGGCTGCGGGTCACGCTGATCGGGGGACTGATGCTGCAAGTCGTGTCGCTCGGGTTGCTCGCCTTGCTCAATCCCGCCTGGCCGGAATTACTGTCGGTGGCCTACGTGATGGTGATGCAGTCGCTGTCCGGCATCGCCAAGGACCTCACCAAGATGAGCGCAAAGAGCGCGATCAAGGTCGTGGTGCCGCCGGACGCCAGCGGGGCATTGTTCAAATGGGTCGCCATCCTCACCGGCTCCAAGAACGCGCTCAAGGGCGTTGGGTTCTTCGTGGGCAGCTTTCTGCTGCACGTGGCCGGCTTTGCGCCGGCCCTCTGGATCATGGCGGCGGCGCTGCTCGTCGTGGCGCTGGGCTCATGGGCGGTGCTGCCGCCGGACATGGGGATGACCAAGAGCAAGGTTAAGTTCAAGGAGCTGTTTTCCAAGGACCGGAACATCAACGTGCTCTCGGCGGCGCGCCTGTTTCTCTTCGGGGCGCGCGACATCTGGTTCGTCGTGGGCGTGCCCATTTTCCTGGAAGGCACGCTGAACTGGAGCTTCGAAAAGGTCGGAGCTTTTATGGCCATCTGGGTGATTGGTTATGGCATCGTCCAGTCGGCCTCGCCCGCCCTGCTGCGGGGTCGCACACCAGGCGGTGGCGTAGCGGCTGGCACGGCCTTTCTCCTGACGGGCGTCGCCGCACTCATCCCGTTGGGTCTCATGACAACCCTCAGCCCGCAGCTCGTGATTGTCGGCGGGCTGGCGGTCTTCGGCGCGGTCTTCGCCGTGAACTCGGCGGTGCATTCCTACCTGGTCCTCGACTATACCGATGGCGACAAGGTCGCCCTCAACGTGGGATTCTATTACATGGCCAACGCCGGGGGCCGTTTAGTGGGCTGCCTGCTCTCGGGCCTACTGTTCCAACTGGCCGGACTGGCCGGGTGCCTTTGGGGGACCGTGGCCTTCGCTCTGGTGGCCGCGGTTATCGCCTTGGCTCTGCCGAAACATGCGCTGCATCCGCAGCGGCTGGCGGCGGCCGGGGTCAAGGCCGGTGACGGCGACTGATCCCCGATTTCTAGCCACAACCCCTCGAATACCATGCGTGAAAACGTCGCCAAGAACCTGTCATTCCTCGACCGTTACCTGACGGTCTGGATCTTTGCGGCCATGGCGCTCGGTGTGATGCTCGGTCATTTTGTCATCGCTGATCCGGCCGCCTTTTTCGCTCCATTCACCGTGGGCACGACCAATCTGCCCATCGCCGTCGGACTCATCCTGATGATGTATCCGCCGCTCGCGAAGGTGAAGTATTCGCAGCTCCCCAAGGTCTTCGCGGATACCCGCATCCTTGCCCTTTCGCTGGTGCAGAACTGGCTGGTCGGCCCGGTGCTGATGTTTCTCCTCGCGGTCATGTTCCTGCGCGACCGGCCCGACTACATGGTGGGGCTGATCCTGGTCGGGATCGCGCGCTGTATCGCCATGGTCCTCGTCTGGAACGAGCTCGCCAAGGGCAGCCGCGAATACGCCGCGGGACTCGTCGCCTTGAACAGCATTGCGCAGATCCTCACCTACAGCGCGTTTGCCTGGCTCTTCCTGACCGTGCTGCCGCCCTACTTCGGCCTCGAGGGTCGGATCGTGAAGATCGCGATGAGTGACATTTTCTGGAGCGTGATGACCTATCTCGGCATCCCGTTTGCCGCCGGAGTGCTGAGCCGGGTGATCCTGGTCCCGCTCAAAGGGGAGGAGTGGTATGAGCAGAAATTCATTCCGCGGATCTCGCCGCTCACGCTCGGCGCTCTGCTCTTCACCATCGTAATGATGTTCACGTTCAAGGGTAATGCGATTGTCGAACTCCCCGTCGACGTGCTGCGGATCGCCCTTCCGCTGGTCCTCTATTTTGCGATCATGTTCTTCGTCAGTTTTCTCATGGCGAAGAAACTCGGGGCCGACTACGAACGGTCCACGACGCTTGCCTTCACGTCGGCGGGAAACAATTTCGAACTGGCGATTGCCGTGGCCATCGCCGTCTTCGGCCTCAATTCGGGTGTGGCCTTCGCGGCCGTAGTGGGTCCGCTGGTGGAGGTGCCGGCGCTCATCGGTCTCGTTCATGTGGCCCTGCGCCTGCGCGAGAAGTTTTCCCCTGACTCCGCTGGCACGCCCTGACGCTCGGCCCGCGATGGAGCTGATTCTTTGCGTCCTTTGGCTCCGCCTTCCGTCTGATAGTATGTATGAACCAAACAACCCATGATCCGGAAGTTCTCCGGGAGGAAGTGCGCCGTCGCTACGGCTCGATCGCCAAGGGTGAGACGACCCTCAAGGAAGGCCAGGCCTCGTCCCATGCGTGCTGCCAGCCCGCTGGATCTGACCCGGCAGCATCCAGCTGCTGCGGTGCCGGCGCCCAGGCGCGGACGCTGGGCTATTCCGAGGCCGACCTCGCCGGGATACCCGATGGGGCCAACCTTGGCCTGGGCTGCGGTAATCCCGTCGCGTTGGCTTCTCTGGAACCCGGGCAAACGGTGCTCGATCTCGGAGCCGGGGCGGGCTTCGACGCTTTTATCGCCGCTCGGGCGGTCGGGCCGACCGGCCGGGTGATCGGCGTCGATATGACTCCGGAGATGGTGACCAAGGCTCGCGCCAATGCGAAGAAGGGCGGTTATGCCCAGGTCGAATTTCGGCTGGGTGAGATCGAAGCCCTGCCGGTGGCGGATGCGTCCGTCGACGTGATCATCTCCAACTGCGTCATCAACCTCTGCCCGGACAAGCGGCCCGTTTATCGGGAGGCGTTCCGGGCGCTCCGTCCGGGCGGTCGGCTGGCTGTGTCGGATGTGGTCGCCCGCGAGCAATTGTCCGATGAGGTGAAACGCGACCTCGCCCTGCACAGCGGGTGCCTGGCCGGCGCCACGCTCCACACCGAACTGATACGAATCCTGGAGGACGCGGGCTTTGCGGACATCGTGATCAAGACCAAGGGCAACAGCGATGAGGTGATCTCAAGCTGGGACTCAAAACGCGGTTTCGAGTCAAAGGTGTTTGCGGCCGAAGTGACCGCCACGAAACCCCAGGCCGGCTGCTGCGCCCCGACCTGCTGCAGCTAACCTCGCGACCGGACGCCCGTGGCTCCTCAATTTTGCCAACCCATGGGACGGGACCTATGATCAAGCTCAAAGTCTCCAAGCCGGCGGCGTCCGCTGCGCCCGCCGAGGTGCTCTGGCGGGAATTCTCGCACCCGTTGCGAAGATTCCTGCGGACGCGCACACGCACGGAGGCCGATGCGGATGATCTGCTGCAAGAGGTGTTCGTCCGAATTCATAAGGCCCTGCCGGTGCTAAGGGAGCCCGCCAAGCTGCAAGGCTGGGTCTATCGGATCGCGCGCAACGCGGTCATCGACCACTACCGCGCGCGCAAGGAAAACCTGCCGCTGGATTTTGAATTGGAGGCAGAGGACCCCGAGGGGCGGGACGCCGTCGATCTCACGGAGTCGCTCCGCCGGTTCATCGCCGCACTGCCGCCCGCCTATCGCGAACCGCTGGTGCGGCACGAATTTCAGGGTGAGGCACTGCAGGATGTGGCGACGGCGTTGGGGCTCTCCCTCACGGCCACCAAGAGCCGGGTGCGGCGGGCGCGCCGCATGCTGCGGGAAATGCTCGATCAATGCTGCCGCTTCGAGTTCGACAGACGTGGTCGGGTGATCGAAGCCATCCCACGCAAGCGATGCGAATGCTAGTGTTGTCGTAGAGTTTCCCGGCAATCACACCAAATTTTTCCCGAGTTTGGCGGTTCGCATCCACTCCGGGGTTGAGCGGGACTTGCATCGAAGGCCTGGCGATCTCGAAGAGGTTGGCTCGCTGGATCTACCGGAATCGTTCGTGTTCTTCGCTTGGTCGTCGAGACGAGAAGAGGGGCCGGATTTCCCGGTTTTTGGCAGTTCGCGATCCGCGCCGGGGTCAATATTTTCGTGTCACAAGTGGAACCCGGTAGTTCGTATCCACAGCGGGTCACGCGAAGTGTGCCACGCCTCAGCTGCGATGCGGCCGGTCAAACCGATCGACTGTCGGCACGACTCCCCAATCCAAATTATCGCACGATCCGTTGCACAGGCTCTCCCTGCAGGTGGCGGATTTCCCAGGCTTACAGCGTGTGCAACACCCACCTCATTTTTTGGATTAGAAATCTCGGTGGCTGCCCAATTGAATTCAGTTCGAGAACTACTTGAAGCGAATCGGCCCGCTCAGAGAGGAGACTGCAAGCACTTACCAAGATCGGGAAACCGCTAGGTTGAAGGAGCACTGTCGGAAACTCGGTTCCACGTCATAGATTCGCTTCATTCGCTTCAACCAAGGTAGGCGGACGGCAGTGTTCATGTCTTCGCGTATGCCGGCCGCAGGCCATGAGCAAGCCGTGCTTGGACGGCGCGTCGAATGGCTGCCCGACGTGGATTCGAACCACGACTAGGCGAGTCAAAGTCGCCTGTGCTACCATTACACCATCAGGCAGTGACGGTTGGAAGGGCAACGGTGCTCCGGGGCCTCCCCCGGTCAAGACCGGAAACGGATTCGCCCGCGCCCAGCCCCACCCTCGCGTCATTCCTCGCTAATCGCGGACCGCAGTGGCGTCCTAGAAGATCCGGCCCACGAGTTGGATCCACAGGAAGAAGCCGCAGCTCACGAGCGCGATCGTCCCCCACCACTGCCGCATGATCATCGCCGCCAGACCGGTGAGCATACCGGCCACGGCGAGCAGCAAATGACACCCAAAGAGCCACCACTTCACGCTCTGCTCAATGGCCCCGTGATTCATCGCAAGGTAGGTCGCCACGACCAAGGCCGTGAGCAGCAGGCTGATTCCAGCGGTTTTCTTCATGTCATTTCTCGATTCTCGCCCAGTGATCCACCACCGGCAGGATGTTGGCCCAGTCGTCACATGACTTCTGCGCGTGCGTCTGGTCAAAAAAGCTGCGGAGCTGCTGATACGTGCGCTCCGCCATGCGGTCGGCCAGCTCCGGACGCGCATCGGTCCGGTCCGGCGTGAAGCCGGCAAACAAATGCCCGAACACCGGGCCGTAGGGCTCGCCATCGCGATCCATCTGGCCGCGCTGGTGGGCGTAACTGTCCTCGTAGCCGGCGACGCCCACGTCGTCGTGCGCAACCGACCATGAGAGTGTGAACCCTGTCGCAGTGATGGCACCGGCCACCAACTGCGTCGGAGCGGCGGGAGGAACCAGGTCCGCCGCCGTGGTCTTCACCTTCACGGCCGCACTCGCGGAGGACCAATTCCCCGCGGCATCGCGCGCCCGCACCGTGAAGCGGTACGCCGCGGACGGAGCCAGGCCGGTGACGACCAGCGACGTGTTCGTCGTCGTGCCAATGACCACCCCATCGCGCAGCACCTCGTAGCCGGTCACACCGACATTGTCGGTGGATGGCCGCCATTGCAGCGTGAAGCCCGTCGAGCCCAGCGGGACGGCGGTGAGTCCGGCCGGAGCCGTGGGCCGCTTGGCATCGGCGGCGGTCGTGACCGCCAGTGCGGCGCTCGCGGGCGACCAATTGCCGGCGGCGTCACCGGCGCGGACGGTCAGGTGATAGAGCGTGGCGGGCGCGAGGCCGGTGATCATGCGGGCCGTTGACGAGGACACGCCGAGCGAAACACCGTCGCGAAACACTTCGTAGGCCGTGACCCGCACATTGTCCTTCGCCGGCTCCCATCTGAGCGTGAGGCGTGTGGGCCTGACGCCGGCGGCGCAGAGCTCAGCCGGCCGCGAAGGCGGCGTGGTGTCCGCCAGGGTGGAAACGGCCAGCTCCTCGCTGCGGCCGGACCAGTTGCCTGCCGCATCCCGCGCCCGCACCGCCATGCGCGAGTTCGTGCCCGGGGCGAGTCCGCCGACCCGATGCGAGCGTCCGGCGGTGGTCGCGACCGACTCGCCGTTGCGGAAAATCTCATAGCCCGTGACCTTCACGTCATCGGCCGACGCCGCCCAGGTCAGCTGAAAGCCCTGCAGCGTGACGTCCCCCGCGTCCAGGCCGCCGGGGATCGTGGGCGGCGTGACATCTGTCAGGGTGGTCACGGTGGTGGGCGCGGTCGGCACCGACCAGTTCCCGGCGGCGTCCCGGGCCCGCACCGCGAATTGGTGGGAAGAGCCCGGATCAAGCGCCGTGACGTGCCGGCTCAGTCCCGACGTGGTGCCCGCCACACATCCATCCTGGCTGACCTCGTAGGCCGTCACGCGGACATTGTCGGACGCGGCGGACCATTCGAGGGTGAGCTCCGTGATTCCGATCGCGTGGGCGACGAGCGATCCCGGAGCGGACGGCGGCTGGTGGTCGGCGCTGGCGGCGCACAGGCCGGGCAGCGAGCCGACGAGTAGGCCGGTCACTAGGCGGGCCCACCGCAGTCCCGGGTTCCGACCGGCCGGTTCAACGATGCTGCCCGTGGATTCGTGTCGGATCATCACCCGAGAATATCGAAAACGGCCGCGGCTGTTCAGCTGTCCGTTGGGGCAGCTGTCCCCCGGGCCGGTTGACGGCGCAAAATCCGGCTCGCCTCGCGGCGGCGCTTGCGGCGTGTTCGGGCCGTGCCGCCGCTTGCCACCGACCTGTTCGACTACGACCTGCCGCCGCGCCTGATCGCGCAGACGCCGGCCGCCCGGCGCGACCAGTCACGGCTGCTGGTGGTGGACCGCGCGGCGCACGGCGTGGCGCACCACACGTTCGCCGACCTGCCGCGTTTCCTGCGCGCCGGCGACACACTATTCCGCAACAACGCGGCCGTGCTGCCCGCGCGGCTGCACGCGCAGCGGCCCACCGGCGGGCAGGTTGAGTGCTTCCTGCTCCGGCCGGCGGAGGACGGCCGGACGTGGCGCTGCCTGATCAAGCCGGGCAAGAAGCTGCCCGTGGGCGCGACCTTCGCCCACCCGGCGGGCGACTTCCGCGGCGAGATCGTGGCCAAGGAGCCCGACGGCTCGGCGTTCGTGCGCTTCGAGACGCGCAACCAGGAGCCGATCACGGCGGTCGCGAACCGCCTCGGCGACGTGCCGCTGCCGCCGTACATCACGCGGGACGACGACTCGCACCGGACCGAGGACCTCGAGCGCTACCAGACCGTCTACGCGGACCGCGCGCGCCAGGTCGCGGTCGCCGCGCCCACGGCCGGGCTGCACTTCACCCCCGCCCTGCTGGCCGAGCTCGCCGTGCAGGGCGTGCAGCCGGCGGACCTCACGCTCCACGTGGGGCTCGGCACCTTTCGGCCGATCTCGACCGACACGATCGAGGCGCACGACATCCACCATGAGCTGTACGAGCTGCCCGCGTCCACCCGTCGGATCCTGGCGAAGCCGCCCGGGCGCCGGGTCGCGGTGGGCACGACCACCGTCCGCTCGCTCGAGGATTACCTGCGGCGCGCGCCGGCGGGGACGGACGGGGATTATTTCGGCGAGGCGGACATCTTCATTTATCCGCCGCACGCATGCCCGGCGGTGGATGTGCTGATCACCAATTTCCACCAGCCGCGCTCCACCCTGCTCTGCCTGGTGGCGGCCTTCCTGGCGCCCGGGACGACGGAGGGCATCGGCTGGCTGCGCGAGATCTACGCCGAGGCCATCGCCAAGGAGTACCGGTTCCTCAGCTATGGCGACGCCATGTTGATCCTCTGAGTTGCGCTCCGGGCAAACATTCGTTCACTCCGCAGTCCCCTTCCCTGATAAATCCATGATTAAACTCCATCGTCTCGTCCTCGCCTCCGCCCTCGCCCTTGGCCTGCTTGCCTCCGCGCAGGCCGCCGTCGAGTCCTTCACCATCGACCCGGTCCATTCCAGCGCCGGCTTCGCGGTGCGCCACATGGTGTCGAAGTTCAACGCGTCCTTCACCAAGGTCACCGGCACGATCAACGTGGACCGGGAGAACCTCGAGAAGAGCTCCGTCACCGCCACGGTGGACGTCGCCTCGCTCAACACCGCGAACGACAAGCGCGACGCCCACGTGAAGAGCCCCGATTTCCTCGATTTCGCGAAGTTCCCCGCGATGAGCTTCACCAGCACCTCGTGGAAGAAGACCGGCGAGGACACCTATGACGTGGCGGGCAAGCTCACGATCAAGGACGTCACGAAGGACGTCACCCTGAAGGTCACGATCCTCGGCTTCAGCCCCGGCATGAAGCCCGGCAGCACCACCTCCGGCTGGGAGGCCACGACCACGATCAAGCGGACCGATTTCGGCGTGAACGGCCCCGCCATGATGGGCAAGATGCTCGGCGACGACGTGGCGATCACGCTCAGCGTCGAGGCCAACCACCGCGCGCCCTGAGCGGAGCACGCCCCGCTGAATCTCGGGACGGCCCTCGGGCCGTCCTTTCTTTTTTCCACCGCCCGGCCACACTGGCGCCTGAACCCATGACCGACGACGAACTCCAGAACCTGATCGAGGACGCGACCGCGGACTTTGCCATGGGCGAGTCGGCGGCGGCCGTGGCCAAGCTGGAGCAGGCGACCGCGGCGGAGCCGGGGTCGTTTGAGGCGTGGCACGCGCTGGCGGAGGTGAATTTCTCGCTCCGCCACCTTGACGCCGCGCTGGCGGCGGCCGAGCGGGCCCATGCCCTGCAGCCGGGCGACCTCTTCATCAACACCACGCTCTCGCGGATCTGGATGGAGCGCGGCGACAAGGCGAAGGCCGAGCATTTCGGCGCCCAGGCCAAGATCCACAGCTGGCGCGAACAGCTCAAGCAGGGCTAGGGTCGCCAAACTTGTGGGAGCGAGCTTGCTCGCGATGGATCGGGGAAGGTCGCGAGCAAGCTCGCTCCCACACACCCACCCAGCCCGAGGCCGGTCTGAATACTGCCAGAACTTGCAACCCAATTTCAGTATTGGGCCATGTCCGCATCCGTTGACACGCGACCCGGCAGCCCGGTAGTTTGGGCCGGATGGAAAAGCCGGCCTACGTCCTGGAGTTCGAGAAACCCCTTCGCGAGCTCACGAACGAACTGGATGCCCTGCACCAGAAGTCGCTCGAGAACAACCTCGACATGTCCGCGGAGGTGCGCGCGATGGAGAAGCGGATCGAGCAGGCGCAGCGGGACATCTACTCCAACCTGACCCCCTGGCAGCGCGTCCAGATCGCGCGCCACCCCAAGCGGCCCTACGCCCTGGATTATGTCGGCATGATCTGCGAGGGCTTCCAGGAGCTGCACGGCGACCGGCAGTTCCGGGACGACCGGGCGCTGATCGGCGGCACGGCCTTCCTCAACGGCGAGGCCGTCATGATCGTCGCCCAGCAGAAGGGCCGCGACACCAAGGAGAACATCCTCCGTAACTTCGGCATGCCCCAGCCGGAGGGCTACCGGAAGGCACTGCGACTGTTCAAGACCGCGGAGCGTTTTGGCCTGCCGGTCATCACCTTCATCGACACCCCTGGCGCCTACCCCGGCATCGAGTCCGAGGCCCGGCACGTGTCCGAGGCGATCGCCGTCAACCTCCGCGAGATGGCCATGCTCCGCGTGCCCTCCGTGGCCGTGGTGGTCGGCGAGGGCGGCTCCGGCGGCGCGCTGGGCATCGGCGTGACGGACCGCGTGCTCATCTTCGAGAACAGCTACTACTCGGTGATCTCGCCGGAGGGATGCGCCGCGATCCTCTGGAAGGACCGCGCGGCCGCGCCCCGGGCCGCCGAGGCGCTCAAGCTGAATGCCGCGACCCTCGAAGAACTCGGCGTCGTGGACGAGGTTGTGGCGGAGCCGTTCGGCGGCGCCCAGAACGACCCGGTCCAGGCGGCCGCGGCATTGAAATACGCGCTGCAGAAGCACCTCAACGACCTTCGCGCCCTCGACGCCACCGCCCTGGTGAACGCCCGCTACGAGCGCTACCGCCACCTCGGATCATTCGAGGAAGGCGGCGTGGTGCACAATTAGTCGATACCGGTTTCCGGTATCGGATCAGCTTCGGACGGTCAGCAGCTCGATCTTCTCGGCCCGAGCCATGCCGGGGCTGATGTCGATCAGCGCGCCCGAGAGGCGGACGTCACCGGTCGCGACCTCGAAGCGCCGCGGCAGGCCGTCGACAAATCGTCCCACCACCGGCTCGACCTCGCGGCCCAGCACGCTTGCGTAGGGGCCGGTCATGCCGACGTCGCAGATGAACGCCGTGCCCTTGGGCAGCACGCAGGCGTCGGCCGTGGGAACGTGGGTGTGCGTGCCGATGACCGCGGTGGCGCGGCCATCGAGGTACCAGCCCAGGGCCTGCTTCTCCGACGTGGCCTCGGCGTGGACCTCCACGACGATCGCGTCGGCCTGTCCCTTGAGCCGCTCGAGCATCCGGTCGACGCAGAGGAACGGGCAGTCGGCCTTCAGGCCCATGAAGGTGCGGCCAAGCACGGTGAACACCGCCACCCGGAAGCCGCGCTTTTCGATCACCAGGTGATCCCAGCCCGGATTGGAGGCAGGGAGGTTGGCGGGGCGGCAGACGTGCTCGATCTGGGTGATCTCGTTTTCCCAGCCGCGCTGGTCCCAGACGTGGTCGCCCAGGGTGAGGGCGTCGATGCCGGCCTCGAGCAGGGACTTCGCGATCGTGCCCGTGATGCCGGCGCCGGCGGCGGCGTTTTCGCCGTTGGCGATGACGAAGTCGAGGTTGTGCTCGCGACGAATCCCGGTGAGCCGCTCGTTGACGATGTCGCGGCCGGGCCGGCCCACGATGTCGCCGATGAAGAGCAGTTTGATCATGCCCCAACCTGTCCCGGCGGCCATGCTGCGCCAACCGAAATCTTGCCCGCGGTCATGCGCTCCTGACCCGCCGGCGACAGGCGCGCCTGATTTATTACCACGAAGAGCACGAAGGACACGAAGGCGAGCAGGGGCGGTTCACTTCGCGTGCTTCGCGACCTTGGCGGTGGCAATCCGGTTCAGATTGATACCGCGAAGATCGCCAAGCACGCGAAGGATGGTTTCTTGCGCCCTTCACGCTATTCGCGGTGAGCCCATGGGACATGCATCCGACCTCATAGACAGGTGGATTATGACACAAACGCCGCGTTTTCCCTGCTGGGAGGGTGAATTCGCCGCGAAGGCGGCCTTGCCTCTCCGGGCAAAACTTGTGTTATCTCGCCGTCCGCCCGTCCGACTTTCCCGCCATGAAAAAAGCCCGCACCTCCCCCGCCGCGTTTCCCAAGGCCGAGATCGGCCGCGAAATGAAGGGCTCCGACGCCGTCGTCGAGTGCCTGATCCGCGAGGGCGTCGACGTTATTTTCGCCTATCCGGGTGGCGCGTCGCAGGAGCTGCACCAGGCCCTGGCCCGCACCGACAAGATCCGCACCATCCTCCCCCGCCATGAGCAGGGCGGCTCGTTCGCGGCCGAGGGCTACGCCCGCGCCACCGGCAAGGTCGGCGTCTGCATGGCCACCAGCGGCCCCGGCGCCACCAACCTCGTGTCGGCCATCGCCGACGCGTACATGGACTCGATCCCGCTGGTCGCGATCACGGGCCAGGTCTACTCGAAGTACATCGGCAAGATGGCGTTTCAGGAGACCGACTTCTACGGCATGACGCTGCCGATCGTGAAGCACTCCTACCTGGTGATGAACGTGCATGACCTGCCGCGCATCTTCAAGGAGGCCTTCCACCTCGCGCGCAGCGGCCGGCCCGGCCCGGTCATCATCGACCTGCCGAAGGACGTCCAGCAGGCGAAGTTCCAGCCGGTGTACCCGGCCACGGTCGAGTTCCGCAACGCCTACGCCGCCGGCGTGCAGACGGCGGCCGACGATCAGCTCTCCCCGGTCCTCGCGCTGATCGCCGAGGCCAAGCGCCCCGTGCTCTACGTCGGCGGCGGCATCATCTCGTCCGGCGCCCACGCGGAGCTCAAGGCCTTCGCGGAAAAGACCAACGTCCCCGTCGCCACCACCCTGATGGGCCTGGGTGGGTTCCCCGAGAGCCACCCGCTGTCCATGCAGTGGTTCGGCATGCACGGCGCCGCCTATGGCAACTGGGCGGTGGACCAGTGCGACCTCCTGATCTGCGTCGGCGCGCGGTTTGACGACCGCATCACGGGCGACACGGGCAAGTTCGCCGCGCACGCCAAGATCGTCCACATCGACATCGACGCCTCCGAGCACAACAAGAACAAGCGCGTGCTCCTGCCGATCGTGAGCGACGTCCGGCACGCCCTCACCCGCCTCAACGCGCTCGCGGTGAAGTTCAAGGCGCCCGACACCGCGGCCTGGCACGCCCAGATCGCCACGTGGAAGCGCGAGCAGCCGTTCGGCTACGAGCAGAGCAAGCACATCGTGCCGCAGGAGGCCGTCGCGGCGCTCTACGAGCTGACCAAGGGCGACGCCATCATCACGACGGGCGTCGGCCAGCACCAGATGTGGGCCGCGCAGTTCTACCGCTTCGACGAGCCCCGCCGCTACATCAGCTCGCTGGGTCTCGGCGCCATGGGCTTCGGCTACCCGGCCGCGCTCGGCGCCAAGGTCGCCTGCCCGAACAAGCAGGTCATCGACATCGACGGCGACGGCTCGTTCATGATGAACATCCAGGAGCTCGCCACCGCCCACATCGAGAACATCGCGGCGAAGGCGATGATCCTGAACAACCAGCACCTCGGCATGGTCATGCAGTGGGAGGACCGCTTCTACGGCAGCGTGCGCGGCAACACCATCCTGGGCGACGAGTCCAACGTCGGCAGCCCCGACAACCTCGGCGGCCTCTATCCGGATTTCGTGAAGATCGCCGAGGGCTTCGGCGTGAAGGGCCGGCGCATCCACAAGAAGTCCGACCTCAAGGCCGCCATCCAGGAGATGCTCGACTTCGACGGTCCCTATGTCCTCGACGTCATCGTCCCCTACACCGAGCACGTGCTCCCGATGATCCCGGCGGGCAAGACGGTGAAGGACATGATCCTGAAATAGCGCCTCGCGCTATTTCAGGAAGTGGCAGGTCGCAGGTAACCAGTGTCACGTGGGCAGCCACCCGGCGCGTTGCGCGCGGGCTGACCTGATCCCTGGCACCTGGCACTTGGTACCTGCTACTTGAGAAATAGCGCGCGGACGCCGCGCGCTATTTCTCCTTCATCACGAACACCCCGTCCCAGTCCGCCCCCGGCGGGTGGGACCGCATGTATTCGCAGCGGGCGATGAGGGCGAGCGACGGGTTCTTTTCCACGCCAGGGGTCTTGCCGGGGATGTTCGGCTCGAGCTCGGCGCTGCGGCGGAAGATCGCCTCCGCCGCGTCCCAGTCCTGCGCGAGGTAGCGCGCGATGCCCTGGGCAAAGAGGTCCATGCACTCGAGGGTCTGCGGGACCACGTTCTCCTTCAGGCCCACGATCTCGTAGATGGGGACCGGGATGGTGCGGCCCTTGACGACGATCTTGTCGAGGTAGCGGAACACCACGCGGTCGCCGCCATGCTGCTCGCACGCCAGCTTGGTGGCCTCCGCCACCATGGTGTACGCGCCGTAGGCCTTGGCGCCGCTCTCCATGCGGGCGGCCAGGTTCACGTTGTCGCCCATCATCGTGTAATTGAACCGCGTGCGGCTGCCCATGTTGCCGATCATGCACACGCCGGTGTTCAGGCCGATGCGCGTCTGCATGCGCCAGACGATCTCGGGCCACTTGGCCGCCTCGCCCTGCCACTTCGCGCGGAGCTCGCCGAGCTTCAGGTGGACGCGCTGCGACGCGACGCAGGCGCGGTAGGCGTGGTCCTTGAGCGGGATCGGCGCGCCGAACATCGCCACGACCGCGTCGCCGATGTACTTGTCGAGCGTCCCGCCCTCCTCCTGCACGATGTCGGTGCAGGCCGTGAGGTACTCGTTCATCAGCTCCACCAGCGGGCCGGAGCCCAGGACCTCGGAGAAGGTGGAGAATGACTGGATGTCGCTGAAGTAGGCCGTGATCTCCGCGTCGTGGCCGCCCAGCTGCGGGGTCTCGCCCGACTCGACCATGCGGTTGACCAGGTCCGGCGACACGTACGTGCCGAACATGTTTTTGATCCGGCCCTTTTGCTTCTCCTCGTCGAGCAGCTGCCAGATGATCGCCGCGAAGCTGGTGGTGAACACCGAGGTCACCGGCATGGCGAGCGGGAGCACGAGGTTGTGGTTCTTGAAGAGGACGAAGGCGAAGGCGATGAAGGCGCCGAGCAGCAGGCCGGCGAAGACCTTGTAGCGGACGCTCTTCACGCCGGCCGTGACGCACAGGCCGGCGATGATCAGCGTGAGGAGGAACGTCAGCGCGACCGTCAGCGGCTCGGACACGCGCCGGAGGTACTGGCCGGCGAGGATGGTCTTGATGAGGTTGCCGTGCAGTCCGACCTTCGGCACGGGCGAGTCGTTGAAGGGCGTCGGCGCGAGGTCCTGCAGCAGGGGATCCACCGGCCCGACCAGCACGAGCGCGCCGTTGAACTGCTTGAAGAACTCCACCGCGGCGGCGTGCACCTCGGGCTGGTTGGAGGCGAGGTCCCGCTGGTAGAGCAGCACGTCGGCCAGGCTGGCGCGCGGGTTGAGGTCGGGGTTCTCCCAGCGCGAGAACCAGTTCACCTCAAGCAGCTGCCGCTCGCGCAGCGGGATGGACACCGCCACGGAGCCGTCCGGCCGCACGAGGTCGAGGGTCTCGTTGGTGCGGTGCACGGCCGACTCGTCCAGGCCGAGCTCGATCAGCACGAGCTTCAGCGCGAGGTGGTAGTAGGTCGGGTTGGGCGTCTCGGCGAAGAGCGGCACCCAGCGCGGGATCTCGTCCCGGCCGTAGTCATAATCCACGTCGATCAGGCCCACGGTGCCCCAGGTCGGGCCGATCAGCGGGTCCTGCGGCAACTCGGGCAGGTCGTTCTTGGTCCGGTCGCTAAAGCCCGCCCGCAGCAGCGGGAACTTGCGCTGCCCCTCCTGCAGGTAGGACTGCCCGCCGCTGTACTGCGCGCCGAGCACGATCTCCGGGTGCCGGTTGATCACCCGCGCGAACTCGATGTTGCGCTTCCGCAGCTCGGTCCGCGCCACCATCTTCGAGGCGCCGTAATCGGAAAAAACGAAGTCGAAGCCGACCGCCTTCGCCTTGCCCAGTTCCAGCACGGTCTGCGCCGCCAGCGCGAAATCCGCGCGGTTCCACGGCCGCTCGCCCATCTCCTGGATCGCGCGGGTGTCGACGTCGACGTAGACGATCTTGACCGGCGCCGGGATCTCGCCACGGAAGCGGTACCGCAGGTTCAGCGCCTGGTTCTCCAGCACCTCGAGCAGTCCGAAGTGGTTCAGCACGCACCAGGCCGTCGGGATCACCAGCAGCAGGAGCCAGCGCAGCCAGGACAACACGGATCTCTTTTTCGGCTCGGCCACGGCTCATGAACCTACGGAGCGCGCCCGGCGAATGAAAGCAGATTTGCCGCGGCCCCGCGCGACGCGGCCAGCAAAACGCCCGGACCGCGAACGGTCCGGGCGTGGGAAAAACCAATCGGCGCGCGGCCTAGGACTTGCCGTCGCCGGGCGTCGTGTTGTCCTGCTGCGGCGTCGGCGCCGGCGGGGGCGTCGGGGGGGTCGGCGCCGGCGGCGTGTTCGAACTGCTGGTGGCCGACGTGAAGATGACGTCCGTGTGGGCCGCGACGATTTCCTGCGTCGCCGTGGCGATGGCCGCCTGCGTCGCCGCCGGGATGTCCTGCGTCACCACGGTCGGCGGCGCCGTGACGGTCACCGCGCCGGTGGTGGTGTCGACATGCACCTCGACCGTGACCACGACCTCCTGGCCGGTAGGCACGTTCACGTTTTGATTGGTCGTGCCGGTCAGGATGACCACGCCCTCCGCGGTGCTGAGGGTGAAGAACGCCTTGCCGCTGCTGTCCGGGCGGAAGACGAGGCGGAAGGTGGTGCCGCGGATGCCGGCCGCGCCGACCGGCGTATTGACCGAGAAGCTGGAACCGTTGGGCCCGTCCTTGTGGAGGTGCTTCACGTTGCCGACAAGCTCACCGCGCACAAGGTTCAGCTTGGTGATCGAGGTCGAGGGCTCCTCGGTGGCGGTGGCCATCGCATAGGAACTGGAGAACGGGTCCTGCAGGTACTCGTCGATCGAGAGCGTGGAGTCCGCCGCGAGGTTGACCGTCGCGCCGTTCGAGAACACCAGAATCACGCTGGAGTTCTCCGCCGTTGTCACGACGTAGTGCTGCGCGATCGCGTCGTTGTCCTTCAGCTCGTGCTTGGAATTGTCCGCCGTGTTCACCGCGGTCACGGTGCCATGCACCTTGGCGGCCACGATGCGGCCCACGACCCGGCCCTGGGCCTGCGCGGAAACGGCGAACATCGCCGCCACGCCAAACAAAATGATCCAAGACAGAAGTTTCGTTCGCATAGGTATCAGGGGTTTACGGCGGACTCCGGCTAAATGCCAATCGCTGGCGCAATGATTGCGCTTCCGCGTTACCCGGGTCAAGTCGCAAGCTGAATTCCACCGCGGCCAAGGCCAGTCCCGGGTCCGCGGAATTCAGGCTGAGGTGGAACGCGTAATAAAACCATACGCTAGCGCTTGCCGGGGCGAGGGATAGCGCATGGGCAAAATCGGGCCCGGCCTGCGTCGGGCGGCCCTGCATGTCGAGGGCGACGCCATGGCGGATCCAGAATTCCGGGACCACGCGGGAGATCGCCAGGGCCCGCGCGGACGCCAATTCGGCCTCCCGACCCACTTCGATCAGGCGAGCCGGAGCGGTGCGGGCCTCGAGCGAAAGCACATAAGCCAGATCCGACCATGCCTGGCCGTTTCTCGGCGCCAGCTCCAAGGCCCGGCTGAGGTCCGCGTGGGCCAGCTCGAGCGTCTGTCGCTCCTCCTCCGGCGTCGGCCGGCTCGTCGCCAGCCGGTTCACGGCCTGACGCGCGGCATAGCGGAGGGCTTCGCCGCGGTAAAACGGCCCTACGCACCACCCTGCCGCCAGCAGGACGCCGAGCGCGGCGACGAGACCCAGGCCGCGGGCCGCGGGCTGCGACGACGCACTGCCAAACGGCGGGGGCCAGCCGCGCTGCACGACGAGCGCAGCCACGATGGCAAAGGCCATGGCGAGTGCCGGGATCTTGAAATGGAAGTCCACAAACAGCTGCAGCCCGAACGCCGCCAGGCCCGCGACGAGCGCACCGGCCACGCGGGGATCGTCGAGCCAGTCGCGCGACTGCACCGACCGCGACCCTGCCAGACGCCAGGCGATCCCGCCGCCGACCCCGAAGAAGAGGAGGAAGCCCACGGCGCCGTAGTCGCTCAGCGTGTTGAGATAGTCGTTGTGCGCCCACAGCGGCTCGTCCTGGTAGCGCGCCGGCCGATACGGCTCGAACAGGTGATTGTACGCGCCGGCGCCGCCGCCCCAGGCCGGATGTGCGCGGAAGATCTGCCAGGCGCCGTGCCACATGATGGGCCGCGTGCGCTCGCCGGCGTCCGCCTTCAGCTGGGCGAAGCGCTCGCGGACCTTGGGCAGGCTGAAATAAAGGACGGCCAAGGCGGCAACGACCGCGAGCGCGGCGACGACCGCGAGTCCCCAGCGCCGCCGCCGCGTGCCCCGGCCGCTGAAGACGGGCCAGGCCACCAGCACCAGCGCCAGTGCCAGCACGGCGCCGCGGCTGATCGTGAGCACGAGGCCGAAGGTGAACGCCAGCGCCAGGTAGGCGCCGAGCAGCCGGACGGTGACACCGGAGGCCCGCCGCAGCGCCAGCGCCGCCATCGGCGGGATCAGGAGCAGCAGAAGCGCCGCGAGACTGTTGGGAATGCCGAAGCTCCCGCTGGCCCGGCCGATGAACTGGTCCGCCTGGAGGCGGCCCAGCATCAGCCAGTCGAGATGCACGAAGCGCTGGTAGCACGCCAGCACGACCGTCACGAACGCCACGGCGGCGAGCCCGCCGAACAGCACCGTGCGCGCCGCGGTGGTCCGCACGCCGTTCAGCACCACCCAGAAGACGAGGAGCAGCTGCGCCCAGCCCAGCCAGTCGCGCCAGCCCAGCCAGGGAACCGGCGTGACCCAAAGGACGTTCGCCGCCGCATAGGCCAGGAAGGGCAGCAGCCACCAGCCGGCCGGGTTCAGGCGCGGCGCGTTGCCCGGGTCGGCCGCCCGCGCCAGCAGATGGACGGCGAGCAGCAGCGCGTTCAACGCGCTCGTCACCACCATCGTCTCCGGCCGAAACCCGCCGAGGCACAGCGTGGTCCACGCGAGGTTGCCCACCAGCAGCGCCACCTGCGCCCATTCCCAGATGGACGTGCGGGACGACTGAGGGGCGGCTGGCATCGACCACAAACCAGCACGGAGCCCCGGCCGAGGGCAACCAAATCAACGACCCGCGCAAACGCCGGAATTCTTCCCACCACGAAGCCCACGAAGACCTTCCCCAGACTTTCCCGCGGATCCCGCGGATAACACGGATGGGAAAGCCTCCCTCCGAATCCGCGTCCATCCGCGCAATCCGCGGGAAAAAGCCATCCTTCGTGCGCTTCGTGATCTTCGTGGTGAAAAGAAAACGGCGCCATCCGCGAGGATGGCGCCGTGGAGATTAGCCGTGGTCCGGGACTCAGGCCGTGGGGACAAAGTGAGTTTCCTATAACATACCCGCTCGCCTATCAGGAGCACGGCAGAGCTTCCATGCGATCAGGCTAAGTAACTCTGGGTAAGTGCATTAAAACACCCGTTTTTTACAATTCAGGGACGATATGGCGAGGGCATTTCATATAAATAACTTAGATTTATGGTCCCTTGTTTCCCCAAAGAAGAGTTGTCGTCCCGGCATCGAGAAGCCGTGCAGGGGTACCTCCATGCCCTGTCACTAGAGAACTGCTTCGGTGTATCTCTGACCATGAAGCAAGGAGACTCCGGCACCCATCTGGATGAGATCATGGCATCCCAGAACTTCCGGCACTTCATGAACCGACTGAATAGTTCGGTCTACGGGAAACGCTTCAAAAGGTTCGGTCAGAGGTTGAACGTAGTCCCTGTCTTGGAACGGTCATCCACGAACCGTCTCCACTATCACCTGATCCTTCAGAATCCCTAAGTGATTGACCGATTATGCGCGTCGTAATGAGCCTTCAACATCTTGCGATAGCTCGGGTGTATGGTCATTTTTAACAGCGCACTCGCATATTCGGCTGCCTTCGGGATGGGGATCGTCGTGTTCATTTTGGGCTTACTATTTTTCTGTTTGGTGACGAGGCGATAGACGCTCGTGTGGTCGGCTGAAACGCCCTTTTCGCTAAGGAAGAGTGCAATTTCTCTCCATGTGTAACCCTTGTCCCGAAGAACAAGGATAGCATGGCGATGGTCCTCCAGTGAGGACTTGCCAGGGGCAGCTTCCGCTAGTTTTAGGAGATCAGATGGCTTCACAGCAACAATCTGCAACAAATAGCAACATATTGCAAGTTATTTCAACAAGTGCTTCTAAGTGGAATTTCAAAAAACAAAAGATCGAGGACGGAAAGTCCTCGATCTTGTTGTGCCAACCTTCCGGGAGCGGAAAGTTGGCGAGGGGAAACAGCCTTTCGGCTGTGTTATAGGGACACCGCGCCGTGGTGCTGGGGGAAATTATTCCGCTTACAATCAGGACAAAGACAATGGGTGACTTCTGCTTTGGCCTGCCTGCAGACGTAGCGCTCAAGCGTCTCCCAATTACCGTCTTCATCGCGGATCTTTTTGCACCACGCGCAAAGCGGGAGCAGGCCACGCAGCGCCTCCAATTCGGCTGTTTGCACAACTTTGAGTTGGGCTTCAGCCACCACCCGCTCCGTCACATCGATGCAGCTGCCGATATATCCGGCAAACTGACCGGTGGACCCATTGAACGGCACGCCTCGATCAAATAGCCAGCGGAACGCCCCGTCCGCCCGGCGCAACCGATATTCCATCTCAAAGATTTTTCGTTGGGCGAACGACTCGGTGTAAATCTTCAGGCAGCGAGCCAAGTCTTCGGGATGCACCCCTTCCGCCCAGCCGTTGCCGCGTTCCTGCGCCATGGTGCGACCGGTGAAAGCCAGCCAACGCTTATTGAAGTAATCGCACTCCATCGTCAGATCAGCCCGCCAAATTAAAATCGGAGACTGCTCTACCAATACCGCGTATTCGTTGGAATTGAGGATTGTCGCATTCATCAGGTTTTCTGGGCTTGGGTAAGTGCGCAGAAGACTAGGATCTTAACCTCGAGGACTTCAACCCTCGTGAATTACGCCCGTGATCGCCCCTGCCTCGTCACCGCGCAGCGCCCCCTGAATGACTTTTAGCACCTTTCCAGCTGTGAAAGGTTTGTGGAGGAAGTAACTTACCCCGAGAGCTTGGGCTCTCGTTTTCGCGGAGGTCGTGTCGAGCCCACTGGAGGCAATAATTATTACGTTCGGATCAATTTGCTTGAGCGCAATAATGGTGGAGGGACCGTCCATGATGGGCATCATCATATCCGTCAGCACGACTTTGATCTTGTCGCGGTTGACCGCGTAAATACTCACCGCCTGGGCGCCATTGCTCGCCACCAGCACGTTATAATTGAAGGACTCAAGCGTCTGCTTGGTGATTTCTAAAATGGATGATTCGTCATCAATCACCAGGACTGCTTCCCCATTGCCCCGGGGAAAGTCCTCCGCCTCGATCTGTTCAACCTTAAGGTCATTTCCCTCTGACTCGTTGGGGAGGTAGATTTTGAAGGAGGTCCCCTTGCCCAGCTCACTGTAGACGTTAATCTGACCCCCGTGGCTTCGGACAATGGTGTGCACGGTGGCGAGTCCCAAACCCGTGCCTTGTCCGACCGCTTTTGTGGTGAAAAATGGGTCGAAGATCTTGTCCAGCAGTTCCGCAGGCATGCCGGAGCCGTTGTCACTTACGACCAACAGCGTGTAATGCCCTGGTTTCAGCAGGGAAATATTCGACCAGCCGACCTCAGGCATGAAAAAGTTCTGGGCGGATATTTTTATGCAACCACCGGTCGGCATGGCATCACGCGAATTGACGCACAGATTAAGCAGGACCTGATGAATTTGTGTGGGGTCGCCCTTGAAAGGGTGAATGTCGCGCGGAATATCCAGTTCCAGCGTGATATTCTTGGGAAATGTATCGCGGACGATTGAATCTACTTCGGTGGCGATGGTCGTGAAGTCGATCGGCACCCGCGCGCCCTCGACGCCGCGCGCGAACGTCAAGACCTGCCGGACAAGAAGCGCTCCGCGTTTTGCACTCTGGTCGATTACGTGGACCAGCCGTTCCACCTCCGGGGAGCATCCCTTCTGTCGAATTAACGTCGTCCCCAATAGAATGGGTGAGAGCAAGTTGTTAAGGTCATGCGCCACCCCGCCAGCCAACGTTCCGATACTTTCCATGCGCTGAATACGCAAAAACTGTGCTTCGGCTTTCTTCCGCTCCGTCACATCCATGTCGATGGTCATGATGCCGGAAGGTTTCCCGGTGGAGTTACGCAACAGCGTCCACCGACAGTCTAGGGTTCGCCGGGCTCCGGTCTTGGTCAACTTTACCATCTCACCGGACCACTCGTCGTTCCGCACGACTGCACTGCAGGCTCGGTCATAATCCTGCCGGTCCACTTTCAGCAAGACGGGGTGGCTCGTGCCGATCGCCTCGGCGGCGCTATACCCATAAAGTCGTTCTGCTCCTTTATTCCAATACGTGATGGTGTGATTCAGGTCGCGCATCAGAATCGCATCGTGCGCGCCATCGAGCAAAGCAGCCTGCTGGCGCAGTTTTTCCATTGCCAACTTTTGGTCCGTGATATCGGTCCGAATCGCGATGTGTTCCTTGATTTTCCCGTCGGCGTCGACGATTGGGACGATGCAGGTATCGACCCAGTAAAGAGAGCCATCCTTCGCGCGGTTCTGCATGTGCCCCTTCCAGGTGCGATGACTGGCAATGGTCTGCCACAACCCATGAATGAATGCTTTGGGGTGGTACCCCGAGTTAATCATGCGGTGGTCGTTCCCCAGCAGATCATCGCGCGAGTATTTTGAAATTTCGCAAAATTTATCGTTTACCGAAGTAATCGTCCCCCGAGCGTCCGTCGTCGCCACAATGGAATGCTCGTCCAAAGCCGCTTTAAACTGTGCGAGTTGGGATGACCCGAAATCAGTCCCTCGGGAAATTTGCATGTCAGGTTGAAAGTGGGGGTGTTTAACCTAATAGTCCATGTCTATAAAACTATCATCATATCTACTTGTTTGCATGGTAATTACGATATTTTAGATACGTAAAGAGACAGATGTAGCCGACTGGGACGGAGTCATTGCCAGCATTAACCAGCGCAAGCTGAAAGGTGTTCCACCTAATTTTTAGGATAAGGTTATCTATCGGGGTAGGCTCTGCCACTGGGTGACTTTGGGGGTGCAGTCACGGAGTGGGATCGATCCCAAATGACCAAATCAGTCGTGATGTTTCACCCAAGGCGGCAGACGACGAAACCCCCACAGAGTACCGTCTGGTCAGGTCCCGCGCCCCCGCCGCCCCTGAAAACAAAAGATCGAGGACGGATAGTCCTCGATCTTGTTGTGCCAACCTTCCGGGGAGCGGAACGTTGGCGAAGGGAAACAGCCTTTCGGCTGTGTTATACGAGACTCAGGTCGTCGGGACAGGGTGAGTTTCCTATAACATACCCGCTCGCCTATCAGGAGCGCGCCAAAGTCCTAAGTAGCTCAGGCTAAGTGACTCTGGGTAAGTGCATTAAAACATCCGTTTTTTACAATTCAGGGACGATATGGCGAGGGCTTTTCGTATAAATAACTAGGATTTATGGTCCCTTGTTTCCCCAGAGAAGAATTGTCGTCACGGCAAAGAGAAGCCGTGCAGGGATAGAACTATGCGAGTTCCTGCAGGATGAGGCAAAATGGGTCAAATTCATCTTCGAGCAGTACTGTGCGGGAAAATCTGCGCGACGGATCCGAAAGGAGCTAATCGAGAACGGCGTGAAACCTCGACATGGAGGCAATGTGTGGAGTCTGGGTTCACTTGAAGCATTGATGCGGAACACGCATTTTTCCGGAATCTACCGAGTAACCGACAAGAAGTATCAGGAGACCATCGAGGTGCCGTGCGAACCGATCATCTCCGCATCACTCCAGCAGAAACTTGAAGCCGCTCGGGCAAGACGCAGCATTGTAAGGACCGGGGAGAGCAATCTCCATAACTTCTACCTCTTGCGGGGCATTCTGATCTGCGACCACTGCGGCAGCACTCTCGGAGGGCGCATTTATCCCAAGCAATACCGGGCGGTCTATTATTGCCCACGCCGAGAACGACTCAGAGACGACCCCTACTGCAAGGGGATGAAGAAATGCGCAAAGGGACCTTACCTCCGCATTCAGCAAACCGACGATGGCATTTGGTCAGCCGTGGTCCAGGTCATGTCTGACTCGCATCGGTACAAGGAAGAAATCAAGCGGCTGACCCTGCGCGAGAAGGGTTCTACAACGAGTCGAGACGAAGAGATTAGGAGGATCCGTGGGCAGGTTCGACGCTTGGACAAGGAGATCAAGAGCGCCAGTTCCTCCATTGTGAACGTCGAATCAGACCGACTGCTCCAGAGACGCAGTGCCCATCAGGTCGCGAGCATCGTTCAGGCGGTGGAGAAACACCTTAAGGAAATCAGGTCACGGCGTCAGGAAATGCTTCAGAAGATCAATGAGGTAGAAACTCGGGAGAAGTGGACTGACTGGATGTCAGAATTTGGCACTCAGATTTCCAAGCTAAAGACCCTGACCGGAGAAGGCAGAAAAGACTTCCTGAAGGGCGTCGTGAAGGAGATCCGTGTCAGGTCCATCACCAGCCACAGTTTCGAGTGCACGATTCATTTTGTGCACCCCTATGTTGGAGATCAACTGGTCAAGGAGGACCCCAAGCCGAAGTCCACGAACTACAAAATCGAGGACGGCAAGTCCTCGATCATTGTACCGCTGGCACTCCCGAAGAGGGGAAAGCTGGGAACCCAGTTGCTTCAATTCCACTAGTAGTGCGAGCCTGCAGTCGCCTTATCTCAAGCGTGATATTGCCATTAGTGGACGCGATCTCACTTACCCACGATGCCACCAACGGGACCAGTCAGCGACTGGTTCTAGATGGCTCCATGCCGAAATCCCAAAAACAAAAGACCGAGGACGGTTAGTCCTCGGTCTTGTGGTGCCCGCCTTCCGGGTAACGGAAGGTGGGCGAAGGGAAACAGCCTTTCGGCTGTGTTATACGAGACTCAGGTTGTCGGGACCGTCTGGATCGTCTTGATGATCCGGCCGGCGACCAGGTACGGGTCGGCGGCGGAGTTCGGACGGCGATCCTCGAGGTAGCCCTTGTAGCCGTTGTTGACGAAGCTGTGCGGCATGCGGATCGAGGCGCCGCGGTCGGCGAGACCGTAGCTGAACTTGTCGATCGACTGCGTCTCGTGGAGGCCGGTGAGCCGGAGGTGATTCTCCGGGCCGTACACCGCGATGTGCTCGCCCATGTGCTTGTTGAAGGCGGCCATGAGCTTCTCGAAGTAGGCCTTGCCGCCCACCTCGCGCATGAACTTGGTCGAGAAGTTCGAGTGCATGCCGGAGCCGTTCCAGTCGAGCGGCTGGCTGAAGGGAGCCAGGATCGGCTTGCAGCGCCACTCGATGTCCACGCAGTAGCTCTCACAGAGGCGGGTCAGGATGTAGCGGGCGACCCACATCTGGTCGGCGGCGGCCTTGGAGCCCTTGCCGAAGATCTGGAACTCCCACTGGCCCTTGGCGACCTCGGCGTTGATGCCCTCGAGGTTGATTCCGGCATCGAGGCAGATGTCGATGTGCTTCTCGACAATCTCCCGCGCCACGTTGCCGACGTTCTTGTAGCCGACGCCGGTGTAGTATGGGCCCTGTGGTCCGGGGAAGCCGCCGGACGGGAAGCCGAGGGGCGCGCCGTCCTTGTAGAAGAAGTACTCCTGCTCAAAGCCAAACCAGGTGTCCGGATCATCCGGGATCGTGGCGCGGGAGTTGGAGGGATGCGGCGTCTTCGCGTCGGGCATCATCACCTCGCACATCACCAGCACGCCGTTCTTGCGCGTCGTGTCGGGAAACGCCGCCACGGGCTTGAGCACGCAGTCGGAGCTCTTGCCCTCGGCCTGTTGCGTCGAGCTGCCGTCGAAGCCCCAGTTGGGCAGGTCCGCAAGCTTAGGGAAGCTCGCGAATTCCTTGATCTGTGTCTTGCTGCGCAAGCTGGCGAGCGGCGTGTAGCCATCGAGCCAGATGTATTCCAGTTTGTATTTGGCCATATTGATTGGGTTTGGAGGGATTGAGAGCGAGCACAGGCACCCTGGCAGCCAAGGCGTCCAGAAACTCGGGTTCGAATTCAGCACCTTACATGCCAGAGGCAACCAGAAGTTGTCGCCGGGGTGCTTTTTGAGCCATCGGTTTCATTGCCAGCAGCTTTGGTGAGCGGGTCATCGTGCTTGCCAGCCCCCCCATCCGGCCGAAACTAGCCGGGTTGCCATGCACGAGATGAAGGACACCGCCCGCGCCCTGGTGCGCATCGGCTACGACGGCCGGGTCCATAAGAACTTCCGCGGCCACCTCGCCCGGGAGCGCTTCGAGCATGAGGTCCGCGTGCTGAAGCACCTGGAGGAGCGGGGCTGCAGCTTCGTGCCGCGGCTGCTGGAGATCGATCCCGTCGCCCTGAAGATCATCACCACCAATTGCGGCACGCGCGTGGACCACCTGAGCGTCGAGCGCCAGGCCGAGGTCTTCGCCGAGCTCGAGCAGTACGGGGTGCGTCACGAGGACCGCGAGCTGCGCAACATCACCTACCGCATGACCGATGGCCGCTTCTGCATCATTGACTTTGAGTTCGCCACCCTCCTCGAGGGCGGCCCGGGCGTCGTGTCCCTGAAACCCTCGGGCTGACCCATGGACTCCACCGCCCCGCCGCCGCCGGCCCCGCCCACCACCCTCGCCTGGTCCGCCCTCACCGACCGCGGCCGCTTCCGGTCCAACAACGAGGACGCCTTCCTCGCCCTCACGCTCGACGGCCACGAGGTCCGCTACCTGGGCAAGACCGGCGAGGCCTCGCTCGTCGGCCGCGACTTCGTCTTCGCGGTCAGCGACGGCATGGGCGGCGCCAAGTCCGGAGAGTTCGCCAGCCGCATCACGGTCGAGCGCATCACCAAGCTCCTGCCGCGCGCGTTCCGGATGTCCGCCGCCGGCATCGCGACGGGCTTCACCGACGTGCTGTCCGAGCTGTTCTCCGCGATCCACTCCGACCTGCTCCAGCTGGGCTTCTCCTACGAGGAATGCGCCGGCATGGGCGCGACGCTCAGCCTGGCCTGGTTCACGCCCGACTGGATGTACTTCGCCCACATCGGCGACAGCCGCATCTACTACCTGCCGCAGGCGGGAGGGCTCACGCAGGTGACCCACGACCACAGCCACGTGGGCAGCCTGCGCCGATCCGGCCAGATCAACGAGCGCGAGGCCCGCATGCACCCCCGCCGCAACGCCCTGCAGCAGTCCCTCGGCGCCGGCCACCAGTTCCTCGAGCCGCACATCGGGGCTGTCGGCCACCAGCCCGGCGACCGCTTCCTGATCTGCTCCGACGGGCTCACCGACGGGCTGTGGGACTATCAGATTGAGGACCTCATCCGCGCCGCGCGGGACCCCGCCGGCGCCTCCGTCGCCCAGCGGCTGGTCCACGAGGCCGTGCAGGCCTCGGGCCGCGACAACACGACCGCGGTGGTCGTGGAATTTTCCCCGTCGGCGTGAAGCGCCGGGCCGCATGAGCCTCGTGTTCGTCTATGGCACGCTGAAGCGCGGGGGCCGCAACCACGCCTGCCTCGCGGGCCAGGCATTCCTCGGCGAGGCGCACACCGGGCCGGGCTTCCGGCTCTACGCGCTGGACGATTACCCGGGCATGGTCGCCGTGCCGGACGACCGCGGCGGCGTGAGCGGCGAGGTTTGGTCGGTGACCCCCGAGTGCCTCACCCGGCTCGACGAGCTGGAGGGTCTTGCGGAAGGGCTTTACCGTCGGGAACCGGTGTCGCTGCAGCCGCCCTTCGCCGGCCAAGCCGTGGAAACCTACCTTTACGCCCGCAGCGTATCCGGCCGACCAGATCTCGGCTCCCATTGGCCGGTCTAGGAGGGGTTTTCCCGGCCAGCTACGGTTTCAGTGCGGACTGGGGCACGCGCTTGACGGTCACGAACTTGGCCCGGAACAGCTCATCCATCAGCTCGCGCGCCTCGGGGGAGATCCGTTTCACCAGCTCGTCGAGCGCGGGCAGCGGCGTCTTGACGTCCACTTCCTCCGCGGCCCCGGCGGCGGGTGCCACGGGCACCGGCTCGCCCCGTTCCTGCTGCTCGGCGAAGAAGGCGGCCTCGGCCGTGGCGTCAGGCCAGACATTGGCTCCGTTCTCCAGCGCGGCGGCCGCACCCGGACTCGGCTCGGCGGTCACGGCCTCGTCCACGGACTCGGCGGCCGGGGCGGCGGGCGCCAGATCCCCGCGGGCGAGCAGCGCGGCCGACAGCCGCGCCTCCAGCCGGTCAATCAGTCCTTTTTTTTTTCGCCGTCCGCGCCGGCCGGCGCGGGAGACTCGTCGGCCAGGGCCGTGAGCTCGCGGATAAGGCTGTCGATCGCCCGGGCGCGGCTGGCCTCGACGGCCTTCAGCAGGGTGACCTCGAAATTGATCTTCTCCGCCAGCCCCAGCTTCACCGCGCCCTCGCCCTCGCGGAGGCCGTCGAGCAGCCGGGTGATCTGCTCCGTCGTCATCGGCTCGCCGCCCAGCTGGGCGCTGCGGCCGCCCTGTGCGATCGCGTCGAGCAGCGCCCCGCGCACCTGCGCCTGGAGGTCCGCCAGCAGCCGCACCAGGTCGCGCCCGGCGGCGTCGCATTCGTCCACGATCGCCACGATCCGCGGGTGGTCGCCGGCGGCGAGGGCCGCCGCGAGCGCGGCGATCTTGTCGGCCGCCACCAGCCCGTAGACGTCCAGCACGTCGGGCTCGGAGATCTCGCCGCCGCAGAAGGAAATCATCTGGTCGAGGATCGACTGCGCGTCGCGCATGCCGCCGTCGGCCATCCGCGCGATGCACTCCAGCGCGGGCTCGCTGACCTTGATCTTCTCGGCCGTGGCGATGCGGCGCAGGCGCTCCACGATCAGCGGGGCCGGGATCGGGCGGAGGTCGAAGCGCTGGCAGCGCGACACGATCGTCGGCAGCACCTTCTGCGGGTCGGTCGTGGCGAAGACGAACTTCACGTGCGCCGGCGGCTCCTCGAGCGTCTTCAGCAGCGCGTTGAACGCCTGCACCGACAGCATGTGCACCTCGTCGATGATGTAGACCTTGAACTTCCCCTGCGCCGGCGCGTAGCGCACGGTGTCGCGCAGGTCGCGGACCTGGTCCACGCCGTTGTTCGAGGCGCCGTCGATCTCGATCACGTCGAGGTGGGAGCCCTCGGCGATCGCGAGGCACGCCGGGTCGTTCACGTCAAAGTCCGCCTTGGGCCCGCCGGTGCAGTTGAGCGCCTTGGCGAAGAGCCGCGCCAGCGAGGTCTTGCCCGTGCCGCGCGGGCCGACGAACAGGTAGGCGTGCGCGATGCGGCCGCGGGTGATGGCGTTCTTCAGCGTGCGCACCACGTGGTCCTGGCCGACGACGTCGTCAAACGTCTGTGACCGCCACTTGCGCGCGATGACTTGGTAACCCGTGGACACTGGCCCAAGACCAAATCCCAAACTCCAAAGCGCAAATCAAAACTGCCCGGAAGATCGCGGCCGCGCGGAGGAGCGGAACCGCGGATTTTCCCCACCCGAGGCGGGGGCGGCCTGTCGGCCCTCACCCCTTCGCCCCACATGTCCGGAATCCGGTCTCCGGTATCCGGAATAAAAAAAGGTGGCCAGGCACTCCACGGCACTAGGAGGACGTCGTTACCGTTGCTGCCTTCCGGCCCTGGCGGAGTTCACGCGCCTGCCCATGCATGGCACCTGGCCGGTGCGGACCATGCCCCGGTTCCCGGGTCGCGCAACACCTTAATTTATGACGGCGGCGGGGCGGTCGGGGCGGCCGGCCGGCGCTGGTCCTTCTGGCGGCGGTTCCGCTCCTCGAAAAACTTCCGGATGCGGTCGCGCTGCTCGGCGCGCATCTGCTCGAACTTGGCCCGCTGCTCGGGCGTCAGCACGGCGGCGATGTCGCTTTCCGTGCGGTCGATGATCGCCTGGGAGTTCTGCATCGTCGTCCGCCGCATCTGGTGCAGCTCCTCCGCGGCGCGGGCGATCAGCGGCTTGATCTGCTCCTGCTGCGCGGGCGTGAGCGCCAGATTTTCCGTGAAGCGCTTCATGAGCTGCGGCCCGAACTGCTCGGGCGAGGCGAGGCGCGGCGGCGCGAGCGCCTTGACCACGCGCAGCGTCACGAGGCCGCCCACCACGAGGCCGGCGACAAAAATCCCGATGAAGGCGAGGATGACTTTCCAGGTCTTGTCCATGGTCAGGAGGCGAGGTCGATCATGTCACCCACGGGATCGTCGAGCCCCGCGGTCTCGTTGTCGAAGGCGCTGACGAGGGCCGTGTAGTTGCCGGCCACGCTGAGGACGGCCAGCAGTGCCGCCACGCCGAGCGCGCGCAGCGCGAAGCGCTCCACAAGCGAGCCCGCCGGGGCAGGCGACGCGAACGCCCGCGCCGCCACGCGCGTGGCGAAGCCGAAGGGCGCCGAGGGGTCGCGGGGATCGGCGGCCGAACGGGCCGCCGTGATCAGCCGCTGCCATTGCTGGTCCGGGTGGGGTTTCATGAACGTTCCTTTTGTTCTAGCTCCTGGAAAAGTTTCCGCAACTTCCGTCTGGCGCGGAAGGCGCGCACCTTGACGAGCGACTGGTTCCACCCGGTCAGGGCGCTGATCTCGGCGATGGTCTTCTGCTCGAGGTCAAGCAGCTGGATGACCATGCGGTCGTCGGGCTTGAGCTGGCCGAGCAGCTGGTGCACGAGCTCGCGCGCCGCCAGGGCGTCGCCGGCCTCCACCTCGCGGTCGTCCGTCAGCACCGCGTCGAGCACGTCCGCCTCGTTCTCCGAGAGGTCGGCCCAGCGGAACTCCGGCCGGCGCTTCTGCGCGCGCAGCTGGTCGATGCAGGTCGTCACCGCGATCCGCGACACCCAGTGCGGAAAGGGGACGGCTCCCTGGTACTGTTCGAGGCGGGTGAACATCTTCAGAAAAATGTCCTGGGCGAGGTCTTCCTCGGCGACCCGCCGGGGCAGGTGCGCGCGGATGATGCGGATGACCAGCGGGTAGAGATGATCGACCAGGGCCCGGGCCGCGGATTGATCGCGCGCACGCACGCGCGCCAGGCAGCCGACCAGGTCGAACGACTCGTCTTCAGGCATAGGAGAATGTGGGCAAACTCAGGCACAACAGGCAAGACGGCCCGGGCCCGCCCGGGTTACAGTCCAATGACCCTGGCGCGGGCGGGCTTAGGACACGGCCGCCGGGGCCGCTCCCTTGACAGCCGCCGGGGGCCCGCCCTAACTCCGGGCGCAGACATGCGAAACCCGCTCCCGGCGCTTCGACTTACCTCCGCGCACGATCTCTGAATCGCCGCCTAGCGGCCGATCGTGCGTAGCCGGATAGATTTCCGCCGTCTCTGGGATGGCGTCCCCGGTCCTTTTCCCCCACTCTTTCCCGTCCGCCTGCTGCCATGCAACCTGCTCCCGTCACGAAATACCGTCCGTTCCCCCCCGTCGCGCTGCCCAACCGCCAGTGGCCCAATCGCACCCTCACCCGCGCCCCGATCTGGTGCTCGGTCGACCTGCGCGACGGCAACCAGGCCCTCGCCCAGCCCATGAGCGTCGAGGAGAAGCTCGAGTACTTCGACCTCCTCGTGAAAATCGGCTTCAAGGAGATCGAGATCGGCTTCCCCTCCGCCTCGCAGATCGAGTTCGATTTCTGCCGCCGGCTGATCGACGAGAACCGCATCCCCGCCGACGTCGCCATCCAGGTCCTCTGCCAGTGCCGCGAGGACCTCATCACCCGCTCGCTCGCGGCCCTGGCGGGCGCGCGGCACGCCATCTTCCACCTCTACAACTCCACCTCGCCCAAGCAGCGCGAGTACGTCTTCAACGCCAGCCGCGCCGACATTGCGCGCATCGCGACCGACGGCGTCGCCTGCCTCAAGCGCCACATGCAGCCGCTCGTCGCCGCCGGCACGCGCCTGCAGCTGGAGTACTCCCCCGAGAGCTTCACCAGCACCGAGCTCGAGTTCGCCCTCGAGGTCTGCGAGGCCGTCACCGACGTCTGGGCACCAACCGCCGACAACCCCATCATCCTCAACCTGCCGGCCACGGTCGAGTACGCCATGCCCAACGTCCACGCCGACCAGATCGAGTGGATGTGCACCCACCTCACGCGCCGCGACCGCACGATCGTCTCGCTCCACACCCACAACGACCGCGGCACCGGCGTCGCCGCCACCGAGCTCGCCCTGCTGGCCGGCGCCGACCGGGTCGAGGGGACGCTCTTCGGCAACGGCGAGCGCACCGGCAACCTCGACCTCGTCACCGTCGCCCTGAACCTCTACACGCACGGCCTCCATCCGGGCCTCGACTTCAGCGACATCAACGCGATCCGCGACATCTACGAGCGCTGCACCAAGCTGGAGGTCCCGCCGCGCCAGCCGTACGCGGGCGAGCTGGTCTTCACCGCCTTCAGCGGCTCGCACCAGGACGCGATCAAGAAGTCCTGGCCCCACCAGGGCCCGGGCAAGCCGTGGGACGTCCTCTACATTCCCATCGACCCGGCGGACATCGGCCGCAGCTACAAGGCCATCATCCGCATCAACAGCCAGTCGGGCAAGGGGGGCGTCGCCTACATCCTCGAGCACGAGTACGGCTTCTCCCTGCCGAAGGCGATGCACCGGGAGATCGGCAAGATCATCAACGACGTGGCCGACGCCAAGGGCACCGAGCTCACGCCGGCGGACATCCACGCCGCGTTCCAGGAGGAGTACCTCGGCCGCACCGCGCCGCTCGCCCTCCAGCACTTCAAGACCAGCGAGCGCGACAGCAACGTCACCTGCGAGGCCGCCATCGAGCTCCACGGCCAGGCCCACCGGCTCACGGCCAAGGGCAACGGCCCGATCGACGCGTTCGTGCGCGCCCTCGGCACCACCGCCCTGCCCAAGTTCGAGGTCCTCTCCTACTCGGAGCACTCCCTGGGCAAGGGCGCCGAGGCCCGCGCCGTGTCCTACATCCAGATCAAGACGGAGCGCGGCCACACCCTCTTCGGCGCCGGCATCGACACCAACATCGAGCTCGCCTCGATCAAGGCCGTCGTCAGCGCGCTGAACCGCGTGCTGGCGCGCTAGCCGTCAATGGACCCGAAGCCCCCCCTCACCGGCGAAACGCTCGACTCGCTCACCGCCCGCCTCGCGGAGCAGGGCGAGCCGGCGTTCCGCGCGAAGCAGATCCTCGAGTGGGTGTACAAGAAGCGCGTCACCTCGTGGGACGCCATGACCAACCTGTCGAAGCCGCTGCGGACCTGGCTCGACACGACGTTCGACTTCATGCCCGCGGAGCTGGTGCTCAACAAGCACTCGGAGGACGTCACCGACAAGCTGCTGCTCGAGCTGCGCGACCAGTCGCTGATCGAGACGGTCATCATCCGCGCGCCGCAGGAGGGCGTCGGCGTGGACCACTCGCGCAAGACGATCTGCATCTCCACCCAGGTCGGCTGCGCGATGGGCTGCGTCTTCTGCGCCAGCGGCCTCGCTGGGCTCAAGCGCAACCTCACCGCCGGCGAGATCGTGGCCCAGCTGCTGCACGTGTGCCGGAGCGAGGACGCCCGCACGCCGCGCGCCCGGCAGGAGCTTGCCTCGTTCGACAACATCGTGGTCATGGGCATGGGGGAGCCGCTCGCCAACTACGACGCGCTGCTCCGCGCCCTCACCATCCTCAACGCCGAGTGGGGCCTCGGCTTCGGCGCGCGCCGCATCACGATCTCCACCAGCGGGCTCGTCCCGAAGATCCTGCAGCTCGCCGAGGAGCCGCTCGGCTTCCGGCTCGCGATCTCGCTCCACGGCGCCACCGACGCGGTCCGCGAGCAGATCATGCCGGTCAACAAGGCCTACCCCCTCGCCAAGCTCCTGCCCGCCGTGAAGGCCTTCAACGAAAAGCACGGCCGCATGATCACGCTGGAGTTCATCCTGATCGAGGACGTGAACGACTCCCTTGAGCAGGCCCGGCTGCTGCGCGACATCGCCCTCGACCTCCACGCGCACGTGAACCTCATCCCGTACAACACCGTCGAGGGCCTGCCCTGGAAGCGCCCGAGCCTCACGCGCCAGGACCACTTCGCCGAGATCCTGCGCGCGGCCCGCGTGTCCGTCACGCTCCGCCGCGAAAAGGGCCACGACATCAACGCCGCCTGCGGCCAGCTCCGGCTCAAGACCGAGAAGGAACGCGAGCTGGCCGGGACGGATGCGGGGAACCGTTGATTTCCGCTCCGCGGTGCCCGTCGGGGAAAGCAAAGTCGGCCGCCTCCGAAAAATTAGTGGTGATTAGCGAAAATTAGCGGTTCACAACCCTACCCCGTGGGCGCCATCGAACTCCTCTCCACCGCCGGCCGCGTCGCCCTGCTCTTCGCCGGCCTGCTGGGTCCGGGCGCCCTGCTGCTCCGCGCGCTGCGCCTGCCGTTCAGCCTCGCCGGCAGCTTCCTCGGCTCCGCCGCCACGCTCTACGCCGCGGTCCTGCTCCTCGCCTTCACCCATGTGCCGATCGACCTCGGCACCCTGACCGGCGTCCTCGCGCTCGTGAGTCTGGGAGCGAGCTGGCTCGCGACCCGTCAGGCCGGAAAGTCGCGAGCCAGCTCGCCCCCACCGGCTGATCCCGCCGCCCGCCCGTTCGCCTTCCTCGCCGACCTCGGTCCCTGGACCGCGCTCTACGCGGGGTTCCTGCTCATCCTGCTCTGGCGGCTGGCGACGCAGCCGCTCAACGGCGGCGACATTGACTTCCGCTGGAGCTGGCTCGCCGAGCAGATGCTGCACAGCGGCACGCTGGATTTCTATCCGCCGCGCTCGGCGGCCGACTTCACGCACTACTTCTGGGTGGAGAGCATCCCGCCCGGCGTCGCCAGCCTCCATGCCTGGGCCTATGCCTGCGCGGGCGCCATGCGCGAGGTGTGGGCCTCCGCCGGCGGCCTGCTCCAGCTGCTCGCGCTCCATGACCTCGTGTGGCGGCTGGCGCACCACTGGAGCGGCACCCCCGCGGCCCGCCGGGCCGTGATCCTCGCGGCCGCGACCCCGCTGCTCAACTGGTCGCTGCTGCTGGGCCAGGAGACGGGCCTGACCGCCGTCGCCCTCCTGGGCATCACGCTGGGCATCTTCCTCTGGCACCAGTCCCGCGCCACCGGCTGGCTCGGACTGGCCGCGCTGGCGGCAATGGTCGGGGCCGGCGCCCGCGAGTATGGGCTGGTTTTCCCCGGCCACGGCCTGGTTCTCCTGCTCCTCCTGCGCGCACCCCGCCGCGCCGTGCTCGGGTTCGCCGCGGCCGCGCTGCCGCTCGCGCTCGCGTGGCCGCTGCGGACGTGGATTCTGACCGGGAATCCCTTCTACTCCCTGGACGTCGCGGGCTGGTTCCCGGTGGACCGTTTCTTCATTGACTGGGCCGCGACCATCTCGCTCGGCTCGCATCACCTGCTCGCGACCCCCGCGGCCTGGCGGGAAATCGTCCGCTACCTCCTGCTCTGCGCGCCGGCCGCGGCCTTCTGCTGGCTCGCGCTGTTCTTCCACATGCGGCGGCGCGCGCCCGAGACGCTCGGCTGCGCCGCCGGCCTCGCGCTGACCTTCGGCCTTTGGTACGCCTCCGTGCCTTACACGGGCGGCGGGCTGTTCTACTCGCTCCGCGTGCTGAGCCCCGCCTTCGCGCTCGGGGCCGCCTTCGGCGGGCACGCGCTCGCCGTCGCGGACTGGGGCGCGACGTACCGCCGCGCGGCCGACCTGGTGCTCGGCGCCGTGCTGCTCGCCACGCTCCCGGTCTCGCTCACGCTGCCGCACAACCCCTACCACCTCCGCGTCGCCGCGTGGCCCGACGTCGGGCAACGGTTCGTGGACGAGAGCCGCCAGGCCGACGATGCGCTGGCGCGGCATCTCGTGGCGCTGCCCGACCATGCCCGCATCCTCAGCGAGGGCGTGAGCCTGCCGCGCTCGCTGGCGTCCACGGGCATCACCGTGGTGCCGCTGTGGAGCCCCGAGGTGGCGTGGCTTTTCGACCACCGCCTGCCACCCGACGAGGTGGCCCGGCGCTGGCGGCAGTCGGGCCTGCGCTACGTCGTGATGACGCACTCGCCCAAGCAGCTCGAGTTCCTCGCCCGCCGTGCCGTCTGGCTCGTCCCGTTCTTCCACATCCGCCGCGAATGGCAGTCCGACGGCTACGTGGTGCTCGAGGTCACGGCCCCGCCGCGCGAGGCCAGATAGTCACCCGCCCGCGAACACCGGCCGGAAGCCCGCCTCGGTCAGGATTCGCGCGACCTGCTCGCGTTTGTCGCCCTGCAGCTCGATCTGGCCGTCCTTCACCGTGCCGCCGCAGCCGCACGCCGCGCGCATTTTCTTGGCCAGCTGTTCCTTCTCCGGAAGGCCAATGCCGACAAAGCCGCGCACGACTGTCACGGTCTTCCCGCCGCGATTTCCCGTCTCGCGCACAATGTCCACGCGACCCCGATTCCGGCCACTCGGTTCAGCCGACGCCGTCTTCTGGCCGGTATCCGGCATCCGGTTTCCGGTGTTCGCCGGCAGCCCCGCCCCGCTCAAGCTGCCAAACGGGTTCTGCCCGAGCCCCTGGCCTCCATCGGTGGCTATCTTGTCGCCGGCCATCTCAGGCCTTCGCCTTGCGGCCGCCACAGGTTCCGGCGGGGATATTGGCTTCCCCGCCCAGGAACATCAGGGCCTTGGGATAGCTGCGGTTCTGGAGGAAATGCTCGAGTTGCGGATGCAGCGTGCCGTCCGCGCGGCCGCGGGCCAGGTAGCCGTCCAGCCGCTCCATCTCGCCGGCAATCACCGTACCGTCCGAGCGCTTGATGCCCTCCAGCAGTGTTACGAGCGACGCCTTGATCTGGGGTTCCATGGTGAGTTCGAGTCTGCGTTCGGAGTTACCCACCTTGGGGGCGATTGCAACCTCCGCGCGCGCGGCGCTTCCCGTCCCGCCAGCAAACGCTTGCGCCGCGCGCGCCGGCTCCCCACCGTTCCGGGCCATGACCACCTCCGTCGTCCTCCGCAAACGCTCGCTCTGGCGCGTCCTTCGCGCGCCCGGCCGGCTTGCGTGAGACCTCGGAACCGACTCCAACCGCTTCCCGCTCCCGCAACCGCGCCCCATCCGGCGCGGTTTTTTGTTGTCCGCGCCACCCGCCTCATGAACCGCTCCCCCGCCCAAGCCGCCGCGCACGCCCGCGGCCTTCGCCTGATGCTGCTGTCCACAGCCGGCTTCACCGCCAACGCGCTCCTCATCCGCGCGCTGGGGACGGTGCAGTCCGTGGACGCGTGGCTGCTGGTCTGCGTGCGCTTCGTGGTCGGGTTCGGGCTGATCCTCACGCTCTTCCGGGTCGGCCCCGAGGCGTTCCAGCCGCGGCACCTGTACCTTCACCGCCGCCTGATCGTGCGCGGGCTCGTCGGCGGGATCAGCACGTATGCCTATTACCTCTCGGTCGTGCGCATCGGCGCGGGCCGGGCGACGTTCATCAACAACACCTACGTCGCGATGGGCGCCGTGCTGGCGGTCGTGATGCTGCATGAGCGGTTCCGCGCCCCGCTGGCGATCGGCGGCACGCTCGCGCTCGGCGGGCTGGTGCTGCTCACCAACGTGCTGGGCACGGGCGCCGGCATCGGCCTCTACGACGTCGCGGCGATCGCCTCCGCCTGCGGCTCCGCGTTTGTGGTCGTGACCATCCGCCAGCTGCACGCCGAGGGGGAGCACACCGCGACGATCTTCGCCGCCCAGTGCACCTACGGCCTGCTGCTCTGCGCCGGTCCGGCCGCGGCGCACTGGTCCGCGCCGTCGCCGCTGGCGTGGGGACTCATGGTCGTCGCCGCGCTCTGCGCCGGGGCGGGGCAGATCCTCATGACCCGCGCGTTCCGCGACCTGCCGGTGGGCGAGGGCTCGCTGCTGCAGATGTTCGTCCCGCTCGGCATCGCCGTGGGCGGCGCCCTGTTCTTCCGCGAGCACTTCCTGCCCCACGAGCTCCTCGGCGCGTTCCTGATCCTTGTCGGCAGCGCCCTGCCCGCCTGGAAAAGTTAGGCGGGGGCAGCCGCCAGCAGCCGCGGACAGGTCTCCAGGTGTGGGAGCGAGCTTGCTCGCGACTGCCGGAGTTGGGGTCGCGAGCAAGCTCGCTCCCACCCACCGGATCCCAGCCTGCCTACTTGGCCGCGCGCGCGGCGGCCTGGCGCTCCTGCCACTCGAAGCGGCGGGGCGTGGCGCGGGGGCGCTCGAACTTCGTGCCGACGATGATGTAGGCGCGACGGTAGTCGTCCGACTGGTTGCTCGTCGTGTAATGCAGCGTCCGCTCGAGGTGGAACGTCGCGCCGCCGGCCGGCAGCTCGCAGGCCACGGCCGGGCCAAAATCGAACGTGCCCGGGACGACCTCCAGGCCCGGGGTCTTTGGGTTGTTGCCGATGGGCTGGTGCGGGATGACCTCGAGCCGGTGCGACCCCGGGACGAAATGCATGCAGCCGTTCAGCTTGGTCGCGGGCTGCAGCGGCACCCACACGCTGAGGCCGGAGTATTCCTTCGCCGGGTTCCAGTACGCCTCGTCCTGGTGCCACGGCGTCGGGGCGATGTTGTGCGGCGGCTTGTTGATCGCGTGGTCGCCCACCATCCGGCAGTCGTCACCGAGCAGCTGGTGCATCATGGCCTTCACGTTGGCCACCAGCTGCGTGGCGAGCAGTTCCGGGGCGTACTTGCCCGGCTGGAGAATCTGCGCGATCTCCTCGCGGCGGCCCTTTTCCTTCGTGCCGCTGAGATTGTAGAGGTCGCCCTCGGTCCGGGCCCGGTCCTCGTGGAACAGCCGGTCGTAGATGGCGCGCACCCGCGGGATTTCGTCGCCGGGCATGACGCGGTCGATGGCGAGATAGCCGTTGGCGTGGAAGAACTCGATCTGCGCAGGGGTCAGGAGCTGCGTGGCGGGGATCGGCGCGGGCGCGCCATAATCCGGGACGGGCGGAGGGGTCGTCGCATTCATCGCTGGACACCATACGGCGGACGGCCGAGGGTGGCGTCCGACAATGTGGCGCAGTACAAAATCGAACATCCGCACGCTCGCCCGGGGCCCGCGCGTGGTCGAGCCCGTCATGCTGCCGGAGCAGCTCGCGCGGCGCCGGGAGTGCAAGGAGCCCGAGATCGGCGTGCCGGGGGTCGTCGAGCTGGGCCGGTACCGCTACGCGAGCGCCTACCAGGGGCTGCAGCCGCGGGCCCACCCGGACGGGCTGGAAATCTGCTTCCTCGCCCGCGGCCACCAGACCTACCGCGTGGACGGGCAGGTGTACCGGCTGCGCGGCGGCGACCAGTACCTGGTCTTTCCGGGCGAGCTCCATGACTCGGCGGACATGCCCGAGGAGAAGGGCGTCCTCTATTGGCTGTTCCTGCGGCTCAAGCCGGCCGGCGGCCCGCTGCTGTTCCTCGAGCCGGCGGCCGCCCGGGAACTCCGGGCCGCGCTGCTCGCCCTGCCCTCGCGGCACTTCGCCGCCGCGCCGGGCACGCATCTGCTACTCGACCAGATCATCGGCGCGGTCGAGCGGGCCCGGACACCGCTCGACCGCCTCGGGCTCGCGACCCTCGTGCTGCGCTTCCTGTTCGGGACGATCCAGGCGTCCCACCACAACCGCCGCGCGACCCCCTCGCCCCGCATCCAGCGCAGCCTGGCGCACATCGCGGCCCAGGCCGCCGAGCTGCCGAGTGTGCCGCAGCTCGCGCGGCTCGTGCGCCTGTCGCCCTCGCGCTTCAAGGCCCGTTTCCGCCAGGAGGTCGGGCTGCCGCCCCGGGAGCACGTGCTGCGGCACAAGCTCGGCGTGGCCCAGGCCCGGCTGCGCGAGCCCGGGGCCTCCGTGACGGCCGTGGCGCACGAGCTGGGGTTCTCCAGCTCGCAGTACTTCGCGACCGTCTTCCGGCGGTTCACCGGGCTGACCCCGACGCAGTACCGGGCGCGGGTCCGCGGCGACCCGGCGGCGCCGGTCCTGTCCTAGGACTTGTCCTGCTCGATCGCGACCACGCGGCCCTCGTGGAACACCACGCGGAAATGCTCGTGCTCGCGCCGCGAGGGATAGGCCAGGTAATAGGGGTAAAACGGCCCGCCGCCGCCGTAATAGTAGCGATGATAGTAGCCGCGGTAGAGGAGCATGCCGTCGTCCCCTTCGTACGTCACATAGCTCCAGACCTCGCGCTCACCGTTGCGGTCGGTGCGGATCTTCACGTGGTCCGGGTCGCCGATCGCGAGCTTCACCATCGACATGTCGAAGCCGATGGCGACCTTGCCCTCCTTGATCAGCTGCTGCTGCTCCGGGGTCAGGCGGGCGAAGGCCTCGGGGTTCTGGTTGATGCGGGTCTGCGGAGTCGAGCAGCCGGCGAGCAGGGCAAGTCCGCCCGCGAGAGCCAGGAGTCTAAGGAGGGTTTTCATGATGTAAGGAGGGACGTCCTGCCCCTGAGACGGGTTACCACGGGCCGGGGTTCCCGGCCATGCGGAAGAATCTTGCCCCGGCGGCCCGGCAGGGGATTCATCGGCACCCCGCATGACGACGCTGCTGCTCTGGGACATTGACGGCACCCTGACCCTCTCCGGGGGCGCCGGGATGCGCGCGCTGCAGCAGGCCCTGGCCCGGGAGTTCGGGATCGACCGCTCGCTGGCGGACATCGACTACGCCGGCCGCACGGACCGCTACATCGTCAGCCAGATCCTGCTCCGGATCGGCCTGCCGGACACCGAGGCCAACCACGCCCGGCTGATCGAGGCCTACCTGCTCGAGCTGCCGCAGGCCCTGCACAACCCCGGCACGCGCGTCCTGCCCGGCGTGGCGGCGGCGCTGGCGATCCTCGCCGCGCGGCCGGACTGCGCGCTGGCCCTGCTGACGGGCAACATCGAGCGCGGCGCCCGCATCAAGCTCGGCCACCACGGCCTCTCGCACTACTTCAAGTTCGGCGCCTTCGCCGACGACAGCCCGGCGCGCAACGACCTCGGCCCGGTCGCGCTGCGCCGCGCCCAGGCCCACTGCGGCGTCGCGTTTGCGCCCGAGCGCGTGTTCGTGATCGGCGACACGCCGCATGACATCGCCTGCGGCCGGGTCATCGGCGCCCGGACCATCGCCGTGGCCACAGGCCAGTACCCGCTCGAACAGCTCCAGCCCCACGCGCCGACCGCGGTGCTGCCGGACCTCGCCGACACGGCCGGCTTCCTGCGCGTGCTGGGCCTCGACGCCTGAGGCGCCGGCCGCGCTAGTCGCGGCTCGTCTCCAGCGCCGACACGCGGCCTTCGGAAAAGATGATCCGCAGGTGCTGGCCGCCCGACCCCGGCGCGCCGGCCACCGTCAGGCCGCCGCCGAACGCGGAGTTGCCGCGCACCGCGCCACCCCCCAGCCCAAGCGTGAAATATGGGCCGTGGGGAAAATAAACCCACACCTCGGTCGTGCCCGCCGCCGTGGTGCGCGTGGTCACCCGGTCCGGCTCGCCCAGGGCGACCCGCACCATTTCCGGGGTGAAGCCCAGCGCCACCTGCCCGGCCTGGACCTGCGTGCGCACGGCGGCCGGCCAGGTGTCGAATGCCGCCTGATGTCCGGAAATCCGGGACGCAACCGTCGTGCATCCCGTCGCTAACGCCACGCCAGCCAAGCCGAGGGCGAAAAAGAGAGTCTTCATGATATCGGGAATTTGTTTGCTGGGGCCACTCTACACCTCGCAAATGGACAACGCAATTTCCCCGCTGTTTCCCATGCCTAAATGAAGAAGACCTTTTCCATCGCCATCGGCTCGGATCACGCCGGCTTCGCCTACAAGGAAGCCATCAAGGGCATGCTCCTGAGCGAGGGCCACACCGTGCGCGACTTCGGCACGCATTCACCCGAGCGATGCGATTACCCGGACTTCTGCTTCCCGGTCGCCCGCGCCGTCGCCGGCCGGCAGGCCGAGCGGGGGATCGTGCTCGGTGGCTCGGGCAACGGCGAGGCCATGGCCGCCAACCGCGTCCGCGGCGTGCGCTGCGGCGTGTGCTGGAATGAGCAGGTCGCCATCTGGAGCCGCTCGCACAACGACGCCAACTGCCTCGCCATCGGCGAGCGCACCATCACGCTCGACGAGGCGCTCCACATCGTCCGGGTCTGGCTCGCCACCGAGTTCGAGGGCGGCCGCCACATCCCGCGCATCCAGAAGCTGGACAGCATGGCCTGACGACCGCCTGGGTCGCCGCCTCCCATGCATTTCCGCGAGCTAACCCCCGCGGACCTGCCGCCGATTTTCGACCTGCGCACGTCCGTGCAGGAAAATGCCGTCACCCGCGAATTTCTCACCGAGTCCGGCATCACGGTGGAGAGCGTCACCGCCATGCTCGGCACCACTCACCGGGGCTGGCTTTGCGAGATCGCCGGCCAACCCGTCGGCTTCGCCATGGGCAACCGCAGCAACGGCGAACTCTGGGTCATCGCCGTCCTCGCCGAACATGAAGGGAAGGGGATCGGCCGGCGTCTGATGCACCTCGTCCAGGACTGGCTCTGGAGCGAGGGCTGGACCCAGCTCTGGCTCGTCACCGGCACCGCCCCCACACGGGCCTTCCGCATGTACTGCAGCCTCGGCTGGAAGGATTGCGGTCCCTTGGAAGGCGGCGGACGCCGGATGGAACTGACCAAACCCGCGCCAAAGCCAGGATCTCGCGCCAATTCTTAGTTTGACGTTAAACTATAATACTATTTAACGTCGAAGTATCGTGGGAACGCACTACGTCGGCACCAAGTCGGAAGTCGATGCGCTCAACGCCTACATCAAGCTGGTGCGGGCAGCCGAGTCGGTTTCCGCGCGCGCCCATGCGATCCTGCCCAGGGAGATCACGCTGTCCCAATTCAGCGTCCTCGAGACGCTGCTGCACCGCGGACCGCTCTGCCAGGGCGTGCTCGCGGGGAAGCTCCTGCGCAGCGGCGGAAACCTCACGCTGATCGTCGGCAACCTCGAGAAAATGGGCTTCGTGACGCGCGTCCGCAATCCGGACGACCGCCGTTACATCACGGTTTCGCTGACGGAAACAGGCCGGGCGTTCATCTCCGAGCTTTTTCCCAGGGTCGCCGCCAGCATCACGCGCGAGCTCGGCGCGCTGTCCACCGCCGAACAGTTCACGCTCGGCTGGCTCTGCAAAAAGGCCGGAACCCGCAGCACTTCAGCCGCCGCCAGCACGCCAGTTGTCGCCGCAGAAGCCTAAACAGGCCATGCCTACCTATTTTGATGTCAAAATAAATGCGTCGTTCGCCTAATTCACGGAATAGACTGCTGCGGCAGGACAGGTTTCATGACGCTTGGGTCAAGCGCTTCGCTCCTTCCTACACGCTGGGGGGGTTGATCTGACCGTGCGGCGATTTTTCTGCGCAGACCAATAGACAAGGCGCCACCGCCGCGCATGATCTCCGGCATGGACATGCTTTACCGTCGCGTGGGTTCATCCGGCCTCAAGGTCAGCGCGCTCTCCTTCGGCGCGTGGGTCACCTTCGGCAAGCAGGTGGGCGATCCGGTCGCAAAGCAGCTCCTGCACGCCGCGTACGACGCGGGCGTCAACTTTTTCGACAACGCGGAAACCTACGCCGACGGCCAGGCCGAGATCGTGATGGGGCACATCCTGCGGGAGTCGGGGTGGCCGCGCGACACCTACCTGGTCTCGAGCAAGGTCTTCTTCGGCGCCGAGCATGAGGGACCCAACCAGGTCGGACTCTCCCGCAAACACGTGGTCGAGGCGTGTCACGCCGCGCTGCAGCGCCTGCAGGTGGACTACCTCGACCTCTACTACTGCCACCGTCCCGATCCCGAGGTCCCGATCGAGGAAACCGCGCGGGCGATGCACGACCTGATCACGCAGGGCAAGGCGCTCTACTGGGGCACGAGCGAGTGGAGCGCCGCGGAGATCCGCACCGCGCACGAGGTCTGCGCCCGCCACCACCTCCACCACCCCATCGTCGAGCAGCCGCAGTACAATTTGTTTCACCGCACCCGCGTCGAGCAGGAGTACGCCCCGCTCTACCAGGCGCCGGGGCTTGGGACCACGATCTGGTCGCCCCTCGCCACCGGGCTGCTCACGGGCAAGTACAACGACGGCGTGCCGTCCGACTCCCGGCTCAACGCCGCCGGCATGGAATGGCTGCGCGACCGGCTGACTGGCGACCCGGCCTTTGCGCGGCGCATTGCCGCCGTGAAGGAGCTCGCCGCCATTGCCGCCGAGCTCGGCACGTCGCTCCCCCGCCTCGGCGTCGCCTGGTGCCTCAAGAACCCGCACGTCAGCAGCGTCATCCTCGGCGCCTCCCGCCCCGCCCAGCTCCAGGAAAACCTCGGCGCCCTCGCGCTGGTGGACCAGCTGACCCCCGCGGTCATGAAGCGCATCGACGCCATCTCCCGGCCCGTGGCCGACTGAACCGTCCCGGCCGCACGCGCCGACCCGCCCGCCCATGAAACTGACCTACTTCGGACACTCCTGCTTCCTGCTCGAGGTCGCGGGCGCGCGGCTCGTGCTCGACCCCTACCTCAGCGAGAACCCCCACGGCATCGTCGATCCCGCGACCGTGCCCTGCGACTACATCCTCTGCTCCCACGCCCACGAGGACCACATCTGCGATGCCGTCGCGCTCTCCCGCCAGCACGGCGCCACGATCGTCGCGGCCTACGAGCTCGCCGAGCACTTCGCCGCCCAGGGCGCCGCCACCCTCGACCTCATGCCCGGCGGCGGCATCACGCTCCCCTGGGGCCGGCTCGACCTCACCCCCGCCGTGCACAGCTCCGCGCTCGAGCTGCCCGGCGGCGAGAACCGTGCGATGGGCGTGCCTTCCGGGTTCGTGGTGCGCGCCGAGGGCCGCGCGGTCTACCACGCCGGCGACACGGCGCTCTTCGGCGACATGCGCCTGATCGGACGGCACGGGCTCGACCTCGCGCTGCTGCCGATCGGCGACCGCTACACCATGGGGCCCGAGGACGCGATCGAGGCGCTGCACCTGCTGCGGCCGCGGCTGGCCGTGCCGATGCACTACAACACCACGGACAAGATCCGCGCCGACCCGCAGGCGTTCGCCGCCGCCGCCGCGCGCGTGGGGCACACCGTCAAGGTGATGGCCCCGCGCGAATCCATCGCTTTGTAGCCAGCCCAAAGGCCACGACGACGGCTGCTTCTAGCCCGCGACGCAGGCTTGCCCGCGGCGCGGGCCGCAACCAACGTCGGGGCTTGGACATGGCCCTACCCACTCCTCCCGCCAGCCTGGCGTCGCGCGACCTGCGTGCCGCGGAGTTAGAGCAGAACCCGACCGAGGCCTGGCTGCGCATCTATGCCTGGATGCAGCTCGCGCGGTCGGCGGACAACCGCATCCTCGACCTCTTCCGCCAGGGCCTGATCAAGGGCACCGTCACCGGCGGCCAGGGCAACGAGGGCCTGGTCGTCCCGCTGGCGCTGCTGGCGGACAAGTCCGTGGACGTGGTCTCCTTCTCGCACCGCGGCCTGGGCGGCCACCTGGTGTGGAGCGGGCACCTCTGCGACCACCTCAACCAGTATTTCGCCAACGCCGGCAGCCCGACCCGGGCCCGCGAGGGCAACATCCACCATGGCGACCCGGCGGCGCGCTCGCTGCCGATGATCTCCCACCTGGGGGCCATGCTCTCGAGCGTCGAGGGCGCCACCGACTCCCAGCGGCGGCTCGGCCGGCCGGCCGTCGGCTTCGGCTTCTTCGGCGACGGCTCGTCCAGCACCGGCGACATCCACGAGTCGCTCAACCTCGCCTCGCTGCTCTCGCTGCCGATGGTGTTCGTGATCGAGAACAACCAGTACGCCTATTCCACGCCCATGAGCGAGCAGTTCGCCGCCGGCACCGAGCTCTGGCGCCGCGCCGCGGGCTACGGCATGGAGGGCTGCGCGGTGGACGCCACCGACGTCGAGGCCTGCACCTGCGTCTTCGCCGCCGCCATCGCCCGGGTCCGCTCAACCTCGCGCCCCGTGCTCATCGAGGCCCACACGCTGCGGCTCCGGGGCCACGCGGCCTACGACACCTGCGACTACATGAAGCCGGGCGAGAGCGACAGCTTCCACGCCCGCGACCCGCTGCCGCGCTTCCGCGCGAAGCTCGCCGCCGCCGGCCACGCCGCGCGGCTCGACGCGATCGATGCCGAACTCAGCGCCTTCCTCGAGTCGGCCGTCGGGATCTCCCTCGCCCTGCCCCGGCCCGATCCCGCCGGCATGGCGGCGGACCTCTTCGCCCCGGTCGCCGCCCCGCTGCCGTGGCAGCCCACGCCCGCCGCGCCGCTCTCGCTCAACCTCGCCCAGGCCATCAACGCCGCGCTGCGCAAGATCCTCGCCGAGCGCCCGGAGTCGGTCCTGCTCGGCCAGGACATCGGCGTCTACGGTGGCGCGTTCAAGGTCACCGAGCACCTCCTCGCCGAGTTCGGCCGCCCCCGGGTGTTCAACACTCCGCTGGCCGAGAGCGCCTGCACCGGCTACGCCCTCGGCCTCGCGCTGAACGGCCACCGGCCGATCGAGGAGTTCCAGTTCGCCGACTTCGCCACCGAGGCCTTCACGCAGATCACGCAGAACGCCGCCACGCTTCACTTTCGCTCCGGCGCCGGCTGCCCCATCGTCTTCCGCTTCCCCTGCGGCACGGTTCAGCTCGGCTCCTTCCACTCGCAGGAGCTCGAGGCGACGTTCCTCGGCATGCCGGGCATCAAGGGGCTGTATCCCAGCACGCCCCAGGACGCCTTCGACGCGCTGCTGGCGGCCTACGAGGACGGCAATCCCGTGATCCTGTTCGAGAACAAGGCGCTCTACCGCTGCCGCAAGCAGCCGGTCGCCTGGAACCCGCGCTACCGCGAGGTCTGGCAGCCGCGGCAGCTCCGCACGGGCGACTACGCCACATTCGTCACCTACGGCGAGGTGGTGCACACGGCGGCGGAGGTCTGCGACTACCTCGCCGGCGAGTACGAGCACAGCTTCGACCTCTTCGACCTGCGCGGTCTCGCGCCGCTCCGGCTCGACGCCATCCAGGCCTCGCTCGCCCGCACCGGCCGGCTCGTCGTCGTCCACGAGGGCCGCCGCACCCACGGCTTCGGCGCCGAGCTCGTGGCCCGGCTCACCGAGGAGAACTTCGCCGCGCTCAAGGCCGCCCCCCTGCGCATCGGCGCCCTGGACCTGCCCGTGCCGTTCGCGCCGGAGCTGGAAGACGCCTACCGGCCCACCAAGGACAAGCTCATCGAGCTGCTCACCGCCTGGATGGGATAGCTGGGCCCAGACGAACGCCCAACGCCGAACCTCGAACGCCGAAGCATCGTCCCGTGGCTTCGCCACGCTGGAATCCATTTCGATGTTGGGCGTCCGGCGTTGGACGTTCGGCGTTCGTCTTAAGTCCGCACAGGTCATGATTGCCTTCGCCCGCCGCAAAGATTTGTTCGAACTCCCCGCCCGCTTCCGGTTGTAATCCGTCCCGCCCCCCTCTCCATGCCGAACTCCCACCACTTTCGTATCCGGTTGCCTCGCGCCAAGTGGGGCCGCATCCGGCTCTTCGCCATGGATGTCGACGGCGTGCTCACCGACGGCACCGTCCAGATCTGCTCCGACGGCTCCGAGTCCAAGTCCTTCTCAATCCTCGACGGCATGGGCCTCAAGCGCCTCGCCGACGCCGGCATCACCGTGGCCTGGATCAGCGGACGCCCCTCGCGCGCCACCACCGTCCGCGCCGCCGAGCTGCGGATCCCGCACGTGGTGCAGGGCCGCACCGACAAACTCGCCGCGCTGCAGGACCTCGCCCGCCGCCTCCGCCTTGAGCCCGCCGCCGTCGCCTACATGGGTGACGACGACATCGACGCCCCCGCCCTCGTCTGGGCCGGCATCGGCGTCAGCGTCCCGGGCGCCATGCCCACCGCCGTCGCCGCCGCCCGCTACGTCACCACCCGGTACCCCGGCCACGGCGCCGTGCGCGAGGTGTGCGAACATCTCCTCGCCGCGCGGGTCCGGAAGTGACTGACCGCGTGAATCACCGTTCCCTCCTGCCCGGATTTTTCTGCCTCTGCGCCCTCGCCGGCGCGGCCGACCCCGTCGCCCTCGCCCCCGCCTCCGACTGGGTGCTGCCCGTGTTCACGCGCGAGAACCACCGCTCCCTCATCGTCCGCGGCGCCCGCGCCACCTTTCCCTCGGCCCGCCAGGCTGACGTCGTCGACCTCAACCTCACGGTGTTCGCCGGCGACGCCACCAACCACATCGAGACCATCCTGCTCAGCCCCGCCGCCACCTTCCACCCGCAGGAGAGCCGCGCCGAGGGCACGGCGGGGGTCCGGCTGATCCGCGACGACCTCGAGGCCACCGGCCACGACTGGACCTACCTCCACGCCCAGAAAAAGGTTTCGCTGCACGGCTCGGTCCGGGTCATCTTCAACGCCGAGCTCAAGCACCTGCTGAAATGAAAACCCTCCCCGCCCTCCTGGGCTGCCTCCTCGGCCTCGCGGCCGCCCTGCGCGCCGAGCTCCCCCCGCAGAAGACCATCCTCGACTGCAACGACCTCAACATGTGGAGCGTCGGCAACGAGACCCACGGCATCTGCACCGGCTCGGTCGTCGTCACCGGCACCAACCTCCACCTCACCTGCGACCGGCTCGAGTTCTCCGCGCTCGGCGCGGGCGACAAGACCTCCACCGTGCCCACCCTCGACCGGTTCCGCTCCATGCTCGCCACCGGCCACGTCGTCATCGTGCAGGGCGAGCGCGAGGCGACCTGCGGCCGCGCCGAGGTGCTGCCCCAGCAGGACAAGCTCATCCTGACCGAGGGCCCCGTGCTGGTGGACCATGGCACCGGCTGGACCAGCTCGGGCGAGAAGATCACCCTCCTCCGCGGCGAGCGCCGCGTGATCGTGGAAAAGTCCCGCATCACCGGCCCCGCCCTGCGCGACCTCGGCTTTGACGCCAATAAGTCGACCTCGCCCGCCGACGGCGCCGGCCCCGCCAAATGACCGCGACCTCCGCCGAGATCCGCACGGAGGGGCTCGTCAAGACGTATGGCACCCGCACCGTCGTCGACGGCGTGAACGTGAATTTCCGCGGCGGCGAGGTCGTCGGCCTGCTCGGCCCCAACGGCGCCGGCAAGACCACCACGTTCTACATGATCGTCGGCCTCGTGCCCGCCACGGCCGGCCGCGTCACGCTCGACGGCACCGACCTCACGCGCCTGCGCATGCACGAGCGCGCCCGGCACGGCATCGGCTACCTGCCGCAGGAGCCCTCCGTCTTCCGCAAGCTCACCGTCGCCGAGAACATCCTCGCCATCGCCGAGGCCATCGGCGTCCCGCGCCGCGAGCGCGCCGCGCGGGTGCAGCAGCACCTCGACGAGCTCAGCCTCGGCCATGTCGCGCACCAGAAGGCCTACACGCTCTCCGGCGGCGAGCGGCGCCGGCTGGAGATCGCCCGCGCCCTCGTCACGCGGCCCAAGTTCCTGCTGATGGACGAGCCCTTCGCCGCCATCGACCCCATCTCCGTCGCCGAGGTCCAGAAGATCATCCTCCAGCTCAAGGCCCGCGGCATCGGCGTCGTCGTCACCGACCACAACGTGCGCGAGACGCTCCGCATCGTCGACCGCGCCTACCTCATCCACAAGGGCAAGGTTCTCACCGAGGGCACCGGCAGCTTCCTCATCAAGGACGACCAGGCCCGCAAATTCTACCTCGGCGAGGATTTTAACCTCTGAAGGCGGTAGCGAGTAGCCGGTAGCGAGTAGCGAGCATTCGAACTACGCACCTCGACCTCCGTCCCCGCCGGTTTTCTCCTCGCTACCCGCTACTCGCTACTCACTACTACCCGCGTTCGCCCATGCAAAAAGCCATCCACGGCATCACGGTCGCACATTTTCTCGAGTCCTACCGCGAGAAGCTGAAACTGGAGGTCGTCACCGGCGAGGCCGGTCTGCACCGGCTCATCCGCGAGGGCACCATCAATCGCCCCTCCCTCGCGCTGACGGGGTTCTTCAAGTATTTCGCGAACAAGCGCATTCAGGTCCTCGGCGCCGCCGAGATGACCTACCTCAAGACGCTCTCGCAGCGGAAGCAGATCGAGATCCTCCAGGCGATGGTGAAGCGCCACATCCCCTGCCTCGTGCTGACCCGCAACTTCAACGCCACGCACCCGATGCTCGCCGTGGCCGCGGAGATGAACCTGCCCATCCTGCGCACGCCGATGATCACGATGAACTTCGTGAACCTCGCCACGCTGTGCATCGACAACGAGTTCGCGCCGAGCACCACCGAGCACGCCACCACCCTCGACATCAAGGGCGTCGGCGTGATGCTCCGCGGCACCAGCGGCGTCGGCAAGAGCGAGTGCGCCCTTGCCCTGATCGAGCGCGGCCACTCCCTCGTCGCCGACGACCTCACCGTCATCAAGCTGCTCGACGAGCGCGAGCTCATGGCCACCTCCCGCCCGCTCAACCGCGGCTGGATGGAGTGCCGCGGCATCGGCATCATCAACGTCGCGGAGATGTTCGGCGTGAAGTCCATCCGCCTCGAGAAGCGCATCGACATGGTGGTCTCGCTGCAGGAGTGGACCCCCGACGCCGTCGAGGAGCGCACCGGCCTCGAGGAGCAGTTCTACGAGGTCCTCGGCCTCAAGGTGCCGCACATCGAGCTCTTCGTCCGCCCCGGCCGCGACATGGCCCGCCTGGTCGAGGTCGCCGCGCTCACGCAGGCGCTCAAGCGCATGGGCCACGACCCCGCCAAGGACTTCAACGACCGGCTCATCTCCTTCATGTCCCAGCAGGCGAGCGCCCAGCTCCCCCCCGTCAAGCCGATCGACCGGGAGGAGAGGCCGCTGACGCCATGACCCTCGATCCGGTGGCGAGTGGCGGGTAGCGCATCGGCCGATCCCGCTGTTTTTCGACTCGCTACTCGCTACACGCTGCTCGCTACACTCGCGCCATGCCTTCCCGCTCCGACGGACGTCAACCGACCCAACTGCGCCGCATCACCTTCGAGGCGGGCATTGCGCCGCACGCCACGGGCTCCGTCCTGGTCTCCTTCGGCGCCACGCGCGTCATCTGCGCCGCCATGATCGAGCCCAAGGTCCCCGCCTGGATGCGCCAGCAGGGCGTCAAGGGCGGCTGGCTCACGGCCGAGTACTCCATGCTGCCGTACTCCACCCTGGAGCGGAAGCCGCGCGACATCAGCAAGGGCAAGCTGGACGGCCGCACGGTCGAGATCCAGCGGCTGATCGGCCGCTCGCTCCGCGCCGTCGTCGACCTCCAGAAGCTGGGTGACAACACGCTGTGGATCGACTGCGACGTGCTCCAGGCCGACGGCGGCACGCGCACCGCCGCCATCACCGGCGCCTACCTCGCCACCCGCCTCGCCGTGCAGAAGCTGGTGGACGCGCGGATGCTGGCCGAGAACCCGCTCGCCGACTCCGTCGCCGCCGTGAGCGTCGGCCTCTGCGGCGGCCAGGAGCTGCTGGACCTGAACTACGTCGAGGACAAGGACGCCGAGGTGGACGCCAACGTCGTCATGACCGGCCGCGGCCAGTTCGTGGAGGTCCAGAGCAGCGGCGAGGAGTCCACCTTCTCCCCCGAGCAGCTGCAGCGCCTGCTGGCGCTGGCCCAGCAGGGCCTCAAGGAGCTCTCCGCCCTCCAGGCCGCGTTCCTGACCAAGCAGCTGCTGGCCCCCAAGCCGGCGTGAGGCTGCTCGCGGCTTGAGGTCGCGCCCGTTTCCCGTCTCCTTGCTGCGGCGATCCCCCCGTCGCCGCTTTTTTCTGCACCCACCGGGTGTCGTCAACCGTAGCACGTGAGCATGCCCCTGCCCGAGCAGTCATTCCGTTGGACCTGGGACCTCGCCGCCCCGCCCGGGGCGCTCTGGCCGCTCGTCTCCAACACCGACCGCTTCAACCGCGACTGCGGCTACCCGCCGGTGACCGTGCTGCCGAGTCCCTCCGCCCACCGCCGGCTGCAGGCCACCGTGATGGGGATCGTCGTCGAATGGGAGGAGCAGGCCTTCGAGTGGCAGGAGCCCTGGCATTACGCCGTGCACCGCGAGTACCACAGCGGCCCGGTGGCCCGGATGATCATGCGCTGCGACCTCGCGCCGCGCGCCGGGGGCGGCACCACCCTCACCTACGAGATGCGGCTCACGCCGTCCGGGCTGCTCGGCCGGCTGGCCCTACCGCTCGCCATCGGCCGCCAGGCGCGCGCGGTCACGGAACGCGTGTTCCGCCGCTACGACGGGCTCGCCCAGGCGGGCCGGCGGATCTCCCGGCTCGCCACGCCCGTCCGGCTCGCACCGGGCGCGGAGGCCCGCCTGGACTCCGCGCGGCGCCAGCTCTGCTCCGACGCCCGGCAGCCGGCCGAGCTGGTTGCGCGGCTGGCGGACTGCGTGACCACCGCCGACGACCTGACCTGCCAGCGGCTGCGGCCCTACGCCCTGGCCGAGGAATGGGGCGTGCCGCGCCGGCCGACGCTGTCGCTCTTCCTCCACGCCACGCGCGCGGGGCTGCTCGATTTTCACTGGGACGTGCTCTGCCCGCACTGCCGCGGCGCCAAGGCCACCGCCGCCACGCTCGGGGCGCTGGAGCCCGCCGCGCACTGCGAGACCTGTCACCTGGATTTCACGGCCGACTTCGCGCAGACGGTCGAGCTGACCTTCACGCCCAACGCCGCCATCCGCCGGGTCCCGCGCGTCGACTACTGCGTCGGCGGCCCGCAGGTCACCCCGCATGTCGTCGCGCAGCAGCGGCTCGCGCCGGGCGAGACCCGGCCGTTCGTCCTCGCGCTTCCGCCCGGCCGCTACCGTGTGCGCGCCGGGACGCAGGCCGCGCCGCGCGCGTTCCGCATCGACCCGGAGGCGGGCCCGGCCGCGGCGCTGGAGCTGGATCCAACCCCCGCCCCGGCGGACGAGCCCGCGCTCGCGCCCGGCGGCACGCTCACGGTCACCAACCCCGCGGCGGAGTCCCGGCTCGCGGTCATCGAGCACGTCGAGTGGGGCGACCAGGCCACCACCGCCAGCGAGGTGCTGGCGCTGCAGCTCTTCCGCGACCTCTTCGCGCGCGAGGTCCTGCGTCCCGGCGGCCAGGTCTCCGCCGGAGCCCTCACGGTGGTCTTCACCGACCTGCGGAATTCCACCCAGCTCTACCAGGAGATCGGCGATGCGCCCGCGTTCGGCCGCGTGCTGACCCACTTCGAGATCCTCAAGGCGGCGGTCGCGGCCGAGGACGGCGCGATCGTCAAGACCATGGGCGACGCCATCCTCGCGGTCTTCCCGCGCCCCGCCGCCGCGCTGCGCGCCATGATCCGGGCGCAGCGCTTCCTCGCGGCGCCGGACGCCTATGCGCCTGCGACGCCCCTCGGCGCACCACACGGGCCGCACCCGCTCGCGCTCAAGGCCGGGCTGCACCACGGCCCGTGCATCGCGATCAACCAGAACGACCGTCAGGATTACTTCGGGTCCACGGTGAACCTCGCCGCCCGCCTGTGTCCGCTCGCCACCGGCGGGGACATCGTGCTCTCCGCCGCCGTGCGGCACGACCCGGAGGTGGACGCGCTGCTGGCGTCGCGCCCCGACGCGCTCGCCGTCACGCCGGAGACCACGCGCTTGAAGGGCTTCGGCGGCGCGGAGTTCGAGGTCTGGAGGCTGCGCGCCGCGCCGGCGCTAACCCGCGAGGGATTCTGGAGGCTGTGAGGCGGGAAATTCGAAGGACAAAATTCGATATCCGAGAGAAGCCTTACGCCCTAAACTCCATTTTCTGAAGTCAGGATTAGAGCGCGGGCGCTGATTTCGGGTTTCGAATTTCCGCCTTCGTGTTTTTCAGCGCGGCCGCCCGTTCCACTTCGCCAAAATTGCCGCTCTCGCAGGCGCGGACGAAGCTCTCGGTCACGCTTTTCAGCTCCTCCCAGCGGGCGCGGATCCGCTTTGCCTCCTCCGCGGTGATCTTGTTGTCGGCGGCCGACGAGGCGATGGTCGCCAGCATGTCCGCGAATTCCTGCACGATGTCGTTGGTCAGCGGGATCAGCTGGCCGGGATGCGTCAGGTTGGCCGGGTTGCGGATGTAAAATCCGCCCGACTGCTCGGCCACCCACTGGGCGATGCGGGGGTCGTGGGTCGACTTGACCAGCTGGCCCACGCGGTCGAGCGGGTTGTTCGACCCGCTGCCGGCGTCCTCGGCCGGCGGCTCCGTCCACTTGTAGATCAGCGACAGCGACAACCCCAGGTCGGCGGCGATCTGCTTTGCGCTGGTTTTCTTGAACACCTCCCGCAGCACCTCGTGCGATTGCATGGGCATCCATGCTGCCGCGCGGCGATTTTGGTGCAACCCCCGAAGTGCAAGGCACCCCCGCCGCCCGACCGGCCGGCGCAGTAGTCCGGCCTCTCCGCCTTACGCGCTGGATAAGCGGCGTTTCAAAGCCTTCCCGGCGGGCCGTTGGACGCCTTTTTTTCGTGCCTATCCGGGCCGCCTTCTGACTTACTGGCCGTCCTTTCCCATGAACATCCACGAGTATCAGGCCAAGGCCTTGTTCGAGAAGTTTGGCGTGCCGGTCCCCAAGGGGGCCCCCGCGAAGTCCGCCGCGGAATTTGACGCCGCGCTCGCGTCGCTCCCCGAGGGGGCGGTCATGGTGAAATCCCAGATCCATGCCGGCGGCCGCGGCAAGGGCACGTTCACCGACGGCTTCAAGGGCGGCGTGAAGTTCTGCCCGACCAAGGCCGAGGCCAAGGAGAAGGCCGGCAAGATGCTCGGCAACACGCTCGTGACGCTCCAGACCGGCCCCGCCGGCCGGAAGGTGCAGACCGTGTATTTCACCCAGGCCAGCGACATCAAGAAGGAGTACTACCTCGCCATCCTCCTCGACCGCGCCACGTCCCGGCCCGTCATCGTCGCCTCCACCGAGGGCGGCGTCGAGATCGAGAAGGTCGCCCACGACACGCCGGAGAAGATCCACAAGGTCTTCGTTGACCCCGCGTACGGCCTCGCCGACTTCCAGGTCCGCGACCTGATCTTCAAGCTCGGCTTCGCCGGCCCCGAGGCGAAGAACGCCGCCAAGCTCATCCGCAACCTCTTCACCTGCTTCTGGGAGACCGACGCCTCGATGGTCGAGATCAACCCGCTCATCACCACGCCCACCGGCGAGGTGCTCGCCCTCGACGGCAAGGTCTCGTTCGACGACAACGCGCTCTTCCGCCACCCCGAGATCGTCGCCCTCCGCGACCTCAACGAGGAGGACCCGAAGGAGGTCGAGGCCTCCAAGGCCGAGCTCTCCTACATCGCGCTCGACGGCAACATCGCCTGCCTCGTCAACGGCGCCGGCCTCGCGATGTCCACGATGGACATCATCAAGCACTTCGGCGGCACGCCCGCCAACTTCCTCGACGTCGGCGGCGGCGCCTCGCGCGAGCAGGTGGTCGCGGCCTTCAAGATCATCCTCGGCGACAAGAACGTGAAGGGGATCCTCGTGAACATCTTCGGCGGCATCATGGACTGCAACGTGATCGCCCAGGGCATCGTCGACGCCGTCAAGGAAGTCGGCCTCAAGCTCCCCCTCGTCGTCCGCCTCGAGGGCAACAACGTCGTGGCCGGCAAGGCCACCCTCGCCGCCTCCGGCCTCAAGCTGGTCTCCGGCGACACGATGGCCGACGCCGCCCAGAAGATCGTCAAGCTGGTCGCCGCCTGATTCGAGAGCAGCGAGTAGCGGGTAGCGCGTAGCGAGCATCCAATCCACTTCACGAGCCCCGCACTCCACCTACCCACTACTCACTACCCGCTACTCGCTACTCCCTCTTTCCCATGAGCATCCAAGTCAAAGAACTCGCCTTCGTGTTTCACCCGGTCACCGACGTCGCGCGCGCCCGCAAGTTCTACGAGGGATTCCTGGGGCTGAAGGCCGCGCTGCAGGTCGAGTTCGGCCCCGGCCAGTGGTGGATCGAGTACGATGTCGCCGGCCAGGCGCTCGCCCTCTCCAACGCCATGCCGGACGGCAAGCCCCAGGCGAGCGTCACCCTCGAGGTTGCCGACCTCGATGCGTCCGTGAAGGCCGCCAAGGCCGCGGGCGTCATGATCGCGTTCGACGTGATGGAATTCCCGCCGTGCCGGATGTTCGCCGTCAAGGACCCCGACGGCAACCAGATCGGACTTCATCAGAAGAAAGGCAGTAGTGCGTAGTGCGTAGCGAGTCGCGAGCATTCAACCACCGCCACTCCCACCCACGCACGACTCACCACTCCCTACTCACTACGCGCTACCCGCTACCCACTACTCGCGACTCCCTCCCTTTCCCATGGCCATCCTGATCACACCCGAAACCAAGATCCTCATCCAGGGCATCACCGGCGAATTCGGCGCCCGGCACACCAAGCTCTCCCTCGACTACGGCACCAAGGTCGTCGCGGGCGTCACCCCCGGCAAGGGCGGCCAGTTCTTTGAGCACGGCACCCACCGCGTGCCGATCTTCAACTCCGTCGCCGACGCCGCCAAGGCCACGGGCGCCACGGTCTCGGCCATCTTCGTGCCGCCGCCGTTCGCGGCCGACGCAATCCTCGAGTGCGTGGACGCCGGCCTCGATCTCGCCGTCGCGATCACCGAGGGCATTCCGATCCGCGACATGGTCCGCGTGAAGCGCGCCATGCAGGGCGCCAAGACCCGCCTCGTCGGGCCCAACTGCCCCGGCCTCGTCACGCCCGGCTCCGGTCCCGACTCCTCCGGCGGCTGCCGCATCGGCATCGCCCCGGGCTACATCCACAAGCGCGGCCACGTCGGCGTGGTCTCCCGCTCCGGCACGCTCACCTACGAGGCCGTCTACCAGCTCACGGTGAAGAACATCGGCCAGACCACCTGCGTCGGCATCGGCGGCGACCCGGTCAACGGCACCTCGCACCTCGACGTGATCAAGCTCTTCAACGCCGACCCCGAGACCCACGGCATCATCCTCATCGGCGAGATCGGCGGCAACGCCGAGGTCGAGGCCGCGCGCTGGATCAAGGCGAACTGCAAGAAGCCGGTCGCCGGCTTCATCGCGGGCGCCACCGCCCCCGCCGGCCGCCGCATGGGCCACGCCGGCGCGATCGTCGGCGGCGCCGAGGACACCGCCGCCGCCAAGATCGCCGTCTTCAAGGAGTGCGGCATCGAGGTCGCCGTCACGCCGTCCGACATGGCCGACGCCCTGCTCCGCGCCGCCAAGGCGAAGGGCGTGACACTGTCCTGACCGCCCTTTGGGCGGCAGATGCCAAACTCCAATCGGCAAACGCCAAATAAATCCCAGCTTGCAGCAAGCGGCGGAATGATTTTTTGCCCGCTTCTTCCCCTCGCCGGCCTGGGGTTTCGTTGGCGTTTGCGAACCGGGGAGATGGCGTTTCAGACCAGTATTTCATGAAGCTCCTCCGCCGCTGCTGCCAATTCTGTCTCCCCATCCTGCTGGCGCTTCCGCTGGCCGCGCAAACCGCGCCCACGCCTGCGCCCGCCACGCCTGCCGTGGCCACGCCCAAGTCGGCGGAGACGGCCAAGCTCGATCCGGCCCTGGCCGCGAATCCCGCGGCCGCCGCCAATCTGGTCTGGCATGACGTCACCACCTGGGGCGCCGAGGGACGCGAATGGACCAGCCAGCCACGGTTGCGCTGGTTCGACCGCTTCCCCGCTGCGGCGGAAAAGACCGTGACCCCCAAGGTCTGGAACCTCAGCCGCGACAGCGCCGGGATGCTGGTCCGCTTCAAGACCGATGCCACCGCGATCTGCATTCACTATCAGCTCCACAAGCCCGAGCTCGCCCTGTCCAACATGCCCGCGACAGGAGTCAGTGGCGTCGACCTCTACGCCCGCAACGCCTCCGGCCAGTGGCGCTGGGTGCAGGTGACCAAGCCCGAGACGCAGGAGGTGCGCGTCGAGATCATCAAGAACCTGGCCCCCGGCCCGCGCGAGTACGCCGCCTATCTTCCACTCTACAACGGCGTCGACTCGCTCGCGATCGGCGTGCCGCCCGGCGCCGCGTTCGAGGGGCTTGCCCCGCGCGCCAAGCCGATCGTCTTCTACGGCACCTCCATCACCCAGGGCGCCGCCGCCTCCCGTCCCGGCATGGTCCACACCGCCATCCTCGGGCGCCGCCTCGAGCGGCCCGTGCTCAATCTCGGCTTCTCCGGCAACGGCCGCATGGACGCCGCCGTCGGCGACCTGCTCACCCAGGTCGACGCCGCCGCCTACGTCATCGACTGCCTGCCCAACATGAATCCGAAACTGGTGACGGAACGCTGCGCCCCGCTTGTGCAGCAGATCCGGGCCGCCAAGCCGGACACCCCCATCATCCTCGTCGAGGACCGCCGCTTCACCAACGACTGGATCCTTCCCGCCCAGGCCATGTTTCACGACGCCAACCACGCCGCGCTCCGCGCCGCGTTCGACGCGCTCAAGCACTCCGGCGTGAAAAACCTTTACTATATCCCCGGCGATCACCTCTACGGCGACGACGGCGACGGCGCCAACGACGCCTCCCACGCCAGCGATCTCGGCTTCATGCGCCAGGCCGACGTGATGGAGCCCACGCTGCGCGCCGCGCTCGGAGAAGCGCCGCAGCGGCGCTGATACCGGAGACTTGGATTCCGGCGGCCAAGCCGTTCGGCCGTTGGCATTGTCTTGTTCGGTTGACCCGTCCGGTATGCAGTATCCGGTATCCGGCATTGAACCATGAACGTCTCCGGCCGCCCCACCCGCACGATCTGGCCCAGCGCTGACGGCGCCGCGGTCGAGATCATTGACCAAACGCGGCTGCCGCACGCGTTTGTCACGGCCCGGCTCGGCACGCTCGCCGACGCCGCCCACGCCATCCGCGCCATGCTCGTGCGCGGCGCCCCGCTGATCGGCGCCACCGCCGCGTGGGGCCTGTGGCTCGCGCTGCGCGCCGACGCCTCCGACGCCGGACTCGCCCACGCCCACGCCACCCTGCTCGCGACCCGCCCCACCGCGATCAACCTGCGCTGGGCCCTCGACCGCGTCCGGGCCCACGTCGCTCCCTTGGCGCCCAATGTCCGTGCCGCCACCGCGCGCGCGCTCGCCGTGCAGATCTGCGACGAGGACGTCGCCCTCAACCGCGGCATCGGCGCCGCCGGCCTGCCGCTCCTCCGCGCGATCGCCGCGCGCAAGGGGCCGGGCGAGCGCGTGAACGTCCTCACCCACTGCAACGCCGGCTGGCTCGCCACGGTGGATGTCGGCACCGCCACCGCGCCGATCTACGCGGCGCATGATGCCGGGCTGCCGGTCCACGTCTGGGTCGACGAGACCCGGCCGCGCAACCAGGGCGCCAGCCTCACCGCTTGGGAACTGCTCAACCACGGCGTGCCCCACACCGTGATTGCCGACAACGCCGGCGGTCACCTCATGCAGCACGGCCGGGTTGACCTCGTCATCGTCGGCACCGACCGCACCACCGCGGCCGGCGACGTCTGCAACAAGATCGGCACCTACCTGAAGGCGCTCGCCGCCCGGGACAATGGCGTGCCCTTCTACGCCGCGGTCCCGTCGCCCAGCATTGACTGGACGGTCCGCGATGGCGTGCGGGAGATCCCGATCGAGGAGCGCTCCGCGCGCGAGGTCACGCACCTCGCCGGCCGGTTGTCCGACGGCACCGTGGCCGAGGTCGAGCTGACACCCGTCGGAAGCCCCGCGGCCAATCCCGCCTTCGACGTCACCCCCGCCAGGCTCGTCACCGGCCTCATCACCGAGCGCGGAATCGCCGAGGCCACGGCGGAAGGACTGAGGAGGATGTTTCCGAGTTAAGGGCCAGTCGGTGGGCTAAAGCCCGAAGGGCAAGGCGCGAAATTCGAGTTAAGCCTCCCGCCCCAATCCCAGATTTCAAAATCTTAGGACTTGGTGGCTAGCGCTTAACTCGAATTTCGTGCTTTGCCCTTCGAATTTCCAAAAAGGAATCACATCGCCATCGGCAACGGCGGGCCGGCCTCGTGGGCCTTCGCGCCAGGGAGCGTGCCCAGGTAGTAGAGCACGACCTGGCGCTCCAGGTCCTGGCGGGAGACCGTGCTGGCCAGCCCGGAGCTCGTGCCGTCGGCCAGCACGTAGGTCCAGGACTGGTCGTGTTGCATCACCCGGCCGGCGGGGGCGGGGTGTTCGTCCAGCAGCACGTCGGCGACCCACCGCGGACCCGGCTTGGCGGGATCCGGGGCGGGGCTGACGCGCGCGAAACGAATCGCGCGGACGGCGGGGGTCATGCCGCGGCGGCCTTGCGCAGCCCGGAGGCCGCCTTGCCGGCCTCGGAAGCGAGATGAGCGAAGAAGGCGTCGCGGCGCTCGCGAGCGACCTTCAGGTCCTTCGTGCCCAGGGAGCGGCGGATGCGCTCCTTGGTGAAGGGGGTGGGATGCACTGTGTAGTGCAGGAACCAGGTCCCGTGGTTGTCCCACAGGTGATGGTTCGGGTTGGCCGCGTCGACGCGGATGCCGGGGAGTTTGGTTAGGTTGGACATGATGCGTGAGGATCTGTGGTTGGCAGGTTCGCGCATCAGGGGGTGAAAACAAAAAACCGACCTGGGCATCAGGTCGGTCTCGTCTTCGGGAGCGCTTTTGGTTCGGCACCCTTGCGGGTTCCGCACATCCGAGGTTTCCCTCGATCCACCGTGGCCGCTCCCGGCCCGGTTGGCAGAACCGGCTTGTGGAGGGCCGATTCGTTCCTGATGCGTTGCCGACGATGAAAGTCCTGTGCGCGCCGTCGAGACTTTTTTTGAAGATCGTTCACCGCTCCCTCCCGCCCACACGCGTAATTGGCGTGTTTCCAGTCGGTTGATACGCCAAGCCGGTCAGTCAGATTTTTTGGATGCACCAATCTGGCCGGGGGCCAGCATGGCCCTACGGGATCCTCAGCCTCTGCCCCGGCTTGAGCGCGTTCTGGCCTTTCAGCTGGTCGGCGTTCGCATCGTAGATTTCCTCCCAGCGCGTCGCAGTGCCGTAGTAGCGCACGCTGATGCGGGTGAGCGAGTCGCCCTCCTGCACCACGTGCACGCGGGGTTCCGCCGGCAACGGGGCCGCCGACACGGGCGACGGCGAGGTGGGCCGCACCGGCGTGCTCGCGGCAAAGTTGGTCGAGGTCGGCAGCGAGCCGCCGTTGATGATCCGCGCGGCGTTCGCGATCTGGTCGAGCGTGCCCTGCGCCTGGCGCAGCCGCGCCGCGATCGCGGAATTCTCCGCCTGCAGCTGCGCGATGCGCGCCGAGCGGTCCCGGTCCACCGACTGCAGCATGTCGTTCAGCCGCGCGTTGTCGGCCCGCAGGCTGGCGTTGTCGCGCTGCGCGCCCGCCAGCTGGTTGGTCACCGTCGTCAGCGCCGCCGCGCGCTGCTCCGCGGTCTGGCGTGCCTGCTCCGCCTGCGCCAGCCGGTCGCTGTCGGCGCGGAGCTTCTCCAGGAGGGTGTTCTGGTCGTCGAGCTGCTGCTTCAACGCCGCCTTGTCCGCCGTCAGCCGGTCATTCGTCCCGGTGAGCTCGGCCACCGTCGCGCCGTGCTGCTCGACGGCCTTGTCCGACTCGGCGAGCTTCGCCTGCGCTGCCGTGAGCTGCGTCTTCAGCGCCGCCAGGTCGGTCTCCGCCTGCGCGCTGCGGGCGGTGTCAGCCTGCGCCGCGGCGAGCTTGGCCGTGAGATCCTTCACCTGCTCCGTCAATTTGTCATTGGCCGTGGCGAGCGTCGCGCCGTCGTCGAGCGACTTCCTGGCCTGCGCCAGCTGCGCCTGCAACGCGGCGCGCTCCGCCGTGAGCTTCGTGTTCAGGTCCGTCAGCTCGGCCACGCTGGCGTTGTGCTGGTCCACGGCCTTGTCCGAATCCGCCAGCTTCGCCTGCAGCGCCGCGGACTCCGCGCGCGCCTTGTCGAGGTCGGCCTGCAGGTTCTGCGCATCCGTCTTCGCGGCCGCCTCGGTCTGCTTCGCCAGCGCCAGCCGGCGCTCGGTGTCGGCCAGCTTGGCAACCGCGCCGTCAAGCTGCGTGCCGAGGGTGTCGCGCTCCTGCGCAACCCCGGCGGACGCCGACACGGCCTTCTTGGCCTCCGCGGCCTGCCGTTCCGCCACCTGCTTCTCGCCCGTGAGGCGGTCGTTCTCGGCCGCCAGGCGCTGCTGGTCGGCGCGGAGCCGTTCGAGCTCGGCGGTGAGCGTGCGCACCTTCTCGGTCTGCGTGGTGAGTTCCGCGCTCGGGCCGGCATCCTCGGCGCTCTTCGCCTCGAGGAGGACGCGGTTGGCGTCGGCGAGCGATCTGTTCGCCTCGCGCGAGCGCTGCAGCTGCGCGGCCAGCGTGGAAATTTCCTGGGCCGAGTGCTTGCGGTCCTCGTCGATCTGGCCCTCCAGCGAGCGGACCTGGTCCTGCATCGTGGACAGCTCGAGCTTCATCGCGTCGCCCGGCGCGGCCTTGGCGGCGGCGGCCTGCGCGGCCAGCGCGGCGGCGGCGCTCTGCTTGGCCACTTCCAGGTCCTTTTGCAGGGACTCGTTGGCGGCGGTGAGATCGGTGACGGCCCTGCTCTTCTCCTCGAGGGCGCGGCCCGCGGCGTCCAACTGCGCCGCCAGCTTGGTGCTCGCCTCGCGGTCGTCGGGCGCGGCGGTCCGGGCCGCGAGCTGCTGGTTGGCCGTGGTGAGTTTCTGGTTGGCCGCCTTCAGGTCGGCCGCCTGCTGCTGCGCCTCCGCGAGCCGGGCCTGCAGCGTCGTCTGGCCGGCGGTGGCGTCGCTGGCCGCGCGGGTGGCGGCGGCGAGGTCGGACTGGGCCTGGACGAGCTGCGCGTGCTCGCCGGCCTGCGTCGTTTGCGCCGCGGCGACCGCGGCCTGCAGCTTCTCGGTCTCCGCCGCGCTGTGGGCGGTGGTGGCGAGCTTGGCCTGCAGGGTCTGGACCTGCGCCGTGAGCTCGTCGTTCTTGGTCGCCAGGCCCTGGTTGGCCGTGGTGACGGAGTTGTTCCACTTCTGCGCGTCGGCCAGCTGGGCCGCGACCTTCGCGAGGTCGTCGCGCGCGGCGGCCTGCGCCTGCTGCGCCGCGGCCAGCGCGGTCTTGAGCCGGGCGACCTCGGCGTCGGCCGGGTTGCCGCGGGCCTGCTGCGCCTGGAGCTTCTGCGCCGTGGCGGTCAGCTCGTCGTTGCGCGTGGCGAGATCCTGGTTGGCCTGGACAAGCGCGGTGTGCTCCTGCCGGAGCTGCGCGAGCTGGGCGGCCAGCTTGACGGCCTCGTCATGGGCCACCGCCTGCGCCTGCTGGGCCGCGGCGAGGCTGGACTTGAGCTGCGCGGCCTCGGTCGAGCTGCCCTGCGCAACTGAGGCCTGCTGCGCGGCCTGGTCGGCGCGGCGCTTCAGCTCCGCGTTGGCCTGGGTGAGCGCGGCGACCTGTGCCTGCGCATCGGCCAGCCGGGCGCCGAGGTCCTTGCCGGTCGCCTGGGTCGCGGCGGCCGCGGCGGCCATCTTCGCCTCGTTCAGCTGCGTCTGGAACTTGGCGGCCTGCACCTTGAGATTGGCCTGGGCGGTCTCGAGCTGGCTGCGCAGCTCCTCGGTGTCGCGGCGCGCGGCGACGAGATCCTGGCGGCTCTGGCCGAGTTCCTCCTCGAGGCGGGCCTGCTGCTGCGCGGCGGCGGGATCGACCGCGGGGCGCGACTGCGCGGCGGCGAGCTGGCGCTCGAGGGCGGCCTTGTCCGCGGCCAGCGCGGACTGGGCCTGCTGCGCGGCGGCCAGCTGGGCCGAGAGATCCGGTTTGGCGGCGGCGTCCTGCTTGAGCCGCGCGTTTTCCGCCTGGAGCGCACTCAGCGCGGCGGCGGAGTCGGCCGAGGCCGCGGGGGCCTCGCCGCCCGACGCGAGCTTGGACTGGGCGATGCGCAGCTGCCGGTAGAGCGAGCCGAGCTCGGCGGTGGAGCGCTTGATCTCGTCGTTGAGCCGGGTGTTGTCGGCCACGAGCAGCGCCACGCGCGCGGCGTCGGAGCCGGCGGTGGCGGGACCGACGGGGGTCGCCGAGTTCTGGACGAGCTGGGCGTTCTCGTTGGAAAGCCGGGCCGCGTTGTCGTTGGCCTGCTTCAGCCGGACGAGCAGGGAGTCGTTCTCCCGCTGCAGCCGGTCGGCCTGCGCGTGGAGGTCCGCCGTCGAGGCGGCGTCGCCCGCGGCGGCGAGTTGCTGCTGGAGGCTGGACTTGTCGCCCTGCAGCGCCAGCACGGTGGCGGCCAGCGAGGCGTTCTCGCCGCGCAGCTGCTCGACCTGGGCGAGGGCGGCACGCAGCGAGGCCGCGGCCGGGGCGGCCGGCGTCGACGCGGACGGCGCGGTGGGAGAGGCGGCGGAGGCGACGGCGACCGGGGCGGCGGCGGTGATCTCGGAGCGCAGCCGGGCGACAAGCGCGCGGCCCGCGGCGAGCTGGTCGGGGGCGAGTTTCTGCGCGAGCAGGTCGCGGCCCGCGGCCTTGGCGCCGTTCTCGGCGGCCAGCGACAGCCAGGCGTACGCCTCGGGCAGCGAGACGGCGAGGCCGCCGCGGCCCTCGGCCAGCATGATGCCGTAGTTGTTCTGCGCGGGGCCGAAGCCCTGCTGCGCGGCGGCGCGGTACAGCACCACCGCCGCCTGGTCGTCGCGCGCGGAGCCGCGGCCGTCCTCCAGCATCAGCGCGAGGTTGTAGGCGGCGCGGGCGTAGTGCTGGTCGGCGGCCGCGCGGTAGAATTTCTGCGCCTCGGCCTCGTCCTTCGTCACGCCGCGGCCGAGCTCGTAGGCCAGGCCGAGGTTGTACTGCGCCTCGGGCACGCCCTGGGCGGCGGCCTGGCGGAACCAGAGCGCGGCCTCGAAGAAGTCGCGGGCCACGCCGGCGCCGTTGGCGTACATGTTGCCGACGTTGAACTGCGCCGGGGCGAAGCCCTGCTGGGCGGCCCGGAGATAGAGCTGGAAGGCGGCGGCCGGGTCGGCCGTCGTGCCCCGGCCGAGCTCGGTGAACATGCCGAGGTTGAACTGCGCCGGGGCATAGCCGCGCTCCGCGGCCTGCTGGTAATAGCGGGTCGCCGCGGCATAGTCCCGCGCGACGCCCTGCCCGTTCGCGTACGCGTTGCCCAGCGTGTTCAGCGCGCTCGGGTCACCCTCGTCGGCCCGCGCCTGCAGCGCCGCCAGGCTGCCCTGCGCCGCCGCCGGGCCCGCCGCCGGGCCGAGGGTCAGCAACGCAGCCGCGATGAGCGCGAGTTGCCTGCGGCTGAGGAAGGACGGGGTCGGAGCGGCGAGTCTACGCACGGGCTTCGTTTAAGGAGAAAACCCTAGCCGGGAGCAAGGCCGCATCCTGCATGCCGTGGATGATCTTCTTGTCCGGCGGACAAAAAGTCGCGAGCGCGCCGGAGAGCTTCGCCTTCCCCCCCACCACGAAGTAGTACGGGCAGAGGCGAAGGCGTCCATCCACCTCGCGCGCCGGGTGCGGCGCCTCCCGGGCATAGACGCGATGCCGGACCCGCCGGGGCTTCCGGTAGGCCTGCAGCACATGGAGATTCGACGGCGCCAGGTCCACGGCGCGGGCCACGCCCTCCTGCCACTCCTCGCGCGAGCAGTCGCTGCCGAGGACGACGCTGCGCGCGCCCCAGGCGGTCTCGTGGTAGCCGGAAATCTTGATGATGAGGTCGCGCTCCTTCTGGGAGGCGCCGCCGAGGTCGCGCCAGTCGGACATCTGCCGGCCGCCGACCGCGGGCGCGTCGAGCACCGCGCCGGGCGGCAGCGGGGCCGGGTCCATCACCCACGACGGCGGGATCAGCGCGCGCAGCAGCTTCAGCGTCCGGCCGCCGAGCGTCTCGGCCCAGAACTCCTGCAGCCGGTGGTGGTGGAAGAGCGCGAGGGCCAGCTTCTCTTCCTGGAACGGCCGCAGCGGCGGGGTAATGGCGACCTCGCCGGCGTTCCAGGCCTCGAAGATGAACTTCGCGGTGCGGATGTTCGCGAGGTCGAACAGCTCGAAGAACCGGTAGATCACATCCACCTTCTCCGGCGTGCCCTCGACGTCCACGCAGAGCTGCGCGCCGAGCGGGAACAGGTCCTCGGGCGCCACGCAGAACACGCGGTGCCCCAGCACCTGGAGCTGCTGGGCCAGCCACTGCATCTCGGGCCGGTAGGTCGCGGCCTCGTCGCTCACCACGAGGGCGATGAACGGGTTGCGGGCCTCGGGCCGCAGCGCCGCGAGGGCGGCGTGGAAGTTCGTGATCATCGCGTCGCCCGCGCCGAGGATCTCGCTGGGCTTGCCGCCGGGCGCGGTCGCGTAGAGGCGGTTGAGGAAGGCGGTGAGGCCGATGCCGCCGGGCACGGAGTCGAGCTCGGTCAGCGCGAAGCCGTCGTCGGTCAGCAGCAGGTCGGGCCGCAGCACGGCCGGGAAAGTCCCGCGGTTGCGCGGGTCGCGCGCGTGGGCGACGAGCTCGGCGGGCTTGCCACGGTCGAGGTAGTCCGCGACCCATGGCGCCAGCAGCGGCTTGTTGCGCAGGAGGTTCTTCCCCGCGGACGCGCGCAGGTAGAGCGTCTCCAGCCCCTGCTGAAACTCCAGGCACGCCGTCCCGATGGCCTCAAGCTGGGCCAATTGGTCCGGCGTCAGCGGCCACGCGTCCGGCGACAGCTGCCACGTCTTGTCCTCGAACAGCGACTGCCCGGCCAGCGCGGCGCGGATCTGCTCGTAGGGGAGATTGGGCATTGTTGTGAAAACAGATGTCAGAGGTCAGAGGCTGGATGCTGGAGCGCATCGGAAAGGAGGGGAAATTCAGACGACAGATGCGAAAAGTGCAAATTCCTCTTTCACCGCCGACGACCCAGGCAGCGCTCTCGCCCCTGATTCATCCGACTGACCTCTGACATCTGATCTCTGACCTCTGCGCGCGCGCAGCGCGCGCTACTCCTCCATCTGAATCTCCTTATTCCGATGCCGCGGGCAGCCGGCGCGGAGCCAGGCGTTGACGAAGCGGTCGAGGTCGCCGTCGAGCACGCCCTGCGTGTCACTCGTGCTCATGCCGGTGCGGAGGTCCTTCACCATCTGGTAGGGCTGCAGCACGTAGCTGCGGATCTGGCTCCCCCACCCGATCTCGCCCTTCTCGCCGTAGAAACGGTCCATCTCGGCGCGCTGCTCGTCCTGCTTCTTCTCGTAGAGGCGGGCCTTGAGGACGTTCATGGCGCTGGCGCGGTTCTTGATCTGCGAGCGCTCGTTTTGGCAGACGACCACGATGCCGGACGGGATGTGCGTGATGCGCACGGCGGAGTCGGTGGTGTTGACGCCCTGGCCGCCCTTGCCGGACGACCGGTAGACATCCACGCGGATCTCGCTGTCGGGGATCTCGATCGCGATGTCCTCCGTGACCTCGGCGATCACGTCGATCGCGCAGAACGAGGTGTGGCGCCGCTTGTTCGAGTCGAACGGGCTGATGCGCACGAGCCGGTGGACGCCGCGCTCGGCCTTGGCGTAGCCGTAGGCGTTCTCGCCCTTGAGCAGGATCGTGGCCTTGCTGATGCCGGCCTGGTCGCCGACCTGGACGTCCTGCACCTCGACGGTGAAGCCGCGGCGCTCGGCCCAGCGGTTGTACATGCGGAAGAGGATGTCGGCCCAGTCGTTCGACTCGGTGCCGCCCGCGCCGGACTGGATGGAGAGGATGGCATTGTTCTTGTCGAACTGCCCGGTGAGGAAGGAGGCGATCTCCAGCTGGTCGAGTTCCGCGACCATGGCGGCAACGGAGGTGTCCAGTTCCTGGGCGTAAGTCTCGCGCTCGGCGCCGTCGGCGGCCTCGACGAGTTCCACCATGACGCCCACGTCATCGACCTTTTTCTGGAAGGCGACGACCGGCAGGACGGAGCGCTTGAGGGCGTTCAGCTTGCCGATGTGCTTCTGGGCGCGCTCGTTGTTGTCCCAGAACGCCGGGGCGCCCATCTGGGCGTCCATGGCCTCGATTTCCCTTAGCTTCTGGTCGACGTCAAAGAAACCTCCAGAGGTGTCCGGCGCGCTTCTTGATGTTCTCGATGTGATTGAAGGTTTCGGGGGCGATCATGTTAAAACCGGATACCGGAGACCGGAAACCGGATAGTTTCAAGCCCGGTCGCTCGGTGGAGGCACGTGGCGGCGGTGAAATTTGAAGCGCAAAGCCGCGAGGACGCGAAGTCAGCGCAAAGATCGGATGGGAGTTCCCCACGCTGGCGGGCGACCTTCGCGTCTGCCCTGCGCGACCTTGCGTTTCAACCGCTTACTCCGCCGCCGGCGCCGCGCCTTCCGCCCGGCGCTTCTTCCAGTCCCAATACCACGCGATCCAGATGCAGGCCTCGTAAAGGACGTAGAGCGGGACGGCCATGCACACCTGCGTGATGACCTCGGGCGTGGTGAGCACGGCGCCGAGGATCAGGCAGAGCACCGCGACATGGCGGCGGTATTTCGCGAGGTGCCGGTGGGTGATCATGCCGAGCTTGACCAGCAGCAGCACGACGATCGGGAACTGGAAGCCCAGGCCCATGCCGAAGATGAACTTCGAGACGAAGCTGATGTACTCCTCGGCGCGCCAGTCGTACGCGTCGAACCCGAGCAGCTGCGAGTACTCCACGGCCGCGCGCAGGGCCAGCGGCAGCAGCCCGAAGTACGTCAGCAGCACGCCGGCGAAGAACAGCGCCACACTCCAGCCGATCCACGTGAAGAAGAGCCCGCGCTCCTTGATGTTCAGCGCGGGCAGGAAAAACTGCGCGAGGAAGAACGCCCAGAACGGCGCCGAGACGATCAACGCGCCGTAGATCGCGACGTGGAAGGCGATGAAAAAGCCCTCGGCCGGGCCGAAGTTGTGCAGGTGGATCCCCAGGGAGGGCGTGCGGGTCGGCGGCGGCGGCAGGAGCTTGAGGGTCGCCACCTGCTCCTGTCCGACCTTCGCCGTGCCCACTTGGAAAACGAGCTGCGGCGCCTCGCCCGACGGCAGGCCGGGGAACTGCTCCGCGGTCACAGGGTACGGCCCGAACCTGGCCTCGCCCACCTGGAAGCTGACCGTCGGACGCGGGGCCTCGAACATGTCGATCCGGGTGAGCGGATACTCGAGGATCTTGACCAGCTGCGGCGAGAGCAGCAGGCAGATCACCAGGGCGAGGCCGATCGCGATTGCGGAGCGCACCAGCGCCGTGCGCAGGTCGTTCAGGTGCGCCCAGAAGGACTTCTTCGGCGTCGCCGCCTCCTCCTCGAGGATAAACTGTTCGTTATCGTCCATGCTGGGCAGGCAGGATTCAGCGAGTTATCGCGCAGGGAGGGAAGTCTAGAAATTGTGTAGGGCGGGGTCGCTGACCCCGCCATTCTGGGTTTGATCGGATCCAGACCAAGGCGGGGTCAGCGACCCCGCCCTACATCGCCCGCTGAAATCACTTGGACGTTGAGCGTTCGCCCGAGGCTCAACCCCGCAGCTTCCCCGCCGCCTTCTCCGCGAGGAAATCCGTGTAGGTTCGGGCGACGCCGTCGCGCAGCGCGATGCGGGCGCGCCAGCCGAGCGCGGTCAGGCGCGAGACATCCAGCAGCTTCCGCGGCGTGCCGTCCGGCTTCGTGGCGTCCCAGGCGATGCGGCCGGTGAAACCCGTGACCGCCGCCACCGTCTCGGTGAGCTCGCGGATGGTGACGTCCGTGCCGGTGCCGACGTTGATCCAGTCGGGCGGGTCCTTCAGCGTGAGCAGGAACGCGCAGGCGTCGGCCAGGTCGTCCACGTGGAGGAACTCGCGCCGCGGCGCGCCGGTGCCCCAGGCCGTGACCTCGGGACGCCCCGCCTCCTTCGCCTCGTGAAACTTCCGCAGCAGCGCCGGGAGGACGTGCGAGTTCTGGAGATGGTAGTTGTCGCCGGGACCGTAGAGGTTGGTCGGCATCGCCGAGTGGAAGAGCACGCCGTACTGCCGGCGGTAGCTCTGGGCGAGCTTGAGCCCGGTGATCTTGGCGAGGGCGTACGCCTCGTTGGTCGGCTCAAGCGGACCGGTCAGCAGGCAGTCCTCGGGCATCGGCTGCGGCGCGTGCTTCGGGTAGATGCAGGAGCTGCCGAGGAAGAGCAGGCGCTTCACCCCGTGGCGGTGGGCGCCGTCGATGGTGTTGGCGGCGATGGCCAGGTTGACGTGGAGGAACTCGGCGGGGTACGTCGCGTTGGCGTGGATGCCGCCGACCTTCGCCGCGGCGATGATGGCCGCGTCGGGTTTCTCGGCGGCGTAGCAGGCGTTCACCGCCGTCGCCGAGGTCAGGTCCAGCTCGGCCCGGGAGCGCGTGACCAGCGTGACGCCCGCCTCGCGGGCAAACCGCCGCACCAGCGCGGAGCCAACCATGCCCTGGGATCCAGCGATAAAGAGTTTCATGAAGGCGATCCGATTATGGGGAAATCAGGGACTCGGGAACCATGCGCCCAATCCAAGGATGATCCCTGCCCGGGACCGCCCTTCCAGTTTTCCTGAGTTCCACATCGGAAATGGTCCGGTGTTCTTATCACGAAGGGCTGGGCAGCTTCGCGATCTGAGCCTCGCGCTTGGCGAGGTCGAGGTCGTGCTCGACCATGATGCGCACCAGTTCCTTGAAGCGCACCTTGGGCTCCCAGCCGAGCTGGCGGCGGGCCTTGGCGGCGTCGCCGATCAGCAGGTCCACCTCCGCGGGACGCTCGTAGCGCGTGTCGTGCCGGACGTATTTCTCCCAGTCGAGGTTGAGCAGCCCGAACGTCTCCTGGCAAAACTCCCGCACGCTGTGCGTCTCGTTGGTCGCGACCACGTAGTCGTCGGGATTATCCTGCTGCAGCATCAGCCACATCATCTCGACGTACTCCTTGGCGTAGCCCCAGTCGCGCTGGGCGTCGAGGTTGCCGAGGTAGAGCGAGTCCTGCAGGCCCTGGGAAATGCGGGTGGCGGCGCGCGTGATCTTGCGGGTGACGAACGTCTCGCCACGGCGCGGGCTCTCGTGATTGAAGAGGATGCCGTTGCTGGCGTGGAGCTGGTAGCTCTCGCGGTAATTCACGGTGAGCCAGTAGGCGTAGACCTTGGCGCAGCCGTAGGGCGAGCGGGGCCAGAACGGCGTGGTCTCGGTCTGGGGCACCTCCTGGACCTTGCCGAACATCTCGGACGAGGACGCCTGGTAATAGCGGCACTTCTTCACGAGCCCGGCCTCGCGGATGGCCTCGAGGATGCGCTGGGCGCCGAGGCCGTCGACGTCGCCGGTGTACTCGGGGATGTCGAACGACACGCGCACGTGCGACTGCGCGCCGAGGTTGTAGATCTCGTCCGGCTGGAGCTGGTAGAGCAGCTTCACCATCTGCACCGAGTCGGCGAGGTCGCCGTAGTGCAGGTGCAGCTTCACGTTGTTGACGTGCGGGTCGCGGTACAGGTGGTCGATGCGGCTGGTGTTGAACGTGGACGCGCGGCGGATCACGCCGTGAACCTCGTAACCCTTGCCAAGGAGCAGCTCGGCCAGGTACGAACCGTCCTGTCCCGTGATGCCGGTGATCAGTGCCTTCTTCATGGGGCGATAGTTAGGCTCCCGTGCTGCAGGCGGGCAAGCACGCAGCGGGTGGACGGACGAAAACGAACGCCGAACATCGAACGCCCAACGTCGAACCCCGAAGTGGATTCCAGCGCGCGGCGCCGCCGCGGGACAATCCTTCGACGTTGGGCGTTCGGCGTTGGACGTTCGGCGTTCGTCTGAATCCAACCGCAGTCATACTCAACTCGCCAGCTGCCCCGTGACCTTCACCAACTGCGCCGCCACCGCATTCACCGATTTCTGCGTCCGGGCATCCTTGAGCGCGCCTTGGTCGTCGAAGGCTTGGTCGGCGTGCGGCAGGATGCACTGGGCGGGGATGACGTGGCAGCCGAGGTGCAGCAGGAGCGCCCGGGCGAGCTGCATCGAGCGCACGCCACCGAGCTGGCCGGGCGACGCCGAGACGACGGCGGCGACCTTGCCGATGAGCGGGTTGGCGTCGCCGCGCGTGCTCCAGTCGATCGTGTTCTTGAGCAGCGGCGTGATCATCGAGTTGTACTCCGGCGAGGCGATGAGCAGGCCCTGGTGCTGGGTGATGAGCTCGATGAGCTTCACCGCGTTGGCCGGGAGGCCGTCGCGGTCCTCAATGTCGCCGTGGTAGAGCGGCAGCGCCAGGTCATTGAGGTCGAGGAGCGTCACCTCGGCGCCGGCGGCGCGGACTGCCTGCACGGTCACGGCGAGGAGCTTGCGGTTGAGCGACTCCCGGCGCGCGCTGCCGGAAAACGCCAGGATGCGGAGGGAATTGGGCATGCCGCAGGGAACTCAACCCGCGGGATACGGCAAGCACGCGGAGAGACACGCGGAATACCGGATATCGGGATCCGGGATCCGAAATCCGGTAGCGGTATCAGGCCGACGCAGGCCAGCGGCGGATGACGCGGAAGTTCGGCTTGGTCTGGTCGAAGGTCTCGCGACGGCGCGCATATTCCGCGTAGTTGGTGACCTGCTCGGGATGCTGCCGGCTCGAGACAAGGAAATCGGCCTCGGGCGGATAGCAGGCGATGTTGCCCTTCTCGTAGAACTCGTCGTCAGCCTTGCCCTCGGCGTCGAGCGACTTCGGCCAGAGCCCGACGTTGCTCGGCACCTCGGCGGACTGGTAGCGGAGATCGATGCTCCAGCGGATATGGTCCGCGGAGTTGGGCGTCGAGCAGTGCGGCGTGCGGTTGGTCATGAACACCACGCCGCCGCGCGGGCAGGCCGCGGTGATCGACTTGCGCGGGTCGTCCGGCAGGTTCTCGTCCTTGATGACCAGGAAGCCGGCGTTGCCGCCCGTGTGGTGCGTGACGACCTTGCCCTCGTGCGTGCGCGGGAGGATCTGCATGCAGCCGTTCTCCACGGTCGCGTTCACCAGCGGCACCCAGCAGGTGATGATCAGGTGACGGTCGCAGTGCTCCGCCATGTAGCCGCTGTCCTGGTGCCACGGCACCACGCCGCGGCCGAGGTTGGGCAGCTTGGGACGAATGCGGTAGACCGACGACGCGACGATCTCCTCCGAGCCCAGCAGCTCGCCGACGCGCTGCAGCAGCTGGCGATGGGAGATGACCGCGAACATCTCAGGGGCATGGAAGCCGCCGCCGCGCAGGCCCTCGAGGCTACGGATGATCTGGTCGCCGTTCTCGTTCGAGTCGCGGTAGATCGCGGCAAGCTGGCGGTCGAAATCCAGCTCGGCATGCAGGTTGGTGAGCTTGCCCGCGGCCTGCAGCTCGCGGGCCTTGCGGTTGATCTCCTTGTGGAGCTCGGCGCGCAGTGGCTCGAGATCCTGCGGGGCAAACACGTCGGGCACGATCAGGTAGCCCTCTTCATGGAAAAAACGGACCTGCTGCGGGGTCAGCGCCTTGGGGTGGTTCATCCTCACCACCCTCGCAGCTTTCCGCAGGACTGGCAATGGCCCGCTGTTAGCCGCGATCACTTTTGGTGGTAATTAATCACTCTGTTGTAAATTTCCAAACGCCAGGCTTCAAACGCCAACGAAACAGGGAGGCCTCAGGCGGCCAATGCTGCCGTTTGCGGTCGTGGTGAAAATCCATGCGGTCGGGCGAAGCCCCATCCTTGTGCGTTTGCTCCTGTCCGTTTTGTTGGCGTTTGCGCGCTTGGCTTTTTTCGCGTTTTGCCCCCGTGCCGGCGACCGATAATATGTGACACCCGCCGGCACACGCGGCTAGCGTCGGCGCATGGAGCGATTCGCGGGGCAGGTCGTCTGGATCACCGGGGCGTCGTCGGGCATTGGCGAGGCGCTGGCACACGCCTTCGCGCGCGAGGGGGCCCGGCTGGTGCTCTCCAGCCGGCGCGCCGACGAACTGGAGCGCGTGCGCCGGGCGCTGCCGCGCGCGGATGAGCACGCGTGCGTGACGCTCGACCTGGCGCGCAGCGAGACCTTTCCCGCCCTCACGGCGGAGGTGCTGGGCCGGGTGGGCCGGGTGGACATCCTCGTGAACAACGGCGGCGTCAGCCAGCGGGCGCTCGCGGTGGACGCGGCGCCGGCGGTGGAGCGCGCGCTGATGGAGGTGGATTATTTCGGTCCCGTGGCGCTCACCAAGGCCGTGCTCCCGTCCATGCTCGCGCGCCGCGCCGGCCATGTCGTCGTGATCAGCAGCGTGATGGGCTACGTCGGCACGCCCGGCCGGTCGAGCTACGCCGCGGCGAAGCACGCGTTGCACGGGTACTTTGACTCGCTGCGCGCGGAGATCTGGCGCGAGGGCGTGAAGGTCACGCTGGTCTGCCCCGGCTACGTGCGGACCCACGTGTCGGACAACGCGCTCGGCGCGCAGGGCGAGAAGCACGGCGTCACCGACGCCACGCACCAGCGCGGCATCAGCGCGGAGCGGTGCGCGGCGGCGACGCTGGCGGCGGTCGCCCGCGGCCGGGAGGAAATCTCCGTCGGCGGCGGGGAGACCTGGGCGATCGCGCTCAAGCGCTTCCTGCCCGGGCTCGCGTCGCGGGTGATCCGGCGGATGAAATTCTCGGTGGCGCCGTGATGTAGGGCGGGGTCGCCGACCTCGCCGGTTCGGGTCGCAAGATTTGAACGCGAAAAAGGCGGGGTCCGGCGACCCCGCCCTCATTCGAGCCGGCGCGCTTACGCGAAGCTGCCGCCGCGCACGATCCCCATCGCCTTGCGGCGGCGGCGGCGGTCGGAGGCGGCCTTGCGCTCGTAGCCGCTGCGGCGGTGCTCGGCGAGTGGGTCGACGGGCAGCTTGTTCGCCTTGCGCCACGCGGCGAGCGCGGGCGTGACGTCGGTGAAGAACGCCTTCTTCAGCAGCAGCTCGGCGTCGATGACGTTCTCCTTCGCCTGGCAGGCGCGGAGCGCGTCGTGGTCCACCAGGGAGGCCTTGGCGTAGAGCTCCTGGGCCATGACGACCGTCTGGATCATCGCCTCGACCTTGGGCTTCTCGTTGTGGCACTGGTCCACCATGTAGGCGATCTTCGGCATCCGGCGGCGGTCCGCGGCAAAGAAATGGATTTCGTGGAAGATGCGGAAGATCTGGTACGGGTCGATTGAGCCGAGTGTGAGGTCGTCGTCGGCGTAGCGGCGGTCGTTGAAGTGGAAGCCGCCGAGCATGTCCTCGTCGAGGAGCCAGGCGACGATCTGCTCGATGTTCTGGGCGTTGTAGTGGTGGCCGGTGTCGACGAGCACCTTGGCGCGCGGGCCGGCCTTCTTCGCCAGCAGGTAGGCCATGCCCCAGTCGGCGATGTCCGTGGCGTAGAACGCGGGCTCGAACGGCTTGTACTCGACCAGCATCGTCTGCTTCGGGCCGAGCTTCTTGTGCAGCGCCTTCAGGCACTCCTCGAAGTGGGCCTTGCGCTCGCGGATGCTGCCCTGCCCGGGGTAGTTGGTGCCGTCGGCGAACCACAGGGAGAGGTACTCGCTGCCGACCGCCTTCATGATGGCGACGGAGTCGAGGCAGTGCTGGAGCGCGTGCTGCCGGATCGCGGCGTCATTGTTGCCGAAGGAGCCCCACTTGTAGCACTGGTCCTGGAACACGTTCGGGTTGATCGCCCCCAGCTTGATGCCGTGCTTACGCGCGAGGCGCACGACCTTCTTCGGGTCCTCGCCCGGGGTGAAGTCCCACAGCACGTGCGTCGCGACCGTCGGGCAGCAGCCGGTGACGGCGTGCACCTGGCCCGCGTCCGCCAGCTTGTCGTTCATGTCGATCGCCGCGGCGTCCTGGAAAAACTTGCCGAACCGCGTGCCGGTGTCGGCGAAGCCCCACGAGGGGGTTTCGACATTAAAGGAGTCGAGCGCCTCGACGGCGCGGCGGAGAAGTTTCGGCGTCATGGGAGCTTTCGTTGTGCCTCGGCAGACGGGGATTGTCAGCCGCGAAATTCCCGCTTCTGGTGAACATTCCCATGTGCGACGCCTGTCGAATGCTCGGATCCCCGTGGCTGCCCGGCCTCCACGGCGGCCAACCGCGGCCCCGGCCCAGCCGCACCGTTCTCCGCCTGCGCACCCGGACCACCGCTGCGCCCAAGTCCCCGGCGAAGCGCAACACCAAGCCTGAGGGGAACCGCTAAATCACGCTCATCATCGCTAATCCGGAGAGCTTCCGGGCCCTTAGCGAAAATCAGCGTTCATTCGTGGTTACGACCGGACTGTGCGGCCGGAGGAGGAGGAAACCGAAGAGGACCAGCGCGGCGGACACTGCGACGAACCAGTCGCCGTGCTCCACGTAGAAGGTCAGGCGGTTGATCCAGCGGGCGTCGCGGGTCACGACAAGCGTGCGGGTGCCGCGGAAATAGATGCTGCCCTCGTCGTTGGTCAGCGTCGCGCGCACGCTGCCGAACTCGTCGATCCAGCCGCTCCAGCCGCCGTTGCCGCAGCGCAGCACGGGGCGGCGGGTCTCGACGGCGCGGAGGACCGAGTTGGCCGCGTGCTGGTAGGCCGCCCCGCCCTCGCCAAACCAGGCGTTGTTGGTCTGGACGACGAGCACGTCGGAGCCGGCCAGGGTGCTGGTGCGCGCGAGCTGCGGGTAAATGTCCTCGTAGCAGACCAGCGGGCCGAAGGCCAGGGCGCCGGAGCGCAGCGCCACGACCAGCGGCGAGGCGTCCCGGCCGCGGGCAAAATCGTCGCCGATCGGCACCACCTTGGACAGCCAGCCGAGCACGGGCCGAAGCGGCACGTACTCGCCGAAGGGCACGAGATGCCGCTTCGCGTAGTAGGCGGTCTGGAGGCCGGTGACCGGGTCCACGGCGAACACGCCGTTGAACCAGGTCTCGTCCGGCGCGCGCGTGTTCTCGATGGCGATGGAGCCGAGCAGCATCGGCGCATGCGTCCGCTGGGCGAGCGACTCGACAAAGGCGCGGGCATTGGCGTCGCCCCGCACCGCCCAGGGCGTGGTGGCCTCGGGCCAGAGGATCAGGTCCGGCAGCGTGCGGCCGGCGGCCAGCGTCGTCTGCTCCAGTACGGCGAGGATGCCCGGGCCCTTGGCCGGGTCCCACTTCACTTCCTGGGGAATGTACGGCTGGACGAAGGCAATGCGGCCGACGGGCACGGTGAAGCGCAGGCGGTTGAAGGACTCCTGCACGTGCACGGTGAGGCACACCAGCAGCAGGAACATCGCGAGGAAGAACTCCTGGCTGCGCTTCCGCAGCCCGGTCTCGCCCTCGCAGAAGAGCCGGTGCGCGTAGGCGCCGAACCCGAGGTTCATCATCACGAGCACGAACGACACGCCGTAGGCTCCGGTGTACGCCGCGATCTGGAGGATGCTGGCGCGCTCCCACTGGCTCGCGGCCAGCGGCAGCCAGGGAAAACCGCCGAGCAGCCACGTGCGCGTCCATTCGATCACCACCCACGCCCCGCCCAGCCCAAGAATCCCGAGCAGGCGCACGGGCGTCGGCCGGCCGATGAGCCGCGGCAGGGCCCACCAGGCGGCGAGGAACCAGCTGCCGATCCAGACGCCCACGATGGGCCCGAGCAGGAACAGGCCAAGCCAGGTCACGTGGTGCAGCCAGCCAAGGATGATCGTCCAGGCGACGGCCTGCGCGCCGAGCACGGTCCACGCGTAGAGCCGGAAGCTCGGCCGGCGGTAGGCCCAGAAGATCGCGGGCACGAGCATCGCGTAGGCGAACTCGGGCATCTTGAACGGCGGGAAGGACAGGACCGCGAGCAGCGCGGTGAGGAAAAAGACCGTGCCGGCCGCGACCGCGTCGGGATGCCGCTCCCACAGCGTCGGCTGCGGCGCGTAGGGATCAGGCGCGGGCGAAGAAGGCGAGGCGTCGGGCACGATGGGATTCATGCAGGCCACTCACGCGACCGGTGGCAAGGCTGGCTCGTCAACGGAGCCGGCCGCGCGACGGGAGCCGATGTGGGAGCGAGCTTGCTCGCGACTGGCTCCAGGCTGGCAGGAGTCGCGAGCAAGCTCGCTCCCACATCGCGCCCACACGTCTTCCGCCTCACGCCCCGTGGCACTGCTTGTACTTCTTGCCGCTGCCGCACGGGCACGGGTCGTTGCGGCCGACCTTGGGGGTGTCGCGGCGGATGGTGACCTTGGGCAGCTGGATCTCGGGGGCGCTGGAGGCGGTGCTGCCGCCGCCGGTGACCGTGGTGCTGGTCTCCACGCGCGGGGCGGCGGCGGGTGCCGGGGCGTCGGTCGGGCCGACGGCGCGGGCCGTGCGGCTCAGGAGGGCGAGCATGTTCTCGAACGACTCGAGGTTGGAGGCGCTGCGGAACAGGCCGGTGCAGATCTGCAGCCGCACGTTGTTCATCAGCTCCTCGAAAAAGCGGTAGGCCTCGGACTTGTACTCGACGAGCGGGTCCTTCTGGCCGTAGCTGCGCAGGCCGATGCTCTTGCGCAGGTCCTCCATCTCGGTGAGGTGCTCCTGCCAGTGGTGGTCGATCGCGTTGATGACCACGTAGCGCTCGAGCGAGCCGAGCGCGTCGGGAATCTCGGCGGCCTCCTTCACGGCGTAGGCCTTCTGGATGCGCTCGAGGATGAGCGCGGCGAGGGCGTCGATGTCGCTGCCGACGAGCTCGTCGACGCGCAGGCTGATCGGGAAGTGGGAGTTGACCCAGCCGACGAGGCTCTCGACGGCGGAGGGGACGGCGCCGGTCTTCTCGCCGTAGCCGGCGGCCTCGAGGCGGGTGAGGATCTCCTCCTGGACCTGCTCGAAGATGATGGCCTTGGGCCGGTCGGCGTGGATGGCGGCGTTGCGGATGCCGTAGACGACCTCGCGCTGCTGGTTGAGCACGTCGTCGTACTGCAGCAGGCGCTTGCGGATGGAGTAGTTCTGCTGCTCGACCTTCTTCTGCGCGGACTCGATGGAGCGGTTGAGCCACGGGTGCTCGAGCTCCTCGCCCTCCTTCATCGAGCCCTCCATGAGGCGCGAGGCCAGGTTGCCCTGGAGGAAGAGGCGCATCAGGTCGTCCTCGAGCGAGAGGAAGAACTTCGTCAGGCCCGGGTCGCCCTGGCGCGAGCAGCGGCCGCGCAGCTGGCGGTCGATGCGGCGGGACTCGTGCCGCTCGGTGCCGACGACGTAGAGGCCGCCGAGCTCGCGCACGCCCTCGCCCAGCTTGATGTCGGTGCCGCGGCCCGCCATGTTGGTGGCGATGGTGACGGCGCCGCGCTGGCCGGCGCGGGAGACGATCTCGGACTCCTGCTGGTGGAACTTGGCGTTGAGGACGGTGTGGATGACGCCCGCGCGCTTGAGCATGCGGGAGAGGACCTCGGAGGACTCGACCGACACGGTGCCGACGAGCACGGGCTGGCCGCGCTGGTTGGCGGCCTCGATCTCGCGGACCACCGCGTTGAACTTGTCGCGGCGCGTCTTGAAGATGGAGTCGTTCTTGTCGATGCGGATGCACGGCTGGTTGGTCGGGATGACCTGCACCGTCAGCCGGTAGATGTCGTTGAACTCCGTCGCCTCCGTCTCCGCCGTGCCGGTCATGCCGGCCAGCTTCTCGTACATGCGGAAGTAGTTCTGGATCGTGATCGTCGCGTAGGTGCGCGTCTCGCGCTCAATCATCACGTTCTCCTTGGCCTCGACGGCCTGGTGGAGGCCGTCGGACCAGCGGCGGCCCGGCATGACGCGGCCGGTGTTCTCGTCGACGATCATCACCTTGCCCTCCTGGACGACATACTCGACGTCCTTCTCGTAGAGCGAGTAGGCGCGCAGGAGCTGGGAGATGGCGTGGATGTCCTCGGAGACCTCGGTGTAGCGGGCCTGGGAGGCGAGTTTCTTCTCCTCGCGCTGCTCCGGGGTGTAGTTCGCGTCCTTGTCGAGGTCGCTGAACTCGGTGGCGAGGTCGGGCAGGACGAACGCGTCGGGGTTGTCGGGCCGCAGCGCCTTGCGGCCGATCTCGGTGAGGTCGGCCTGGTGCTGGCGCTCGTCGATGACGTAGAAGAGGTCCTCCTTGAGCCGGTAGAGCTCGTCCTTGTTCAGGTCGGAGTTCATCTCCGTCTCGGTCTTGTCGAGGAGCTTCCGCCACTCGGGCGTCTCCATCAGGCGCAGCAGCAGCTTGTTCTTGGGGTGCCCCATCTTGACCTGGAGCATCTTGCGGGCGGCGAGGAGCTGGTCGTCCTCCGTGGCGTCGGACTTCTCGAGGATCTCCTTGGCCGCGGAGGCGATGCGGTTGCAGAGGCGGGTCTGGTCGCTGACGAGGCGCTCGACCGGGGGCTTGATGCGGGTGAAGGGCTGCTCGCGCTCGACCGGGGCGGGGCCGGAGATGATCAGCGGCGTGCGGGCCTCGTCCACGAGGATCGAGTCGATCTCGTCCACGATGCAGTACCAGTGGTCGCGCTGGACCTGGTCCTCCTTGCGCGTGGCCATGCCGTTGTCGCGGAGGTAGTCGAAGCCGAACTCGCTGGCGGTGCCGTAGGTGATGTCGCGGCCGTACATCTCGCGGCGGACGTCGGGGGCCATCTGCTGCTGGATGCAGCCGACGGAGACGCCGAGGAAGTTGTAGAGGTGGCCCATCCACTCGGAGTCGCGGCGGGCGAGGTAGTCGTTGACGGTGACGAGCTGCGTGTTCCGGCTGGTGAGGGCGTTGAGGTAGAGGGGCAGCGTGGAGACGAGGGTCTTGCCCTCGCCCGTGGCCATCTCGGCGATCTTGCCCTGGTGGATGGCGAGGCCGCCGATGAGCTGGACGTCGAAGTGCACCATGTCCCAGGTGAGCTCATGGTCGCAGACGATGATGGTGCGGCCGAGGAGGCGGCGGGCGGCGTTTTTGACCGTGGCAAAGGCCTCCGGGAGGATCTGGTCGAGGGTCTCGCCGGCCTTCAGGCGGGCGCGGAACTCGTCGGTCTTGGCGCGAAGCTGCTCCTCGGTGAGCGCCTGGTAGGCCTGTTCGAGCTCGTTGATGCGCGCGACGGTGGGGCGGGCCTTCTCCAGGAATTTTTTATAGTGCCGGCCGGCGAAGCGTTTGAACAGAAAGGACAACATGAAGGGCCGATACCATAGGTGCACCGGGGGGCTTGGCAAATGGCAAATCGGCCGGTCCCTCGCACGGGTCTTGCTGAGGGGGTTGCATGACCGCCCCCGCCCATTCCCCCAGCCCGCCGGAGGCCCGCCCGGGTGAGCTGCCGAGCGTGCTGCACGGCTACGCCCCCGCCGGGTTCTTCGACGAGATGTTCCAGCCCGACGGCACCCTGCGGCCCCACTACCAGAAGTTCGTCGCCCGCTTCGGCTCGATCCCGCGTCCGGAGCTGGACGCCAAGCGGCAGGCGGTGGACGCGCTGTTCCTCCGGCAGGGCATCACCTTCAACGTCTATGGCGACACCCAGGGCACCGAGCGCATCTTTCCCTTCGACCTCCTGCCCCGCGTGATCCCCGCGGCCGAGTGGGAAAAGCTCGAGGCCGGCCTCGTGCAGCGCATCACGGCGCTCAACCTCTTCCTCCACGACATCTACCACGAGCAGCGCATCCTGAAGGACGGCGTCATCCCGCCCTACTTCGTGCTGTCCGCCCGGCATTTCCGCCGCGAGTTCGTGAATTTCCAGGTGCCCGGCGACATCTACATCCACGTCTGCGGCACGGACCTGATCCGCGGGGCCGACGGCGGCTACCTGGTGCTGGAGGACAACGCCCGGTGCCCGTCGGGCGCCAGCTACCTGCTCGAGAACCGCCGCGCGATGCGGCGCACGTTTCCCGGCTTCTTCGAGGGCACCGGCGTGCGGCCGGTGGACAACTACCCGGCCGAGCTCCTCGCCGTGCTCCAGCACGTGGCGCCGGCGGGCGTGGCCGAGCCGACGGTCGCGCTGCTCACGCCCGGGCCGTACAACTCCGCCTACTTCGAGCACACCTACCTTGCGCGCCAGATGGGCATCGAGATCGTCGAGGGCCGCGACCTCGTGGTGCGCGACCAGCGCGTCTTCATGCGCACGACCAAGGGCGAGCGGCCGGTGCACGTGATCTACCGCCGGATCGACGACGACTTCCTCGACCCCACGGTCTTCCGCGCCGACTCGGCGCTGGGCGTGCCCGGCCTGATCCGGGCCTACCGCGCCGGCAACGTCTCGCTCGCCAACTCCGTCGGCACCGGCGTGGCCGACGACAAGGCGATGTACTACTTCGTCCCGCGGATGATCAAATACTACCTCGACCAGGAACCGCTCATCCCGAACGTCCCCACCTACCTCGCCAGCGAGGACCAGGACCGCGCCTACATCCTGGAGCACCTCGACGAGCTGGTGGTGAAGGCCGCCAACGAGGCCGGCGGCTACGGCATGCTGATGGGCCCGCAGGCCACGGCGGCCGAGCGCGAGTCGTTCCGCGCGCGGATCATCGCCGAGCCGCGCAACTACATCGCGCAGCCGATGGTCGCCCTGTCGCGCCACCCCACGTTCATCGAGGAGACCGGCCGCTGCGAGGGCCGGCACGTCGACCTGCGCCCCTACATCCTCTACGGCCAGAAAACCACCGTCGTCCCCGGCGGCCTCACCCGCGTCGCGCTCCGCCGCGGCTCCCTCGTCGTCAACTCCTCCCAGGGCGGCGGCAGCAAGGACACCTGGGTGCTCTACGCCGACGAGTAATTCCCCCCGACCATGCTCTCCCGCGTCGCCAACTCCCTCTACTGGATGAGCCGCTACCTCGAGCGCGCGGACAACACCGCGCGCCTGGTGGACGTGAACCTCCAGCTCTTCCTGGACTTCCGGTCGCTCGACGACCGCGCGCTCGCCGACCGGTGGATCCCCATCGTGCAGAGCGCCGGTGACGAGACCCTGTTCAACACGCTCCACGGCCGGGCCTCCGGGCGCACCGTGACCGAGTTCCTCGTGTTCCAGCCGGAAAACCACAACTCGATCCTCGCCGCCGTCACCCAGGCGCGGGAAAACGCCCGCATGGTCCGCGACCAGATCACGATCGAGGTGTGGGAGGAGCTCAACCGCCTCTACCTGTTCCTCCGCTCGCCGCAGGCGCGCCAGCAGCTCGACTCGAGCCCGGTGGAGTTCTTCCACGAGATCAAGGCCAGCTCGCTCTACCTGCAGGGCCTGACCAACGCCACCGTGGTCCGCAACGAGGGCTGGCTCTTCCAGCAGGCCGGCATGTACCTGGAGCGCGCCGACAAGACGTCGCGGATCCTGGACGTGCGCCACACCGTGTTCCCGGCGCACGGCGCCCCCGCGCCGGTCAACCAGGCCGGCGCGCTCGAGTGGGCCGCGGTGCTGCGCTCGTGCAGCGCGTGGGACGCCTACAAATCGATGCACGGCGCCGACGTCCAGCCGGCGCTGGTCGCCGAGTACCTGCTGCTCTCGCCGGAGTTCCCGCGCTCGGTGCGGTTCTGCGTGCAGGCGCTCAACGCCACGCTCCGCGGCATCTCGGGCAGCGCCTCCGACCGCTTCGCCAACGACGCCGAGCGGCTCTCCGGTCGGCTGCTGGCCCAGCTGCAGTTCACCACCGCCGCGGAGATCTTCGGCACGGGCCTGCACGCCTACATCGACGAGCTGCAGGCGCGGCTCAACGCCATCGGCGAGGCGCTGTTCCAGGCCTACATCTTCCAGCCCTTCCTCACGCCCGACAACGGCCAGCTCCAGCAGCAGGAGGAGCAGCAGCAGCAGCGGCGAACGGCGGCCGCCGTTCGCAGGTGACAAGTTTCACGTGGCAAGTGACAAGTTGTGAGCCCCAACCGATGACTTTTTCCCGCCCTTCTTCCTCCTGTTCCTTGTCACTTGTCCCTTGTCCCCTGGCCCTCCGGGCCGCCCCTGGCCGATGAAGCTGCAGGTCCTCCATCGCACCCACTACGTGTACGCCGCGCCGGTCCGCGAGAGCTTCAACGAGGCCCGCCTCCAGCCCGCCACCGCCGAGGGCCAGACCTGCCACAGCTTCATGCTGAAGGTGCTGCCGTCCACGCGGCTGACGCACTACCTCGATTTCCAGTTCAACTGCGTCCACCTCTTCGACCTCGCCGAGCCGCACGCCACGCTCACGATCGAGGCGACCGCGCGCGTGTCCACCGCGACCACCCCGCCGCTGCCGCCGGACCAGGCCACGACGCCCCTCGCCGACATGGAGCGCGCCTGCGGCCAGCTCGAGCGCTGCCACGACTTCCTGCAGCCCAGCCGGTTCGTCGAGCCCGGCCCCGCCGCCTGGCGGCTCGGCCTCGACATGGCGGCGGACCGGACCGACACCTGGCAGGTGGCCCTCGCGATCACGGACCACATCCACCGCCACTTCGCCTACACGCCCGCGGCCACGCACGTGCACACCCACATGCGCGACGTGCTGCGGCTGCAGCGCGGCGTGTGCCAGGACTTCGCCCACGTGATGCTGGGCGTGTGCCGCTCACTGAAGATCCCGTGCCGCTACGTCAGCGGCTACCTCTACAACGGCCCCGCCGACCAGCTCCGCGGCGCGCAGGCCACCCACGCCTGGGTCGAGGTCTACCTGCCCGGCCTCGGCTGGCGCGGGCTCGATCCCACCAACAACGTCCAGCCCGACGAGCGCTACGTGCGGGTCGCGGTCGGACGCGACTACTCCGACGTCGCCCCGATCAAGGGCACCTACCGCGGCACCAGCGAGCGCAAGATGACCGTGGATGTGCTCGTCACCGCGCTGGATCCGGTGGCGGTGGGCTGAGCAGGGGATGCTGGGGCGTAGTTGAAAGTTGAGGGTTGAATGTTGAAAGGCCCGAGCCGAGGCGACCTGGCGAGTGCCACGGGGCCTCTGTTTTCAACTTTCAACCCTCAACTTTCAACTGCCCGCCCCATCAGACCCGCCCGCGGAAGTAGGCGATCGTGCGCTTGAGGCCTTCCTCGAGCGGCACGGCAGGCTCCCACTTGAGGATCTGGCGCGCGAGCGTGATGTCGGGCCGGCGCTGCCGGGGGTCGTCGGCCGGCAGCGGCTTGTGGACGATCTTGGACTTGCCGCCGACGAGCTTCAGCGTGAGCTCCGCGAGCTGGCGCATGGTGAACTCGCCCGGGTTGCCGAGGTTGAGCGGGCCGACGGTCTCGGTCTGCGCCATGAAGCGCAGGAAGCCGTCGATCAGGTCGTCCACGTAGCAGAACGACCGCGTCTGCGTGCCGTCGCCGTAGATCGTGAGGTCCTCGCCGCGCAGCGCCTGCACGATGAAGTTCGAGACCACGCGGCCGTCGGCCTCGTGCATGCGGGGGCCGTAGGTGTTGAAGATGCGGACGACGCGGATGTCCACGCGGTTCTCCCGGTGGTAGTCGAAGAACAGCGTCTCGGCGCAGCGCTTGCCCTCGTCGTAGCACGAGCGGCGGCCGATCGGGTTGACGTTGCCCCAGTAGCTCTCGGGCTGCGGGTGGACCTGCGGGTCGCCGTAGACCTCGGAGGTCGAGGCCTGGAAGACGCGCGCCTTGACCCGCTTGGCGAGGCCGAGGCAGTTGATCGAGCCCATCACCGACGTCTTGATGGTCTTGATCGGGTTGTACTGGTAGTGCGGCGGCGAGGCCGGGCAGGCGAGGTTGTAGATCTGGTCCACCTCGAACTTGAACGAGTCGATGACGTCGTGGCGCACGAACTCGAACCGGGTGTTCGACAGGAGGTGCTCGATGTTGCTCTTCCGGCCGGTGAAGAGGTTGTCGATGCAGATGACCTCATGCCCCTCCTTGAGGAGCCGTTCGCAGAGATGGGAGCCGAGGAAGCCGGCGCCGCCGGTGACGAGGATGCGCATGGTTGAGGGGCAGTTTCGGGAAGTGAGAGGGAAACGGCCAAGGTTGGCGAGCGCAGGAATCGCCGCGGCCACCCTCCCCCGCCATGCTGGGAAATCGGACCGACCGCGAAGGCCGTCACGCCCGCGAGGCGGAATCCAACTCAGACAAGGCCGGCCATCGCGTTCTTCGCGCCCTACGCGGCGAAAAGTCCGGTTCAGCCCGCGACGCGCGCCGCCGCGCCGGCCTCGTAGCGGGCGATCCAGGCGAGGTGCCAGGGGGTGTAGTCGCCGGCCTCCAGGTGCGCCCGGGCCTGCGCCATGAGGTCGAGGTAGAAATGCAGGTTGTGCAGGGTGAGCAGGGTGCAGCTGAGGATCTCGCCGGCCAGCGTGAGGTGGCGGAGGTAGGCGCGGGAGAAGTTCCGGCAGGTGTAGTTGTCGAGGCCCTCGACGATCGGCCGCGGGTCCGCGCGGAACTGCTCGTTGCGGAGGTTGAGCGGGCCGTCGGGCGTGAACACGAGGCCGTTGCGCGCCACGCGCGAGGGCAGCACGCAGTCAAACATGTCCACGCCGAGCGCGATCATCTTGAGGAGCTGCGGCGGCGTGCCGAGGCCCATGGTGTAGCGGGGCTTGTGCGCAGGCAGGAAGGGCGTGGTCGCGGCCACCTGCTTCAGCATCTCGGGCTCGGGCTCGCCGACGCTCACGCCGCCGACCGCATAGCCGGGAAAGTCCAGCGCCGCGAGCCCCTCCGCCGCCTCGCGCCGGAGGTCGTCGAAGGTCGAGCCCTGCGCGATCGCGAAGACGTGGTGGCCGGCCGCGAGGAAGCCGCTGTCGGTGGCGATCTGCCGGCACTGCTGCGCCCAGCGCTGGCTGCGCGCCACGGCCCGCGCGCAGGCGTCGCGCTCGCAGGGCCAGGGCGGACACTCGTCGAGCACCATCGCGATGTCGCTGCCGAGATTCTGCTGGATGCCCATGACCTCCTTCGGGCCGAGGAAGAGCTTGGCCCCGTCGAGGTGCGACTGGAACGCCACGCCGTCGTCGCGGATGTCGCGCAGCTTCGCCAGCGAGAACACCTGGAAACCGCCGCTGTCGGTCAGGATCGGGCCGTCCCAGCCCATGAACCGGTGCAGCCCGCCGAGCTCGCGGACCAGCTCGCTGCCGGGACGGAGGTTCAGGTGGTAGGTGTTGCCCAGGATGATCTGCGCCCCGATCTCGTGCAGGTGCGCGGGCGTGAGCGACTTCACCGTGCCCTGGGTGCCGACCGGCATGAAGATCGGCGTCTCAATGACCCCGTGGCGCGTCTGCAGCCGGCCCCGCCGGGCGGCGGACGCGGGATCGGTGCCGAGGAGCTGGAAAGGAGGCGCTGTAAGCACGAAGGAGGAAATTCGAGGGAATACTCGGGGGATGGCAAACCGATCCGCAATGCCGCCGCCAGAATCCCTGACCCGGAGGGGCCGCGCACCCGTGCTCGAATTGGGTGCGTGGGGCCTCGAATTTCCCTCGAATTTCGAATTTTGCCCTTCGGATTTACCGCCCAAGGCGGCCAAACCCGCATTGCCACCGGCCGGATTCCTTGTTTCTTTCCGCCAACCACATTTTCGCCCGTGCTGCTCGTCATCGACAACTACGACTCGTTCACCTTCAACCTCGTCCAGTACTTCGGACAGCTGGGGGTGGCGCAGCGCGTCTTCCGGAACAACGAGATCACGCCCGCCGAGGCGCTGGCGCTGAAGCCGGACCGCGTCCTGCTGTCCCCCGGGCCCTGCTCGCCGCGGGAGGCCGGCGTGACGCTCGACATCATCCGGGCCTTCGCCGGGGTGAAGCCGATCTTCGGGGTCTGCCTCGGGCACCAGTCGATCGGCCACTACTTCGGCGGCAAGGTCGTGCGGGCCGCGCGGCTCATGCACGGCAAGACCTCGCCCATCAAGCACCAGGACACCGACGTCTTCCGCGGGCTGCCCCAGGGCTTCGCCGCCACGCGCTACCACTCGCTGCTGGTCGAGCGGGAGACCTTCCCGGCCGACCTCGAGATCACGGCCGAGACCGCCGAGGGCGAGATCATGGGCCTGCGCCACCGGAAGCTGCCCATCTGGGGCGTCCAGTTCCACCCCGAGTCCATCGCCACCGCAGGCGGAATGAACATCTTGAAGAATTTCCTGTCGCTGAACTGACCCACCCATGCGCTGCCCCAAGTGTACATCCATCGAGGACAAGGTCATCGACTCCCGCATCAGCAAGGAAGGCTCGTCCATCCGCCGCCGCCGGGAGTGCCTGGAATGCGGCCACCGCTTCAGCACGACCGAGGGGCTGGTGCGCGACGGCATGGTGGTGATCAAGCGCGACGGCCGCCGCGAGGAGTTCGCGCGCGAGAAGCTGCTGCACGCCGTGCGCGCCGCGTGCCACAAGCGTCCGGTTGACGCCGAGCAGATCGGCATGCTGCTGGAGGACGTGATGGATGTGCTCGAGGCACAGTACGAGAACGAGATCCCGTCGCGGGCGATCGGCGACGCGGTCATGCAGCGGCTGCGCACCGTGGACCAGGTCGCGTACGTCCGCTTCGCGAGTGTTTACAAGGAATTCCGCGACGTCGCGGAGTTCATGCACGAGATCTCCACCCTCGCCAAGAAGCCGAAATGAGCCGCGACCGCGCCGACCTGCGCCGGCTGCACCTCGTGAACGCGCTCTTTGCCCACGCCACGGGGCATGACCTCTATCTGGCGGAGCAGATCAAGGCCGCGATCACGTTCAGCCTGGCCGACCTCGCCGCGCAGACCGCGGCGCATCCCGAGTACGCCGCGCGGTTCGACGCCGAGTTCAACGCCGCCGCCGCGCTGCTCGTGGCCCGGCTCTTCTCGCACCTGCCGCGCCAGGGCTTCTTCCACTGGGACGCCGCGCTCACCCCCGAGGCCGCGACCCCGCTGTTCGCCCGCGCCGAGCTGATGTCCGGCCTGCGCCACCTCGCGCCCTTCCGTGAGGCCACGCTGCTGGTCACCAACCTCCGCCCCGCGCTCATCCCGCCCGAGCGCCGCGCCACCGCCCGCCGCCGCCGCGACTATGCCGAGGCCCTCGCCTTCATCCAGGACCTCACCGCCGCCCGCACGACCCGCAGCGCCAACCTGCAGCTGCTGTTTCTGTAGTAGTGAGTAGCGAGTAGCGGGTAGCGAGCATCCCAGCCTTCCGGCTTCACCGCCGTTGCTCGAGTATTGCCTGTCCCTCCGCCCTGCGCACGCTTGCGTCCGCCCTGCCCGCTACTCGCTACGCACCACTCGCTACGCCATGAAGACGATCTTCCAAAAAATCATCGACCGGGAGATTCCCGCCAAGATCGAGCACGAGGACGAACTCTGCGTCGTGCTGCACGACATCCAGCCGCAGGCGCCCGTGCACCTGCTCATCGTGCCGAAGCGCGCCCTGGTCCGACTGAGCGAGGCCCAGGCCTCGGACCAGCCGCTGCTGGGCCATCTGCTGCTCACTGCGAACGCGATGGCGAAAAAACTCAACCTCGCCGAGGGCTTCCGGCTTGTGATCAACAACGGGCCCTACGGCGGCGAATCCGTCCCGCACCTCCACGTGCACCTGCTCGGCAAGCGGCAGATGACGTGGCCGCCGGGCTAACCCGTTGTCGCTTCAGCGGCGGGTTTGACCCGCGCATAGGCCCGCACGGGAAAGGTCCCGAACGCCTTCACCTTCGGCGGCACGGCGAAGAAATCGAAACCGCGGTCCGGGAGGGACCCGAGATTGGTCATGTGCTCACAGATCGGCACGCCGGCCCCCAGCAGCACCGTGTGCACCGGACGGCTGCGCGCCCGGGTGTCGTCGATGTTGTGGGAGTCAATGCCCACCAGCCGCGCCCCGGCCGCCACCAGGTGCCGGGCGGCAGCCTCCGTTAGGAAGGGGTGCTGCTCAAAGTAGCGATCGGTGCGCCAGTGCGCATCCCAGCCCGTGTGAACGAGGACCGCCTTGCCGCGGAGGTCGCACCCGGCAAAGCACTCCGCGTCCACCGCCAGACCCTGCGCATGGGGCCGCCGGATCACGACCCCGTCGAGGTGGCTCAGGCCGTCGAGCGGCAGCTCGGACAAATCCTTCCCGTCCGCAAAGCGGTGAAACGGACTGTCGAGGTAGGTGCCGGTGTTGCCCACCATCGCGATCCGGCTGATGAGAAACTCGTGGCCGCAGTCGTAATGCCGGCGCGAATCCTCCCGCGACAGGAAATCACAGACGAGCGGAGCGGGCAGGCCCTTGTATGTGATCATGCCCGACTCGATCGTGTGGCTCAGGTCGATGAAGTTCGGCATGGGGCGGCGCCTCGGGCGCGCCAGCCTTGTGACCCGCCACTCGCCGGTTGGCAACCGAGGAGACGGCCCGCCGCAGCCAAGGCTTGAAGTGTGCCCGGCGAGGCGTTTCGTAAGGCCACCCCATGGAGCTCACCCCCGCCCAGGTTGAACAGTTTCGGCGTCGCGGCTATCTCGCGGTGCCCGGGTTCTTCGACGCGCGGGAAACCGCGGCCCTGCAGGCGGACATCGCGCGGCTCAAGCGCAACGGCTTTCTCCGCAACGTCGCGCGCGCCGGCGACGGCCAGACGCCCACCGACACGAAGGTCAACCTGCAGCTCTGCCCGGCGAACTTCTACTCGACGCTCATCCGCGCGCTGCCGTTCGCGCCAAAGGTCGTCGCGGCCGTCACCCGCCTGCTCGGTCCCGAGGTCGCGCTGCACCTCGACCAGATCTTCCTGAAGCCCGGCCGCACCGGCATGGGCACCGCGTGGCACCAGGACAACGCGTACTTCAAGATCCCGCAGCCCCTGCGCGGCACCGCGATGTGGATCGCGGTCCACGACGCCACCGCGGCCAACGGCACGCTGCGCGTGATCCCCGACGCCTGGGCCACCGCCCTGCCCCACCAGCGCGACGGCAACAGCGACCACCACATCCGCTGCTTCCCCGACGAGTCCAAGGCGGAGACGGTCGAGCTGAAGGCAGGCGGCGTGATCTTCTTCTGCTACGGCACGCCCCACGCGACGGGCGACAACCAGACCGACACCGAGCGCGCCGGGCTGGCGTACCACTTTCTCAGCGAGGACCAGACCGACGAGGCGTTCTACACCACCGGCCGCATCGGCAACCCGCGCCCGCGCCTCACCGGCCCGCGGGCCACCGGCGGGCGCGAGGAATATGGGAATGTCATCGCGGGGACTTGGGAAGCGGAGGTCGTGCGTGCGACGCACGCGTGACCGGGAGTTGGAAGGCTGAAGGGTCGCGAGCGAGCTCGCTCCCACATGCGGGCGCGGGCGTGACGCGCGTGGCGCGGTCAGATGATTTCGCGGTAATCGCGGTCCGGCAGCGGCGCGAGCGGGGCGCCGGGGAGCGTCTGGTACCAGTACGCGACCGAGGCGATGTCGTCCTGCAGCGCGAGATAGCGGCGGTCGGGCAGGTCGTTGTCGCGCCAGCCGAGCGCCTGCATCGTCACGCGGAGGTCCTGCTTGAAGAACACCGGGTCGTGCACGTGGAAGCGGTAGAGCGTCATGCGCGCGCCGGTCTGCATCGACTTGCCGACCGCGTGCTGGAAGCCGAAGTACGGCGACGAGAAGTTGTTCTCATCAAAGCACCACGCGCCGCCGAAATAGTCCTCCGTGCCCGTGCCGCAGATCGTCGGCCACTCCTGGTCTCCGTCGAGGTACATCTTGATCTCGCCCTCGCCCCACCAGCCGGAGTTGTTCTGCTGCCAGCTCATGAAGGTGCCGACGTACTGGCCGTGGCCCTTCACGCCGTCGAGGATCGTGTAGACCTCCTTGTAGGGCACGGGGTTCGTGCGGCGGAACTGCGCGTGGAGGTAGAGCGCGTCCGCCGGCACGGGCTCGAGCGTGAAGTTGATCGTGTAGAAGAAATGGGGCAGCTCGGCGTCGAGGGTGTTCTCCACCGTGATGCGGACGTGCTTCCGGAACGGCATCGGGAAGAAGCAGTTCATGCCGCCCTTGGGGTTCACGTTGATCGGGAGCGCGTTGATCTGCTGGTCGCGGTTCCACGACTGGCACATGAAGTCGCCGATCGGGCACTCGATGGACGGGTGCTTCTGGCCGTCCCAGTAGATGCGGAGGATCGTCTGCCGGCGGAACTTCACGTCGAAGGTGATCCAGATGTGCCGGAGGATGCCGGGCCCCTCGTGGTCCATCAGCGTGACGGTGCTGCGCGCGGGAATGGGCCGGCAGGGCGAGCATTTCCAGCCGCGGCCAAGGTCGCGGGCCTGGTCGCACGCCAGCGGGATCAGCGAGGTCTTCTTGGTGGCCGCGCCGCCGCCGCCCTTCTTGCCCTGGGGATTTTCGGCGGAGATCGAGCGGGACTCGGCCTGGCGTTTCTGGAAGAGGTTCGAGAGGTCGATGGGAGTCATTTCTCGGAGTACGCAGTTCGGGGTTCGGGGATTCGTCCAAGGTGAACCGGCGGCCCACGGGAGGCGAATGGATTTTCGCCGGGCGAACATCGAGCGCCCAATGCCGAAGGGAATACTGCTTCACCACGAAGAGCACGAAGGGCACGAAGCCAGACCTGCTTGAGCTTCGCGGTCTTCGCGCTCTTGGCGGTAAATCTGGTTCGGGGTCGATTCGGTACTACCGCAAAGGGCGCTAAGACCGCGAAGGCTGCCGTCTGGCTTCGTGCCCTTCGTGCTCTTCGTGGTGAAGCAACCGTCAGGATCTCGCCTCGTAGGCGCCGTCGGCGCGTTTCGCGAGGAGGCGCTTCAGCTCGAGCAGCATCAGCGTCGCCGAGAGCCGCTCGGCGGGAAGGCCGGTCGACGCAGCCAACGCATCCGGCGTGAGGATCGCCCCGCCGCGGAACTGCTCCCACACCGCGGCCTCGTCGGGCGCGAGGCCCGTCGGAGCGGCGGGCGCGGCCCCGGGCTTGTCGGGGATCGGCCCGGGCCGGAGTCCGTCAAGATAGTTCAGCTCGCCAAGCACGTCGTCCACGCTGGTGAGCAGCGTCGCGCCGTCGCGGATGAGCTGGTGACAACCCGCGCTGGTCGACTGGTCGATCCGGCCGGGCACGGCGAAGAGCAGCCGGCCCTGCTCGCCGGCGAAGCGCGCCGTGATCATGGCGCCGCCGGACACGTCGGTCTCGACGACGATGGTCGCCTCGCACATGCCGGCGACGACGCGGTTGCGCATCGGGAAGCTCTGCCGGTCGGCGCGGCGGCCGAAGGGAAACTCCGAGAGGATCGCGCCCGACGCCTCGATCTGCCGGTACAGCGCGAGGTTTTCCGGCGGATAGATGATGTCGATGCCGCAGCCGAGCACGGCCGCGGTCTTGCCGCCGACCGACAGCGCGCCCTCGTGCGCCGCGGTGTCAATGCCGCGGGCGAGTCCGCTCACGACGCAGAAACCGATCCGCGCCAGCTCCGCACCAAGCCGCTTCGCCGTCGCCTGGCCGTAGAGCGTCGTCCGCCGCGAGCCCACGATCGCGATGCAGGGCTGCTCGAACGCGTAGCCGCCCTTCCGGTAGAGTCCGATCGGGGGATCGTGGATTTCCTTGAGCAGCCGCGGATAGGCCGCGTCGCGGGTGGTGATGAAGCTCGTGGCCGCCTTGGCCATGCGCTCCTCCTCGCGGTCGAGGTCGAAGTGCTCGGGCCACGCCGCGATCGTCGCGCTGATCGTCGGACCGACGCCACGGACGCCCTCGAGCCGGCGCTGGCCCACGGTGAAAATCGTCCGCGGGTCGCCGCCGAGTTCCTCCAGCAGGCGGTTGAGCGTGACCGGGCCGATGTTCGGCAGCGCGTTCAGCACCAGGAACGCCTGCGCCTCGGTCAACTCACGGCTCATGCCGCGACTCTCGCAGGGCCGCGGCCAGAAAGTCGAGCAGCTGTGTCGTCTGCACCGCGGTCTGGCCAAATGCGCGGGCCAGCAAGTCGGCTGCGATTCCATGCCACACCATCCCACGGCAGGCCGCGAGGAGCGGGTCCGACGGCGTCTGCGCGAGCAGCCCGCCGATCAATCCGGCCAGCAGGTCGCCGCTGCCGCCGCGCGCCAGCACGGGGCCGCCGCGGAAACTGTGATAGACCGCTGCGCCGTCGCTGACACGCGTGACCGGGCCCTTCAGCACGACGGTTGCATGGTGCCGGCGGGCAAATTCCCGGAGCCCGGTTTTCCCGGCGATGCGGGCAAACTCCCCCGCATGCGGCGTGAGCACCAGCGGCGCCTTCGCCGTTTTCACCAGCTCGGGCTGCAGCGCGTCGGCGTCGAGCAGCACCGGCAGGGAAACCGTCCGCACAATCTCGGCCACCAGCGCCAGCGTCTCCGCCTCGCGGCCGAGGCCGGGGCCGATCACCAGCGCCTGCGCCCGCGCGAGCCGCGCCTGCAACAGATGCCGGCCCTCCAGCGCGAGGCTGCCGTCGGGCGTCTCGGGCCAGCCGACCCACATCGCCTCAGGCGCGCGGGCGGCGAACGCCGGGGCGAGCGTCTCGGGCACCAAGGCCGTGACCAACCCCGCCCCGCTGCGCAGCGCCGCCAACACTGTCATGAGCACCGCCCCCGGATAGCTCCGCGAGCCGCCCAGCACGAGCACATGGCCCTGGCTGCGCTTGTCGGACGCCGCCGGACGCAGCCCGGCCAGGGGCGCCAGCAACCCGTTGGCCAGCACGCGGTCGCGGCCGGCTTCCTTGCCGGTGAAAAATCCGAGGTCGAGATAGCGGAGGCGCCCGGCGTGCGGATCGGCCAGCACGGGCTCCTTCACGCTGCCGGTCGCATAGGTGAAATCCGCCCGGAAGCGTCCCGCGCTCGGCAGGTCCACCGCCGCGCGCAGCCGGATCGGGAGCGCATTGACGCGCTCCAGCAGCGTCGTCACCTCCGGGCCGGCCGGCGGGCGGAACGAAAAACCGAACACGCCGTCGAGGCAGAGATCCCACGCGCCCTCGACGGACTCGGGCGCAAGGACCGCGAGGCGGCCGCCCGCGGCCTGGGCGAGCGCCCGGTAGGCGCGCTGGGCCAGCGGCCGCAGCACGCGCTCGCCGAACGCGAACACCACGCTTACGCGCAGCGCCGGAAAAGCCGTCGCGAGGTCGGCGGCGGCCAGGAGCGCATCGCCGCCGTTGTGGCCCTTGCCCACGAGGACGAGCACGCGGCCCGCGGGGGGCAGTCCGCCGATTTCCTGAAAATCCTGCCGCACCGCGGCCGCGACGGCGCCGCCGGCCTGCTGCATCGCGGGCCATTCCTGGGCCTCGTCACCGCCGAAGCGCTTGGCCTCCAGTCGGCCCGCGGCCGCGCAGGTCAGGATCGGATGGCTGGTCATGGTCGGAAATAGGTCAGCGGGGCGGCGGCGTGAGCGGCGGTTCGCCGCCGGCCAGCCACTCGCGGCGCTGCTCCTCGGTCTCGGTGTAGAGCAGCGGCGAGGTGTGGGGCACGCCGTGGGTCAGCACCGGACGCGTGAGCTTCGGGATGGAGCGGAAATACAGCACGTCGCCGGCGCGGAGGATCTCGTAGCAGATGGAATAGCTCCGGCGGTCCACGTCCCAGAGCGCCACCTCGGTCAGGTCGCGGTCCCAGACCGCAGGCCGGCCCCAGTCATGGAACACGGCCTCGATGTCCGTCGCGACCGGCCGCGCGAGCTGCACGGTCGGCGGCGGCGGCGTGGCCGCGGGCGCGGGCGCGGCGGGACGCGGCAGCGACCAGACGAACCCGGCGCCGAGCACGAAGCCGAGCAGCACCCAGGAAGGCGTCCGGGAGAGATTGGACGGCGACGGCGGACGCTCGGGGGATTCGGCCATGGCGGGCGGGGTCAGGCCCGGACCAGCGCGGCGACGGCGAGGGCGTGGGTCTCGGTGTGGGAGAGCGTGAGCAGCACGTGGGTGGCGCCGACCTGCGCGAGCAGCGCCTGGCCCTGCGCGTCGAGGTGCACGAGCGGCTCGTGACGCTCGCCGTGGTAGACGGAGACGGCCCGCCAGCCGAGGTGGGCGCCGATGCCGGTGGTGAAGCACTTTGAGACGGCCTCCTTGGCCGCGAAGCGGGCGGCGTAGTGCTTGTGCGGGTGCGCCATGCCCCCGCAGTAGGCGCGCTCCTCCTCGGTGAACACCTTCTCAAGGAAGCGCTGGCCCTGGCGCTCCAGCACGCCCCGCACGCGCTCGACCTCGATCAGGTCGGCGCCGAGCGCGACGAGCACGCCGCCGGGCGGGAGGGTGAGATTCATGGCGAAAGTAGCGGGGAGCGAGTAGCGCGTAGCGAGTAGGAAACGCTCGCGGATCGGTGGGTAAACACGGAGGTGATTGTCTGGGTCATGCTCGCTACTCGCTACCCGCTACTTGCCGGGATTCATGCGGGCCTTCAGCTCGCGCACGGCCTCGTCGATGCCGGTGAAGAGCGCGCGGCTGATGATGCTGTGGCCGATGTTGAGCTCGTGGAGGTGCGGCAGGGCGCGGATCTCGGCGATGTTGACGTAGTTGATGCCGTGGCCGGCGTTGACGACCAGGCCGAGCTCGTGGGCGCGCACGCAGCCGAGGCGGAGGGACTGGAACTCCTTCGCGCGGTGCGGCGTGAAATAGGCGTTGGCGTAGGCGCCGGTGTGCAGCTCGACGATCGGCGCGCGCAGCTTCGCGGCGAGGTCGATCTGGGCCTCCTCCGGGTCGATGAAGAGGCTCGTCTGGATGCCCGCGCCGTTCATCGCGTCCACGCACGCCTTGACCCGCGCGCGGTTCCCCACGACGTCGAGGCCGCCCTCGGTGGAGATCTCCTCTCGGTTCTCCGGCACGAGGCAGACCGTGTCGGGCTTCAGCTTCAGCGCGAAGGCCGTCATCTCCGGCGTGCACGCCATCTCGAGGTTGAGCCGCGTCGCCAGGCTCTCGCGCAGGCGCCAGACGTCGCGCTCCTGGATGTGGCGGCGGTCCTCGCGCAGGTGGACGGTGATGCCGTCGGCGCCGGCGCGCTCGCCGAGGAGCGCGAGCGTGACGGGATCGGGTTCCACCATGCCCCCGGCACTGGCGGGAGCCTCGCGGTAGCGCGCCTGGCGGACGGTGGCGCAGTGGTCGATGTTGAGGCCGAGCAGAATCATGGGACGGAGGTTTGACGCGATTAAGCGACCTGTGAATCTGCATGGCAAAGCGAAATGACCCCTTCCGTCCCGACCACCGCCACCCCCGCCCCGCCGCCCAAGGCCGAAAACCTGCTCGCCAGCCTCGTCTGCAACATCGTGCTGCCGGCGGTGGTGCTGGGCAACCTGAGCGGTCCGACGCGGCTCGGCCCCGCCGGGGCCCTGATCGCGGCGCTGGTGTTTCCGGTCGCCTACGGCGCCTATGACTTCCACCGTCGGCGCAAGACGAACGTCATTTCGGTCATCAGCTTTGTGGGCGTGATGCTCACCGGCGGCCTGGGCCTGCTCAAGCTGGGCGGCTTCTGGTTCGCGGTGAAGGACGCCGCGGTGTCCTCCTTCATCGGCCTGGCCGTGCTGGTGTCGGCCCGCGCCAAGGAACCGCTGGTCAAGACGCTCTTCTGCCAGGACGCGGTGATGGACCTGCCGCGGGTCGAGGCCGCGCTGGCCGCGCGCGGCGCGGCAGCACAGTTTCGCGCGCTGCTCCAGCGCTGCACGCTGATCGTGGCCGCCGCGTTCTTCATCAGCGGCGGGCTCGGCTACGCCCTCGCGCGCTGGCTCCTGCGCAGCCCGGCCGGCACGCCCGAGTTCAACGCCGAGCTTGCGAAGATGCACTGGCTGAGCTGGCCCGTCATCGCCGTCCCCTGCACGCTCCTCATGATGGTGGCGCTCTGGCGCCTGGTCGTCGGCCTCCAGAAACTCACCGGCCTCACCACCGACGAGATCTTCCGGACGGAGCCGGCGCCCCCCGCCCGCTGAGGGCCGACGGTCCCGTCCCGGCATGTCGCGACTCAACTTCACCCTCGAGGCCGAGGCCCCCGGCACGCAGGCGCGCGCGGCGACGTTCCACACGCTGCACGGCCCGGTGCAGACACCCGTGTTCATGCCGGTGGGCACGCAGGCGACGGTGAAGAGCCAGACCGTCGAGACGCTGAAGGCCACCGGCGCCACCGTGCTGCTGGCCAACACCTACCACCTGATGCTGCGGCCCGGGCCCGAGGTGTTCCGGAAGTTCGGCGGCATCCACCGGTTCATGCGCTGGGACGGGCCGGTGCTGACCGACTCGGGCGGATTCCAGATCTTCTCGATGGCGGGAGACCGCGCCATGCACGAGGCGGGCGCGCGCTTCCGCAGCTACGTCGACGGCGAGGAGCACCTGCTCTCGCCCGAGTCGAGCCTCGCGATGCAGAAGGCGATCGGCAGCGACATCATGATGGCGCTCGACCAGTGCATCCCGTCCACCGCGCCGCACGCCGAGGCGGCCGCGGCCATGGCGCTCACGCACCGCTGGGCGAAGAGGTCCCTGGAGGCCCGGGGCGACTCGCCGCAGGCGCTGTTCGGCATCGTGCAGGGCGCGTGTCACCACGACCTCCGCCGGGAAAGCGCGGACTTCCTCCGCGGCCTGCCGTTCGACGGCATGGCCATCGGCGGTCTCGCGGTCGGCGAGACGGCCGCCGAGCGCCACGAGTTCACCGGCGCCGTGGCCGCCCAGCTGCCCCGCCTGCTGCCGCGCTACCTGATGGGCGTCGGCACGCCGTCCGACCTCCTCGAGGCCGTGCACCGCGGGGTGGACATGTTCGACTGCATCATCCCCTCGCAGTTGGCGCAGCGCGGCATCGCCTTCACCCGCTCCGGCCGGCTGCAGGTCCGCCGCTCGGTGCACAAGCTTTCCGATGCCCCGCTCGAGGCCGGCTGCCCCTGTGCCACCTGCCAGACCTACTCCCGGGCCTACCTGCACCACCTGGTGAAGACCAACGAGGTCCTCGGCTGGCACCTGCTCGGCGTCCACAACTTCGCCTTCTACCACCAGCTCATGCGCGAGATGCGGTCGGCGATCCTCGACGGCACGTTCACCGCCTACTACGAGCGGAACCGCGCCGGTCTCGGCGGCAGCGACGACGAGGATCTCGTGCGCCCGGTCCGCAAGCGCGCCCCGGCCCGTGCCCAGCACCTCGGCGACTACGAGGTGGTCACCGGCCCGCAGGGCTTCTCAAGCGTGCGGCAGCGCAGCTCCGGCGAGGTGATGCACTCGGTGAACCGCCCGAGCGACGAGGCCCGCGCGCTGTACGTGGAGCAGTCGCGGCTGGCGGCCCGCCTCCGGACGGCGGACGGCGACGACACCGAGCTGGTCATCTGGGACGTCGGCCTCGGCGCCGCGTCCAACGCGATGGCCGCGCTGCAGTGCCACGAGCGCGCGGTCGCCGAGCACGGGGCCGCGGCGGTGCGGCCGCTGCGGCTGGTGAGCTTCGAGATCGATCTCGACCCGCTGCGGCTCGGGCTGCGGTTCGCGAGCCACTTCCCGCACCTGCGGCACGCGGCGCCGCACGCGCTGCTGCAGTCCGGGCAATGGACGTCGGCGGACGGACGCCTCCATTGGGAACTGCGGCACGGGGATTTTCTGGCGTTTCTGGAGGCGGCCCCGGCGCCCGACCTGATCTTCTTCGATCCGTTCTCGGCCAAGACGGACACGGGGCTCTGGACGCCGGCGGTGTTCGAGCGGCTGTTCCGGCACTGCCAGCCGCGGCCCGCCGAATTGTACACCTACTCCGCGGCGACGGCGGTGCGCGTGGCGCTGCTGGCGAGCGGCTTCTTTGTGGCGGAGGGCGTGGGCACGGGACCAAAGCTGTCCACCACCGTGGCCTTCACGGACGGGGCCGCCGCGCGGGCGCACGGCGCCCGCCTGCTTGGCGAGGCCTGGCTCACCCGGTGGCGCCGCAGCGACACGAAGTTTCCCGCCGGGCTGGCGGCCCCGGAGCACGCGGAGTTCGAGCGGCGCTTCCTCGCCCACCCGCAGTTCGGCGCGGCGCAGGCCTAGCGCGCCGCGGGCTTTCCCCTCGCATTGGATGGGACCCGCCCGGTAATGCTGGGGGATGCCATCCGAGCCGACCCAGGATTTCCGACCGAAACGCGGCCAGCCCTGCCCCTGCGGCACCGGGCTGGGCTATGAGGCCTGCTGCGAGCCGATCCTGACCGGCCAGCGTCTGGCGGCGACGGCCGAGCAGCTGATGCGCGCGCGGTTTACGGCGCACGTGGCGCATGACTTCCGTTTCCTGCACGAGTCGTACCGTGCGACCGCCGGCACGCCCTATGTGCCCGAGCCGGGCGAGCCGACGGTGACCTGGACGCGGCTGGACGTGCACGCGCATGAGACGACGGAGAACCCGGACAAGGCCTTCGTGGATTTCTCGGCGTACGGCACCGAGGCTGGCGCGGAAAAGGTGCTCCACGAAAAGGCGGAGTTCCTGCGCCTCGATGGCCGCTGGCTCTACACGCGCGAGGCCCGGCTCGGGCCGGCGCCGTACAAGTCACCCACGCCCAAGGTCGGCCGCAACGACCCCTGCCCCTGCGGCAGCGGCAAGAAGTACAAGCACTGCTGCCTGCTGAAGGCGTAGGGTCGGTGGCGCTGCCGACGGCCGGCCATGCGCCAATCGTCAAAGGATCATCTCCGGCACAGCAGAGATGTAGGGCGGGGTCGGCGACCCCGCCCTGCATTTTTTACTTTAGGCGCTCGGCCCAGTCCATCGGCGGAGGGGGCGTGAAATCCGAGGCCACGGCCACGCCGCCGCCCTGGCGCATGGACGTGCCGATGGCCTCGAGGATCTCCACCACGTGCGCCGCCTGGCTGCCGCTGGCGCGCTGCGGCCGGCCGGCGAGCATGGCCTGGGTCATGTCGTCCACCGCCCGTGCAAACTCCACGCCCTCGAAGGCGGGGCGCAGCAGCGGGACCGCGGTGAACGCCCCGCCGAGCGGGGCGAACTCCACCGTGGTGTTGAAGCCCTGGAAATCGCCGAGGTACACGCTGCCGGCGTCGCCCGAGAACTCGAGGCCGCCGCGCTGCTTGCCGCCCTGCACGTAGAAGTTCGCCGACAGCCGCGCCGTCAGCCCCTCCTCGAACTCGAGCATCGCCAGCACGAAGTCGGGCGTCGTGATCGTGAACTTCCGGCCCTCCTTCGTCGCGCGGTGCGGATGCACGACCTTGCCCGTCGCCGTGACGCGCCGCACCGGCCCGAACATGGTGGTGAGCAGCGTGAGCGGGTAGACGCCGACGTCCCACTGGATGCCGACCTCGTAGAACGGCTCGGGGTTCGGGTGCCAGGCCTCGATGCGGCCGTGGTTGATGTCGGCATAGACAAGCCGCACGCGTCCGGCCTTCCCCTGCCGCAGGAGCTGCCACGCGGTCTGCTGGGCCTCGCCCATGTACGTGATGGGCGCGCTGCCGAGCCGCAGCCCGTGCGCGGCGGCGAGGTCCACGAGCTCCTTCGCGTCCACGTAGCGCAGCGCGAGCGGCTTCTCCGTGTGCACGTGCTTGCCGGCCAGGAGGCACTGCTTCACGACCTCGTAGTGGGCGAAGTGGATCGTGAGGTTGACGACGAGCTCGATGGCCGGGTCCGCGAGCAGCGCCGCCAGGCTCTCATAGGCGCGGCCGCCAAATTTCGCGGCGAAATTCCGGGCGCGGGCGGGGTCGAGGTCGGAGAAGCCGACCAGCTCGCAGGTGGGATAGGTCAGGATGCGCTCGGCGTAGCGGTCGGCAATGTTGCCGCAGCCGACGATGGCAACGCGGATTTTTCGTGGGGTCATGGGCGATGGAAGCAGGGATGCTCAGCGGGCGGTGATCTGCTGCAGGCAGCGGGTCAGGGCGGGCACGGGATTGTCGATGTCGCCCTCGTACTCGATGATGACGCTGGCGGTGCGCTCGTTGGCCTCGAGCAGGGCGAGGAGCTTGGGCAGGTCGAGGTTGCCCTCGCCGATCACGACATCGGACTGCCGCCCGGCGCGGTCGAACACGAAATCCTTCACGTGGACCCCGTAGAGGCGGTCGGCAAATTTCTGGGCCAGCGCGACGGGGTCCTCATGGGCGTCGAGCGCCCAGGCGGTGTCGAGGCAGAGGCCGATGCGCGGCGAGGTGTGGGCGAAGACGTGGGCGAGCATCTGGGCGTTGCCCAGCCAGTGGCGTCCACCGTGGTTGTGGATGGCCAGGCGCAGGTCGAACTCCTCGGCCACGGCCTCGGCGGCGCGGAAGACCTCGGCGCCCGCGCCCGGCTCGAAGTCCACGGCGATGACCGACGCGCCGGCCCGGCGCATGAACGCGCCCAGGGCCCGCTCGCGCGCCACGTTGCCGGTGAAGCGCTCGACCCCGATGCTGGCGATGCGCACGCCGGCGTCGCGGCATGCGGCCAGCATCGCGTCGGCCTGGGCCGCGTTCGTGAAATCGCCGTGCACGCCACTCAGCTCGACGGTCGCGGCGCCGCACGCCCGGAGGCGCGGCAGGACCTCGGCGAGGGTCTTGAACCCGCGGAAGCAGTAGCTCTGGATGCCGACCTGGGAACGGAGGTTTTTCATGGGGCGGAAAGCGGGGGCGCCGGATGGGGAGGTGGCCCCACGAAGAGCACGAAGGCGGCGGAGCTCAATCCTATCTGCGGGGGAATCCGGGCGAACGCCGAACATCGAACGTCCCTCGCCCAACGTCGAAGGATCGTCCCGCGGCGCAGCCGTGCTGGAATTATCTTCGGCGTACGGTGTTCGCATGCGAGCCTCCTTCACCGAGCAGCGGGCTTGCCTTGCGCCGCCGCCCGCACACCATCGCCGCCCGATGTCTGCCGACCCGCTTACCCCCGCGCCGGTGCCGTCCGAGCCGGGTTTTCGCAACGCCAAGGGCGAATGGCGCCCGCCCTACCCGGTCCGGTACGCGCCGCTGTTCGCCTGGCCGCTGCGGGCACTCGACATCCTCAGGTGGCTCTTCCGCTACCCGGGATTCCTGTGGCCGACGAACCTGCTGCTGTTCGCGATCTCCGCCGTCTCGTGGTATTTCACGCAGCCCGCCGTGGCGCGCTGTGCGCACTTCGAGGCGGGATGGATGCTCCAGATTTACCTGCGAAATCTGGTCATGATGTGGCTCTTCTACGGGGCGTACCACCTGCACCTCTACATCCGCAAGGCCGAGGGCACGAAGGGCAAGTACGACCCGCACTGGCCGGCGCAGGACAGCCGCCTCTTCCTTTTCCGCGACCAGGTTTACGACAACATCTTCTGGACGAGCGGCGTCGCGCTGCTGGTGTGGACCGGCTACGAGGTCGTGACGCTCTGGCTGTACGCCAACCATCGCATCCCGGGTCTCGAGTGGGCGGCGCACCCGGTCTGGTTCGTGGCGTGGATTTTCCTGATCCCGCTGTGGCGCGAGTTCCATTTCTACTGGGTGCACCGGCTCATCCACTGGAAGCCGCTCTACAAGCACGTGCACTACCTGCACCACAAGAACACCAACCCCAACGCGTGGTCCGGCATGGCGATGCACCCGGTGGAGACGATCCTCTACCTCAGCGTGGTGCTGATCCACTGGGTGGTGCCGTCGCACCCGTTCCATTTTCTCTTCGACCTGCAGCACGCGGCGCTGGGGCCGGCGAGCGGGCACCACGGGTTCGAGGGCCCGATCCTCAAGGGGAAGCTGCCGACCGGGTCGTACTTCCACTATCTCCACCACCGCTACTTCGAGTGCAACTACGGCGAGACCACCGTGCCGCTGGACCGCTGGTTCGGCACGTTCCGCGACGGCCTGCCAGACGGCGCCGGTTCCAACCTCGCCGGCGAACACCGCGACTAGGGCGCGTGTGGGTGGGCCACCACGAACACACGAAATGATCCGTCGGCCGATCCGTGGGCCTAGGGATCGGCGTCTGGCCCTTTCGTGTGTTTCGTGTTTTTCGTGGTGACCCCACTCTACTCCGGGCAAATCGCCGCGGTGTTTCCGGCAAGAAATGCTGAGCCAGCCCGGTGGCTTTCCGCCATACTGTCGTCCCTTCCGTCGACCGTCCCATGCTCCTAAAACTGATTTCCTGTAACGTCTTTCAACGCGAGGCCTCCTGGTGCATCGCGCGTTCGCCCCATGTCATCGACGTCGAGTACACCGAGCTCGGCGAGCACGTCCGCAGCACCGGCCTGCGCCAGATCATCCAGGGGCGGATCGACGCGACCGAGGCCTCCGGGAAAGCCTACGATGCCATCCTCCTCCTCTTCGGCCTTTGCGGCAACGCCACCGTCGGCCTGCAGGCCCGGCGCACGAAGCTCGTCATCCCCCGCGCCCACGACTGCTGCACCATCCTGCTCGGCTCGCGCGGCAAGTTCGCCACGCACTTCGGCGACGCCCCCAGCACGCCGTTCTCCTCCGCCGGCTACATCGAGCGCGGCAATTACTTCCTCCGCACCAGCGACGACGGCGCGCCCGAGGTCCAGGTCGGCGACGCCTACAAGGCGCTCGTGGAGAAGTACGGCGAGGAGGACGCCAAGTACATCTGGGCGGAGATGCACCCCGAGCATAACAACGACAAGGCCGTGTTCATCGAGCTGCCCCAGACAAGCCACCTCGGCTACTCCGCGCAGTTCCGCGCCAAGGCCGCGGAGGCCGGCAAGCAGGCCATCGAGCTGCCGGGCGACATCCGCCTCATCGAGAACCTCATCAACGGCCAGTGGGACGCGAAGGAATACCTCACCGTCCCGCCCGCCGGCCTGACCGAGGGCGTGTACGACTGGGATGAAGTGATCCGGGCAAAAATGTAGGGCGGGGTCGCGGACCCCGCCATTTCTGCCGAGTACTCGCACCGGCATCGGCCGGCGAAAGGCGGGGTCAGCGATCCCGCCCTACATCGGCTCAGCCCTTGACCGCCCCGAGCTGGATGCCGCGGATCAGCTGGCGCTGCAGGAAGACGAAGATCAGGATCAGCGGCAGCACGGACATCGTCACGGCGGCCATCAGCAGGTGCGTGGCCTGGCCGTGCTCCGAGTCGAAGAACAGCAGGCCGACCGGCAGCGTGTACTTGTCCACCGTCTTCATCATCACGAGCGGCCAGAAGAAGCTGTGGTAGTTGCCCATGAACGTGAAGATCGCGAGCGTGACGACCCCCGGCCGGCTCAGTGGCAGGATCACGTCCCAGAAAATCCGCCACTTGCTCGCCCCGTCCATCTCCGCGGCCTCGTCGAGCGCGCGCGGGATGCCGAGCATGAACTGCCGGAGCAGGAAGGTGCCAAACGCGCCGCCCGCCGCGCCGAGGGCGCTGTACACCGGCGGGAGCACCAGCCCGAGGTAGGAGTCCACCATGCGGTAGTGCATCATGATCTGGAAATTTGGGATCACCATCACGAGGCCCGGCAGCATCATGGTGCCGAGGTAGAGGAAGAACAGCCGGTCGCGCCCGGGCCACTCGAGCCGCGCGAAGCTGTAGGCCGCGAGCGCGCTCGTGAAGACCTGCAGGAGCGTCACCCAGCCGGCGATCACGAGGCTGTTCGCGCCGAACCGCAGGAAGGGAATCACCTGGAACACCTCGAGGTAGTTGCCCCACTGCGCGGCCTTGGGGAGCCACGCCGGCTCGCCGGCCTCGGCGAGCGTCTTGAGGCTGGCGAGGACCATCCACGCGAACGGCAGGATCATCAGCAGGCTCAGCACCGTCATGAGACCATGCAGGCCGAGCCCGTCGAAGCGGCCGGGCGGGCGCACCGGGGCGGACGGGGCCGGAGGTGACGCGGGTTCAGTCGTTGGCATGGCGGTTGCCGAAGCGGAAGTTCACGAACGAGAGGACAAACACCAGGACGAAGAGGAACCAGGCCACGGCCGACGCGTAGCCGAGCCGCCCGGTCTCGAAGCCCTCGATGAAGATGAAATAACTGAGCGTGGTCGTCGCGCCAGCCGGGCCGCCGGAGGTCATGGCGCGCGCCATCTCGAACCCACCCTGCAGGCCGTTGATCAGGCCCATGATGCTGATGAGCAGGGTCACGGGCGCGAGCAGCGGCCACGTGATGTGCCAGAACCGCTGGGAAGGTGACGCCCCGTCCATGTCCGCCGCCTCATACAGCTCGACCGGGATGCTGCTGAGTCCCGCGAGGTAGAGGATCATGTTGTTCGAGCCGATCGCGGCCCAGAGGGCCATCAGCATGAGCGCGGGCTTGGCCCAGCCGTAGTCCCCGAGCCAGCTGGGCGGCTCGAACCCGGTGCGCGCGAGGACGGGCAGCGACGCGCCGAGCGCCACGCCCGCCGCGAGGAGGGTCAGCAGCGGCACGAGCACGAGCGCCAGGCCGAACTCGGTCCCGAGTCCCGCGGCCGCCTCGAGCGGCGGGCCGTACCGGCGCGGACGGCGCCAGGCCACCGCCGCGACCACGCCGCAGCCGAGCACCGCCACCCCGGCCGCCACCGCCGCGGAATTTCCCAGCCAGAGGGCGCCGCACGCGAGCGGCGCCGCCGGCACCAGCGCCCCCGCCGCCGTGGCCACCGGGCCGCTGTCGGTGTCCTCGCTGCGCAGGCGCCGGGCCTGCCACGCGATGATCAGCAGCCCCAGCCCGCCGCAGACCGCGGGCAGTCCGACCGCCCAGGCGTGCGGCGCGGCCCGCAGGCCCGCGGCCACGCCGTCGAGCACGGGCGCCAGCGCGAGGTTGATGGGACCGCTGTGCGGGTTGTAGAGTTTTTTCCAGAGCACGAACGTGGCGACGCCCGCCGTGAAGTTCGGCAGGTAGAAGAGCGTGCGGTAGAGCGTGCCGCCCGTGAGCACGCCGGCCACCAGCACGGTCGCGGCCAGCGTGCCGAAGAGAAACCAGACCGCCGGCTCGGGCATGCCGCCGATCAGCAGCACCAGCCCGCTGGCCACCAAGGTCAGGGTCGCCAGGACCAGCGCCGGCCCCACCGCGGCGCGCCGGCGGCCGGTGCGCGTGAGCAGCAGCGCGGCCACGAGGCTGCCGGCGATCGCGAAGGGCAGCCCGAGCATCAGGAAGAAGGTGTTCCCAAAATCGCGCCAGAACTGCGGGTCGTGAAACATCCGGATGAAATTCTCCAGCCCGACAAACTTCACCGGCGCGTGGTGAAAGATATTGTGGCGCAGGATATCCCAGTCGGTGAAGGCCATGGCGAAGCTCAGCACCAGCGGCACGAGCGTGAACGCGCAGAACCCGAGGATGCTGGGCAGCAGGAACGCCATGCCCGTCAGCCAGCGCTGCACTGGACGGCCCGCGCTCATGGTTTCACCTCCGGCTCGACCCAGCCATGGGCGCGATAGTACGCGAGGTGGAAGGGATCGAACAGCCACGCCGCGGGCACCGGCCGCCCGGCGGCGCGCCGCGCATCAATCTGGCGCTGAATGGCCAGGCGCTCCGCGTACAGCCGCGCCAGCTCGGGGTCGCGCCGCACGCGCAGCTCGATCTCGGCGTTGATCCGCTCCGTGGTCCGTCGCGCGGCCTCCGTCGCGGAGAGCCGCCCGGCCAGCACCTCCTCGATGGCCTCGGTGTCGATGCGAAACGTGATGCTCGGCAGCACGAAGGGACTCTTGCTCTGCGCGATGCCGATGTCGCGCCCGGCCGCGGCAAAGGCATCCTTCACCTCGGCCTCCCCGGCATGGCCCGGCGGACGGCGATAGGCGTCCGTCTTCGCATACGCCGGCAGCGGCGGCAGCGAGTCGCTGCTGCGCGCGATCAGGAGGTTGAATGGCTCGCTGGCCAGGAAGCGCAGGAACTGGCGCGCCTCCGTCGGGTGCCGCGTCCCGGCGTAGATCGCCACGGCACCGGTGCCGAACTCGGTGTTGGGGAAGCCGCCGTTGAAGGGCTCGACCGCGTCGAGGTGCAGGTCGCCCTTCGGCCGCAGCCGGATCAGCGCCCACAGCCCCTCGTAGATGATCGCAAACCGGCCCGATGCGAACAGGGAGAACGAGCTGTCCCAGCCGGTCGCGTCGGCCGCGAGCGCCTCCTGCTCCGAATGCGTGGGCAGCAGCCGCTCCTCCACCGTCCAGCGGTAAAGGAGATTCAGCACCTCGACGTTGCGCGGGTCGTCCAGCGTGCAGCGCGTCAGGGTCTCGTTGAAGGTCGAGAGTCCGAGGCTGCGGCGGAGCGTCGGCGGCCACACGCGGTTCAGGAAGAAGACGCGGTGCCGCGAGCCCGGCGGATTGGCGGCCGCGATGAAGCGCCGGCCCAGCTCCTCGAATTCGCGGATCGTCCAGCGGTGCGGCGGGAGCGGGATGCCGTAGCGGGCGAAGGTGTCGCGATTCACCCAGCACATCGTGACATCGACGTTGCGTGGAAAGCCATACTGGCGGCCCTCGATCACGAAGTCGCTGCGCACCGCCGGATAGGTCCGCCCGTAGTCGAAGCCGTCCTCCCGCGCCATGTCGGTGACATCGGTCAGCATGCCGGTCGCCTGGAACAGCTCCATCTGGTTGAGGTAGACGTCAATCAAGTCGCCGCCCATGCCGGAGGCGCCCTGGATCAGGGCCTTCGGCTCGCCGGTGGTCCCGTTCTTCACCTGGCCGGTGTTGTCGATGCGGATCTCGACGGGCGGCAGACCCTGTTGCGCGAGCCATTGGCCGAACACCGCGATCGTCTCGCGCTTCACCGGGTCGTTCTGCGTCACCCAGAAAAGCACCGGGGCCGTTCCCTGATGGCCGGGCAGGGTCAGAACCAGGGCCACGCTCGCCACTGTCAGGACACACAGGGCAATAAGGAAGGTTCGTTTCACAGCTGCGGACGGCAGTGATGGGGGGCGGCGACAGGGTTACGGGCGCGCCGAGGTGGGCGCGACAAAAAACCGCCCGGCAATGCTGGGCTGCCCGCCCCAAATCCCCGCTTTCCCTCCGCGACCGCTGTGTTCTACTTCGGCACCTCCATGCAACTCACGAAACACTGGGCCGCGACGCTCGAGGACTACGTCATCGACCTCGCCTGGTCGCCCGACGGCACGATGCTGGCGGCCGCCGCCGGCAGCGGTCCGGTGTCGCTCTTCGCCGCCGCGGACGGCGCGCGCCGGGCCGACCTGCCCGGGCACGCCGATGGCACGAACTGCCTGGCATGGGCGGTCAGAGGTCAGACGTCAGAGGTCAGAGGTCAGGAGCCTGAGGCCGGTGATGAGCTCAAGAACCTGACTTCTGACATCCGACCTCTGACCTCTGGTCTGCTCCTCGCCACCGGCGGGCAGGATGGCGCGGTGAAATTCTGGGACGCGACGGCCGGGCAGCATATCGCCACGGCGACGCTCGGCACTGCTTGGGTCGAGCACTTGGCGTGGAGGCCGAGGGCTCGGGCCGGGGAGGTCAGAGATCAGAAGCCTGAGGTCAGTGGGCAGAAGGCTGAGGTCAGTGGGCAGAAGGCTGCTGGCAGTGACTCAGGTACCGGTCCGAATCTGACCTCTGACCTCTGGCCTCTGACCTCTGGATCGCTCGTCGCCTCCGCCGGAAAAAACCTGTTCGCGCTGCGGTCCGATGGCTCGGTGGCCCATACCTTCAAGCCCGCGCCCAAGACGATTTCCGCGGTCGCCTGGCAGCCCGCCGGCGGCTGCGTGGCGGTGTCGTACTTCGGGGGCGTGTGCCTGTGGGACGCCGACGACTTCGTGATCCAGAAGGAGTTTCCCTACGCCAACGGCATCCACGCGCTGGTGTGGTCGCCCGACAGCAAGTGGCTCGTGTCGGGCAACCAGGATCCCTCCGTGCACCTCTGGGTGCCGGAGCAGGACATGGAACTCCAGATGAGCGGCTACGAGGGCAAGGTGAAGGAACTAGCCTTCGACTGCACCAGCCGCTGGCTGGCCACGGGCGGCGGACGGGACTGCTGCGTCTGGGACTGCGCCGGCGCGGGTCCCGAGGGCCGCGAACCCGGGATGCTGCCGCACGACGCGAAGGTCTGCGCCGTCGCCTTCCAGCACACGCACGGCCTGCTCGCCACGGCATCGCAGGATGGCGTCGTCCAGCTCTGGAGTCCCGAGCGCAAGCAGCCGCTCCGCGCCACCGTGCGCATGCCCAACGCCGCCACCAAGCTCGTGTGGTCCCCCGACGATCTCCAGCTCGCGATCGGCTCGGAAAAGGGCGTGGTCTATGTGCTCAAGTGCGAGGCCTGAGCGGGGTCCCGCGTCGCGGGCGTTTCTCGCGCCTAAAAATCCACGCCCATCAGGAGCTTCAGCAGCGAGTAGTCCTGCACGGTGAGGCCCGGGTTGTTGTAGCGGACCTCGTGGCGCACGCCGACGACGAAGGTCTCGGTGAGCTTCTTATCCAGCTCGATCTTGTTTTCCCAGCCATCGCGGCCGGTGTTGAACGAGTAGTACCACACGCCGCGCTCGGTCAGCGTCATCTGCCAGGGGAGCTTCATGTCCGACTCGAGGAACGCCGACTCCGAGGTCTTCGAGTTGTGCGACTCGGGCGCCACGAGCTGCCACTGGTCGAACAAGTTCTCCGACACGCCCACGCGCAGGTTGCGCCGGATCGACTTGAAGACGTTCACGCCGCCGCCGATTTCCTGCTGGAGCAGGAAGTAGTCGGCGGGACGGCCGGCGTTGGCGTAGGCGCGGTTCCATTCCAGCGAGGGTCCGTAGAGCGAGAACAGCCGGTCCTTGAAATCGTGGCGCCAGGCCGCGTCCGCCTTCATCACGTCGGTGGTCGTGACATTGTTGGACTCGCTGAAGTCGTAGCGGGCGTTGAGCTGCACGTTGTCGTCGGGCAGCTTCCGGTGCAGGTGCGCCTCGACCGTGTCGCTGTTCAGCTCGGTCGCGCCCGTCTGGGTCTGGGTCGAAACGGCGAAACGTCCGTGCCACGGGCCGAAGTAGTCCTGCAGCTCCGCCCGCAGCGCCTTCAGCGAGAGAAAGGTCCGCATCGAGAACGGCCCCATGGCCTCCTCGGTGTGCGCGCGCTCCTCCGCCATCGCGTCGTCCTCACCGTTGGCCAGGATCACCTTCGCGTTCGCGACAGGCACGACCAGCCGGCCAAACCGGTCCGAGATGAACACGAGCTCCGTGCTGGAGCGCTCCTTCAGGTGACCCTTCAGCCGGTCGCCGTCCTTGTAGACCAGCACGTCATAATCGGCCGCCACCGGGTCGGGAAGGTCGAGATGCGCCCGCGCCGGCAAAGCCAGGGCGAGAAGGATCAGAATGCCGAACAAGGGCTGGCTCAGCCGGCCCGGTCTAACTGGAAAATTTGGAAACACGCAGCTTCGACGCACAAGAATAGAAAGGGTTTCAAAAATCTTCCGGCCGCAAATCAAATCCCGGCCGGATCCGCCCCGCGATCAGGCCAGGCAGCCTTCCAGCGTCCGCCGCCAGCCGGCCTCATCAAGGCCGGTGCCGATGAACACGAGCTCCTGGCGGCGGTCGCCCGTCGGCTCCACCCAGCGGGCGCGGGCCGCCGCGGGGATCTCGGCGTCGGTGATGACGCCCCGCTCGCGCAGCTCCGCGACCCAGGTCCCGACAAACTCGGTCCGCGCCACCCCGCCCGCCACAGACAGGAAGCCGATGTCCGCCGGCTGCTGGGCCAGCCAGAAGAAGCCCTTGGCGCGGAGCAGCCCCGCGGGCAGCCCCTGCCGGGTCAGCGCCAGGAACTTTTCGCGGTCAAACGGCCGGCGCGACTCGAACACGAGGCTGCGGATCCCATAGACATCCTCGTGCGTCGCCGCGACCGGGGTCGGACGCACCGCCTGACCGCCGGCCGGCGGCTGCAGCACGCGGATCCACTGCGCCGCGCCCAGTGTCGCCGCGGCGTCGAACCGCGGCCGGTCCAGCAGGAACTCGCTCGCCACCTGGCCGCGCTCGGCCCGGACGATCTCGGCGCGCGGGTTCAGCGCCCGGAGGACGGCCTCGACCTGCGCGAGCTCCGCCTCGTCGGCCAGGTCGCACTTGTTCAGCAGCAGGACGTCGGCGCATTCCGCCTGGTCCACCATCAGCTCAAAGACCGGCTTCGGCATCCCGGGCTCCGGCGGCGGCCGGTCGCGCCCGCGCCGCCACTCGTCGAGGAAATGCCGCGCATCAATCACCGTCACCAGCGCCTGCAGCCTCGCGAAGTCCCCGAGGCTCCGGCCAAAGGCGTTGCGGCGGGTGAACAGCCCCGCGATCGCCCGCGGCTCGGCCACGCCGGTCGTCTCGATCAGGACGTGCTCGTAGGTGCCGGTCGCGCAGAGCTCCGCGACCGTCTCGGCCAGGGTGTCGCGCACGGTGCAGCACACGCAGCCGTTGCCGATCGAGACCACCTTGCCCGCGGGCACCGGGCCGACGAGCTGCGCGTCAATGTTGACCGCCGCCACGTCGTTCACCACCGCGGCCCAGCTGCGGCCCGCGGCCTGCCCGAGCAGGTGGCGCAGCAGCGTGGTCTTGCCCGCGCCGAGGAAGCCGCACAGCACCGTGACGGGCGGCGGCGGACCGGGAACTGGGTCAGGAGCGGACATGAATACCGAATACCGCATACCGGTTAGCGGAGGGAGCCAAGCCATTCTTCTGGGCCGCGTCACGTGCCGGGCCCGGGCTTTTCCGGACGAACGTCGGACGCCCAGCGTCCAACTTCGAACATCGAAGTGCCCGACCCAGCTTTGACCGACGAACTGCCCTTTGATTTGGAGTATCCAGCAATGAATGTTCGGGGATCGGACTCCGGTATCCGGTATCTCCACAATCCAGCTTGCCGTGGGGATGCCAGCGGACGGAATGGGGCAAACCATGTCCCAGAGTGAGTCCACTGCCGCGGCCGCCCCGGGCCTGCTCATCGCCGTCACCGGCCTTCCCGGCTCCGGCAAGACGCGGCTGCTGGCCGAGCTCGCGGCCCGGCAGCGGGCGCGCGGCGGACGGACGGACGGATTCCTCGCCGCCGCCGGCACGCGGCGCGCGCCCGACGAGGGAGCCGGCGAGTACGAGCTGCGCCTGCTGGCCACGGGCGAGTCGCTGCCGTGGGCGGTGCGCGACGAGACGCGGATGCCGCCGTACCGGTTCGACGAGATCACCTATTATCGCCTGCAGGACTGGGCCAACGGACTCGCGCCGCACACGCCGCTCGTGCTCCTCGACGAGTTCGCCAAGTTCGAGGCGCGCGGCGAGGGGCTGATGCCGCTCTGGCCGGCGATCTGCGCACAGCGGCCCCGCATCGTGGTGATGGCGGTGCGCGCGGGGCTGGTGGACGAGATCGCCACGCGGCTCGGGCGGCCCTTTGACCTGACGATCGACGCCGCCGACCCCGGTGCGCTCGCGCAGCTCGAGCGGATCTGCGACGAGTTCGGCGAGTGGACGCGCATCGGGCTCTTCGGCGGCGCCAGCGGGACGATCGAGATGAGCGTCGGCTCCGCGCTGCACGCCGCGAAGGTCCCGTTCCGCAGCACCTTCCTCTCCGCGCTGCAGGGCGCGATGATGGTCTTCGCCGGCTACGGGCTCTCGCAGCCCGGGCGCGTCATGTGGGTCTCGTTCATCTCCTCCGGCCTCAAGGCCCTGTCACCCGGCGGCAACCGCCTGCGGCCGATGCTCGCGATCTTCATGCAGGGCTTCCTCTTCGGCACGACGGTGCAGCTGCTGGGCTTCAACGTGCTGGCCATCGGCCTCGGCGGGATGCTCATCGGCATCTGGGCGGCGCTGCAGAGCTTCTTCATCGAGTACCTGCTGCTGGGCGACGATCTCTTCCGCGCCTACGACTCGGTCGTGCTGTGGATGGCGCACACCTGGCACATCCCGGCCCCGGGACTCCCGTGGCTGGTGGGCGGCTGGGCCTTGGTCCACGGGCTCGTCTGCGCCGGGACCGGGCTCGTCGCATGGCGGCTGCAGCAGCCGCCGGCCGCGCTGCGGCGCCTGCTCGACCAGGAGGCGGCCGGGGGCGCGGCGGCGGTTCGCCCCACCCCGGCGCCCTGGTGGCGGCGCCTGCTCGAGTTCACGCGCTGGAAATTCTGGCTGCCGCTCGCGATCGTCGCCGGCATCCTGCTCGCCGGCGGCAGCTCCTGGGCCCAGGTCGGCTGGCTCGCCCTGCGCTTCATCACCGTGGGCCTGGTGCTCATGGCGCTCGTCTCGCTTATCCGCCCGGCGCGGTGGGCTCACTTCCTGCGGAAAAACGGCTGGTGGGGCCCCGCCCTCGCGTTCTCCGACGCGTTCGGCCGCCGCCAGACCGGCGCGCCCCACGAGCCGCCGCGTTGATCCCAATTTCCCGGGCCGCCAACCCGTCCCCCGCTCCCGCCATGGCCCGCCTGCTCCTCGCCCTCTGCCTGCTGCTTCCGGCCCTCGCCGGCCGGGCCGATCCTGCGCCGAGCCTGCCCGTGAAACTCCGCGAGGTCCCCGCCCCGAACGCGACGGACCGATCCGCCGCCCTCGCCACCGCGCCCGACGGCACCGTCTGGCTTGCGTGGATCGAGCCGACGTCGGGCGGAAATGCGCTGCGCTGCGCGACGCTCGACGCGGCCGCCGCGGAGTGGAGCGCGCCGCGGACGATCACGCAGGACGCGAACCTCGCGGCCGGGCAGCCCGCCTTCACCGTCGCTTCCGATGGACGCCTCACCGCGGCCTGGACGATCCAGACCGGACACGCGGATCAAACGTCCCTCCGCTTCAGCCAATCCACCGACCGCGGCCGGACCTGGAACCCGCCAGCCCCGTTGGCCCGCGGGGGACCGTCCAGCGCCTCCGTGAGCCTGCAGGCGCTGGCCGACGATCGCGTGCTCGCGGCGTGGCGCGACGGCTCCGGCGACTCATCCCTGTTCACGCGCTGCCTGAGTGATGAACAAGCCGACCGGCGGGCCGAGTCCGCCGGACACGGCGAAGGCTCGGCGGGACTGGCGGCCTTTCCCAATGGCACCGCGCTGCTGGCCGGCTTCAGCCGCGCCACCGACGGGACCGGCGGCCTCCGGGTGATGCGCTTCGAGGGAAATCAATGGTCCGCGGGTCCGAGCCTCCTTCCTGGAGAAGCGCAGCCGGCCGGCGAAGGTCCGCGTCTCGCCAGCGCGGGCGGCCGGGCTGGAATTGCCTGGTGCGTCACGATGGGCGGAGAGGCCCGCGTGCAGGCGGCTGTATCACCGGACGCCGGCAATCGTTTCCTGTCACCCCTGCGCGTGGACCTCGGCCAGCCCCGGGGCGGCGTGGATGTGATCATGCTTGCGGACGGCACGCTGCTCGTGACCTGGCTGGAAGGTGGCGCGCAGCCCGGCCTCTGGCTGCGTCGGATCACGCCCGCGTCTGAGCTCGGTGGCGCCGTTCGCCTCGCTGCACTCGACCCGTCCCCGCTCGCCGCCGTGCCGCGGATGACGCTCGTGCACGACTACGAGGCGTCGCCCGCCCAGCTCGCCGTGGTATTCGGTGACAACGGCAGCCCTGCAAAGCTGCGCACGCTGCTCGTCACCCTGCCCGACCGGTCCACGCTGGCCGGCCGCGCACCCTGCGTGCCCTGCGACGAGGAGGACGCCGCCGCGGTGCGGGGTTATCCGATCAAGGGCCGGATCATCGAGGTCCGGCCGGAACGCGCCGTGCTGCTGGTCCGCCACGAGGAGATCCCGGGCGTGATGCGAGCGATGACCATGGAATTCCACGCCTCGCCCGACATTCTCGCCGAGGCCCGGCCCGGCCGCGAGCTGCTCGCCCGCATCGAGCGCCGCGGGTCGCCGTGGTGGATCTTCGGCGTCCGGTGGCTGGGCGCCCCGACGCGCTGACATCGTCGACTTCCGCTTGACGCCGCGCGCGGATTGGCAACCTTCCGCGACACATGCGCCGCCGCCGGCAATACCTTGAGTTTCTCCGACGCCTGATGGCGGTCGGCGGCGTCGCGCTGGTGCTGCTCCTGACGGCCCTATCGGCCAGTCCGGAGCTGCACCACTGGTTCCACGGCGGCGATGACGGCGGCAGCGAGGACAATTGCGCCGTCGTGCTGTACGCCCACGGCGTGTCGGTCGCACCGGATACCGCCGTGCTGGCCGCCACGCCCGCGCTCTGGCGCGGGCTGGATCGGCCCGAGGTGGCCGAGGTGGCCCTGGCGGCCTCCCGGCACCTGCATCCGCCCGGTCGGGGTCCGCCGGTCAGCTGAGTTCCGCGTTGTCGCCGCGCCGCGCCCGCATCCGGGCCGCGCGTTTTCGCGTACGTTTTCCGTGCGCGTCCACCCGTCCGCAACTCAGCCATGCCATGCACTCTTTCCGCTCATTCTCCCTTTGCCTCATTATTACCGCCGTCGGACTCCGGGCCCAGACGCCCGCCGCGCCCGACCCCGCCGCTCCCCCCGCCGACAAGGCGCCGGTCGAGCTTGAGAAATTCATCGTCACCGACCACCTCGACCGCGCCCGCGAGGACATCGTCCCCAGCCTCGGCGCGACCTCCTACGAGCTAACCGCGATCCAGATCTCCGCGCAGTCGCAGGGCGCCGACGCCTCGTTCAACCAGGTGCTGCTCCGCGTGCCCGGCGTCGCGGAGGACTCCGGCGGGCAGGTCCACCTGCGCGGCGAGCACGCCAACCTCCAGTACCGCATCAACGACGTCCTCCTCCCCGAGGGGATCAGCGGCTTCGGCTCGGAGCTCGACACGCGCTTCGTCTCCACGATGGCGGTCCTGACCGGGTCGCTGCCGGCGCAGTACGGCTACCGGACCTCCGGCGTCGTGGACATCCACACCAAGAGCGGCGCCACGGCGGCGGCGAGCGAGCTGTCCCTCTACGGGGGCGCACACGACCGGTTCCGTCCCAGCGTCGAGACCGGCGGCAGCCAGGGCCGCCTCGACTATTATCTGAGCGGCAGCTTCGACTCCGGCGACCTCGGCATCGAGAACCCCACCGCCGGGACTACGGCGCTCCATGACCACAGCGAGCAGTTCAAGGGCTTCGGCTACTTCTCCGTGCTGCTCAGCCCCAGCAGCCGGCTCAACCTGATCGTCAGCGGCTCGGAGTCGCGCTTCCAGATCCCCAACAACCCGGACCAGTCGCCGGCCTTCACCCTGCCCGGGGTCACGACGTTCGATTCCGCCCAGCTGGACGAGAACCAGCGCGAGGCCAACCGCTACGCCGTGGTCGCGTACCAGCAGACCCTCGGCGCGGCGAGCCTCCAGGCCGTCGTCTTCAACCGCTCCAGCCGCCTGCACTTCACGCCCGACCCGGTGGGCGACCTGATCTTCAACGGCGTGGCGAGCGACGTGCGGCGCGACATCGTCTCGAACGGATTCGAGTTCGACGCGCGCTGGGCGGCGAGTGACAACCACACCCTGCGCGGCGGGCTGTTGGTGTCGGCGGACCGCGCCAACACGGACAGCGCGACGGCGGTGTTCGCGGCGGATGACAGCGGCGCGGTGACCTCCAACGTGCCGTTCACCCTCGCGGACCACCAGGGCAAGCGCGGCCGGCTCTACGGCGTCTATGCGCAGGACGAGTGGAAGCTCGGCGACCGCCTCACGCTCAACTACGGGGCACGGGCCGACGGCGTGGATGCCTACACCCGCGAGGGCCAGCTCAGCCCGCGCGTCAACGCCGTGTTCAAGCTCAGCGAGGCCACCAGCCTGCACGCCGGCTACGCGCGGTATTTCACGCCGCCGCCGCTGGAGATCCTGCAGACCGGCGACGTGGCCCGGTTCGCCGGCACCACCAACGCCGCCGCGGTCACGACCAGCTCCCCCGTGCGCGCGGAGCGGTCGCACTACTTCGACCTCGGCCTCAGCCACAAGGTCAGCCCCGAGCTTTCCTTCACCCTCGACAGCTACCTCAAGCGGGCGCGGAACCAGCTCGACGAGGGCCAGTTCGGGCAGGCGATCATCTTCGCCCCGTTCAACTACCGCACGGGCCGCGTGACCGGCGCGGAGTTCTCCGTCAACTACACCCGGGAAAAATTCACCGCCTACGCCAACCTCGCGGTCAGCCGCGCGACCGGCCGGGAGATCACCAGCGGCGAGTTCCAGTTCGACCCGGATGAGCTGGCGTACATCGCGGCCCATGACGTCTACCTCGACCACGACCAGCGTCTCACCGCCTCGACCGGCCTCTCGTACACGCTGGATCACACGCTCGTGTACGCCGACCTGCTCTACGGCAGCGGCCTGCGCCGGGGATTCGCCAACACCGGCCAGCTGCCGGCCTATCATCCGCTCAACCTCGGGCTTGAGCACACCTTCCGGTTCGCGCGGCACGAAAAGCTGCGCGCCCGCCTCGAGGCCGTGAACGTGTTCGACGAGGTCTACGAACTGCGCGACGGCTCCGGCATCGGCGTGGGCGCGCCACAGTACGGCGAGCGCCGCGGGCTCTATGGCGGTCTGGCGTGGGATTTCTGAAACCCAAGAAACCACCCTACTCTTCCGTCATCCTGAGCGACTGCGAAGGATCGCTGTTAGCCTCTTCGCCGAGCCCGCGCTAGTTCTAAGACACTCTCTCGACGCCGCTGGAGTGTCTGGAATTTAACGTAGGCTCGGGTGCAATGGGCACAGCGATCCTTAGTCTTCACTCAGGGTGACGGCCTTGGGAGGAGGGCGGCGACAGACACACCCTAGCCGTCCAGCCCGAAGACCGCCTTCGCGTAGAGGTCCGCGCTGAACGGCTGCAGGTCCTCGGCCTGCTCGCCGAGGCCGAGGAAATAGATCGGGATCCGCAGCTGACGATAGATGCCCACCAGCGCGCCGCCGCGGCTGGTGCCGTCGAGCTTGGTCACGACCAGCCCGGTGAGCCCGAAGCTCTGGTGAAACACCTTCGCCTGCTCGATCGAGTTGCTGCCCAGCGAGCCGTCCACCACCAGCCAGCGGTGCTGCGGCGCGGTCGGGTCGTGCTTCTGGAGCACGCGGCGGATCTTCGCCAGTTCCTCCATCAAGTTGGACTTCGTGTGCAGCCGCCCGGCGGTGTCCACGATCAGGTAGTCGCGCCCGCGCGCCCGCGCGGCCTGCCAGGCGTCGAAGGCCACCGCCGCCGCGTCGGCGCCGGTGTGGCTCGCCACGATCTCCAGCTCGAGCCGCGTGGCCCAGGTCTTCAGCTGCTCCACGGCCGCGGCGCGGAAAGTGTCGCACGCCGCCAGCGTGACGCTGCCGCCCTCCTGCCGGAGCCGCCAGGCGAGCTTCGCGGAAGTGGTGGTCTTGCCCGAGCCGTTGACGCCGATCATCGCGATGACGGTGGGATTCCGGTCCGGCGACGCGGGCGCCACGGGCGCCAGCACGCCCTCGGAGCCGGCCAGCACGCGCTTGAGGACCGTCGCGCCGATCTCGGCCGCCTGGCGGCCCTGCAGGCCGGGGTCGCGGGCGTAGGCCTGCTTGATCTCGGCGAGGATCTCGGTGGTGGTCTCGACGCCGAAGTCGGCGGTGTAGAGCGCCTCCTCCAGCTCGCCGAGCGACGCCGCGTCGATCTTCCGCCCGCCGAAGATCCCGGCCGTCTTTGCCGCAATGGCGGACACCGTCTTGGCGAAGCCGGCTTTGAATTTTTTAAACAGGCCAAACATGCCGGAAGTAGCGGGTAGCGGGTAGCGGGTAGCGAGTAGAAATTCGTCCGGGTCAGCGCTTCCAGCAAGTTCGCGACGTGAAGTCGTGGCGGCACCCGCCGAGAACATCAGCCTGCTCACTACTCGCTACCCGCTACTCACGACCAGACCTACTCCGCCTTGCGCGCATCGCGGCCCAGCTGGTCCTTCACGCGGTCGAGGATGCCGTTGATGAAGCGCTTGGCGTCGGCGTTGGAGAACTGCTTCGAGAGGTCGATCGCCTCGTTGATCGAGACCACCGGCGGGATGTCCTTGCGGAAGAGCATCTCGAACATCGCGACCCGCAGGATCGCGAGGTCAATCTTGGCGATGCGCTCGAACTCCCAGTTGTGGGCCAGCGCCTTGATGCGCGCGTCAATGTCGGCCTGGTGCTCGATCACGCCGTGGATCAGCTCCTCGCCGAACGCGTAGTGCTCGCGCGGCTGCTCCAGCTCGGAGAAAAACGTCCGCAGGTCCTCGGCGAGGTTTTGCGGGGAATTCAGGCTCCACGCGAAGAGATACTGGAGGGCGGCGACGCGGCCGTCGCGGCGTTGGGCAAACTGGGCTTTGCTCATTGGGAGATCCTCCGGCGGAGATCCGCCATCACCAGCGCCGCGTGCGCGAACTCCGCGCCGCGGTCGATCCGGCCCGCGCACCGCGCCCGCGCCTGTGCGGCGGTCTCGGCCACGATCACGCCGTTGATCACCGGCACCCCCGTGGCCAGCGCCACCGCCTGCAGGGCCTCCGTGGTCGCGTTCGCGATCAGCTCGTAGTGAATCGTGTCGCCCCGGATCAGCACGCCGAGCGCGATGACCGCGTCGGGCCGGCGCCGGGCCAGCCACTGCGCCGCCACCGGCAGCTCATGCGAACCCGGGACGCGCACCACGCGGATCCGCCGCGCCTGCACCCCGGCCGCCCGCAATCCGGCCTGCACCCGCGCGAGCAGCGCGTTCACCAGCTGCGGGTTGTAGCACGCCGCCACCACGCCGATCGTGAAGGCGTTGCCCTTGGGCGCTGGTGACTGGGAAGCGGCTAGACTCATATGGGAAAGAAGTCGGACAGCGGATGCGGGATGGAAAGCGTCCGCAACCAAAATACGCCCTAACGGGCGTAAATTCGAAGACGGAAATTCGAAATTCGAGTTAAGCCCTAATCCAGCCGGCCAAGGCGCAAGAATCAGCTCCCTAAGATCTCCACTTTCTCCATGGGTGGCCGCGCGCTGGATCCCTTTTCGGATTTCGATCTTCGTGTTTCCTACAGGGGTACTTGTTCCACAATCTCCAGTGCGTACCCATCCAGCCCAACCACCTTGCGGGTGGTATGGGACAGCAGCCGGATCCGGCGCAGGCCGAGCGCGACGAGGATCTGGGCACCGATGCCGTAGTCGCGGAAGCTCATCGGGGCCGGGGCCTCGCCGGGCGGCGCCAGCACGCGGCGCAGCGCGTCGCGGCCGCCGTCGGGCTGCTCCATGTAGAGCACGACGCCGCGCCCGGCCGACGCGACGGCCGCCAGCGACGCCGTCAGCGAGCGGTGGCTGTCCATGCCCTTCGCGCGGAAGACGTCGCTCAGCAAATTCTCACTGTGGACGCGCACGAGCGTCGGCTCGGGTCCGAGCTGGCCCAGCGTGAACGCGAGGTGGTGACGGTCGTCGAGGCGGCTGCGGTAGATATGCAGCGTGAAGTCGCCGAACTCCGAGGGAAACGGACGCGTGCCGGCCAGCTCGACCAGCTGCTCGCGCTGGTGCCGGTGCTCGATGAGCGCGGCGATCGAAACGAGCTTCAGCCCGAAGCGCCGCTTGAACTCCACCAGCTCCGGCAGCCGCGCCGCGGCGCCGTCGTCGTTCAGGATCTCGCAGATCACGCCGGATGGCGGCAGTCCGGCCAGGGTCGCGAGGTCCACCGCGGCCTCGGTGTGGCCCGCGCGCTCGAGCACGCCGCCGGCCTTGGCCCGCAGCGGGAAAATGTGCCCCGGCTGCACCAGGTCCTCGGGACGCGTCTCGGGCCCGGCCACGAGTGCGATCGTGCGCGCGCGGTCCGCGGCGCTGATGCCGGTGGTGATGCCCGTGGCGGCGTCCACCGACACGGTGAAGGCCGTCTTGTGGGACTCCCGGTTCTCCTGGACCATCGGGCCGATCGCCAGCCGGCGCAGCTGCGCGGCGGTGGTCGGCACGCAGATCAGGCCGCGGGCATAACGGATCATCATGTTCACCGCCTCGGGCGTGACCTTGGCGGCGGCGAGCACGAGGTCGCCCTCGTTCTCGCGGCCCTCGTCGTCGGTGACGATCACGGGGCGCCCGGCGGCGATGTCCGTCAGCACGGAGGCCACGGGATCGAAGGGTGTCGAGGTCGGGACGGACATGGCGCGGAGAGGCCCAACCGTCTGGCCGGCGCGGCAGGCTGTCAACCGCCGGTGGGTGGTGCGGGTGGACGGTAGTCAGATTTTTCACCGCCAAGGTCGCGAAGTGCGCGAAGCCGCGATCCTTAGTGGCTGTGTTCGCGTCTCCGCGCTTCAGCGATCGATCCGACAGATTTTTACCACGAAGGGCACGAAGCACACGAAGGTTTGGGAGTTATGCTGGCTGCGCTTCGTGTGCTTCGTGCTCCTCGAGGTGATTTCACTCGCGGACAGGATCGGCTTTTCATTCGGGGCCAATCGTGTTCAGTCGTCCCTTCGATGGCTGCCGCCGATCAAACCGACTTCTTTGCCCCGGACGCCCCCGCGCCGGACTGGCCCGCGGCCGCCAAGCCCGCGCACCAGCCCCTCGCGGCCCGCATGCGCCCGCGGCTGCTGGCCGAGGTCGTCGGACAGGACCATCTCCTCCGCGCCGGCAGCCTGCTGCCGCGGCTCGTCGCGCAGAACCGCTTCGGCTCGCTGCTCTTCTACGGGCCGCCCGGCTGCGGCAAGACCAGCATCGCCGAGGCCATTGCGCACGAGACCAAGAGCCGCTTTGTCCGCGTCAACGCCGTCATGTCCAACGTCGCCGAGCTGCGCGAGATCCTCGCCGCCGCGCGCCGCCAGCCCGCCGCCGGCACCATCCTCTTCATCGACGAGCTCCACCGGTTCAACAAGTCCCAGCAGGACCTGCTCCTGCCCGACGTCGAGGAGGGCACCGTGCGGCTCATCGGCGCCACCACCCACAACCCCGGCTTCTACGTCAACCCGCCCCTGCTCTCCCGCAGCCACCTCTTCCGCCTCGAGCCGCTGCCCGCCGCCGCCGTCGCCGGCGTGCTCCGGGCCGCGCTGACGGACCGCGAGCGCGGGCTCGGGGCGCGCGGCGTGACGGCCCCTGACGCGCTCCTCGCCGACCTCGCCGTGCTCTGCGACGGCGACCTGCGCCGCGCGCTCAACGCCCTCGAGGTGCTCGTGCTCGGCCTGGCCGACGGCGCGGCGCTGACGCCGGCGGACCTGGAGGTCTTCGCGCGCGAGCGGCGCATCCGCTACGACGCCGACGAGGACGAGCACTACGACACCATCTCGGCGTTCATCAAGAGCTGCCGCGGCAGCGACCCCGACGCGGCGATGTACTGGCTGGCCAAGATGCTCGCCGGCGGCGAGGACCCGCGGTTCATTGCGCGCCGCCTGGTCATCCTGGCGAGCGAGGATGTCGGCCTGGCCGACCCGCAGGCGCTGCCGCTGGCGGTCGCGGCGCACCACGCGTGCGACTTCATCGGCCTGCCCGAGGCCGAGCTGACCCTGGCGCACGCGACGCTCTACATCGCGACGGCGCCGAAGAGCAATTCCGCCACCCTGGCGCTCGGCGAGGCGCACCGGGTGCTGAAGGAGGAGCCGGTCCAGCCCGTGCCCAAGCCGCTGCGGGACAAGACCGGCACCGCCAGCAAGCAGAACCAGCACGGCAAGGGCTACCGTTACTCGCACGACTACCCGGAGAACATCTCGGGTCAGGACTACCTGGAAAAGCCCCTCGCGCTCTACACCCCGAAGACCGCCGGCTGGGAGGCCAAGATTGCCGACCGCCTCGCCCGCTGGCGCGACCTCAAGGCCCAGCTCAAGGGCAAGAGCGGCCCGGCCTAGCCGCAAAGCCTAGCGGAGGTTGGGTTAGGATTCGAGCCGTGTCGCCCCCGCCGCTTCCCTCGCTGCGGCTTTCAGCCTGCTTCCAGGTTCGACTGTCATCCCGGCTGACCCAGCAGACTCCGACCCGCTCGACCCCTTCCTACCCATTCGCAAATGAGTAATAAGCGACATGCCAACTTCCCATTGCGGCAGAGTCATTGGGTGCTCTGGCTTGGGCGATGCAGCTGAGCTATGAGGTGTTGAATATCCTGTTGTTCTTGTGCCCCGGTTTACTGGCCAGCTGGGTCCTTCGGCTGCTCGTGTATCGGAAGGAATCGAGCGCATTCGACAAGGTTGTCGGAGCCCTGCTGGGGAGCTTAGTTATCTACGCCCTGTGCGCTGGCTTTGGCCACGATGCGGCCGTGCAGATGACCGAGACGAAGCACGGTGACGTGGTTACGCGGGGCATCACTTACAACGCCTCCGCGATCGCCTGGTTGTTTGGCGTGGCGACCGCGCTCCCACTGCTGATGGCCTACGCGCTGAATCAGGACTGGTTGGGCCGAGCGCTGCGGAAGATCCGCATTACTTCGCAATCAGCCAGGGCCACGATCTGGCTCGATGTGTTCGCCGAGTATCGCCGCTACGTCGTGGTTCACCTGGCCGATGAGCGCCGCGTCTTCGGCTGGATCATGCATTACTCAAATACGGCGGAGGATGGATTCATTTACTTGCACGGCCCCAAGTGGCTCGATGCCAAGAACCAGTACATCGAGACAAACAGCCATGGTCTCTTTCTTGTGAAACGGGACCTGATTGATTTCATTGAATTCCTGCAGTCACCTGAGGAGACCAAACCTGTCCCCGGTCCGGAACCCGAAATCCGCCATGAGCAATCCCAAGCCTGAAACCCAGCCACCGCCCCCTTCACCCAGGCCCATTCCGGAACGCCGGAGCCTGGGCGAGAATTATTCGCCGCCGCCACCGCCCTCACAGCCGGTGCCCCCGCCACCTCCCGCTCCGCCCAAGAAAGGTCACTAGGCGGTCGATTCTTGGGTCCGGCCTTTCCCGCTGGCGGGTTAAACCATGCCGGCTAGGTGCCAGTCTGATGCACCGCTTTTGACGTTTTTCTTACGTCCGCAGGCTCAGGATTGGGGTTGAAGGACGCGGCGCAGTGTATGCTGATGGGCGGACGTGGAATCCTCCGATACCAGGCCTATTTTCCGACAGGCGTGGGTGACGCCGAAATACCCGGAGGTCCGTGAGCACCTGCGCAAGGTCGCCAACGGGGTCGAGGACTGTCCGCCGTTCCCCGGCCTGCGGTGGATCAGCGAGGCCGACCACCCGCTCCACCGCGCCCGGGCCGAGGACCTCGTGAAGGCGGGCGAGGAGGTCGCCGCGCTCGACGGCCGCGAGGTCGGCGACTACGCCCAGCACCAGGTCTGCAGCTATCTCTCGTCGCAGCTGATGCCGCTCGAGGACGCAGACGGCAACCCGGGCTACTGGTACGCCGCGACCGGCATTGCGGTCTTCGAGCCCGGCCCGGCGTCGTACCCTAGCATCCGGCTCACGCCGCCGGCTATGGACCAGATCCTGCAGGCCTTCCGCGCGTATTTCGAGAACGAGCCCGACACCGTCTGCGTCGTGTCGCCCGTCACGCTGCCCGTCGGCTTCCTCCGGCAATGCGGCCCCGGCCTCGCGCGGCATGTCCTGTACACCGGCGACGTGCTCCAGAACAGCGAGAAGGGCATCAACGAGGGCCACGGCCCGCGCGTCTTCGCCCGGGCCATCAACGGTGTGCCGCCGCAGTACCCGCCCTCGACCGACGTGGCCGAGCTCGAGCGCGCCGGCGCGCACCGCGAGCCCTGCCTGCCGGAGCACACCCACGTGCTGCCGTTCCTGATCTCGCTCACGCGCGTCGGTGATCCCACTGCGATCAAGCGCGCCAGCCGGCTCTTCCGCGACAGCAAGGACGTCGCCGAGGCCAAGGGGAAGCTGCTCCTCGCGATCGCCACCGCCATCTACAGCGTCAACCCGGAAATCTTCAGCCAGCTCGAGATGGACCCCGACGTCTCGTTCCTGTCCGGCGGCCCCCTCTTCCGCGCCCCCAAGCCGGCGTGATCCGGGCGGAGGTTTTCACCGCCAAGCACGCGAAGACCTGGCAGTTGATGCGCCCTTCGCGTCCTCGCGCCTTTGCGATTCAACGCATTGGTATGGTCAGCACTTGGCATTGGGGCGTTAGTTCGACTTTCGGGTTTTCTCCGCGGCGCGTCCGCCTACCCCAGCGGGATGGCTCAACGGAGTCTTGGTCATCGTGCGCCGCTGCTCTGGCTGGTGCTGCCGCTGATGGCGGGCCTGGCGGCGGGCCGGGCCGGGTTGCTGCCGGCGAGCGCGTGGGGGCTGGTTCCGGCGGGTTTGGCCGCGGGACTGGCCCTGGTCGCGGGCTGGCGCGACTGGCCCCGGACCTGGGCGGCCACACTCGGGGCGGCCATGGTCCTGGCCGGCGCGGCGCTGTATGCGCGGGTGCAGCCGCGTCCGGCCAAGGGCTGGGACGTCCTGCCGCCGCGCGAGGCGGAGGCGACGCTGACGGTGGAGCGAGTTTTCCCGAGGACCGACCCGCGCCGCGCGGCGGGGATCGCGAGGATCGTCGCGACGGAGTCGCCCGTGCGCGGGCTCGACGGACAGCGGGCGCACTACGCGCTGACCCTGGTACCCGGCACCGAGGCGCCGATCGTCGGCGCGGTGTTCCGGGCGCGCGGCGTGGTGGCGGTGCTGCCGCGCAATCCGCCGCCGAACTCGTTTGAGAGCTATCTGGCGGGCGCCGGCGTGGGGTTCCGGCTCACGCGCGGACGCTGGCTGGGCGAGGTGCGGGCGGCGCCGGCCTACCGGCGGTTCTGCGCGCGGGCATTGGCGCGCTGCGGCGAGCTGCTCGGTGCGGGGGTCGCAGCCAAGCAGCCGGCGCTCACGCATGTGCTGCGCGCGATGCTCCTCGGGCAGCAGCAGGAGTTGAGTCCCGAGCAGCTCGCGCGCTACCGGCAAAGCGGCACCATGCACGTGTTCTCGATCAGCGGGCTGCACATCGCGGTGATCGCCGCCGGGCTGGGCGCGGTGCTCGCGCTGCTCCGGCTCCCGCGGCTGCTGCGCACGGGGCTCGGGCTGGCGGCGCTCTGGCTGTACGTGGACCTCACCGGCACGGCGCCGTCGGCGGTGCGCGCGTTCGTGATGGTGGCCTTCGCGCAGGTCGCGCTCGCCCTGCGCGCACCGCGCAATCCGCTCGCGGCGCTCACGGTGTCGGCGCTGGTGGTCCTGCTGGCGGCGCCGCTCGACCTCTTCAGCGCGAGCTTCCAGATGAGCTATGGCATCGTGGCGGCGCTGCTGCTGCTCGGACTGCCGCTGGCGGAGCGCTGGCTGGAGGCGACCGCGCTGTTCACCGCACTCCCGCGGCCGGCGTGGCGCTGGCACCAGCGGCTGCGCGATGCCACCTGGCGGGCGCTGGTGGCGGCCGTGGGGCTCGGGCTGGCGTCATCGCTGGTCGGCGCGGTGACGGGTCTGGCGTTCTTCAGCATGCTCACGCCCGGCGCGCTGCTGGCGAACCTCTGGCTCATCCCGGCGTCCTCGCTCGTGATCCTCTTCGGGCTCGTCTCGCTGCTGGCGGGCCTGGCCGGCTGGGCCGGGGCGGGCGTGCTGGCGAACCATGCGGCGGTGCTCGTGCTGTGGGTCATTGACCGCGTGCTGCAGCTGAACCTGCGGCTGCCGGGCATGTGGTTCACCGCGGAGTTCCGGGTGCCGGGGCTCGGCGGGGTGGCGCTGGCGCTGCTGCTGGCGAGCCTGCTCGCGGGGTATGCGAGCCGATGGGAGGGCTGGTGCCGCGGCTTCTGGCCGCCTTTTGCCGTGGTGGCGCTGACGCTGATGTTCGGAGTGCGGTTTGGTTAAGGGGAAGGAAGTGGGGTTGAATCGCAAAGACGCGAGGGCGCGAAGATGACCAGGCAACCTGATTTTGGTTCGGAGCCGTGCTGCGCTGCACCTTTGTCTGCGATCGAACACGACGGATGCCCTGAATTGATCCCTGCCCTCCAAACGACCTTGCGCCCGACCTTTGCATCCTCGCGCCTTTGCGATTCAACCCACCCTCACCCTACTGGTCACACGAACCTCGGGGGGTTTTGGTTTGTGGAGGGGGTGGTGCGCGTGGTTGGATGGGGGCCATGAAAAGCGCCTACGAACTCGCGATGGAACGCCTGGCCAAGTCCGACCCCGATGCCTCCCGCCCGCTCACCGCGGAGCAGAAAGGCCGGCTGGCGGAGATTGACCGCGTCTACCAGGGCAAGATCGCGGAGCGGGAGATCTTCCTGAAGAAACGCCTCGACGAGGCCCTGACGGACCAGAAGGCCGAGGAGGTCGGGAAGATCCAGCAGCAGATGGCCAGCGAACGCGCCCGGCTCGAGGAAGAGCGCGAGGAAGAAAAAGAGCGCGTGCGGCGCTCGTAGGTCGCGTTATTTCGTAAACTCGAAGTCCGCCACCAGGCAGTGGTGGTCGGAGGCGGGCGTGGGCACGACGCGGTGCTGGACGCAGCGCAGCTGGGAGTTGTGGAAGATGTGGTCCAGCACGAAGGGCCGGCGGCGCCAGGTGATCTCCGTCTGCTGCACGGTCATGTAGCCGGTCTCGGCGAACTGGGCGACGAGGGTCTGGTGCTTGCTGACGTTGAAGTCGCCCGCGAGGAGGGTCGGACCGTGCGAGTCGGCCAGCTGCTCGGCGACGAGGTTGCGCTGGAAGGGGTTCGCGGTGCTGCTCGAGTTGAGCATGAAGAACGCGAGCAGGTGGGTGTTGAGGATCTTCACCTCGCGGCCCAGCATGGTGGTGTAGGCACCGATGAGGAGGCGATCCGTCGGGGTGGTCTTCTTGCCGAAGAACTCGAACTCGATCGGCGGCGACGGCAGGTCCATGCGCAGGTGCCCGTGGAGCGTGCCGCGGGAGAAAATGGCGAGGCCCAGCCCGAACGGCAGCTCGCGCGGGTCGGCCCGCGGATAGGAGAACCAGCTGTCGTAGCCCGGCAGCTCGGCGTGGAGCCGCATGTAGTTCGGGGGCGGCTTCAGCTGGACGCCGCCCGGGAGGGCCTTCTCGACCTCCTGCAGCAGGATGATGTCGGCGTTGTGCGCGCGGATCTCGTCGAGGGTCGCATCCAGCCGGATCGGCGCCCGATCGGGATAGGTGTCATCCCAGATCTGCCCGAACTGCATGTTAAACTGGAGGACGCGGAAGGTGCTCATGCGCAGCGCGCGAATTCGGTCCGGGAGGACAGGCCGGGCGAGATCATCAGGTACAGGGGGAAATTCGCAATGGGTACTGGGGTGGGCAACCTAAATGTAAGTGATAAGGGGTCAGGTTTAAGGGGTAAGCTTTATGGCTTGGGGAGGATTGGGTGATAACTCAAGCGGCACATTCTTCTTAAACCTTACCCCCTAAACCTTACCCCTTAAAACTAATCCTACTTATTCCGGCTCGGCGGTGCCCTCGACGACCCAGGAGCGGGCCGCGGGGAGCTGGTGGAAGAACTCGCGGAGCGCGGCACTCAGGTGCTCGGCGTAGCGGAAGTGGGCGCCCATGCCGGTGCGCAGCTCGGCCTCGTAGATGAACTTGTCCGCCTGCGTGGAATGCTCGAAGGGCGTCTGAGCGCCCAGCAGCAGCGAATAGACATACGCCGGCGAGCCGCGGCGGAGCAGCTCGCGGGTCAGCTCCATCTGTTCCTTGAGCAGCACGGCATGGCCGGCGTGGGCGATCTCGGGGGGCAGGTAGAACCCGCCCTGGACGAGCGGCGTGAAGCGGTGGCCGGTGCGGTGGCGGTTGAGGTCGCGGAGCTCGGCGAGGGCCATGTTGTTCCACGCAAAGGTCACCCGCGCGCGGCGCGTGGCCAGGCCCTGGTGGCCGTAGCGGTTGGCGCGGTGCCGGAGCGCCTCGGAGACCGGCTGCGTCTCGGGCAGCCACGGCGGCGTGTCGCGGTCCACCTTCACCCACACCTCGTCGTCGAGCGGCTGACACGAGAGGCGCTCGAGGCCGAGCTTGATGCTGGCGGCGAGCTCCTGGCGGGCCTGTTCCTCGTAGGATTTCTCGGCGGAGCTGTGCCGCATGAGCCGCGGCGACTGCTTGAGCAGCTCCTCGCGGATCAGTCCGGCCGCCATCTTGGCCTCGGGATTCGGCAGCGAGTCGAGGTGCTTCACGGTCATGGACCACATGCGCGAGGATTGGACCAGGCCGAGGTTGGTGCGCGTGGCGAAGGGGATGAAGTAGCGGGCGCGGTCGAGCGCGTAGTTTTTCCGGAGACGGGCGACGACCGGGGGCTTGGCGCCGGCGGGCACGCGGACCAGCTCGGGCTTCGCCGTGGCGAGCAGGTCGAGCCGCAGGTACTCGGCGTGGTACGCGGCGAAGGCGGCGGCCATCACGTCGAGCCACCGGCTAGCCAGGTCGTCAGGGATGCCGATGTCCGCCGGCGTGGGCAGGTTGGCCGCGTCCATCGTGATGTAGCGCGTGCTCGACTCCTGGCCGTCGGCCATCGTGGCGATCTCAAAAATTTTCCAGGCCAGCCACATCGAGACGCCGTCGAGCGCGATCGCGAGCCCGCCGGTGAGCCCGCCGATGGAGGCGTGGCCGTAGTCCACGAACTTCAGGATGCGGTCGATGGACGCGTCGGGGTTGGCCACGTCGACCTTGCCGAGGATGGAGGCGAGCCCCTCGTTGCTGCGGGAGTAGCGCGCCAGGACGGAGGCGAGCAGCTCGGGCGTGACCTTGGGGAGGTCGGCGGCCGACGGTGGCGGGACGATGGCAAGTCCGGTTACTTTCATGCGGCGGTTCACTGAGGCACTATTCGCGGACGGAAACAAACGTCTTTTATATGAGTCTGTAGGGGTAGGCCCGCACCGGGCAGTAACCCGGACCACGCACGGGCGTCAGTCTTCCAACAGCCTTCAACTCCACTCCCCTTCCCTCCCATGAAATCCTACCTGTTTTCCGCCTCAACCCTCGCCCTGGCCGCAGCCCTCGCCCTCCCGGCCCGCGCGGGCACCCGGATCTCCCTCGACCTGCACATTGGTCCGCCGACGCCGCTCGTCGTCGAGTCCGCCCCGCCCCGCCCGGTCGTCGAGCGGATGGTCGTCTCGCCCGGGCCCGGCTATCTCTGGGTGGCCGGCCATTATTCCTGGAACGGTCGCCAATGGGTCTGGATTCCCGGCGCCTGGTACATGCCGCCGCAGCCTGGTGCCGTCTGGGTGGAGGCCCGCTGGGACCATCGCACGCACAACTGGATCGAGGGCTACTGGAGCGTCCCGCCGGCGCCGCAGGTCGTCGTCGTGGAGGCGCCGCCGGCGCCCCGGTCCGAGGTGATCCTGGTGCGTCCGTCGCTCAACCACGTCTGGATCGCCGGCTACTGGGTGTGGCGCGGCCATCGTCATGAATGGGTCTCCGGCCACTGGGAACTGCCCCCGCAGGGTCACCGGACCTGGGTCGCGCCGCGGTGGGAGCACCACGGCGGATCGTATGTGTTCGTTGACGGCAGGTGGAATTAATCCGCCGTTCGGCGGGCGGAGATCGTAGTTCGGCGGGCGGCGCTCGTGGAACGCCCGACGCCGGACGCCCAACGTCCAACGCCGAAGTGGAAATCCAGTGCGCGGCGCAGCCGCGGGACGATCCTTCGGCGTTGGGCGTCCGATGTTCGGCGTTCGCCTGAACCCCCGCCGAATCAGCGTCCCGACAACCACATCCCGAGCGGTCCTTGGTAGCAGCCGAGGATGACGGTGCAGGCGGCCAGCACGCCGAGGATGACCCCGGCGGTGAGTCCGACGGGCGTGGGGGCCGGGCGGGCGGAGGCCTCGTCGGCCGGCGGGGTCCAGGACTCGAAGAACGCCGCGCGGATCCAGCTGAAGTAATAGTAGATCGAGATGACCACGCTGACCACGGCGATGCCGAGCAGTCCATAATGGCCGGCGCGGAAGGTCGCGATGAAGATGAAGAGCTTGCCCATGAAGCCGGCCAGCGGCGGGATGCCGGCGAGCGAGCCCAGGCCGATCGCGAGCACGAGGGCGAGGAAGGGCCGCTCCTTGTAGAGGCCGGCGTAGTGCGCCAGCTCCTGGTCGGCGTCGTCGGGTCCGGCCACGTGCGCCATGACGCCGAACACCGCGTAGGAGGCGAGCAGGTAGGCGAAGAGGTAGAAGTAGACCGCGCCGTAGCCGAGCGGGACGGTGGCGGCGGCCACGACGCCCAGCAGCAGGAAGCCCGCGTGCGAGACGCCGGAGAGGCCGATGAGGCGCTTGACGTTGTGCTGGGTGAGCGCGGCCAGGTTGCCGAACAGCAGGGTCGCCCCCGCCATGAGCGTCAGGACCGGCACCGTGAGCCAGGCGTAGGCCGAGAACGTGCGGGCCAGCACCAGCAGCACGATGAACCCGGCGGCCTTCGAGCCGACCGCGAGGAAGGCCGTGACCGGCGTGGGCGCCCCCTGGTAGACGTCGGGCACCCAGATCTGGAAGGGAAACGCGCCGATCTTGAAGGCGACGCCGGACAGCACCAGCACGATGCCGACGCTGGCGAGGAAGTCATGCGGGTGCGCGGCGAGGAAGCCGCTGAGCGAGTCGAAGTTCATCCCCGTCGCCGTGTGCTCGGCCAGCATGGGATTGCCGGAGACGCCGTAGAGCAGGACAATGCCGAAAAGCAGGACGGCGGAGCTCAGCGCGCCCATGACCAGGTACTTCAGGCCGGCCTCGAGCGACGCCGGGCTGCCGCGGAAGTAGCTCACGAGGATGTAGAATCCGATCGTCACCGTCTCGAGCGCCACGAACAGCATCACGAAGTGGTTGCTCTGCGCCAGGAGCATCATCGCGGCGGTGACCACCAGGACGATGTGGTAGAACTCGGTCCGGGGCACGCGCTGCCGCGGCAGGCTGACGGTCCCCAGCAGGCAGGTCAGCACGGCGGCGAGCAGGAAGAACACCCGCATGACCTGGCCCTCGTACGAGTGGTGCAGCAGGCCGTTGAAGGAGTCGCCCTCGATGAAGCCGACGCTGAAGCTCAGCAATTGGCTGGGCAGGATGGCCAGCACGCCGAAGAGCGCGACGCCCGGCAGCGAGGAGTGGAGCGACTTGGGCAGCACGATCTCGAGGACGAGCAGCGCCAGGGCCAGGCAGCCGAGCAGCACCTCGGGGAAGATGGCCATCCAGTCGTTGCTGGCGGCGAGGGCTTGGAGGGCGGAGAAATCCATGGCGCGGGAGGCGTTATTTCGCGGCGGGGGCGACGGCGGCCGGGGCCGACAGCTGGACGAGCGTGGCGTTGAGCGGCGCGGAGAGGGAGCGGGGCCAGAAGCCGATGAAGAGCAGCGCGGCGAGAAGGATCAGCGCCGGGACGCGCTCGTTCCAGCGCAGGTCGGTCGGCGGATGCTCGGCGGCGACGATGGCGAAGGCCTCGGTCGGCGGCCCGAAGAACACGCGGGCCGCGGCGCGCAGGCCGTAGACGGCGGAGATGACCACGCCGGCGACGGCGAGGACCGTGAACAGGTGCGAGAACTTCCACAGCGCGACGAAGATCGTGAGCTCGCCCCAGAAGTTGGCGAAGCCCGGCAGGCCGATGCTGGCGAACGTGCCCGCGACGAAGAAGGCCGCGAGGACCGGCGCCGTGCGGGCCAGGCCGCCCATCGCCGTCAGGTCAAAGGTGTGCGTGCGGTGGTGGATGCTCGTGGTCAGCAGGAACAGCAGCGCGACGGACAACCCGTGCGCGACCATCAGCAGCACCACGCCGCCCAGGCCCAGCACCGAGGCCGTGGCGACGCCGAGGAAGGCATAGCCCATGTGCATGACCGAGCTGTAGCCGACGACCTGCTTGAGGTCGCGCTGGGCCATGGTGATGAAGCCGACGACGAGGACGTTGCCGAACACCGCCAGCGCGCCGAGGAGGCTGCCCCAGTGGGCGATGCCCGCGGGCAGCAGCGGGAGGGCGATCTGGACCAGGCCGTAGAGGCCGAACTTCTTGAGCACGCCCGCGTGCAGCATCGCGGCGGAGCTCGGGGCGGCGCCGTAGCCGAGCGGCGCCCAGGTGTGCAGCGGCCAGAGCGAGACCAGGATGCCGAAGCCGAAGAGCAGCAGCGCGAAGAGGTGGTGCTGCACCGTCTCGGCCAGCGGCCGGGCGGCGATGATCTCGCGCAGCGTGATCAGGTTGAAGCTGTGCGCGCCGGCGGCGCCGCTCTGCACGTAGAGCGCGATCAGGCCGACCAGCGACAGCATCGCGCCGAGCGTCAGGTAGATCGTCATCTTCATCGCCGCGTAGCTGTTCTCCGTCGCGCCGCGCGTGCCCCAGAGTCCGACCATCAGGAAGGACGGGATCAGCGCGAGCTCGTGGAAGAAATAGAAGAAGAACACGTCCACGCTCGCGAACACGCCCATCAGCCCGCCGACCATGACGAGCAGGAGCATGAGGTAGATCTTCAGCTTCTCCGCCGCGGACTGGAGCGCGTAGAGGCCGGCGGCCAGGCCGACGAGGCCGGCCAGCACGAAGAGCGGGAGGGCGATGCCGTTGAGGCCGAGCGTGAGCCGGATGCCGAGCCCGTCGAGGCCGGTCGAGTAGGTCCGCAGGAACGCGTAGCCGTGGTCGGACGGCGCCGCGCCATACTGCCACCAGGCCCAGAGCGCCACCAGGGCCGGGACGCCGAAGCCGGCGTACGCGAGCCGCACGGACCAGCGCTTGGGCAGGCCGAGCGCGATGGCCAGCGCCACCGCGAGTGGCGCCATGATGGCGAGGAGCAGGGGATCGAAAGTGAGGGAGGTCATCGCCAGATTAGAAGACGCCCGTGGCGAAGAGCCAGAGGGCCACCACGCCGAACAGGAACCAGTAGACGTAGACGTTGAGCCGGCCGACGTGCAGGGCGCGCGCGCCGAGGCCGACGAGGCCGACCAGCCCGGCGAGGCCGCGGATGATCACGCCGGCCAGGAAGATCTGCTCGAGGTAGTTGAGGAGCATCGCGCCGCGCTGCTGCACCTTGTCGATGTAGTAGCCGTAGACCTCGTCGAACCAGAGCTTCGCGGCCAGCCACCGGTAGAGCGCGGGCGCCTTCTCCTCGAGGGCGTCGGTGGCCGCGGGCCGGTAGAACGCGAGCGCCGTGCCCGCGCCGACGGCCAATACGAACAGGCTGGTGAGCAGGATCACGAGGTGATCCGTCCCCTCCGCCTCGGGCACCTGGCTGAACACGCCCTCGAAGCCGGCGGGATAATGGGCACGGTAGCCGCCCACAACCGCCAGGAGCGCGAGCACCACGAGCGGGAGCGTGAGCGTCGGCCCGCCCTCGTGGGCGTGCGCGGCGGACTCGCTGCGCGGCTCGCCGAAGAAGGTGATCCGCCAGAGGCGCGTCATGTAGAGCGCGGTCAGGATCGCGGTGAGCGCGAGGATGACGAAGACCGCCTTGTTGTTGGCGTAGGCGAGATAGAGGATGGCGTCCTTCGAGAAGAAGCCCGCGAGGAACGGCAGGCCGATGATGGCCGCGACGCCGATCGTGAACGTCCAGAAGGTCACCGGCATCCGGGTCCGGAGCCCGCCCATCTTGAAGATGTCCTGCTCATGGTGGCAGCCGTGGATGACCGAGCCCGAGCCGAGGAAGAGCAGCGCCTTGAAGAAGGCATGCGTCGTGAGGTGGAACATCGCGGCGCCGACGCCCGCGGCGATCACCAGGCGGTGCCCGTGGTGGTCGATGGCCAGCGAGCCGAGGCCGAAGGCCGCGACCATGTAGCCGAGCTGGGACAGCGTGGAGTAGGCCAGGACCTTCTTGATGTCCCGCTGCGTGATGGCGCAGAACGCGGCGTAGACCGCGGTGGCGGTGCCGACCCACATGATGACCGTGAGCGCGTCGGGGACCATCAGCACATTGATCCGGCAGAGCATGTAGATACCGGCGGCGACCATGGTGGCCGCATGGATCAGGGCGGACACCGGCGTCGGGCCCTCCATCGCGTCGGGGAGCCAGACCTGCAGGGGCAGCTGGGCGGACTTGCCGACCGCGCCGCAGAACAGCAGCAGCGGGATCAGCCGGCTCGAGACGTGCCCGGCGCCGAGCTCGGTCAGGTTGACCGTGCCATTGGCCCAGTAGCAGAGGATGATGCCGAGCAGGAAGCCGAAGTCGCCGACGCGGTTGGTGATGAAGGCCTTCTTCGCGGCGTCGCTCGCCGAGGCGCGCTCGTGCCAGTGGCCGATCAGCGCGTAGGAGCTGTAGCCGACCAGCTCCCAAAAGATGAACATCATGAAGAGATTGTCGGCGAGGGTGAGGCCGATCATCGAGAACATGAAGATCGAGAGCCCGCCGAAGTAGCGCGCCTTGGCGCCGTCCTCGTGCATGTAGCCCAGCGAAAAGACGTGGACGCACAGGCCGACGACGCCGACGATGCAGAGCATGAGGGCGGCGAGGTCGTCGTACTTGACGCCGAGGCGCACCGAGAAGTCGCCCAGCCGGAGCCACTCCATGGACGCCTCGAAGCGCTCGGGGTGCAGGGCGAGGATCACGGCGATGGCCGCGATGGCGGTGGCCGTGACGACGGAGAGGATCGAGGCGATGGCGCCGGCCCGGCGCAGGAACAGCGCGATGACCGCCGCGGAGCCCAGCGGCAGCAGGAGGACGAACAGGGCGTGCGAGAGCATGGTCATCGGCGTCAGTTCTTCAGGGAGTCGAGCTCGTTCACCTGGATGGTCCGGCGCTGGCGGAAGAGCGCGACGATGATGGCCAGGCCGACCGCGACCTCGGCGGCGGCGACGGTGAGGATGAAGAACACGAAGACGTTGCCGTCGAGGGTGTGGTTGTAGCGCGAGAACGCGACCAGGGCGAGGGCCGAGGCCACGAGCATGAGCTCGAGGCTCATGAAGATCACGAGGGTGTTCCGCCGCAGCAGCACGCCAAGGAACCCGAGCGCGAAGAGCACGCCGCTGAGGATGAGGTATTCGTTGAGGGTGGCGGTGATCATGGCGCGTCCTCCCCCGCCCCGGCCTTCCGGCTCAGGACGATCACGCCGAGCATGGCGACGAGGAGCAGGAAGCCCATCACCTCGACGGGCAGCAGGTAGGTGGTGAACAGCTGGTAGGCGTAGGGCTTGAGCGCCGCGCCGACGCCGCCGGCGGCGTTGGGGTTCGGCGCCTCGAGCTGCCCGCGCTTCACGAAGGTGCCGAGCCCGGCCAGCAGCAGGCCGAACGCCACGAGGCTCGTGAACACCGCCAGCTTGCTGAAGTCCCACTTCTGCCGGCCCTGCGTGTCGAGCAGCATGATGATGAAGAGGAACAGGGCGACGACCGCGCCGGCATAGACCAGCAGCAGCACGAAGGCCAGGAGGTAGGCGTCGAGCTGCACGAACAGCCCCGCCAGGCCCACGAGCGAGAGCAGGAAGCACATCGCGGCGTTGACGGTGTTCTTGTTCGCGACGACGCCGACCGCACCGGCGATCGTGAGGAGGGCAAAGCAGTTGAACAGGACGTGGGCCATGGGTCAGGGAGTAGCGGGTAGCGGGTAGCGAGTAGCGGGTAGGCCGAGCCGACGCCACGCCCGGCGGGCGTGATGCTCGCTACTCGCTACGCGATGCTCGCTACGTGTGAGGTTCATCAGTGCGCGGGGCCGGCCTCGGCGGCGGCCTTCTTCTTGTCCCACTTGTAGTGCGAGTCGGGGAGCGTGCCGCCGAGCTCGTAGAGGCGGTCCTTGTGGTTGACCAGCTCCTCGCGGGTGTAGCCCGAGAGCGAGTACTGGTTCTGGAGGAAGATCGCCTCCTCCGGGCAGACCTCCTGGCAGAGGCCGCAATAGATGCAGCGCAGCATGTCGATGTCGAAGGCCTGCGGGGCCTTCTCGACGTGTTCGCGGCCGCTGCCCTCCGGCACGGTGCCGGGGGTGATGCGGATGGCCTTGGGCGGGCAGACAAACTCGCAGAGCTGGCAGGAGACGCACTTCTCGCGGCCGTTCGGGTCCTTCACCAGCGTCGGCACGCCGCGGTAGCCCGGTGGGATCGCGGGCCGCTGCTCCGGGTACTCCAGCGTGTCGTTCGGCCGGAACATCCGTTTGAAGGTCGTCTTCAGCCCGCTGAGGATCGCCGGCACATAGGTGCGCTCGACGAGCGAGAGGGGCTTGCGGGTGAGGGGGATGACGGCCATGGCGCGGGAAGGGCTAGACGGGTTTCTGGAGGAACGCGATGGCGAGCGCGTAGAAGACCAGGTTGCCGATGGCGAGCGGCAGGAGCCGCTGCCAGCCGAGCTTCATGACCTGGTCGTAGCGGAACCGCGGGATCGTCCAGCGGATCCACATGAAGAAGAAGATCATCGCCAGCACCTTCACGAGGAAGATGACGATGGAGAGCACGCCGACGAAGAGCGGGTGCACCACGGCGGCGGCATGTGTCAGCCGGTGCAGCCCGCCGATCAGGTCGGCCAGCGAGACCCACGGCAGCGGGTTCCAGCCGCCGAGGAAGAGCAGGATGAAGACGCCGGAGCCGACCAGCATGTGCGAGTACTCGGCCACGAAGAAGAGCGACCACTTGAACGCGCCGAACTCGGTGTGGAAACCGCCCACGAGGTCCGCCTCGGACTCCGCCATGTCGAACGGCTGGCGGTTTGTCTCGGCGAAGAGCGAGACGAGGAAGATGAACGCCGACACCGGCATGAGGAACACGAACCAGGTGCCGCCCCAGAAGCCCGGCTGGCTCTGGAACTCGACCACGCGCGCGAGGCTCATGGTGCCCGCCGTGCCGGGGGCGTTGATCCAGAGGAACACCGGCACGACCGACAGCGTCATGGACAGCTCGTACGAGATCAGCTGCGCGGAGGCGCGCACGCCGCCGAGGAAGGGATACTTCGAGTTGGAGGCCCAGCCCGCGAGGATCAGCGAGTAGACGCCGAGCGAGGAGACCGCGAAGACCGCGAGCAGGCCGACATCCACGTTCGCCAGCATCAGCGGCACCATCTCGCCCGAGCCGGTGAGGTACGCGCCGAAGGGGACCACCGTCACGGTCGTGAACGCCGGCATCATCGCGATCACCGGCGCGAGGATGAAGTAGAGCTTGTTCACGTGGCCCGGGAGCGGCTCCTCCTTGAAGAGGAGCTTGCCGCCGTCCGCGAGGAGGTGGAACAGGCCGAGCCGGCGGAGGAACGTGCTGAGGAAGGGGATCCACGCGATCCACGGGACCATCGCGCGGTTCGGGCCGGGGCGGCCCTGCATCCAGGCGGAGACCTTGCGCTCGGCCAGCGAGGACGCGCCGGCCAGCGGGAAGATCACGAGGATCACCGCGAGGCCCTTGATGAGTCCCTGTACGAGCGGGTGAAGGTTGTTCCAGAGGTCGAGCATCGGAAAGGGCGTCAGGCTTTCGCGGGGGAATGGTGCAGGCCCGCGCCCTCGACAAACGGGAGCGCCGCGTACGGCGTCGGGTCGAGCAGGAGCCCGGTCTCGGGCAGGTTGGCGAACGTCACGGTGGCCAGCGCGGGCACCGCCGCCGCGAGCCGCGTCCACACGCCGGCGAGGTCGGCCGCCGCCGGGCCGCCGAGCGCGGCGACCAGCTGGCCGAGGACCGCCAGGTCGTCGGTGGTGCCGGCCGGGCCGGGCACGGCCGCGGCAAACTTCTGCAGGCGGAACTGCTGGTTCACAAAGGTGCCGGACTTCTCGAAGACGGTGAGCGTCGGGATCAGCACCTGGGCCGCGGCGCTGGTCGGGTTCGCGTGCGTGCCGAGGCAGACCACGGACACCTTCGCGAGCTGCGCGGCGGTCAGCCCGGCCGCGGCGAGGTCCTCGCCGATGGCGAGCACGGTGCGCACGCGGCCGGCGTCGATCTCGGCGCCGAGGCCGGCCAGCTGCGCGGACGGCAGGGCGGAGACGAGGCCGGTGACCAGCGCGCCGCGGACATTCGGGTTGCGGTCGGCCGAGACGAGCAGGCCGTCGCCCGCCCCCACCCGGCTGACGAGATTGATGGAAACGCCGCCGAGCGCGGCGGCCAGCTGGCGCGTGAGGAACTGCTCCTCGACGGTGCTGCGGCCGGAGCCGACGATCGCGACGCCGCCGGCGCGCAGCAGCTCGGCCGCGGCGGAGACGGCGGCGGCGAGGGTGGCGCTGGCGCCGCGGACCTTGGCGGCGGTGAGGCGCGTGTCGGTCCGCACCTGCTTGTAGAGCACGCGGCCGCTGTCGGCCATCCAGGTGTCGTTCACCTCGTCGTTGCGCCGCGGCGTGATCCGGTAGATGACGCCCTCGCGGGACCAGACGGTGGTGTTGGCGCCGGCGCTGGACTCGGGGTCGAGGGAGTTGGTCTGCTTGAGGAACCAGACCCGCATCTTGAAGCGGAAGTCGGTGCTCGTGAGCGCGCCCACCGGGCAGATGTCCACGGTGTTGAGCGAGTAGTTGTTCTCCAGCTGCCGGCCCGGGAAGCAGGTGAGCGTCGAGTGGCTGCCGCGGTCGATGAAGCCCAGGACGTCGTCCTTGGCGACCTCGCGCGAGAAGCGGATGCAGCGCGAGCAGAGGACGCAGCGCTCGTCGTCGAGCGTGACGCGCGGGCCGAGCTGGGTGCGCTTCGGCTTGACGTTCTTCTCCTCGATGTAGCGCGAGTAGCCGCGGCCGTAGGCGGTGGCCTGCTCCTGCAGCTTGCACTCGCCGGCCTGGTCGCAGATCGGGCAGTCGAGCGGGTGGTTGACGAGGAGGAACTCCATCACGCCCTCGCGGGCCTCCTTCACCATCGGGGAAGTCGTGCGGATGTGCAGGCCGGGCGAGACGTTGGTGCCGCAGCCGATCTGGGGGCGCGGGATCCAGTTGATCTTCTGCTTGCCGGTGGCCGGGTCCATGACCGGGGCCTTGGTCGCCGGGTCCACCGCCGGGAGTCCCATCTCGATCAGGCACATGCGGCAGTTGCCCGCCACCGACAGCTTCGGGTGGTAGCAGTAGTGCGGCACGTCGACGTTCACGAGGCGCGCGGCCTCGATCACGTTCGTGCCCTTCGGCACGGCGATCTCCTGGCCGTCAATGTTGACGGTGACGAGGTCGGGTTTGGCTGGCTGGATCATTGCAGGAGAGTTTTTTTAACCACGAAACACACTAAATACACGAAAGCAGAGGAGGGATCGGTGGGTGCGGGTTTTCGTGTGTTTCGTGATTTTCGTGGTGGCAAAAAAATCAGATGAGGGGTGCGGCTTCCGCGGGCTTCGGGGTCTTCTTGGTCTCGGGATAGGCCCGGAACTCGTCGCCGAACTTCGCCATGAAGCTCTGCGTGGGCCACGAGCAGGCCTCGCCGAAGGCGCAGATGGTGCGGCCGGGGATCTGGTCGGCCACGCCCTGGAGCAGGGCCGCATCCTCCGCCCGCGCGGTGCCGTGGACCATGCGGGTCGTGATGCGCTTCATCCACAGCGAGCCCTCGCGGCAGGGCGTGCACTGGCCGCAGCTCTCGTGGGCGTAGAACGCGTTGATGTTGGCGAGGGCCTCGACCATGTTGACCGAGTCGTCCATCACGATGACGCCGCCGGAGCCGCCCATCGTGCCGATCATGCCGAGCGAGTCGAAGTCCATGGGCACGTCCTCGACGCCCCAGTCGTAGTCCACCAGCTCGGCCCCGACCTTGCGCTTGCCCTTGAAGCGCTCGCCGAAGCGGAGGATCTTGGCCGAGGATCCGCCGGGGATGACGGCCTTGAACGTCCGTCCGGGCAGCGGGCCGCCGCAGACGTCGTAGAGCAGCTGGCCCAGCGTGATCTTGCCGGCGGGGAACTCGTAGTAGCCCGGGCGCTGCACCAGGCCGGAGACGCAGAAGATGCGCGTGCCGGTGTTGCCCGGCGTGCCGATCTGGCTGAAGGCGGCGCCGCCATGCTGCGCGATGTACTTCACGTGGCAGAGCGTCTCGACGTTGTTCACGATCGTCGGGCACTGGTAGAGCCCGAGGACGGCGGGAAAGTACGGGGGCTTGATGCGCGGGTTGGCGCGCTTGCCCTCGAGCGACTCGATCAGGCCGGTCTCCTCGCCGCAGATGTAGGCGCCGGCGCCGCGGTGGACGAAGAGCTCGCAGCTGTAGCCGGTACCGAGGATGTTCGGGCCGACGAAGCCGGCGGCGCGGGCCTCGGCAATCGCCTTCTCCAGGATCCGCGCGCCGTGGGGCATCTCGCCGCGGATGTAGATGTAGGCCTGCTTCACGTTGTTCGCGAAGCACGAGATCATCGTGCCCTCGATCAGCTGGTGCGGGTCCTGGTGGATGATGTAGCGGTCCTTGAACGTGCCGGGCTCGGACTCGTCGGCATTGACGATGAGGTAGATCGGCTTGCCGCTCTTGCGGTCCACGAGGCCCCACTTCACGCCGCAGGGGAAGCCCGCGCCGCCGCGGCCGCGGAGGCCGGACTTCTTGACCTCGTCGATGAGCTCCTCGGGCTTGCGCCTGACCGCCGACTTCAGGACCTCGTAGCCGCCATGCCGCACGTAGCACGCGAGGTCGTTGGTGTACCCCGGCTCGTCGATGTGCTGGAAGATGATGCGGGTTTGGGCGGGGGCGGACATGGCGGAGGGAGCTGTAGCGAGTAGTGAGTAGCGGGTAGCGAGTGGCTAAATCAGCTCGGAGCGGTAAGGGCGGCGGGTGAAATTCGTGGTGAGGTGGATGGCTGGAGTGGATGCTCGCTACGCCCTACCCGCTACGCGCTACTTTCTTCTGGGCGGCCTCGGCCTTGATCTGGGCGCTCAGCTGCTTGGCCTTGGCGCAGTCGACCTTCTCGTGGAGGTCGTCGTCGATCAGCACGACCGGCGCGGTGCCGCAGCTGGCGAGGCACTCGACGAACTCGACCGTGACCTCGCCGTCGGGGGAGGTGTGGCCGGCCTTGGTGTTGAACTCCTGCTCGAAGGTCTCGCAGGTCTTGTAGCCGCCCAGCAGCGCGCAGGACAGCGTGCGGCAGACCTTGATGTGGCGGCGGCCGATCGGCTGGCGCCGGAACATCGGGTAGAATGTGACCACCTCGTAGACGTTGATCGGCTGGAGCCCGAGCTTCTCCGCCACCCAGGTCTCGGTGTCCGCGGGCAGGTGGCCGACGTCCTCCTGGATCAGGTGCAGCAGCGGCAGCGTGGCGCTCCGCTTCTCGGGGTAATGCGTGATCACCTCGTCGATGCGCTGGAGGGTGGCGGGCTGGAGATTCATTGCTCGGAAGTAGCGAGTAGTGGGTAGCGGGTAGCGAGTAGGAGGCTGGAGCGTTTCGCGCGGATGGGAGGGATGGGATGGTTGGTCATGCTCGCTACGCGCTACTCGATGCTCACTACGGTATTCATCGGTCGCACTCGCCCATGACGAAGTCGAGGGAGCCGAGGATGGCGACCACGTCGGACACCATGGTGCCGACGCAGAGCTTGGGGAGAATGGAGAGGTTGCAGAACGACGGGGCGCGGATCTTCAGCCGCCACGGCACGCCGCCGCCCTTGCTGACCACGTAGAAGCCGAGCACGCCCTTCGGGTTCTCCGCCTCGAAGTAGACCTCGCCAGCCGGCATCTGCGGGCCCTCGGTCACGAGCATGAAGTTCTGGATCAGCTCCTCCATCGAGGTCAGGATCTTGTCCTTCGGCGGCGCGAAGATCTTCCGGGCCTCGGTCGCGTACCACGGGCCGCCGGGGAACGTGGCGATGACCTGGTGGATGATGCGCACCGACTGGCGCATCTCCTCGCCGCGAACGAGATAGCGGTCGTAGCTGTCGCCGGTCGTGCCCACGGGCACGTCGAACTCGTACTGCTGGTAGCCCGAGTACGGGCAGTCCTTGCGCAGGTCGAGCCCGAGGCCGGAGCCGCGCAGGTTTGGGCCGGTGAGGCCGTAGGCGATCGCGTCCTCCTTCGAGATGACGCCGATGCCGACCGTGCGGTCCATGAAGATCTTGTTCCGGGTGAGCAGCGCCAGGATCTCCTCGAGGATCGGGAGGAACTGGTCGCAGAACGCGCTCACGCGACCGGTCCAGCCCTCGGGCACGTCGCGGGCCAGGCCGCCGATGCGGCTGTAGCTGGTGGTGAAGCGCGCGCCGGTCAGCTCCTCGAACAGGCGGTAGAGTTTTTCGCGCTCGTTGAACGTGTACATGAACACAGTCCACGCGCCGGTATCGATGCCGAAGGCCCCGAGCCCGAGGAGGTGCGAGGAGAGGCGCGCCATCTCGGCCGTGAGCACACGGATGGCCTGGCAGCGCGCCGGCACCTCCAGCTTCGCCAGCTTCTCGACCGCGATGGCGTAGGCCATGTTGTTCGCGAGCGGGGCGATGTAATCCAGCCGGTCCGTGTAGGGCACGAACTGGTTGTAGGTCATGTTCTCCGCGATCTTCTCGTCGCCGCGGTGCAGGTAGCCGATGATCGGCTCGCACTTGGTCACGACCTCGCCGTCGAGCTCGAGCTGCAGGCGGAGCACGCCGTGCGTGGACGGGTGCGACGGGCCCATCGAGAGGGAGAGCTTCTCGCTCTCGTACTCGGCGATGGCGGCCTTGGCGGCGGGATCAGGGAAGGAAAATTCGGTGGCCATGGTCGGGCGTCAGGGGGTCGGCTTGGCGCGGGCCTCGTTCCAGCTCTCGTCCTTCGCGCGCGGCTCGGCCTCGGTCAGGTTGATCTCGCCCGGCGCGGCGACGAACGGCCCGCCGGCCATCGGGGCCGGGATGGCCGCGGCACCCGTCTCGGCGCCGATCTCGGCGTCCGGCAGCGGCGTCTCGATGCCGGCCAGCGGGAACTCCTTGCGCAGGGGAAAATACGGGTAGCCGTCCCACATCAGGATGCGGCGGAGGTCCGGGTGACCCGTGAAGGCGATGCCGAACATGTCGTAGGTCTCGCGCTCGTGCCAGTTGGCCCCCGCCCAGAGTCCGCAGGCGCTGGGCATGGCAGGTTCGGCGGCATTCGGGCAGTCCGCCGCCACCCGCACGTAGCCGTGGTGGGTGGTGGAGCGGAGGTGGTAGACGACCGTGAAGCGGGGCGTCGCGCCCTCGGCCCAGTCGATGGCCGTGAGGTCCACGAGGAAATCGTAGCCATGCGCGTCGCGCAGCTCCTGGAGGACGGCGAGAATCGTGTCCGCCGGGACGTTTACCGCCGCATGGTCAAGGCTGGGACGCGGCCGGGCCTGGGGAAATTTTTCCTGGAGGGCGGTAAGGAGGGAGGCGGACATGCGCGGGCGGCCGGGTCAGGAGCGGAGGAGCTGGGTGGCCGAGCGTTCGCGCCGGACCTTGCCCTGGAGCTTGATGAGCGCGTCGAGCAGCGCTTCGGGGCGCGGGGGACAGCCGCTCACGTAGACGTCCACGGGCAGGATCCGGTCCACGCCCTGCAGGGTCGCGTAGCTCCGGTACATGCCGCCCGAGCTGGCGCAGGCGCCCATGGCGATGACCCATTTCGGCTCGGCCATCTGGTCGTAGATGCGGCGGACGGCGGAGGCCATCTTGTAGGTGACGGTGCCGGCGACGATCATGCAGTCGGACTGGCGCGGGGAGAAGCGCATGACCTCGGCGCCGAAGCGGGCGATGTCGAAGCGGGAGGAGGCGGAGCCCATGAGCTCGATGGCGCAGCAGGCGAGGCCCATGGGCATGGGCCACATCGAGTTGGTGCGGATCCAGTTGATCACCGCGTCGAGTTGGGAAACGACGACTTCGCCCTCAATCTTGCCGTTGTAAGCCAGTTCGGTGTTGGGCGTGACCATGGTTGCGCGGTACGGGTCGGTGAGATCAAAAATCCGGCACAGGGTTGAGGTGCGCTCCGGGTCGCGCAAGATGCTTTTGAAAAATGTTTCTTTCAGGCCGTTTCAGAGCGGAAACAGGGCGAGGATTTTCCGTTGACCACCCCCGGCTGATCTCCCTTTGTTCTCACCCTTCGCTCGTCGGTCGGGTCCCGTCAGGCCGGCCGTAATGCGCCCCCGGAGAGGTGGCAGAGTGGTCTAATGCGCGCGCTTGGAAAGCGCGTGTAGCCGAAAGGTTACCGGGGGTTCGAATCCCTCCCTCTCCGCCATCCTTGGCTCTGCGAGCTTCGGATGGCACGGCCATCCACGGCATACTGGGATCGTCGCGGGCATGGCATCGTTGCAGCGAAGGATGCCCTCCGAAGCCTTGGCGAAGGAGGGCCTTCCGCTTTGGATCCAGCCCGCTCATCTCGCTCTCCAAGCTTCGGATGGCACGGCCATCCACCGTTTACTGGGCGTCCAGTCGAAGCCACAGACGCCGCAGCGAAGGATGCCAACAGGAATCAGAAGCGACCTTCGAGCGCGTCGCATGATTTCTACTACCCTAGATTTCCTCCGCTCCCCATCACTTGCACTGATCCCGCCCCCACCCCGCTGCACGCCACTGGCCATTGATGTTGATAATACATGCCCCACACCAGCAGCCCCAAATCTTGGCGGCTGCGCGATTCGAAACGTGTACCACGTCTACTTGATCGAAAGCACTTCCTGGCCGGCCGTTCGCTACATCGGCTTCTCGGAAAATCTTCGCCGGCGTCTCACCGAACACAACGACGGCAAGCTTCCGTCCACCGCAAGGCATCGCCCGTGGCGCCTGCAAACCTACCTGGCGTTTTCCTCCCAGCGGCAGGCCTTCGCGTTTGAGCGATACCTCAAGTCAGGGTCAGGCCACGCGTTTTCTAAAAGGCGACTTTGGCCTTCGCCCATTGCCTCAAGCAACGCACGCCAACCTCACCGGGAATCCGCGCGCGCGCCTTCCACCCTTCCCACCCGCCTGAAATACCCATGCGACCGCTCGATCAGCGGCGCCTCCAGCCAGCGGTACGACAGCTCCGCCAGTCCATAGAGCACTCCCAGCACGACCAGCATCAGCCCCACCCCGCGCCCCTGCGCCAGGCTCGGCGCCCCGCCGGAACCGAGCTGGTAGACCGTCCACAGCACGGGGAGATGGAACAGGTAAACAAAATAGCTCAGCTGCCCCGCGCGCACCATCACGGCGTTCTGCATCAGCCAGCGCACCGGCGCCGCGGAGCGCACGCTCAGGTCCAGCACAGCCGCGCAGCCGACCGACAGCATCAGGTAATACAACGGCAGCACCAGGCGCGTGGCGCCGCCAAACCCGCCGTGCGCAAACCAGCCGAAGGCGGCCACCGACCCCGCCAGCGCGATCCACGCCAGCAGGCGCCGCCGCCCTTCCCCGCCCGGTACCGGTCCCGGCAGCAGCGCCGCCAGCCCGCCCAGCAGGAACGCATCGAGCCGGCACGGCAGCAGCAGCACGATCGGCGCGGCCGAGCCCGGGTTGAGGAACACCACGGCGTAGCGGAACAGCACCACCGCGGCGGTCAGGACCGCGAGCATCGGCACCAGCCGCGGCCGCGGCATCATTCGGACCATGACGGCGATCAGGGCGTAGAACTGCACCTCGACGGCCAGCGACCAGGTCACCCGCAGCCACTCGCCGCCCATGTAGTTCCGGGCGGACATCCACACGTTCTGGACCAGGGCCCAGTACGTCCACAGCGGGATCGCCGGATCGAGCAGCCGCTGGCGGTCCGGGCTCGCGTCGGGCCACAGCGCCACCGCCACGCCATAGGAGATCAGGCACAGCAGGTAGACCGGCACCAGGCGGAAGGCGCGGCGGCACCAGAATCGCCGGTAATAATTCGGGTCGTCGCGCTGCGCAGCCAGCAGCGGGATGATGAGATAGCCCGAGAGCGCGAAAAAGAGGTTAACGCCGATCCAGCCAAAATCCGCCAGCGGGCCCACGAGCGGGATCGCCGCCACCCACGGCGCCTTCGGCACCAGCGCGAAAAAGTGGTAGAGCAGCACCCAGAGGATGGCGCACCCCCGCACCCCGTCCAGGCCGGTAACACGTTGCATGGCCAAAGCGCTAGGGAGGGTTTGGGCGAATGACAAACCGGGGTTTGGCCCCGGCGCCGGCCGCTCCCGCCGGTGATTTTTCAACTTAATCCTTCTCGTTCCCGGCGGGATTTCCCATTCTCTCCCGCTTCCTCCTCCCGCCCATGGCCAAAATTCCCTCCAAGCCCCGCATCCTCACCACCACCGTCGGTTCCTACCCGGTGCCCGACTGGCTCGCCGCGCTGCCCAGCGAGCAGGCCGTGATCGATGCCACGCGCGTCGTGTTCGACCTCCAGCGCCAGGCGGGCATCGACCTGCCGACCGACGGCGAGCTGTACCGCTTCGACGTCAACCACCCCGACACGAACGGCATGATCGAGTACTTCATCCGCCCGATGGCCGGCATCTCCTCCGTCGTGGGCCGCTCGGTCACCGAGGAATTCTCCCGCCACCACCCGATGGGCTTCCGCCGCAAGCCGGCCGGCGTCGTCACCGGCAAGCTCGGCGAGGGCTCGCTCAACCTGCTCGCCGACTGCCAGCGCGCCGCGGCCGTCGCCGGCGGCCCGTTCAAGTTCACCGTCACGAGCCCCTACATGCTCGCCCGCACGCTGCTTGACCACCACTACGGCAGCTTCGACAAGCTCACGATGGCCCTCGGCGAGGTGCTCGCCGCGCAGATGCCCGGGCTGCCCGCGCCGTGCATCCAGGTGGACGAGGCCAACATCCCCGGCAATCCGGAGGACGCCCCCCTTGCCGCCGCGTCGATGAACCTGCTGCTCGATCAGATCGACGGCGAGCGCGCCGTCCACTTCTGCTTCGGCAACTACGGCGGCCAGACGATCCAGAAGGGCAACTGGCAGAAGCTCGTCGATTTCCTGAACGCGCTGCACTGCGACCACCTCGTCCTCGAGCTGGCCCACCGCCCAAAGAGCGACATCGATGCGCTGAAGCAGATCGACAAGAAGATCGCCCTCGGCATCGGCGTCATCGACATCAAGGTGAACCACATCGAGACCGCCGACGAGGTCGCCGCGCGCATCGAGGCCGTCGAGAAAAAGGTCGGCGAGGGCCGCGTCCGCTGGGTCCACCCCGACTGCGGCTTCTGGATGCTCAAGCGCAGCATCGCCGACCGCAAGGTCGAGGCCCTGGTTGCCGGCCGCGACAAATACCTCGGGCTCTGAGCCGCAAGAAACCGCTAATGGACGCCAAATCCCGCTAATCCGGACGCACCGTCGTGTGTCTCGCCCAGACCGGTTAGGTTTTAGCGGCATGAGCGATAACTAGTGGTTCATTTTAGGTCTCCCACCCGTAAGCCCATGCTCAACGTCGCGATCATCGGCTGTGGCGTTATCGCCCAGTATCACCTGCGGGCCCTGGCCAAGCTCACGACGGCCCGCGCGGCCGCGGTCTGCGATGTCCGCACCGACGTCGCCCAGAAGACCGCCGCCGAGTTCGGCGTGCCGCGCTGGACCGCCAGCGCCAGCGAGTTGTTCGCCGACCCGGCGATCGACGCCGTCATCCTTGCCCTGCCCGCCAACCTCCGCACCGCCCTCGCCCTCGAGGCATTCAAGCACGGCAAGCACGTCCTCACCGAGAAGCCCGTCGCCATGAACGCGGGCGAGGTCCGCGCGCTGATCGCCGCCCAGGGCGACCGCGTCGGCGCCGTGTGCTCCTCGCGCTACCGGCATTTCGACTCCGCCCGCGCCGCGCGCAATTTCCTCCGCACCGGCGCCCTCGGGCCGCTGCGCACGATCACCTGCCGCGGCGTGAGCGTGCCCGGCAAGCCGGCCGCCAACCCGCCGGCCTGGCGGTTGCGCCGGGACCTCAACGGCGGCGGCATCTTCGTCAACTGGGGCTGCTACGACCTCGACTATCTCCTCGGCCTGCTCGACTTCCGGCTCACCCCGCGCTTCGCCCTCGCGCGCACCTGGCCCGTCGCCCCCGCCTACCAGGCGTACGTCGCGCCGGGCTCCGACGCCGAGACCCACGTCGCCGCGATCGTGACCTTCGCGGAGGGCTGCGTGCTCACCTACGAGCGCGCCGAGTTCTCCACGCTGCCGCCGGACAACCGCTGGCAGATCACCGGCGAGCGCGGGACGCTCACGCTGCAGATGTTCAAGGCGACGTCCGCCAACATCGTCCTCACCGAGCCCATCCCCGGCGAGGGCGTGCGGACCCGCGTGATCTGGGAGGGCGACGAGAGCGCGCTGACCTCCGAGCACGACGGCGTCGTCAACGACTTCGTCGACGCCATCCGCACCTCGCGCAAGCCCGAGACCACGCTCCAGGACGCCCTCCTTTTCGCCCGCATCGCCGATGCCATCTACGCGTCCTCCCGCACCGGCCAGCCCGCCACCTTCGACTGATGTAGGGCGGGATCGCCGACCCCGCCTTCGCCCGTCCGTGTTCCAGGCCCATAATTTACCACGAAGGGCACGAAGACCACGAAGCCAAGCCTCCGAGCTTTGCGCGCTTGGCGTGATTCAGGGTGAAACTTCGGATCTAAGGCGGGTGCACCGCAAAGGTCGCCAAGAGCGCGAAGGCCGATCCGGGCTTGGGCTTCGTGATCTTCGTGCCCTTCGTGGTTAAAATCTAGCGTCCGACAACAGGCTGCCGGGGCTAGGCGCAGGCGATCGCTCAGGCGGGGTCAGCGACCCCGCCCTACAACTGCCGGGCTAGCTTCACCAGCGCGCGCGGCAGTTCCTCGAAAATCTTCGCGTAGGGCACTTCGCCGACGATCGCGGGCACGAGGTCATCCGTGTAGCCGGCCTTCGCGCAGGCGTGCGCATCCGGCGCGTAGCCAATCCCGCCGGTCAGGCTCACGACCCAGGTGTGAGGATGGACGCTGGCCTGCACCACCGGTGCCTGCAGGCTGTGGAAAACCTCCAACCCGGCTCCGAGCAGCGCCACCGGCCCGATGCGCAGGCCATGCACCGTCACCGGCGGATTCGGCCCGCGGTTGCCCTGGAATTTCGACAACACCAGGCGCAAGCCCTCGAGCCGCACCATGTTCAGGCCGTTGGTCTGGAGCGGTTTTTCGCCGACCGTCGTGATGTCGGTGACGCCCGGTGCACTGAAAATCTTTTCCAGCCCCGCGATCCGTTTCCGAATCCCCGAGCGCGTCCAGGGCTTCCGCGAAAACGTCACGTCATGCTGCACGATGCGCACGCCGCCTGCGGCCAGCGGTCGCGCCGCCTTCAGCCCGCGCCGAATCGCCGCCGCATACTTGCCGGTCAGCACGCGCAGCGCGCGGTGCGTTTCCTTTTCCCCGCGGTGACAGACCGGCGGGTTGATGTCACCCATCGCCCCGGGGAGGAAAATTGCCGTCGCGCCGGGGAACGCGCGCTCGATCCGCTGCGAGGCCAGCCCGACAAAATCCCCGTGCACGTCAAAGGTCTGCTCGCTGCCAATCACCGCGTGGCAACCGAAATGGTGCAGAAGTCCCACCAGCTTCCCTCCGGCATACGCCGCGAGCACGCGCAGGGTCGGGTCCGTCTCCTCCGGCCGCGCCGGACGCCATTTCGGCGCCAGCCGCACGCCGATCGGGTCAAACATCCATCCGCCCCGGTCCGTCTCGCGGTTGATCGCAATGCCCTCGCAGGGCACCTCGGCGTAACGCCAGGCGATCTTCTTCCGCGCCGCCCAGGCCCTCGCGGCGGCATCGGCGATCCGCGCCGGCAGGGTCTCGCAATAAATCGCATCCGCCTCGCCCCAGCCCAGCATGCCGCCCGTCGAGGGCCCGCTGTGCGTGTGGGTCGAGGTCACCAGGACTTCGGCCGGCCGGCATCCGGTGCGCCGCGCCACGGCTGCCCGGATCTTGATCGCGAGCGGACGCGGCGTGCCGCAGAGCTCGACGTTGACGAGGATTGCGCGGCGCCTCCCGTCCGTCACCGCCAGCGCGCGGGCGAAGAGCGGCGCGAAGATTTTGTTCGCCGCCCGGTTCCGATACGGGCCGTAGCCGGCCAGCTGGACGCCCAGGCGCGGGGTGATGTCGGCCGAGGCGAAGCCTGCTTTCATTTCCGGAGGGCCGTGGCGGCGGGGCCCGCCGTGCGCTCGTGCTCCCGCAGCGCGTCGACGTTTGCCTCCACCTTGAGAATGATCTCGGCCATGCGGGCCACCATTGCCTCGTTCGGCGCCACCATGTCAAAGAGCATCTCCACCGCCTGGTTGACCCGCCAGCGCGCGTTCGGGAGCGCCTGGTTCCGGTAGTCCACCTTGGCGGCCTCGAGCGCGGACAGCCAGTTGACGCGCGGGCCCCGGTAATCCTGCCAGTGCAGGCGTTTCCAGTCCGAGATGACCGACGGCACATAGCCCATGCAGAACAGCCCCTCCGCCTTGAGCGCCGCGGCGAACGTGTCGCGCGTGATGCCCGCGGCGTCGGAGTCAAAAGTGAACGACATCAGGTGGAACGACGGCTTCGTGCCCGGCCCGTAGACTGGCAGCTTCAGGTATTTGGCCGTGGCGAGGTGCGACCGCAGGAGGTCGGCATGGCGGCGGCGCTCGGACAACTCGGCGTCGAGCTTCGCGAACTGCTCGGTGAGCAGCACGGCGTTGAACGGCGCGACGCGGTAGGTGTAGACGAGCGAGTCGAGATACGGCTTCAGGTCGTCCGGCATGCCGTCGTCCGTCGCGCGGCCCATGTGCTGGCCGATCATCGCGCCCTTCCAGTAAACGCGCTCGTGCGGCGTGACCATGTAGCCGGCCTCGGTCGTCGCGAGGACCTTGCCGCCCATGCAGGAGAAGCCGGCGGCGTCGCCGACGGTGCCGACGCGGATGCCCTCGAACTCGGCGCCGTGCGCCTGGCTGCCGTCCTCGATGAGCATGAGCTTGTGCTTGTCCGCGATGGCGCGGAGGCGCTTCAGGTTGGCCGGCTGGCCGAAAAGGTGGACGGCGAGGATCGCCTTCGTGCGCGGCGTGATCGCCGCCTCGATCTGCGCCGGGTCGATCAGGCCCTGTGCGCGGTCGACGTCGACGAACACCGGGATGGCGTTCTGGTGGAGGATGCAGGAGATGGACGCGCCCCAGGTATACGGCGTCGTGATGACCTCGTCGCCGCAGCAGATCTCGAGGCCGGCCAGCGCGGATTGCAGCGCGGCATGGCCGGAGCTCGTGGCGAGCACGTGGCGGTTGGCGTGATACTTCGAGATGACTCCCTCGGCCTCGCCGATCTCGGGGACGTGCTTGCGGCCGAGGCCGAAGAGTTTGCCCTGGCGCAGCATGTCGGCCGCGCGGCCGATGGCCTTCTCGGTGAACGTGGGAAATTTGGGCAAGGTGACCTTGCCGACCGGCGTGCCGCCGAGCAGGGCAAGTTTCGACGCGGCCGGGGCCAGGGTGGAGCTCATGGGGCCCAAGGCTAGCACAGCCCCGGCCGGTTGGGAATGGCCGGGTTTACGAAGCCATGTCGAAAATTACGGCCCCAAAGGAGCTGTGGGCGCGGTAGAAGCTGTGGAAACTGTGGGAGCGAGCTTGCTCGCGACCGATGGCGCCGGAGTCGCGAGCAAGCTCGCTCCCACATGGCACTGGCCGGTCGATCTTTGGATTCAGTTTCCGGGTCGCGGGGCTGTCCGCTGACCAGCCCAGGCCTTGGGTGACTGGCCGGTCACGCGTTTGAACGCGCGGCTGAAGGTGAACGGGTCCGCAAAGCCCAACTCCGCCGCGACGGACTTCACCGTCGCCCCCGCCGGCCGCAGGCGCCGCTGCGCGAGCGCGATGCGTTCCGCGAGGATGAACCGCCCGAGCGGCGTGCCTGTCTCCGCCCGGAACAGGCTCGTGAGATAGTTCGGCGAAACGTGCACCGCGTTCGCCACGTCGGCGAGTGCGAGCGCCCGGCCGGTGTTCGCGCGGACAAATTCCGTCGCGCGCCGCACGAGCTGCGCCCGGGAGTCGAGCTGGGCCTCGCCGCCGTCGAGCACGCGCCGGTAGAGCGCGAGCGTCACCGACAGCATCGCCTCGCGCACGGCGTCGGCATCGGGCCGCCGCGCCGACGCCGCCAGCGCCCGCAATTTCGCGAGCTTCTCCCGCGCATCCGCCGGCAGCAGCGCCAGGTTCATCAGGTGCTCCATCGCAAACCCACCGCGCCGGGCGTAACGTGTCACATGCAGCCGCGGCTCCGCCTCGTTGAGGCTCCACCACGCCAGCCGGTAACCCTCGCCGGGCCGGACATAGGCCTCGGCGTGCGGCAGTCCCGCCGGCAGCACCACCAGGTCGCCGGCCTGCAGCACGCAGCCCGCGTGCTCGAAACTGAACCGGCAGCGCCCCTCCAGCAGCAGGCAGAGCTCGGCATGGCCGTGCGCATGGTCCTCGCCGTACAGCACCGGGGCGAACCGCATCCGCGGACGGCAGTCCTGCGGCCGGGCCCCGCGCCACGGGCCCAGCACATGGCCCGCATCGAGTTTCCCCAAGGCGACCACCAGATCCTGGCCAAGAAAATGGGCGAGTGACACGTCACCGGCGATACGCCGGCGCCCCTAGACAGGCAATCGCGGAAACACGGAGGGACGAAAACGCGGAAGCAAACAGTGATTTTCCGCGTCTCCGTCCCTCCGTGTCTCCGCGATTAAACCGTCCAGATCAGATTTTCTGCCCGTTACAGATCACGAGGTCGACCGGGTTGCCGCCGAGCTCGTAGGCGAGCTGACGCTCGTCGCGGTGGTGCAGCAAAATCAGGTCCGCGCGCAGGCCGGGCTCGATCCGGCCGCGGTCCGCGAGCCCGAGCACCGCCGCGGCGTTCACGGTCGCCGCCGCGATCGCCTCCGCTGGCGTCAGCCCGCAGTGCCGCACCGCCAGCGCGATCGCAAAGGGCATCGAGTGCGTCGGCGCCGAGCCGGGATTGCAGTTGGTGGCGAGCGCCACCGCCCCACCCTGGTCCACGAAGAACCCGGCGCGCGTGTAGCGCTGGTCCGTGTGAAATCCCGTCGCAGGGAGGATCACGCCCATCGTCTCGGACGCGGCCAGCGCCACGAGGTCTGCTTTCGTCGCGGCCTCCAGGTGATCCACGCTGCGGGCGAACAGGCGGATCGCCTCGGGAATCATGCCGAGGGAATTGAACTGGTCCGCGTGCACCCGGATCGGGTGATGCTTGCGCGCCTTTTCAAAGAGCCGCACGCACGCCTCCACCGTCCAAGCATCGCGCTCGCAGAAGGCATCCACCGTGATCTCGGGAAACTCGCGCGCGACCTCCGGCAGCATCTCCTTCACCACCATCTTCGCATACTCCTCGAGTTCACCCTCGAACGCGTGGCCCAGCAGCGCCGTGGCCACCACGGTGCCCGGCCACTCGGTGGCGGCGCGGCGGATCGCGCGGAGGAGCTTGAGCTCGGCCTCCGTCGTGAGGCCATAGCCGCTCTTCACCTCCACGGTTGTCGTGCCCTCGCGGAGCATGAGCCCGAGCCGGTCCCGGAGCCCCGAGGCGAGCTGCTTCTGCGTGGCCTCCCGCACCGCGCGCACGGTGGCGTGGATGCCGCCGCCGTGCTTGAGGATGTCCAGGTACGTCCGGCCCTGCAGCTTCTGCTCCCACTCGGCCAACCGGTCGCCAGCCCAGCACGCGTGGGTGTGGCAGTCCACGAAGCCGGGCAGCAGCACGCGGCCGTTCGCGTCGATCACCTCGGCGTCCGCGGGCGCGTCGACTTTCTCACCCACCGCCGCGATCCGGTCGCCGCTGACCAGCACCTCGCCGTGGGCGATGACGCCCAGGTCGCCCAGCGCGCGGCCCCGGTGCGGGCGCCCGGGCGGCGGGCCGGCGGGCGACGCCAGGGTCAGGATGCGGGCGTTGCGGATCAGCTGGCTCATCGCTCCACGAAACCGGCAAGGAAGGACAGGAACAGGTGCGCCGCCACGCGGGCGGTGCGGCCGTCCACATCGAAAGCGGGGTTGAGTTCCATCAGGTCGAAGCAGCGGACGCGCCCATCGGCGCCGCAGGCCCGCACCCAGCCCTCGGCCTCGCGCACGGACCAGCCCGCGGGATTGAGCGCACTCACCCCCGGCGCATGCGCGGCATCCAGCACGTCCAGGTCGAAGCTCGCGAAGAGATCCTTGGCCATGGCCACCGCGCTCCGAGTCCGCGGGCTCGAGGTGGGAGCGAGCTTGCTCGCGACCCTGCGCCCCGACGTCGCGAGCAAGCTCGCTCCCACGCCCGACGCCTCCGGCCAGAGGTGGCCACCATGGCCGAGAAACCAGGCCAGATGCTCGCGCGAGTTCACCAGCGGCCGAAACCCATGCAGGTGCAGCGCGGAGACGCCGCAGTCCTCTATGAGTCGGCGGAACGGCATGCCCGAGCCCGCGGTCTCGCGGACATCGAGGTGGGCGTCGAAGTAGATCCCGGCGAGCCGCGGGTGGCGGGCCGCGACCGCGCGCACGAAGGGAAAGGTCAGGTCGTGGCCGCCGCCGATGGCGATGGGAAAGAGCCCGCGCTCAAGCAGCGCGGCAGTCGCCGCAGTGACCCGCGTATGGGTTTCATCGAGGGAGCGTCCCGGCTTCACGTCGCCGGCGTCGAACACCTGCGGCAGCGGGCTGCCCGCGGGATCCGCCGCGCCATAGCGCGCGAGCGCGGCGCGAAAGGCCGTCGGCCCGCCGGCGGCCCCCGGCCGGCCGTGGTTGAGCCTGACCCCGGTGTCGTCCGGCAGCCCGAGCAGCGCCACCGCGCACCCCGCGGTCGAGTCCCGCCGGATCGTCGCCGCAAAGCGCGCCGCGGCGATCGCCGCGGGCCACTTGCCAGGCTGGGTGGGTGGAATCGCCGTCATTTGCGGGAGGTGGAGATTGAACCCGAGGCTGATGTGGGAGCGAGCTTGCTCGCGAGCCTACGCGGCCCAACCCCCTCGGCAAAGCTCAACCAATCCGCTTCGGTCCCGGCCCCAGGACCATTCTCCTCGTACCAGCGCCGATCCTCCGCGCGGCACCAAAATCCCGGCCATTCCTCACCCTGGGAAACCAGTCCGGCCCGGACCGGGTTCATCCCCAGGTAATGGATGATCGGCAGCACGGAATCGGATTCGCGCAGCCGCCGCTCGAAATAGCCGGCCTCCCACCGCAGTTGGGCGACGCGCAGCTTCGGCGAGGTCTTCGCCTTCACGCGCGCGATCACCTGGCCCAGGGACAACTTTTCGCCCAATGCGAGCAGGAGGTGAACATGGTCGGGCATGACCACGCTCGCCCGCATCACCCAACCGCCGAAATCCTCGATCGCGCTGCACTCCCGCTGCAGGCCAGCGAGGATGGGTGGCAGGTGCAGGCCCGTCCGTCGGTCCGCCGTGCAAAAGGTGACAAAATACCTGGCTCCCGGAGACGACCAGCGGTGACTCCGCAGGTCGGCATAGCCGACCCGCGGACGGGTGGTCAGGTCGCGAGCAAGCTCGCTCCCACCTTGCGGAAATTTCGGGGCCTGGCCGCTCATGTGGGAGCGAGCTTGCTCGCGACCTGCCTCCGCCCGCGCTTGGCCCCGGCCATCGGGATCGGCACCTTCAGCCGCCGGGCGCAGCCCTGCGCCAGCTCGTAGCCCGCGTCGGCGTGGCGGAACACGCCCATCATCGGGTCGTTGGTGAGGACGCGCTCAAGCCGGCGGGCGGCGTCGGGCGTGCCGTCGGCGACGATGACCTGCCCGGCATGCTGGCTGTAGCCGATGCCCACGCCGCCGCCGTGATGGAAGCTGACCCACGAGGCGCCGCTCGCGGTGTTGACCAGCGCGTTGAGGATCGCCCAGTCGCTGACCGCGTCGGAGCCGTCCTTCATCGCCTCGGTCTCGCGGTTCGGGCTGGCCACGGAGCCGCAGTCCAAATGGTCGCGGCCGATCACGATCGGCGCCTGCACGCGGCCGTCGGCCACCATCTGGTTGAAGAGCAGTCCCGCGCGGTGACGCTCGCCGAGCCCGAGCCAGCAGATGCGCGCCGGGAGCCCCTGGAACGCCACGCGCTCGCCCGCCAGCCGGAGCCAGCGGTGCAGCGCGGCGTCCCGCGGAAAGAGCTCCATCAGGGCGCGGTCGGTCGCGAGGATGTCCGCCGGATCCCCCGACAGGGCCACCCAGCGGAACGGGCCGCGGCCGAGGCAGAACTGCGGGCGGATGTACGCCGGCACGAAGCCCGGGAAGTCGAACGCGCGCTTCACGCCCTGGTCGAACGCGTGCTGCCGGAGGTTGTTGCCGTAGTCGAAGGTCTGCGCCCCGCGCCGCCGCAGCGCGAGCATCGCGCGCACGTGCCGCGCCATCGAGGCGAGCGAGAGCCGCTGGTATTTCCGGGGGTCCTGCCGGCGCAGGACCGCCGCCGCCTTGAGCGGATAGCCCGCGGGCACGTACCCGACCAGCGGGTCATGCGCGCTGGTCTGGTCGGTGAGCACATCCACGCGCACCTTCCGCGCGATCAGCCGCTCGAGGAGGTCGGTGATGTTCGCCACCACGCCCACGCTCCGGGCCTCGCGCCGTCCGGCCGCCGCGACCGCGCGGTCAATCGCGGTGTCGAGGTCCGGCGCGATCTCGTCGAGGTAGCGGTCGTGGACGCGCTTCTGCAGCCGCGTCCGGTCCACGTCTGCGATCAGGCACGTGCCGCCGGCCATGGTGACCGCCAGCGGCTGCGCTCCGCCCATGCCGCCGCAGCCGCCCGTGACGCAGAGCCGGCCCGCCAGGTCGCCGCCGAAATGCTGGCGCCCCGCCTCGGCAAAGGTCTCGTATGTGCCCTGCAGGATTCCCTGCGTGCCGATGTAGATCCAGGAGCCGGCGGTCATCTGGCCGTACATCATCAGGCCGCGGCGCTCGAGGTCGTCGAAGACCTCCTGGGTGGCCCACTTCGGGACCAGGTTGCTGTTCGCGAGCAGCACGCGCGGGGCGTCGGCGTGGGTGCGGACGACGCCGACGGGCTTGCCGGACTGGATCAGCAGCGTCTCATCGGGCGCGAGCTTCGGCAGCGCGGCGAGGATCGCCTCCAGGCACGCCCAGTTGCGCGCGGCCTTGCCGCGTCCGCCGTAGACGACGAGGTCCCGCGGGCGCTCGGCGACCTCCGGGTCGAGGTTGTTCAGCAGCATGCGCAGCGCGGCCTCGGCGGCCCAGGTCTGGCAGGTGCGCTGGTTGCCGCGCGGGGCGCGGAGGGTGCGGGCGGTGTTCATGCCGGCCTAGAGGAGCGGGCCGCACTCGGCCTCGGCGGCGGCGAGGAGCGTGCCGCTGCGGACCAGCTCGAGGGAGGTCTGGATGTCGTTGTGAAACAGCCGGTCGGCCTCCGCGAAGGCGATATGGCGCCGGACCTCGGCGTGGGCGGCCTCGATGCCGCGGCCGGCCCGCAGCGGGTGGATGAAGTCGAGCGCCTGCGCCGCGCTCATCAGCTCGATCGCGACGACCGTCTCGGCGTTGTTCACCACCTCGAGCAGCTTGGTCGCGGCGATCGCGCCCATGGACACGTGGTCCTCCTGGCCGAGCGAGCTCGGGATCGAGTCCACCGAGGCGGGATGGGCCAGGATCTTGTTCTCCGAGACCAGCGCGGCGGCGGCGTACTGCGGCAGCATGAAGCCGCTGTTCAGGCCGGTGTCGCTCATCAGGAGCTTGGGCAGCTTCTTCTCCCCCATCGTGTCGCCGCCGAGCAGGAGGTAGAGCCGGCGCTCGGCGATCGAGGCGATCTCCGCCGTGGCGATGGCCAGGTAGTCGAGCGCGAAGGCCAGCGGCTCGCCGTGGAAGTTGCCGCCGCTGACGACGTCGCCGTTGGGGAAGACCAGCGGGTTGTCGGTGACGGAGTTGATCTCGATCTCGACCACCGCGCGCGCATGCCGGACGGCGTCGCGCACCGCCCCGTGCACCTGCGGCACGCAGCGCAGCGAGTACGGGTCCTGCACCTTGCCGCAGTTGAGGTGGGACGGCAGGATCTCCGAGCCGGCGAGCAGCCGGCGGACATTGTCGGCCGTCTCCGCCTGGCCGGGGTGCGGCCGCGCGGCGTGGATGCGCGCGTCGAACGGCGTCGCGCTGCCCCGCATGGCCTCGAGGGTCATGGCGGCGACGAGATCGGCCGTCCGGATCAGGTCCTCGATCCGCAGCAGCGCGTGCACCGCGTGGGCGGCCATGAACTGCGTGCCGTTGATCAGCGCCAGGCCCTCCTTCGAGTGCAGGCGCAGCGGCGCGAGCCCGACCGACGCCAGCGCCTCGGGCGCGGGCCGCTTCGTGCCGTTCATCCAGACCTCGCCCAGCCCCAGCAGCGGGAGCGTGAGGTGGGCCAGCGGCGCTAGGTCGCCGGAGGCGCCGAGCGAGCCCTTGGCATAGACCACCGGGAGGAGGTCCGCGTTGTGGAAGCGCAGGAGGTAATCGACGAGGACCGGACGCACGCCGGACAGGCCGAGGGCGAGCGCGTTGACCTTGAGCAGCAGCATGAGCCGCACGATGGCCGGGTCGACCTCGGGGCCGACGCCCACGGCGTGGCTGAGGATGAGGTTTTCCTGGAGCTTCTCGATGTCGCCCGGGGCGATGCGCGTGTGCGCCAGCGCGCCGAAGCCGGTGTTGATGCCGTAATAGGAGTGCTCGCCGGCCTGCAGCCGGTCCACCACCGCCCGCGACGCGGCGATGCGCTGGTGGGCTTCCGGCGTGAGCCCGAGCCGGGCCCGGCGGGCGCGCAGTCCGCGGAGGAGCGCGAGGTTCAGGCCCTGGCCGGAAAGCAGATGCGGGGGGTCGGCGGCGGTCATGGGGATGACACGAATTACCACCCAAGCTGGCCCGCGGCCAGCCCGGGGGCAAGCGCGCGGCGGCTCCGAGGGCCAATTACTCCCAAAGCATTAGGTGGTTCGACCCCGCGGCTGCAGGTCGCAGTTGCCAACCGGCCAGAAGCGGTAACCAATATGGGGTTCGCGCCATGTCCGCCGATCTCACCGAACTTTACCAGCAGGTCATCCTCGACCACAACCGCCGCCCGCGGAACCGGGGCAAGCTGCCCACCGCGAACCGCGTGGCGCACGGCGACAACCCGAGCTGCGGCGACCAGTGCAGCGTCTACCTGCGGCTCGAGGGCGACCGCATCGCGGACCTCTCGTTCGACGGCTCCGGCTGCGCCATCTCGCAGGCCAGCGCGTCGCTCATGACCACCCGGCTCAAGGGCAAGACCGCGGCCGAGGCCGAGGCGCTCTTCCAGCAGTTCCACGACATCGTGACCACCGGCCAGGCCCCCGAGGAGATCAGCGACCTGGGCGCCTTCGCGGGCGTGCACGCCTTTCCCGCGCGCATCAAGTGCGCCACGCTCGGCTGGCACGCCGCGCTCAACGCGCTCAAGGGCGACCCCGTCCCGGCCACGACGGAGACCCACAATGACTGAACCGGGCTCAGTCGGTTGAAAGTTGTAAGCCATCGGTTGAAAGATCCGGCAACCCACGCGTTCCAAGCCCTCGGCCAAAGCCCTCCCGTGCTTTCAACTTTCAACGCTCAACTTTCAACTCAATGAGCCCCTCCTGGAACGATGTCCGCGCCGACTTCCCGATCCTGCACCAGCAGGTGAACGGCAAGCCGCTCGTCTACCTCGACAACGGCGCCACCGCGCAGAAGCCGAAGGCGGTCATCGACGCGCTCGTGCGCTACTACGAGCGGGACAACAGCAACGTCCACCGCGGCCTGCATGCGCTCTCGATGCGCGCGACCGACGCCTACGAGGGCGCGCGGAGCCGGCTCGCCAGGTTCATCCACGCGGCCGATCCCGCCGAGGTGATCTTCACGCGCGGCACGACGGAGAGCATCAACCTCGTCGCGCGCAGCCTCGGCGCCAAGCTGAAGGCGGGCGACGTCATCCTCGCGACCGAGATGGAGCACCACTCCAACCTCGTGCCGTGGCAGCAGGCGGCCAAGGCCAGCGGCGCGACGCTGCGCTTCGTCCCGGTCGTCGGCGCCAACGCCGAGGGCGGGCTCGACCTCGCCGCGCTCGATCAGCTGCTCACGCCGCAGGTGAAGGTCTTCGCCTTCACCCACATTTCCAACACCCTCGGCACGATCAACCCGGTCGCCGAGCTCTGCCGCCGCGCGCGGGCCGTCGGGGCCCTGTCCGTGGTGGACGCCGCGCAGTCCGTCGGCCACACGCCGCTCGACGTCCAGGCCCTCGGCTGCGACTACCTCGCCTTCTCCGGCCACAAGATGTGCGGCCCCACCGGCATCGGCGTCCTCTACGGCCGCCGCGCGCTGCTTGACCAGCTCGCGCCCGATGAGACCGGCGGCGGCATGGTCGCGAGCGTGGACTTCGACGGCGCGCGCTGGAAGCCCGCCCCCGAGCGCTTCGAGGCCGGCACGCCCAACGTCGCCGACGCCATCGGGCTCGGCGTCGCCTGCGACTACCTCGACGCCCTCGGCCGCGACGCCATCAAGCGCCACGACCACGCGCTCGCCCGCCGCGCCTACGCGGAGCTCGCCACCCTGCCCGGCATCCGCCTCCTCGGCCCCACCGGCGAGCGCGGCGGCCTGGTCAGCTTCGCGTTCGAGCACGTGCACGCCCACGACGTCGTCACGTTTGCCGACGAGGACGGCGTCGCGCTGCGCGGCGGCCACCACTGCAACCAGCCCCTGATGCGCAAGCTCGGCCTGACCAGCACGACCCGCGCGAGCTTCTATTTGTACAACACGCCGGAGGAAATCGACGTCCTGATCGCCTCCCTCCGCCGCACCCTCAAGTTCTTCCAGGCCTGACCGGGAACCCCGGGCCGGTGCCCCCGCTGAATCGCGCGGTTTTCCTTTGAACCCACCCAGAAAGCCGCCATCACTTTCGCGTCCTAATTATTTCGGCCTACCCGCCGAATGAACCCCGTCAACCCCGCCCCTTTCGTCTCCCCATGAGCACCTCTCCCGCCGGCCCGTCGTCCCCCACTCCGTCGTCCGCCGCCTCCTCGCGGCCCAAGTACCCGGGCATCCGGGTCACGTGCAACGGCAACCAGCTCGTGACGCAGTACGTTGAGACGCGCATCACCGAGGGCGGCGTGTTCTACCCGATCACCCCGTCCACCGAGGGCGGCGAGATCTACCAGCAGTCGTACGCGCAGGGTGAGCTGAACGTCTGGGGCGTGCAGAAGGTGGCGGTCGAGACGGAGGGCGAGCATGCCGCGCAGGGCGGCGCCACGGCCTACGCGGTGCAGGGCAAGCGCACCGTCAACTTCACCTCGGGCCAAGGCCTGGCCTACGCGATGGAGCAGTACTACCACGCGCCGGGCAAGCTCTCCACCATGGTGCTCGAGGTCGGCGCCCGCGCGCTCACCAAGCACGCGCTGAACGTGCACTGCGGCCACGACGACTTCTACGGCGTGCTCGACACGGGCTGGACGATGCTGATGGCGAAGGACGCGCAGCAGGCGGCCGACCAGGCGCTGATCCTGCGCCGGGCCAACGAGCTCGCGCTCAACCCGGGCATGAACATCCAGGACGGCATGCTCACGACGCACTCGGAGCGCATGTACCTCGCGCCCGAGGCGGAGCTGCTCCGCGAGTTCCTCGGCGCGCCCGAGGAGCCGATCGACTGCCCGACGCCGGCGCAGCGCGAGCTGTTCGGCGCGAAGCGCCGCCGCGTGCCGCTGATGATGGACCTGAAGAACCCCATCCTGCTCGGCCCGGTCCAGAACCAGGAGCACCACATGAACGGCGTGGTCGCGCGCCGGAACAACTTCAACGAGTTCATCCTCGGCTTCCTCGAGCAGTGCTACGCCGAGTTCGGCCGCCTCACCGGGCGCCACTACGGCTTCCTCTCGGAGTACAAGACCGCCGACGCCGACACCGTCTTCATCTCGCTCGGCTGCGCGGCGGAGAACATCGAGGCCGCCTGCGACTACCTGCGCGAGCAGCGCAACGCCAAGGTCGGCTCCATCCACCTCAACGTCATCCGGCCCTTCCCCGAGGCCGCCATGGTCAACGCCCTGCGCGGCAAGAAAAACGTCATCATCCTCGAGCGCACCGACGAGGGCCTGGCCGGCGACAACCCGCTGGCCCGCGACGTCCGCGTCGCGCTGGGCAAGGCGCAGGAGGCGGCCAAGTTCGGCGGCGCCCTGCCCGCGCTCACCCCGGCCGAGACCCCGCGCCTGTTCCGCGGCGCGTACGGCATCGGCTCGCGCGACTTCCGGCCCGAGCACACGCTCGGCGCCTACGAGTACGCCACCGGCTCGGCCCGGCGCCAGGACGGCCGCGGCGCCGCCGACGGCGAGTCGTTCTTCGTCCTCGGCGTGAACCACCCCTACGCCGTCATCAGCAAGGACACGCCCTCCCTCCTGCCCGAGAACGCGATCGCGGTGCGGTTCCACTCCATCGGCGGCTGGGGCATGATCACCACCGGCAAGAACCTCGGCTCGATCATCGGCGACTTCGGCCAGTTCATCTCCGAGCAGACGCCCACCTACGACACCGACGGCTTCCTGGTGGACAAGCTCTTCGTCATGGCCAACCCGAAGTACGGCTCGGAGAAGAAGGGCGCGCCGACGAACTACTACCTCACGGTCGCGCCGTCCCAGATCAAGGTGAACTGCGAGCTGAACCACGTGGACGTGGTCCTCTGCTGCGACCCGAAGGCCTTCACCCACACCAACCCGCTCGAGGGCCTCAAGCCCGGCGGCTCGCTCGTGTGGGAGTCCAGCGACTCGCCCGAGGTCGCCTGGCAGCGCATCCCCGCGAAGCACCGCCGCTTCGTCCTCGAGAACAAGATCCGCGTCTTCATCCTCCCCGGCTTCGAGATCGCCCGCAAGGCGACCAGCCAGACCGAGCTGCAGCTGCGCATGCAGGGCAATTCCTTCCTCGGCGCGTTCTTCCGCGTGTCGCCGTTCCTGAAGACCTTCGGGATCTCCGAGGAGCAGTTCCACAAGGTCGTGCGCAAGCAGTACGAGAAGAAATTCGCCCGCTTCGGCGACGCGGTCGTCAACTCGAACATGACGGTCATGACCGAGGGCTTCTCCCGCGTGCAGGAGATCAAGCTCGGCCGCGCCGACGACCCCGACCGCTCGTCCATGCGCAACCCGCTGGTGGCGCCCGTCGCGGGCCAGCCGATGATCCCGACCGCCGGCTGCGGCACTTCCGGCTGCGGCAGCATCCCCGCGCCCGCCCTGCAGGCCGCGCGCGCGCCGGTCCAGTCGCTCGCCAAGTTTGACTCCGAGTTCCGCGCCGGCCTCGGCTACCACCAGCCCGCCGGCGCCTTCGCGTCCGTCGGCGTCATGGGCGCCGGCACCGGCGCCACGCAGTCCAAGTACGTCGCGCGCCGCGAGACCCCCGTCTACATCGCCGAGAACTGCACCCAGTGCATGGAGTGCATCACCGCGTGCCCCGACACCGCGCTGCCCAACACCGCGCAGGAGGTCGCCGTCATCCTCAAGACCGCGATCAACAACTACGTCACCGACCCCGCCGACCGCCGCGCCTACGGCGCCGAGCTGGCCGGCCTCGAGCAGCGCGCCCGCGCCCGGATGAACGAGTCGGTCAAGGCCAAGGCCAGCGTGCCGTTCGCGACGATCATCCGCGAGGAGGTCGTCGCCCTCGCCGGCGTCTCCGCCGCGGGCAAGGACCAGCTGACCGCCATCATCGGCAAGCTTCCCCTCGCCTACAACAACGTGCCGGCCATCTTCCGCTCGCTCGAGGCGAAGACCCCGGGCGCCGGCGGCCTGTTCTCCATCTTCGTCTCCGACCTCTGCAAGGGCTGCGGCGAGTGCGTGCAGGTCTGCGGCGACCACGACGCGCTGCGGATGACGCGCGAGACCGAGGAGCTGAACGCCGAGCTCACCACCGCGCAGGTGTTCTCGCGCCTGCTGCCGGACACCCCGCAGAAGTTCCTCGGCCTCTACAACGAGGCCGATGCCGCCGGCTCCCGCGAGGCCGCGCTCCGCAATCATCTCATGGTGCGCCGCAACTACGAGGCCCTGGTGTCCGGCGACGGCGCCTGCGCCGGCTGCGGCGAGAAGAGCATCCTCCGCTCCGCCGCGAGCGTGACCGAGGCCTACATGCGGCCCCTCTACCACCGCAAGGCCGAGCGCCTCCGCGCCAAGGCCGCGCGGCTGGAAACGGAGGGCCCGGCCAAGCTCGCGGCGCTCCAGGCGCGCAGCGAGGCCGAGCACCGGCTCCTCCACCGCACCTTCGCCCACGTCATCGTCGGGCTCGGCGGCGAGAACGACGCCGACACCGCCAAGCGCATCGCCGCGCACGAGGCCCAGCACGGCGCCATCACCGACGCGCAGCTCATCGGCGGCCTCGTCGCCGTGCTGCAGCAGGACGCGTTCAACCATCAGGAGCTCCAGGCCGTCGACGGCCGCCGCGCGAACGGCATGTCCGTGATGATGATGGGCGCGAGCACGGGCTGCAACACGGTCTACGGCTCCACCCCGCCGGCCAACCCGCACCCGTACCCGTGGATGAACTCGCTCTTCCAGGACGGCGCCACGATCTCCTGGCTCATGGCCGAGTCGCTGATCGTCAACCACGCCCGCCGCTCCGTCGCGCCGGAGCGCCTGACGGACGCGCTGCTCGACCGCGCCGACCAGGTCGCGAGCGAGGCCGAGTACTTCACCCTCACGCACCTCGACGACGCGCTCATGACTGAGCAGGAGATCCGCGAGCTGCCGAAGGTCTGGGTCGTGGGCGGCGACGGCGCGCTCGGTGACATCGGCTTCCAGAACGTCTCGAAGGTCATCCTCCAAAACCGGCCGAACGTGAAGATGCTCATGCTCGACACGCAGGTCTACTCGAACACCGGCGGCCAGAACTCCGACTCGTCCACCATGCTCGGCGGCTACGACATGAACCAGTTCGGCGTGGCGTCGCAGGGCAAGCTGATCGAGAAGAAGAACGTCGCCGAGGCCTTCACCAGCGGCCACGGCTCGCCGTTCGTCGCGCAGGTCTCGATGGCCAACGCGGCCAAGCTCTACAAGGCCATGCTCGACGGCCTCGAGTACCGCGGCACGGCCTTCTTCCAGGCCTACACCACCTGCCAGCCGGAGCACGGCGTGGGCGACAACATGAGCGCCGACCAGGCCAAGCTGGTGCGCGACGCCCGCGGCATGCCCGAGTTCGTCTTCAACCCGCGCCGCGGCGAGACCTCGCAGGAGGCCCTCGACCTCAAGGGCAACCCGAGCCTCGACCGCGACTGGTGGCGCACCAAGTACGCCAGCACCGGCGAGGAATACAGCTTCGGCGTCGCCCACTGGGCGATCACCGAGGGCCGCTTCCGCAAGCACGTGAAGGTGATCAAGGAGGCGGAGGCCGCCCAGCTCCCCCTGCTCGACGACCTGCTGCTCTTCATCACCCAGGACGACGTCATCCACCGCCGCGTGTTCAACCCGGCGCACCGCAGCTTCGTCCCGAACTTCGGCTGCCACATCAAGGCCGAGGAGCAGGGCAAGATGAAGTACTACGCCGTCACGCGGCAGATGGTCCTCTTCGCCGTCGAGCGCCGCAAGGCCTGGCGCATGCTCCAGAGCAAGGCCGGCGTCGTGAACAAGGACTACCTCGCCCAGAAGGCCTTCCTCGCAAAGCTCGACAAGGGCGAACTGCCCCTGCCCGACGCCCGGGCCCGCGCCCGCGAGCTGTTCAACGCCGAGCTCGCCGCCGTCAAGTAAGAGGCTCGAAGCCCATGTAGGGCGGGGTCGCTGACCCCGCCTTGAATGTAGGTCCATGGACGAATCGGCGGGGTCGGCGACCCCGCCCCACACCCCTGCGCGCCTAGCCTTGCCGCTTGCCGCCGCGGGGATTTTCCGGCGTGATGCCGGATCGTGAACCCGCATCCCGACGAGGCCGCGATTCTGGCGATCGAGCGTCCCCACCCGAGCCTCTGGACGTACTACCTGCTGAGCTGCCTGATCGTCCCGCCGCTCTTCCCGATTCTCCTGCTGCCGATGTATTTTCGGTACCACACGCTGAAGTACAAGTTCACCAGCGAGGGCATCTCGATGAGCTGGGGCATCCTCTTCCGCCGCGAGATCATCATCAACTACGCGCGCATCCAGGACATCCACCTGCGCTCCAACCTGGTGGAACGCTGGCTCGGCCTCGCCAAGGTGCTCATCCAGACCGCCAGCGGCAGCGCGGGCGCGGAAATGACGCTGGAGGGCCTGCGGGAGTTCGAGGCGGTGCGCGACTTTCTCTACTCCAAGATGCGCGGCGTGAAGGATCCCGCCCACCGGGCCGCCGGTGCGGCCGCCCCCGCGGACACCGCGCCCGACGCCGAGCTGGCCGCCGCCCTGCGCGACGTCGCCCGCGAGCTGCGCGAGACGCGCCTCGCGCTCCAGGCCCAGCGGCCGTCGTCCCGCGACCCCGGCCATGTTTGACCGCCTCCGCGAGCTCGTCCTGCGCCTCCTGCGCGTGCCGCCCGCCCCGGAACCGCCCCTGGGCGCGCCGGATTCCGTCCGGGTGTTCCGCGCCGGCCGCAATTTCTTCAAACTCTGCCTTGCCCGCTGGTTCCTGACTCAGGTGGGTGCGGTGGTCGGCATCCTGATCTCCCTCGGCTTCCTGGCCTGGTTCCGGGCCGAGGTGCTCGCCTCCCGGTCGGACCCGCCGCGTTCCACCATTGTCGCGCCGGCGGCAACCGTCCCCGCCGCCTCGCCGTCCGGCCCCGCGCTCCCGTCCCGGGTCCGGCACGCCGCCGGGGAAAACCGCCAGAGTTTCCATTTCCTCGCCCGGCGCACGCCCGACTGGGCGCTGATCCTCCTCGAGGTGATCGAGGTCGGCGGCGTCCTGCTCTTCCTGGTCCAGCTGCCCGTGACCTTCGCCGCGGTGCGCCTCGATTTCGAGCTGCACTGGTACATCGTGACCGACCGCAGCCTGCGGATCCGCACCGGCCTGCTCCGGCTGCAGGAGTCCACGATGAGCTTTGCGAACCTCCAGCAGGTCGAGATCAAGCAGGGCCCGCTGCAGCGGCTGCTCGGGCTGGCGGACCTGCGCGTGCAGTCGGCCGGCGGCAGCTCGAGCCCGCAGGAGCAGCGTCCCGGCCAGGAGTCGCTCCACACCGGCGTCTTTCACAGCGTCGAGAACGCCGCCGACATCCGCGACCTCATCCTGGATCGCCTGCGCAAGTTCCGCGAGACCGGCCTCGGCGATCCCGACGACCACGGCCACCACCCCGGGCTCGCCGCGCCCGCGAGCCCGGGCGAAGCCCTCGCCGCCGCGCAGGAACTCCTCACCGAGGCCCGCGCGCTCCGGAGCGTGCTAACCACTAATTTCCGCTAATCGGAACTAATCCGGGCCAGGCTGGAGCCAGCACCCATTAGCGTGGATTAGCGAAAATTAGCGGTTCAAAAAACTCAGCCCCGCCTGAGCGTGAGCAGGCGCTCGCCGGCGGCGTGGAGGGTCTCGGGGCGCTTGGCGAAGTTGAGGCGGATGTAGCGGTTCTCGCCCGGGGCGAAGAAGCTCGACCCGGGCACCGGGGCCACGCCGATCTCCTTCGTCATCCAGTGGGAAAACTCGATGTCGCTCGCGTAGCCAAAGGGCGAGATGTCCACCATGACGAAGTAGGCGCCCTCCGGCCGCGTGTAGCCGAGCCCGGTGCGGTCCAGATAGCCGAGGAGGATGTCGCGGGACGCGGCGTACTTCGCCGCCAGCTCGTCGTAGTAGCTCGCGGGGAAGTTGAGCGCCGTGACGACCGCGTGCTGCAGCGGCGCGGCGGCGCCGACGGTGAGGAAGTCGTGGACCTTGCGGCCCTGCGCGATGATCTCCGGCGCGGCGTGGACATAGCCGAGGCGCCAGCCGGTGATCGAGAAGGTCTTCGACAGCGACGAGCACATCAGGGTGCGCCGCGCCATGCCGGGCAGCGTGTTGAAGTACGTGTGGCGGTGCGGCGCGTAGACAATGTGCTCGTACACCTCGTCGGTCAGCACGAACACGTCGAACTCCTCCGCCAGCGCGGCGATCTGGAGCAGCTCCGCGCGGGTGAAGACGCGGCCGCAGGGGTTCGACGGGTTGCAGAGCACGAAGGCCTTGAGGCCGCGCTCAAACGCGCGGCGCAGCTCGGCCGGGTCGAAGCGGTAGTCCGGCGGATGCAGCGGCACGTGCACGGCCTCCGCGCCGGTCAGGATCGCGTCGGCGTTGTAGTTCTCGTAGAAGGGCGTGAACAGCCCGACCCGGTCGCCCGGGTCGCACACCGTCATCATCGCCACCATCATCGCCTCGGTGGCGCCGCAGGTGACGACCAGCTCGCGGTCGGGGTCCACCGGCACCCCGAGGAAGCGCGTGAGCTTCTGCCCCAGCGCCGTGCGCAGCTCGGCCGAGCCCCACGTGACCGCGTACTGGTGGCGGCCGGCGTCCATCGCATCCTTGCCCGCCTGGATCAGCGCCGCCGGCGGGTCCCAGTCGGGGAAGCCCTGCGCGAGGTTGATGGCCCCGTGCCGCTGCGCGACCCGCGACATCTCGCGGATCAGCGACTCGGTGAAGACGGCGGTGCGCTGGGACGTGCGGGGCATGTTCGGAAAAGTTGAAAGCTGAAAGTTGAAGGTTGAAAGCGCGGAACCGGACCAGGGCAAGCGAAGGCTGCAGACCGACTTTCAACCTTCAACTTTCAACTCTCAACCGCCCGCGGCCGCGCCGCCCATTACGGGATCTTCAGCTCCATGCCCAGGCGCAGGGCGTCGGGCTTCGGGAGGACGTCGCGGTTGGCGTCGTAGATCTCGTGCCACCGGGACCGGCTGCCGTAGTACTTCTGCGCGAGGCTGAAGAGCGTGTCGCCGCGGGTGACGGTGTGGCGGCGGCCGGCGCCGGGCTTGGTCGGCGTGGAGCGGGCGGGCGTCGAGAGCGAGGGCCGCGTGGCGGCGGGGGCCGCGGGCGTGGTCGCCGGCGGGTTCTCGACCGGGGCGTAGGTGACGGGTGAGTCGTCCTCGGAGGCCGGCGGCGGGGCGGCCGTCTCCGGCGCGGGCGCAGCGAGCGAGATCATCGGGCCGCCGTAGCCGGCGGACGGGTCCAGCGGGCCCCGCGTGCGGATCGGCGTCGCCGTGGTCACGCCGTCGTGCAGCGCGGCCAGCTCGGCCTTCAGCCGGTCGTTCTCGCGCAGCAGCCGGTCAATCTGGTCCTGGGTCTCGAGCCGCTCGGCCTGGCTCTCCATCGGCGCGGCCGGCAGGGTGCGGGCGAATTCGCGCTTGGCCGTGTCGATCAGCCCGCGGACGTAGACCGCCTGCCGGGCGTTGGGCTGCAGCTCGAGATATTTCCGGAAATGGTAGATCGCCGCGATGGGATCCTTCACGTGCTGCAGGAGGATCAGCCCCGCCTCGAGGTGCGACTCGGGCGCGGTCTCGTCGCGCTTCGAGATCACCTTCAGGTAGGCGTTGAGCGCCTCCTGGTCGCGGCCCTGCTTGGACAGCTGCTGGCCCTGCCGGTAATAGGGCTCGTCGGTCTCGGACGAGAGGGTGAAGCCGTCGCCGCGGTCACAGCCCGCGGCCAGCAGCAGCGCCAGGAGCGCCAGCAGCAGGACGGGAATGTTCAGGTGATTTCGCCTCACGACCGGGGAATGGGATTGAACGCCTAATGGTTCGCCGTAAATTTCGCGCTCTGCTCCCGCGACTCAAACCCTAAATGGCCCTTCATCCGAAAACCGCCCTCGCCCGCGCCCGCGCCTGCATCCGGATCGAGTCCGAGGCTTTGCGCGAGACCGCCCGGGGCCTGGGCGCCGGATTCGTCGCCACCGCCCGCGCCGTCGAGGCGACCGTGGCGGCGGGGCACAAGCTGATCTTCTCCGGCGTGGGCAAGTCCGCCCATATCGCGGAGAAGCTCACCGGCACCTTCAACAGCACCGGCGTCTCCTCCTGCTTCCTGGACGCCACGCAGGCGCTCCACGGCGACCTCGGGCTCTGCGCCGAGGGCGACCTGGCGATCCTGCTCAGCAACAGCGGCCAGACCGAGGAGATCCTGCGCCTCGTGCCCGTGCTCAAGCGCTTCGGCGTGCGGCTCGTGGCCTTCACCAGCCACGCCGAGTCCGACCTGGCGAAGAACGCCGACTTCCAGCTCATCTACCGCGTGCGCCGCGAGGCCTGCCCCCTCGCCCTGGCGCCGACCGCGAGCACCACCGCGGCCCTCGCCCTCGGCGACGCGCTCGCGATGGTGCTGCTCGAGGCGCGCGGCCTGACCCGCGCCGACTTCGCCCGCTTCCATCCCGCCGGTAACCTCGGCCGCGTGCTGCTCCTCCGCGTGAAGGACATCATGCGCACCGGGGAGCGCGTGCCGGTGGCGCCGGACACCGTGACGACGCAGGACGCGATCCTCGCCATGACCAAGGCCAAGGCGGGCAGCATCGCGCTGGTCAGCCCGCGGACCGGCCGGCTAACGGGCATCCTGACCGACGGCGACTTCCGCCGCAGCGCGCTCACCGGGCCGGACTTCCTCCGCCAGCCGGTGTCCCGCTTCATGACGCGGAACCCGAAGACCGTGCGGGACGACGCGCTGGGGGTCGACGCGCTGAAGCTGTTCGAGGCCTACAAGATTGACGACCTGATCGTCGTGAACGCGCGCGGCAAGCCCGTCGGCGTGGTGGACGGGCAGGATCTGCCCAAGATGAAAATCGTGTGAAGCCCCCGCTCCGCATCGGCATTGTCGGGATGGGTGGCTTCGCCGGCTGGCACCACAACACGGTGGCCAAGCTGGAGGAGCGCGGCCACGCCCGGCTGGTCTGCACCTGCGACCCGGCCGCGGCCGATTTCGCGGCGCAGCAGGCGGCCTGGAAGTTCGCCGCGCGCGGCGTGAGCGTCTTTCCCGACTACCGCACGATGCTCGCGGCCTGCCACGCCCAGCTCGACCTGCTGGTGGTCCCGACGCCGATCCAGCTGCACGCCGAGATGCACCGCGCCGCGGTCGAGCTCGGGCTGCCCGTCTACCTCGAGAAGCCCCCCACCCTCGACTACCTCGAGCTGGAGGAGATGATCACGCGCGACCGCCAGGCGCGGAAGTCGTCGTTCGTCGGCTTCAACTTCATCATCGAGAAGCCGCGCCTCGCGCTGAAGCAGCGCCTCCTCGCGGGCGAGTTCGGTCCCGTCCGGGGCGCCACCCTCTCCGCGCACTGGCCGCGCCCGGCCGAGTACTTCCGCCGCAACAGCTGGGCCGGCCGGCTGCTGATGAACGACCGCGTGGTGCTCGACTCCTGCTTCGGCAACGCCAACGCGCACTTCGTCCACAACCTGCTCTTCTGGGTCGGCGGCCCCGCCCTCTACAGCTGGGCCCAGCCCGTGGCCGTGCGCGCCGAGCTCTACCGCGCCCACGCCATCGAGGGCGCCGACACCTTCTTCGTCGAGGCCGACACGACCTGCGGCGTCACCCTGCGCTTCGCCCTCACGCACGCGTGCACCGGCCCGACCACGCACGCCGAGACCATCATCTGCGACCAGGCCACGCTGCGCTACGTCGTCGGCCAGCACGCCGAGATCCGCTGGACCGACGGGCGCGTCGAGCGCGTCCCGCTCGAGGACTTCGACGGCCTGGCGGAAAACCACCTCGACTACTACCGCTACCTCCGCGGCGAGACCGAGCGTCCCGCCACGCTGCTCACCGACACGCGGCCGTTCGTCGCCCTCAACGACCTGGCCCACGTCTCCAGCCGCCGCATCGCCCCGTTCCCCGCCGCGCTCGTCAGCCACGTGCGCGATGAGAAGGAACAGAAGGACTACATCAACGTCGCCGGCATGCCGGCCGCGCAGGAAAACTTCCTCCTCCGCGGCACCTGGCCGGGCACCACCGGCTGGGGCCGGGAGCCCGGCGAGGTCGCGACCCCCGCCGACCTGGCGCGCTTCCGCGACACGGTCCGCGCGATGGCCGCGAAAACGGGCGATTAGCCCCGCGCGGGACGCCACCCGCGGGGCGAAAGGCGGCGACTGCTTCTTGCCCCCCGCTCCCTGAGCCCTGTAGCTTCGCCGATCATGCCCACCCCGCCCTTTGTCTACCAGGAGCCGTTTCCCGTCGGCCCCGATGACACCGCGTACCGCCTGCTGTCGAAGGAAGGCGTCAGCACCGCCACCTTCGAGGGGCGGGAGATCCTGAAGGTCGACCCCGACGCGCTGGCCTTCCTGGCGCAGCAGGCGATGCATGACTGCTCCTTCCTGCTCCGCCCCCGGCATCTGAAGCAGGTGGCGGCGATCCTCGAGGATCCCGCCGCGTCGGCCAACGACCGCTACGTGGCGCTGACGCTGCTGAAGAACGCCGAGATCTCCGCCGAGGGCATCCTGCCCTTCTGCCAGGACACCGGGACCGCGATCGTGATGGGCAAGAAGGGCCAGCAGGTCTGGACCGGAAGCAACGACGCCGAGGCCCTCTCGCGCGGCATCTACGAGTGCTACACGCGGGAGAACCTGCGCTACTCGCAGACCGCGCCGCTCGACATGTGGCGCGAGACCAACACCGGCACCAACCTGCCGGCGCAGATCGACCTCTACGCCGCCGAGGGCGCGAAGTACGAGTTCCTCTTCATCGCCAAGGGCGGCGGCTCGGCCAACAAGACCTTCCTCTACCAGGAGACCAAGGCGCTGCTGAACCCGAAGAGCTTCGCGAAGTTCGTCACCGACAAGCTCGGCTACCTCGGCACCGCCGCGTGCCCGCCCTACCACCTCGTCTTCGTCGTCGGCGGCACCAGCGCCGAGGCCTGCCTCAAGACGGTCAAGATCGCGTCCGCCAAGTACCTCGACGCCCTGCCCACCACGGGCAACGAGCACGGCCGCGCCTTCCGCGACCTCGCGATGGAGCAGCAGGTCCTCGAACTCGCCCAGCAGAGCGGCATCGGCGCCCAGTTCGGCGGGAAGTACTTCGCCCTCGACGTCCGCGTCGTCCGCCTGCCGCGCCACGGCGCCAGCTGCCCCGTCGGCGTCGGCGTGTCGTGCTCCGCCGACCGCAACATCCGCGCCAAGATCACCCGCGACGGCATCTTCCTCGAGCAGCTTGAGACCAACCCCGGCCAGTACATCCCGGCCGGCCAGCGCACGCTGCGGGAGGACCAGATCGTCCAGATCGACCTCAACCGCCCGATGGCCGAGATCCGCGCCCAGCTCGCAAAATATCCGGTCACCACCCGCCTCTCCCTCACCGGCCCGATGATCGTGGCCCGCGACATCGCGCACGCGAAGCTCAAGGAGCGCGTCGACGCCGGCCAGGGCCTGCCCGCGTACTTCAAGGACCACCCGGTCTACTACGCGGGTCCCGCCAAGACGCCGAAGGGCTATGCCTCGGGCTCCTTCGGCCCGACCACCGCCGGCCGCATGGACAGTTACGTGGACCAGTTCCAGGCCCTCGGCGGCTCGCTGATCATGCTCGCGAAGGGCAACCGCAGCGTGCAGGTCACCAACGCCTGCAAGCAGCACGGGGGCTTTTACCTCGGCAGCATCGGCGGTCCCGCCGCGATCCTTGCCAAGGAGAACATCCGCAAGGTCGAGGTGCTGGAGTATCCCGAGCTCGGCATGGAGGCCGTGTGGCGCATCGAGGTGGAGAACTTCCCCGCATTCATCCTCGTGGACGACAAGGGCAACGATTTCTTTGTCAACGGCTGCGGCGCCTGCCTGCCGGCAAAAAAGTAATCCGACGATGTGGGAGCGAGCTTGCTCGCGACCGCCTTGGTCAAAGGGTCGCGAGCAAGCTCGCTCCCACACTTTTTTACCTGCTGCTTAGGTCACACTACTCGCCGGGATGTGTCATCATCCGCGGGTCGAGGGCGCGGTCGAGCGCCGCGGGGTCCATCAGCTTTCGCTCGAGCACGATTTCCCGCAGCGTGCGCCCGGTGGCCTGCGCCTCCTTCGCCACGGCGGCCGCCTGGTCGTAGCCGAGGTGGGGACTGAGCGCGGTCACGAGCATCAGCGAGCGCGCCACGAGATCCCGGCAGCGGGCCGGATCGGCCTCGAGGCCCGCGACACAGCGCTCGGCAAAGTTCCGCGTGGCGGCGGAAAGGACATGCACCGCCTCATGCAGGCAGTGCGCCAGCAGCGGCAGCGTGGCGTTGAGCTCGAACTGCCCCTCGCGGCCGCAGCGCGCGGCGGTGTTCGCCAGGCCCTCCGCGTAGAGCGCGGCCTGCACGAGCATCTCGCACATCACGGGGTTCACCTTGCCCGGCATGATGGAGGAGCCGGGCTGCGTGGCCGGCAGCCGCAACTCGCCCAGGCCGGCGCGCGGGCCCGAGGCCAGCCAGCGGATGTCGTTCGCGAGCTTGGTGAGGCTCGCGGCCATCGTCACGAGCAGCCCCGCGACCTCGACGCAGTCGTCGCGCGCCGCCTGCGCCTCGAAGTGGTTGTCCGCCTCGCGGAACGCCAGGCCGGTCTCGGTGCAGAGAATGCGGCAGACGACCCCGGCGAACTCCGGGTGGCCGTTGATCCCGGTGCCGACGGCGGTGCCGCCGATCGCCAGCTCGCCGAGCGCGGCGATGGCCGAGCGGGCGCGCTCGACGGACTTGTGGACCTGCGCCGCGTAGCCGGAGAACTCCTGGCCGAGGGTCAGCGGCGTGGCGTCCATCAGGTGCGTGCGGCCGATCTTCACGATGTCCGCGAACGCGGCGGACTTCGCGTCCAGCTCGCGGCCCAGCGTCTCGAGGGCCGGGATGAGCTCGGCGTGAAGCACGGCGGCGAGGCTCACGTGCAGCGCGGTGGGAATGACATCGTTGGACGACTGCCCGAGGTTGACGTCGTCGTTCGGGTGCACGGGCCGGTGGGAGCCGACGGGCTGGCCCGCCAGCTGGCTGCAGCGGTTGGCGATGACCTCGTTGGCGTTCGTGTTGGACGAGGTGGCGGAGCCGGTCTGGAACACGTCCACCGGGAAATGCGCCGCCAGCCGGCCGTCGGCGACCTCGCGGGCCGCCTGCTCGATCAGCCGGCCCTTCTCCGCCGGCAGGCGGCGAAGCTCGAGGTTGGCCCGCGCGCACGCGAACTTCACCAGCCCGAGGCCGCGGATGAACGCGGCGGGCATGGGCCGGCCGCTGACGGGAAAATTCAGCACGGCCCGCTGGGTGGACGCGCCGTACAGCGCATCGGCCGGCACCGCCATCTCGCCCATGGAGTCCCGCTCAGTTCTCATGACCCGAGTCTAGCCGGGCCCGGCGGAAACACAAAAACGAAACGGCCCGCCGATTGGCGGGCCGGGAAAACGGGAGGACGTTGGACCGGGCCTCAGAACTTCATGCTGAAGCGGTCGCCGCTGAGCTCAATGTGGCTCACGGCATCCGACTCCGCCAGACGGCGCTCGGAGAGGCGGCGCGAGCTACGCTCGTCCGTGCGCAGGGTGGAATCGCCGAGGCTGGCCGAGGCCATCAGGGCATTGCCGGCGAGCAGGCGGGAGCGGCGGGATTCACCCGGCACGCTGACCTGGGCAAGCGGCTCGGTGCGCGCCGAGTGGTTGTCGAAATTGTGGATCGTGCGGCCCAGCATCTGGTCGAGCTCCGGGTCCGCGGCCTGCGCGGCGGCCAGGTTCTCGGCGATGTAGCGGGCAGAAGGCGTGAGCTTGGCGGGCGCCGGGGCCACGTGGGAGGACGTGCCGACGAGATCCGCGGTGGAAACGCGCGGGGCCGTGGTTGCACTGGCCGCCGGGACGGCGGCGGTTTCCTCGGCGACGACGGCCTGCGGCGCGCTCGACGTCACGGACACGGGAGCAAGGCGGCTGGGAGTCGCGCTGACGGCGGCGGGCGCCGCCACATTGATGGACGAGGCCACCGGCTCGTAAACCGGAGCAAGCTCGACGGTGCGGTACTCGCGCACGGTCAGGAAGGTGATCGCCAGAATGGCGGCGGCGCCGACCGGCACCTGATAACGCGACATCCGGGTGCTGATCTTGATGAAAGGGGCCCACCACGGACGCGGCTCGATGATCGCCGCCAGCTGCTTCGTGCGCAAGCCGCGCTCAAATTCGGCCCAGAACTCCGCCGGAGGCTGTTCCGCACGCTTCACGCGCAGCAGATCCTCGAGCGTGACCTTGGGCTTGTGGGAATTCTCGTTCATCGGCGGATGTAGGGCTGCAATTCTGCCTGGAGCAGCTGTTTCGCGTAGTGCAACCGCGAACGCACCGTGCCCACAGAGCAATTCATGATCTCGGCAATCTCCTGGTGGCTAAGGCCATCGATCTCGAACAAAGTTATCACGGTGCGATGTGGGATAGACAATTTCTGCATCGCCTCGTTCAATTTTTCCTGAAGTTCGTGAACAAAGGTTTCGCGGTCCGCTCCGGTCTCATCCGTCAGGGCCGCAATGACTTCCGCCGAAACCTTGTCGTCCTCGCCCACTTTCTCGAAGCTGAAAAACGTCCGCAACCGGTTCTTTCGCAGGTGAGTCAGGGTGGAATTGACCGCGATGCGGTACAGCCACGTAAAAAACGAGGATTGGCCCTGAAAGCGGTTGATCGACTGAAATGCCTTGATGAAGGCCTCCTGGGTCAGGTCGGAGGCGTCCTCACGGTTCGAGGTGAGGTTATAGACGACCGAATAGACCCGGCCGCGGTATTTCAGGACCAGCTGGTCGAAGGACCCGACTTCCCCGCCCTGCACGCGGCGGACGATGTCCATGTCGGAATCAGCCTCCACCTGGCGCTCTGGTGACGCCACGAGGGTCTTGCCGAGGGTCTTGACCGCATCCATGACGGTCGAAGCGAAGCCGTGAACGCGCGCGGGCGCAAACGGAATTTCGTCAACGCCCTGTCAAACCGCCGGCCGCAGAGCCGCCACCTGGCCGCGCAGCACTTCGCCCAGCCCCAGGAGGAGCGGCGTAGGTGCCTCGCCGGGCCATGCTTGCAGGGCCGTGGCCGCCGCGCCCACCTCGGCCATCACGGCCTCGGCGACGGCGTTGAAAATATCGAGGTCGCGCATCTGCTGGATGTGAAGCGCGGACTGCACCGGGCGCTGGCCGCGGATCTCGGCCAGGACTTCCTCGCGGCCGGAGGCGGGCAGCCGCTCCATCAGCAGGAACAGGGGCAGCGTCAGCTTGCCGCTCGCGAGGTCCGTGCCAAGCGTCTTGCCCACGCGCTTCTCCTCGCCGAAGAAATCCGCCAGGTCGTCGTAGATCTGATAAGCAATGCCGAGGTGCCGGCCGAAGCGGCTGACAGCGTCAACATAGCCGGGAGCGAATCCCGCCAGCTTGGTCCCCAGGAAGCACGACACGCGGAAAAGCTCGGCCGTCTTCAGGTCAATGATGCGCTGGTAGTCGGCCCGCGTGACGTTGGTCGAGCCGCGCCGGAGCGTCTGCATGATCTCACCGGCGCACACGCGGCGCATGGACTCCGACACCGCGGAGCAGACCTCGGTGGTGGGAAACTGCGTGGTGAGGTTCAGCGCGTGGGCGAAAAGGGCGTCGCCGAGCAGCACGGCCGCGGTGGCGCCGTACTCGCGCGCCGCGGTGCGGCGGCTGCGCCGGACTTCCGCGCCGTCCATGATGTCGTCGTGCACCAGGGTCGCGAGGTGGACGAGTTCCACCACCGCGGCCGCCCGCACGAGCTCGGGCTGCACGACGCCCGGCCCGCGCCAGCCGCTGAGGAACACGAGGGTCGGACGGATGCGCTTGCCCGTGGTGTCGATGCAGTAATCCACCATGTTCCGGACCTCCGGCTCGAACGCCGTCAGCTGGGAGTGCAGGTACTGGTCGAGTTCCTGCAGGTGCGGCCCCAGCAGGCCGAACACGCTGGCGAAGGCCGGTGGTGCGGCAGGGGCGGCGGGACGGGGGGCGCTCATGAAAACCCCGAGGCTAGGTGCGGCCCGCACGGGTGCAAGCTCCGGCCGGACGCGGCCGGTGGAAACGAAATCGCCGCCGACCCCAGAGGGCCGGCGGCGATGAAATCAGCTCCGAGAGCGGACGCGGATCAGTAGACGTGCTTTTTCGCGGTGGCGGCGGCGGCCTCGTCCTTGAGGGCCTTGACGGCCGCGTCGTCCTGCTGCTTCTGGCGCACGACGCCGATCTGCTCGCCCAGCGAGGACTCCTCATCGGACCGCTGGTAGTTCCGTCCGAGGATGTCGCGCTTGGTGACGTTCAGGTCGTTGATCTGGTCCGGCGAGATGACGTTCTCATACCTCATCTTGCTCGGCTCGAGCACCGTGGCGGTGATGAAGATGATGAGGTTGGTCACGCTCTTGATGTCGGAATTGGTCTTGAACAGGTTTCCGAGCAGCGGGATGTCGCCGAGCAGCGGAACCTTGGTGGAGTTCTTCCGCGTGTTCGTGTCGATCAGGCCGCCGATGGCGGCCGTCTGGCCGTCGCGCAGGATGATGTTCAGCTCACCTTCCCGTTTGTCGATGTCGTAGAAGGTATTGCCGGAGATCTGGCGCGAGGCGAAGACGCTGCTCTTGGTCGGCTTGACCTTGAGGGCGATGAGCTTGCTGCCGGTGATCTGGGGCGTGACCTCGAGGCTGATGCCGACAAACTTGATGTCGCCGGCCGTCGCGGTCGTGACCGGCGAGCTGCCGGACGTCACGGTCGTGATCGTGACCAGCTGCAGGTCGCGGCCGATCTTGATCTCGGACTTGCTGCCGTTGATGGCCACGATGGTCGGGTTGGTCACCAGGCGCACGTTTGTCGCCGCGTTGAGGACATTCAGGAAGGCGCTGAACTCATGCTGGTTGAACACCGCCGTGGGCGAACCGCCGAGAAACTGGCCCGACTGCGGGTTAAAAGGGAAGGAGACGTTGCTGGTGCCGCCGCTGACGCCCGTGCTGGTGCTGACGCTGAGGCCGTGCGTGTTCGCGTAGCCGAGCATGATCTCGCGGTTCTTGGTGTCGTCGTTGGAGATCTCGACGAACTTCGTGTCGATGACCACCTGCTTCGGCTCGGCGTCGAGCCGCTTGATCATCTCGCCGATGCGGGCGATGACGGTGGACTGGTCGGTGACGATGAGCTCGTTGGCCAGCTCGCTGTTGACGATCGTGCCGCCCTGCTGGGCCGGGGTCGTCGGGGTCGCGTCACGCTTCGGGGTGAGCATGGGCGCGATGAGCGGGGCGATGCGCGAGGAGGAGACATTTTCGAAGGAGAACGTCTTCGTGACGAAGGGCTCGTTCTGAAGGTCATTCAGGCTGACGATCTTCACGATGTTGTCCTTCTCGATGAAGGTGTAGCCGACCTGCTTGAGGACGACCTCGAAGATCTGGCGCCAGGAGACGTCGCGCAGCTTGATGGAGGCCTTGCCCTGGAGAGTGTCGGGCATCACGAGGTTGAGCTCGAAGAGGTCGGCGACGTTGCGGAGGATCTCGCGGATGTCGGTGTCGGGGAAGTCCACCGAGAGCGTGTCCTTGCCGGCGCTGGCCTTGGCCGTGGTCGGGGCGTGGGCGGGCTCGGTGTCCTTGATGACATCCGTCGAGGCGGCGGCGGCCGTCGCGGCGACAGGCTTGTCACCCGCGGGCTGGGCCTGGGTCGGCGCAGCGGAACCTTCTTTCGCCGGCAGGGGAGCGCTCTGGCTCCGGGCGGTTGAAATCACCGCGGTAAGGAACAAAGCGGACAAGAGGAGCGTGCGGGTTCTCATGGGTTCTTTCCTGGTTTGATGGGTCGGGTAATTTCCTCGCGGTTGAGCCGGAGAGTGAAGTTAGTGGCGTCAATCGCGGTCAGTTCAAGATTGTAGTCCTGTCCTTCGTGCGTAACCGTAAGGTGATCACCGACTTTTAGGCGTTTTTTACTAAATTGGAGCCAGCGATTGCTGCCGAGTTCGAAAGTCCCGGACGGGGTCACGCGCGCGGCGATGGCCGTGAGAACCTCGCGATCACCGCTAACCGCGCGCACTGCCGGGCTGGAATCGCCCGCCGGATGGGCCTCCTGATGCACCACGCGGTTGAAGCCCTGCGGATTGAAAGGCTGCGGCAGCGGGTCCGGCAGGTCGCTGACGGTTTCAACCTTGGCCAGGTTCTGGGCCATCTCGACGGTGATGCGGCGGGACTCGATCGAGGCCAGGTCGGACTCGGGCGCCTTCTTGGCGCGTGTGATCTTGGCGGCAAACAGCTGCCCGCCGGTCAGCAGCAGACCGGCCAGACAGAGGGCGGTGGTGCGACGGTGGTTCATTGCGGTTGGCCCAGGAGCTCCAGGCCAAGATTGAGGGTCAGGTCGCTGGCGCGATCCTTGTCGGTGGGACCGGCCAGATTGACGGTGGCGGACATCACGCGACAGTAGCGCGAGCCGGTTTCCAGCCGCCGTAGGAAGTCGAGCAGGTGCGCATAGTTGCCACGCACGGCCACGGAATAGCCCACGGGAAGATAAAACAGCTTCGGGCCGGTCTTGGCACCCGGACGCTGCGCCGGGGGCTGGATCTGGCGGAGGTCGACGAGCTTGATGCCCGTGTCGGCCTCGAGCTTGTAGAAATACTGCTGGTTCTTCGCCAGTTCGTCGGGATGCACGAGCCGTGACTCCATCTGCTCGCGGGCGGCGGAGATGGCCGCCAGCTGGTCGGGCAACTGCACGCCGTTCTTGAGGTTGGCATCCAGGCGCTCGCCCAGCGTGGCCTTCTGGTCGAGCAGGTTCTCGGCGTCCGGAATCATGTCGCCGCGGAAATAGATGCCGAGCCCGAGGACCACCACGAGCGCGCCGCAGCCAAAGCCGATCGGCTGGGCCTTGATGAAAGCCATCAGCTGCTGGTTAGTCATCACTTCTTGGCTCCTTTCGTGCTCGGCCCGAACCGGAGGAACAGCTGCAGCTGGATCCGGCCGGACTGCGGGTTGCGGGAAACGCCGGAGCCGGAGAACGCGATGTCGCCGAAAGTCATTGCAATGGTCTTGTCCGCCCGGAGCTGGTCGAGGTAGGCCGTGGCATAGCCGGTGGCCTCGTCGGGCGTGCCGCGCGCCGTGCCGCGGAGCGTGAGGCCCAGCGCCTGCTGCTCATAGGCGTCGAGCGCGATCTCCTTCGGCAGGGTCTCGCCGATGTACATCAGGATTTCCGAGACGCGCGGGCGGGAGTGGACGAAGTTGGCGGCTTCCGTGACCTTGGCCTGCTCGTCCTTGAACTTGGCGTACATGGCCACGAACCGGTCGCTCTCCTTCTTGTCCTGGTCGATCTGCGACTGCCAGTAGGCGATCTGACGATTCAGGTCGTGCAGCTGGTACTCCTGGTAGACGAACCACAGGAAAACGCCGATCGCGATGAAGATGGCGGCGCCATTGATGAAAAACGCCGTGCGCACGACTTTCGTGTCGGGCAGTCGGCCGGCATTCCTCAGGTTGGGATGCCAGGGCGGCATCACCGACACCGTGGGTCCTGCCTCAGTCTTTCTTTTCAGCAGGGACAGCATGAGATTGGGGTGGTTTGTTGGCCATCAGGCTGAGCAGGCCGAGCCAGCGGCCATCAACTCCGCGCGTGGCGACGGCATCCGTCAGGGTCACCTGGCGGGACTGCAGCCAGGGAATCAGCTCCAGCTTCGTCGTCCCCACGCCCAGCGCGCTCGCGATCGCGGCATCGAGCCAGGTGAGCTTGGTGGGGAGCGTCGTGCAGAGAATCTGGCCGACCGACTGGCCCGTCTGCACTTCATAGAAACCAATCGAGGACTGCAGCTCCTTCAGGAGCTTCTTCACCAGCAGCGGGCCCATGCCGGTGAAATCAAAGGTGTTCGAGTAAAACAGCTTCTTCGCCGACTCCTCGTCCTTCAGGCCGAGTTCCTTCTGCACGATGGGCACCATTGCGTCGAGTCCCTGGGGGATCGGCCGCGAGGCCTCCACTCCCGACGAGGACACGATGAAGGAGTGGGTGGAGTCGGTCCCGATCTCGAGCACCAGCGTCGGCGTCTTCGACTTCGTGAAGGCAAAATAGTCCACCAGCGCGCCGAGCGTCGAGACCGTGCCCAGCTCAAGCTGCTCCGGGAAGAATCCCGCCGCCAGCAGGCTGTCCTGCACCGCCACGATGTCGTCGGAGGGCAGGCCGCAGAAAAGCACATCCTTGTGCACCGCCTTCACCACGTCGTAGTCGATGCCATCCACCCCATTGATGACGTGGATGGTGTACTTGTCGGGATCGATGCGGAACTGGCTGGAAAACAGCTCGGGAAAATACGACGGCTCCTTCAGCCGCTTCAGCTCCAGCGTCGCCCGGCGCACCAGCCGCTTGAGCGGATACACCGCGCAGCAGGCATGCAGGTAACCGCTGGGGTTGGCCTTCGGCTGGATCGCGTGCAACGCCTCGGACAGCGCCTCCGCGTCGCCCGCGGGACACTGGCGCAGTTCCTCCACCACCATCGGCGCCACCCCGGAAGAGGTGCGCGCCAGCATGATCGAGTGGTCGGTCTGCTCGACGAAATAGCCTTTGGTCTTGGAGGAAAAAAACATGCGACTGTTCGCGACGCTTAGGAAAGCTTGGGAGGTGCTGGGGTTAAAACACTACCAATAAAACTGAAAATGGTCGTTGATCGCCAAAACAATGCGTTACGGCGCTAATTAGGTCGGTAGAAACTCGCCACAAAAATGACTCATGACAAGCCTATTTCCCCACCGCACATGCTGGAGCGCAGCCATTTACCTTTTCTGCACAAGCCAACAGCCCGGGATCGGCGGGTTGAAACGGCGATGAAATCAACGTCGTGCAGCCCCGGAAACCGAAGAAATTGAGGCGCCCGGACTGAAAATAAAAAACCCGCCGCAAAGTACGGCGGGCTTGTCCGGGAGTCGCTTCAGGCACGCGGGTGCCGGAGTCGGCTTACTTCTGCCATGTGCGCTTCTTGTGACGGTTCGCCTTGAGGCGTTTCCTGCGCTTGTGCTTCGACATTTTCAGCCGGCGTTTCTTTTTGAGATTACCCATGGTGTAAGAGTGTGTCTGCGCACCGTGCGAGTCCCGCCGCAGCCTGTAAAGCTAGAATTTTTCCGCCGGCGTCTCGCGCCACGCCCCGATCACGCTCGAGAAGACCAGCCGGCGCACGCGGGACCCCGGGAAAAACCCGGCGATGCATTCCCCGTAGGCTGAAAGCTGCGGCGCATATTCCTCCGCCAAGCGGTCCAGCAGCGCGTCATCCGTCTCCCCGCGCTGGCGGCGATTGGTCTTCCAGTCCAGCACCCAGACCTCCCCGGCCGCTGCGTCGTGGAGCACGAGGTCGATCACGCCGTCAATCCACGCATCCGGCCGCAGCGGGGCGAAAATCCCCAGCTCCGCCAGCCGCGTCCACCTGGCCGCCCGCAGCTCCGGCCACGCGGCGCTCGCCCGCAGCCGCGTCCACTCCTGCTCCGCCCGCTCCCGGCAGCCGAGCGCGGCCGCCGCCTGCAGCGCCTGCTCGCCGTGCGCCGCGATCGCCGCGTCGTCGCCCGTCCAAGGCAGCGTCTCCATGGTCTCGTGCCACCAAAGGCCGTACTGGATCGGATCATCTCCCCCGCCCGCCCCTTGCGGCTCATCCACGCCGGTCTCGTGACGGGCCTGTCGGACCGTGTCCGGCGCCCGGGCCAGCTGGTGCGGCAACACCCGCGCGGGCAGCGCCGCCGGTGACGTCCCCGCCGCCGCAGTTTCATGCGGAATGCCCTCGGCGGTGGGAACGGGCACGACCTCCGCCGGGGTCGCCGCGTGCGGCTCGCCGGAAAGCACGGTCACGTTTTTCAGGTCGGCATCCCACAGCTGGGCAAAGCTCGGATCCGGCTCGCGGCGACCCGCGCCAAACCCGTCGCCCCACGGGATCACCAGGCTGCGCCGCGCCCGGGTGAGCGTCACGTAGAGCAGCCGCGTGAGTTCCCGCACGCGCTCACGCTGGCGCGACTCCTTGGTGTCGGCCGGCAGGCTGGACGAATCGAAATACACCCTCGGCCCGGCCGCGGCATCCCGGATCAGCTTCATGCCCAGCTCCGGCGCCTGGCCAATCCCGCGCCAAAGCCCGAGCACGATCACCACCGGCCACTCGAGGCCCTTGGCGGAGTGCGAGGTCAGCAGGTTCAGCGCATCCGCCGTGGGCTTGCCGGCCGGACGTCCGTCCTCGAGGTGCGCGAGCAGTTCCCCGAGCCAGGCGCGCGGACTCCCGCCCTCCAGCCCCAGCTCGGCCGCCTGGGCCAGCAGCCGGTCGAGCTCGCTGCCCAGTCCACCGGTCGGATCCAGCCGGCGGGCCTTGTCCGCCAGGCCGGCCGCGGTCGCGAGTTCGTGCGCAAACGTCGCGAGCGAGCGGCCCTCGTCGTTGAGGCGGAGGACAAACGGCCGCACGGTCAGCAGCGCCTCGGCCAGCGGCGCGGCGTGCACGGACGGCTCGTCCCACGCCAGCCGCCCGTGCGCCTTCAGCTCGGCCGCGACGAGGCCGTCGCTCACGGCAAAGACCTCGCGCAGCACGCCCGCCCACTCGAAGGTGTTCTCCGGATCCGCGCACACCGCGAGCAGCCCCGCGAGCCAGGCGTACACCGGGTGATCGCCGCTGCGGTTGCGCCGCGTCTGCAGCGCCGCCTTCAGGCCCGCCCGCTCCAGCGCCTTGCGCGCGGTCGAGAGCCATTCGTTGCGCGGGGCCAGGATCGCGACATCGCCCCAGCGCTCGGCGCCGACGGCCGCGGGACCGTGGCGCTGCAGCCACTCCGCGACCTGCCGCGCCTCCTCCGCCAGCCAGGCCTCCACGCCGGCCGGCCGCTGCGGCGGCGGCACGAGCTCGATGCGCCCGACCAGGCCGGCCTCGTTGCCGTCCGCCGCCTCGAGCGGCACATAGTCAACCTGCAGCCGCGGCGCCGGCGCGCCCTCCTCGGGCGGCAGGCCGAGGTTGTACGCCCGGCCCGGCCCGAAGGCCGCCGGCAGCGTGTCGTTCAGCAGGCCGATGACCGCCCGCGGCGCGCGGAAGGTCACCTGGAATTTCAGCAGCTCGCCGCCGTCGCCCTCGCGGAAGGCCTCCATGTGACGCGTGAAATGCCGGATGTCGGCGCGCGTGCCGTAGATCGCCTGCTGGCCGTCGCCGACCATGCAGAAATGCCCCGGTCGCGGGCCCGTCCCGCGGGCGCCGGGTCCCGGCCAGCTGCCCCGCCGCGAGCCGGGCGGCCGCGCCAGCTCCACCAGCACGGCGAACTGCTGCGGGTCGGTGTCCTGCGCCTCGTCGAGAATGATGCGCCAGCCCTCGGACCGCATCCGGTCCAGCAGGACATCGTCGCGCAGCACCGCCATCGCGGCGTCAACCTGGTCGGCGTAGGTCTGCACGCCGCGCGTGAAGCGCCATGCGCGGTACCGCCCCGCCAATTCCGCCGCCAGCACCGCGGCCGCGCCCGCGAGCCAGCCCTTGAGCGGCGCCATCCACTGCCGCGCCAGCTCGACGACCGCCTGCGCGGAGCCCGACGGCTCGTACAGCGGGAGAAATCCCTCGCCCGCGTCCCAGGCCGCCTGCCAGGCCCGCGCGCGCTGCTGGCTGAGCGCGAGGTTCTTCGCGCCGTTGCCCTTGAGCGGCAGCGCCAGCAGCTGCTCCACGATCGCCGGCGAGGGCGACGGCGGCCGCGCCCCGGTCCCGCGCGCCAGCAGCTGCGCGGCCGTGCCGGCGTCGAGGTTGGCGGCGAGCTCGAAGATCGACTCGAGCGGCACGTGCCGCAGGAACGCCGCCAGCTCCGCCGCGCCGAGGCTCGCGAACTCCATCGGGTCCTGCTCGACGAACTCCTCCCACAGCGCCGCGTCGTCCTCCGCGACCACCGTGGGGTTGAGGTTGATGCCGACGGTCTGGCCGTAGAGCTGCGCGAGGCGCAGGCAGAAGCTGTGGATGGTGCCGAAGAACGCCCGCTCGAGGTGATCCAGCGGCGCCAGGTCGCGCCGGCCCGCCGCGGCCAGCGCGCGCAGCAGCTCCTGCCGCGCGCGCTGCTCGATCTCCGCCGCGGCCTTCTTGGTGTAGGTCACGACCACGGTCCGGCGCAGCCGTTCCGCGCCCTCCGGCGACAGCGCGAGCGCCGCCAGCCGCTGGGAAATGGCCGTGGTCTTGCCCGAGCCCGCGTTCGCGCTGACGGCGAAGTTGGCATTCCACTCCGTGCGGAAGCGGTCGCGGGCCGCCTGGTCGACGAGCGGGCGCCTATGCATCGGCCGCCTCGCCTTCCGCCGCGCCGAACGTCGCGGCAAACTTCGCGGCCAGCACCGCGTGCTTCACCGGCGTGCACGCCAGCGGCCACGCGTAGCCCGCCGGCCCGTAGTCCGAGCGGTCGCGCGTCAGCGCGCCGTACGTCCCGCGTGTCATCGCCGCCGCCAGCCAGTCGAGCTTCGCCAGCGCCGCGTCAAGTTCGCCAAAGTCGATCATCGCCGCCGGGCCGGGCTCGGGCCGCAGCATCCACACGCGCCCCCCCGCCGCGCCCAGCGCGCGCACGCCGGCCAGGTAGACGCCCAGCTGCAGCGAGGCCCCGGTCCGGGCCATGCGCTCGGCCGAGAGCTCGGGGTCGCCGCCGGTCTTGAAGTCGATGATGTCCACCTGCGCGCCGGCCCACGCGGGCCGGTCGAGCCGGACGAGGTCCATGCGGCCCACCACCGGCAGCCGCCACGCGCCGCGGCTCACGGCCGCCGCCGCCGGCAGCCACGCCTCGGTCGCGACGTACCGGCCCGCGTCGAGCGCGAAGACGTTTTCCAGCAGCGCCCCGCACAGGTGGGCCAGCTCCGCCTGGAAGGAGTCCCAGTACCGGTCGCGCGGCCACTGGGCGCGGCGCTCCGCCAGCACGCGCGCCAGCCGCGCGCGCGCCTCGTCCGCCGGCGGGAGCTCGCCGAAGCCCTTCGTGACCTCCGTGCTGTGCAACGCGGCCGCGAGCGCCTGGTGCGCTTGCTGGCCGAGCGCCTTGCGCCGGGCGCGCGCCAGCGGCTCCCAGGCCACGCGGTTCACCCGCAGCACCGCCTCGAACCACAGCTCCGCCGGGTCCTGCACCCCGCGCTCGACCTGCTTGGCCGACAGTTTCTCCGGGGTGATGCGCCGCGGGTCGCCGCTGAAGAAGAACTCGTCGAACGGCTGCGCCGGCTCGCGGCGGCCCTGCCACACGTCCTGCCACGCCTCGAGCGCGGCCGCGGCGGACGGCGCCGCCGGGACCTCCACCGCCCGGCGCTCGAACGCCTCCTCGAGCCGCAGCTCCGGACCCGCGCCGCCCTCGGTCCACAGCACGCGCTCCAGCCACGCGTTGGGCGCGAGCCGCCGCTCGGGCTCCGCCTCGTCAAACAGCGCGGCCGAAAAAATCACCTCGTGCGCCGTGTCGCGCGCCAGCCCCTGGTAGCCCGCGCGCTCGAGCGCCGCCCGCTCGTCGCTCGTGAACAGCCCCAGCGAGAACCGGCTGCGCTCGTTGAGCTGCGCCCGGGCCTCGTCCGGGAGCCAGCAGCTCGGCTCGCGCCGCGCCGGCCACGACCCGGCGTTGCTCTCCGCGAGAATCAGGTGCGACCACGCGACGCCCTCCATGCGGCGCCACGTGCCGAGCGTGACGCGCGCGAAATGGCCGCGGCCGGGCACCTCGGCCACCGGGCCGCGCGACGGCAGGAACGACGCCAGCGCCGTGAGCACCACCGGGCCCGGCAGCGGCGCGGGCTCGCGGGCGGCCAGCGCGTCGAGCGGGCCCCACCCTTCCGGCGCCTCCATGGCCAGCGCGGCGCACGC
>CAIJZY010000013.1 GCA_903825285.1 uncultured Opitutia bacterium | reverse complement strand
TCGACAGCCCCGAGCCGGGGCCGGAGGACCTGGTGATCGACGTCCACCACTCGTGGATCAGCAACGGCACCGAGGGCTCGTTCCTCCGCGGCGAGCGCCTGTCGGGCGACGTCGCGTGGCGGCCCGGCGACCCGGCGCCGTTCCCGATGGTGGCCGGCTACCAGAAGGTCGGCCGCGTGGCGCACGTGGGCGCCGCAGTGACGGGATTCGCGCCGGGCGACTGGGTCTTTGCCTCGATGAGCCGCGTGCTGGGCATGTTCGACAACCGGTTCGCGGGGCACGTCTCCCCCTCCGTCTGCGACCAACGTTCGGTCCAGCGCCTGCCCGCCGGCGCGAACCCGCTCGCCTTCGCCGGCCTCGTGCTCACCCAGGTCGGCTTCAACTGCGGCTCGCGCTCGCCCGTCACGTCCGGCCAGGTCGCCGTGGTGATGGGTGACGGACTCGTCGGCCAGTGGGCGGGCCAGACGCTGGCCCGCCGCGGCGCGAAGGTCGTCATGATCGGACGCCACGCGGACCGGCTGGCGCGGTTCAAGAACTACGGCACCACGCTCGCCGGCGGCGCGGACTATGGTGTGGCGGCGGTGCGGGCCCTCGGGCTCGGGCCGGTCCAGGTGCTCGTGGAAACCGTGGGCGACGCGCGCGTCCTCGAGAGTTATCTCCCGCTGATGGCCCGCGGCGGGCACATGGTGATCGCGGGATTCTATCCGCGCTCCGGGGACGCGAACCTGCAGGGCAGCCTCCAGGTTTTCCGCAACTACGAGATCTCGTTCGACCTCGTCTCCGGCGCGACCCGCGAGCGCCTCGACGAGACGCTGCAGTGGGTGGCCGACGGCCGTCTCGACACGCTCGGCTGCCTGACGCACCGCTTTCCCGTCGCGGCCGCGGCGCAGGCGTGGCGCCTCATCCAGGACAAGTCGGAGCCCGTGCTCGGCGTCGTGCTCGACTGGCCGGCCGCGAGCCGGGGCTGAAATCTTTCCATGAGCAAAGTCCCCACCCGCATGAAGCTCCTGCAGATCGAGTCCCCGGGCCACGCGGCTTGGAAAAATGGCCCCGTGCCCGTGCCCGGCGCGGGCGAGGTGCTGGTGCGCGTGCTCGGCGTGTCGACCTGCCCGCACTGGGACCTGCACATCCTCGGGGGCCAGCCGATGTTTCCCGGGATGAAGCTCGAGTATCCCTACCTGCCTGGCCAGCCGGGGCACGAGGCCGTCGGCGACGTCGCCGCGCTCGGGCCGGGCGTGACGCGCCTGCGGGTCGGCGACCGCGTCGTGGCGTGGCGCGACACTGGCAAGCCGCGCCATGGGTTCTACGCCCAGTTCAACAATTTTCACGAGGACGACCTGCTGACGGCCCCGGCCACGCTGGCGCCGGCCGAGCTGGCATCGCTCGAGCTCGCGATGTGCGTCGAGGTTTCGTTCCAGCAGCTGGCCGCGCTCGGTGGCAAGCTGGGCCGCATCGGCCTGAGTGGGCTCGGCCCGGCCGGGCTCGTGGCGGTGCAGCTCGCCCGCGCCCACGGCGCGAAGGAGGTCGTGGCCTTCGACCCCGTGCCGGAACGCCGCGCGCTGGCGCTCGAGCTCGGGGCGCACCGGGCGCTGGCGCCCGACGCGACGGCCTGGCCCGCGTCGCGCAAGCTGCACGCGCTCGACCACGCCATTGATCTCACCGGCGTGCCCGCCGCGATCGAGTTCCTGATGGACCGCACCCGGCGCGCCGTGACGCTCTTCGGCGTCCTGCGCGAGGAGGTCCGCTTCAGCACGCGGCACCTGTTCGGCCCGGGGCTGATCCTCAGCGGCTACGGCGAGCACAACCGCGTCGCCGCCGAGACCGCGCTGCGGCTGATCCAGGAGGGCCGCCTGCGGCTCGGCCCGCTGATCACGCAGACGCTGCCCTTCACCCGCTACGCCGAGGGCGTCGAGCGGCTGCGCCAGAAGCGCGCGATCAAGATCCTGTTCGATCCGTGGGCCTGAGCCGGACGCGGGCTCACCGCGGGTTCATCACGGTCACGCCCATCAGCCCGACCACCACCTCGGCGGAGATCGTTTCCAGCGTGACGCTGCGGAGCACCTCGCCGGGACGCAGCCGCCAGCCGAGGAGCATCGCCCGGCAGTTCTCGCCGAGCTGCACCGTCTGCGGCCACTTCGCCGGCACGCAGAACGCGTCCGCCGGCGCGGTGTAGTCGAAGCGGCTCGCCTGGCCGGGCGCCGCGATGTTCGGATTGATCGGGCTCAGGTTCCAGTAGTTGACCGGCGGCACCAGCTCGAGGGTCTCGTCGGCGCCGCGCGCATAGCGCATCCGCAGCACGGCGTTCGCGATCCGCCCCTGCATCGGGTTGGTCGAGCCGCACACGAGGAACCACACCGCGTCGCCCGCGCAGCCGACCGGCACGGTCACCGCGTCGGGCCAGTTGTCCCAGTGCGACGTGAACGCGACGTTGCGCGCCTCGCCGGGCCAGGTGAATGGCACGCCCTGCGGCGAACGCAGTCGGCCGCCGTCGAGCAGGCCGGGCACGCCGTCGAGTTTGATGACGGGCGGAAAGCTGTTCCAATAGAGGAACGTCCAGGGCGTGTAGCCGTCCACGCCGATGCGCGCCGAGATCGTCGCGGGCCGCGGCGTGAGGTACTGCTGCTGGTAGATCGTGCGGATGTCGCCGTTGAGCGCCGGCGCGAGGTCCACGCAACGCCATGCCGCGCGCGCCGGGGCGCGGTCGAGCCGCTTCGCCGCCGCCACGCGCTCCCCGACGGGATCGGAAATCGTGAGGTGGAACCGCGCCCACTGCGGCAGCGTCCCGGCCTGCAGCCGCGCGAACACGGTGTGCTCGCCGGCATTGGCGGCCAGCCGGGCGGACCCGCGGCCGCCGCGGATCACCGCACCGGTGAGCGCGGCCTGCGGGTCGGCGATGGCGCTGACCGGTCCGACGGACGAACGCAGCACGATCTTTTTTCCCACCACGCCGGCAATAGCCACCGGGGCAACCGCGGGACGCGAGCCCGCGACGGTCACCGCGATCACCACCTTGCGCGTGAGCGGCCGGCGGATGCGGATGAAGGTGCGGCCGAAGCCGGGCTCCGCGATCCAGCGGGCGGGCCTTCCGTCCACGGTCACGGCCGTGACTCCTCTCGCCGTCACGGGCAGAAGGATATCCAGCCGCGCCGGCTCGGTCAGCTCGACCTCGAGGGTCGTGACTTGGCCGCGGTGGGCGTAGCACAGGTGCACGTCGGGCGTCCGCATCCGCGCGTGGTCCCAGTCGGCGGGAAACTGCGGCTTGATGCGCGCCACGCCTTTCGGCCGGTCCGGCGCGTACCCGAACAGGCCCTCGACGAGCGTGCGGGCAAACATGTGCGTGCTGTCGCCGAAATCCGTGCCGCCGGCCGGCGCGCCGAAGTCGCCCGGCACGAGGCGGTCGAACGCCGTATGGAGAAACGTGCCGCGGAAAATCTCCCAGGCATCCTCACCGAGCCCCGCCTGGAAGTAGGCCAGCGCGAGGTGATGGTTGTCCCCGGGCCACAGCTCGCGCACCGACCAGATGGCCGGGACGAAGTTCGACGTCCACACCTGCCGGCCGCCGCAGGGCATGCGGTCGTTCTGCAGGCCGACCTCCGCATAGCGCAGCGACTCGGCCGCCTGGCGCGAATCCACGAGTCCCGCGTCGATCGGCAGGAAAAGGCTGTAGAGCCAGGGATCGTCGTGCAGCCGGCGGCGGCCCTGCTGCTCGCGGTAGAGGCCCGCGTGACCGCGGGACTTGATCCAGAGCTTTGCCCGAAACGCCGCGCGGATGCGTGAGGCGCGGCGCGCGTGGCGCCGGGCCGCCGGGCCGTCGCCGGCGCGACGAGCGAGCTCGGCCGCCGCCTGGTGGGCGCCGAAGGCGTAGGCGGTCTCCTCGGTGCCGCCGCCGCCGCCGTACCAGACCGAGTCGGTCGGCCACACGTTGATGAAGCTCTCGTACAACCCGTCATCGTCCGGGTCGAAACACTCGCGCAGCCATTCAAGGTGCAGGTCCAGCGCCGGCCGCAGCCGGGCCTCGAGCGCCGCGTCCCCCGTCCACCGCCATGCGTGGATCAGCTGGTCGAAAAGCTGCGACTGCATGTTGTAGATGCCCTGGTCCTCAAGCACGCGACCGCGGCCGTAGAATCGGGAATCCCGGGTGGGAATGGTCAGGAGCACCTTGGGATCGGAGGCCGTGGAGTGCAGCTTCGACTCGGTGACCTGGTGGCCGGCGTAGAACTCGGCCTGCGCTTTCACGCGGTCGTGCCAGCCCAGCGCGGTGCCGCCGAACACGGTCCGCCAGCCGGGATAGCGCACGTTCCAGAGCATGGCGCCGTGGCGGTACACCGACGGATACCACAGGCCGTCGAGGGCCGCGGTCAGCGCCGCCGCC
>CAIJZY010000012.1 GCA_903825285.1 uncultured Opitutia bacterium | reverse complement strand
TCTTCCTGTGACCACTCCTTGCGGTCGCCTTCCTTGGTGCGGATGGCGGTGACCTGCTCGGCGGTGATTGCCTTGGCGCTGTTGCCGAAGGAGGCCCGGACATAGGTGAGGACGGCGGCGATCTTGTCGTCGCTCCAGTTGTAGCCGGAGCCCGCCACCTTGCCGAAGACCGGCATGGCCGCGGCGCCGAAATCGGTGCCCTTGACCTTCACCGGGCCCTTGAGGCCGTAGAGGACGATGCGGATGACGCGTTCCTCGGAGCCGTTGACCCACTCTGAGCCCGCCAGCGGCGGATAAACACCCGGGACGCCCACGCCGGTCGCCTGGTGGCAGGTCGTGCAGACGAGGTCGTAGTTCTTCTTGCCCAGCACGAGGGGATCCACCTTGGCGGCGGCCGCGCCGCCCTTGGACGGGTGCGCGTTCTCGTTGAAGATGGCGGGGTCGTAGTGCCCGGAGAAATGGTTCAGGTACGTGCCGGCGTAGAAGATCAGGCCGCTGAACACGAAGAGCAGGATAAGCGGCAGCAGGCGGTAATGCGCGCCGTCCTCGGGCTTCTTGCCGAGCAGCTTCTCATGGGCGGCCAGCAGGCTCTCGTCCGAGGCGCCGGCCTGCTCCAGCCGCGGGTCGATCGGGTCGTGGTCGCTCATTTGCCACCCTCCTTGGTCTCGGCGGCAGGTTCAACCGGACGGGCTTCGGGATATTCGTACACGTTGTTCAAGCTCTGGAGATAGGCCACCAGGGCTTCGGCGCGGTGGGTCGGGACCACCTCGCTGCCGGCCGGCGCGGGGACGTCCAGGGCCTTCGCAGAGCGCTCGCCGACGACCTTGCGGGTCTCGAAGAGGAAGCGGAAGCCCGGCATGCCCTCATGCCCTTCGTAGAGGTACTTGGTGAGCCGGTCGGCGTCCACGGCCAGCGCGCGCGAGCCGAAGTTGGCCAGGTCGGGCCCGATGCGGTTCTCGCCGAGCTGCACGCTGGCCTGGCTGACGTAGTCGCGGGCGACGCTCTGGCGGTCGCCCCAGCCACGGGCCTTGTCGCTGCCGAAATCGGGACGGCGCACCTGCTGCGTGTGGCAGGCGGCGCAGCCGACGTCCTGGTAGACCAGCTGGCCGCGGGCCGCGAGGCCGGGCATGCGCTCGGGGAAGGCCTTGCCCTCGTTCTCGTCGTAGTACGGGGCGAGGCCGCCGAGCTGCGCGTGGGAGCCGAGCACGATGCCGGTGAACGACAGCGCAAGCGCGACGAAGAGACCGAGGAAGAAAGTCAGGCCGTTTTTCATGACGCGGACGCCTCCATCGTCGGGGCCGGGCGGAACGTCGCCGGGGCCGCCGCGTGCCGGGCGGCGCAGACGGTGCGGCCGAGATGGATGAGCAGGAGGAAATTGCCGATGAGGATCACGGCCTGGCCCGCCGTGGCGACCAGCAGCCACGGCCGCAGGTGCGCGGCGATCGAAGCGAAAGTCACATCGGGGTTGGCCAGGTCCTGGCCTTGGATGAAGCCGGCGGCCGCCAGTGCGACCACGAGGATCACGGTGCCGATCAGGGCGGAGTAGAAATGGGCGCGGAGCAGCGAGAGCGAGGCCCAGGGCTGGCCGGTGATGCGCGGGACGAGGAAGTAGATCGCGCCGAAGAGGGTCAGCGTGAACGCGCCGCTGAGCGCGAGCTGGGTCTGCGCCGCGCTGACCAGCGTGAACTGCGTGGCCACCGCCACGCCGCGAATCGCGGTGACGGCGTCAAGCACGCCGCCGAGCAGGTAGGCGCCGAGGCCCAGGGCGACGAAGCGGAGGACCGTGCTGCCGCCGGTGTGGAACGCCCCGCGCAAGTTGAGCGCGACGATGATGTAGTGGATGAGCAGCAGGGCGCAGGCGACGGCGGCGACCGTGGCGACCCAGGCCGGGATCGGCCCGCCGATCAGGTGGCGGCCGCCCGTCCATGCGCCGACGAAGAGCAGCGTCCAGAAGCCCAGCGCGGTGTACTCATAGTGCGACACCGGCCGGCCCTGGACCTTGGGCACGAGGTAGTAGGCGGCGGTGAGCGCGAGCGGGGCGAGCCAGAGCGTCCAGGCGCCCTGCACGTACCAGCCGGCGACCAGCGCCTGCAGCACGCCGCGTGTCGGCACGAAGGTCAGCAGCACCTGCGCGGCGGAAAAGAGCCAGGGAAAGAGGAAGAGCGCGGCCACCGCGTACCATTGCGCGGCGTAGGTCGTCTCCTGCCGGCGGCCGGTCCAGGCCAGCACGCCGGGGACGGCGATGGCGCCGTACGCGACCAGCATGAGCGGCTGCACGTAGCGGGGCAGCTGCAGCCAGGCGTGCGAGGTGGCATCGCCGGTGGCGATGCCGACGAGTGCGAGCACGATGCCCAGGTTCCAGAAAATGACTCCGGCGCCGACCCAGTTGAGCGAGCGCAGCGGCGACCCGCCGAGGCGGCCGAGGATCCAGAGCGTGACGGCGAGGCCGGCGCTGGCCGCCCAGCCGTAGATGAAGGTTGTCTCCGCCATCGCCTGGGTGCGCCCGTAGGTCATCACCGAGCAGGCCGCCGCGTAGGCCGGCGTGTGCAGCTGCACGAGGTTCAGGAGCGCCAGCGCCCCGCTCACGACGAGCCAGAGGAGCGCGGTGCCGATCAGCAGGAGCAGCGGGCATCGCGCGGAGGCGTCGATCTCGGTGACTTCGGCCGTCGTTGCGGCAGTGGAGGCGGTGGTCATCGCTAAAGGGGGTGCGGCGCGGTTAGGGCTTCGACGCGTATTTCTGGACGGTCAGCTCCATCGCCCGGTCGAGCGGGAGCTGGACGACGCCGGCCTTGTGGTCCACCCAGCCGTAGCTGGCGGCCTGGGCGGCCTGCTTGGCCCGCAGCTTGGCGAGGTTGTCCTTGCGCTGCTCGGCGGTGTGGATGCCGTCGCCGGTGAACGGGCCGGTCTGGCGCGGGACGTAGAGGTAGTAGACCACGAGCAGGAACAGCGCGCAGCCGGCCAGCACGGTCAGGACGCTCACAAGCGGGGCGGACTTGGAGGGGGAATCACTCATGGTGGGTCAGGCACTCACTGATGCGCGGGTCGCGGATCGGGATGAGCTTGGTGGTGGGGAAGCTCCGCAGATAGGCCCAGATGCACACGCCGCCGACGCCGATCACGGAGGTGATCACCCAGAGGAGGTTGAGCGAGAAGAAATTCAGGGAGTCGCCGTGCTCGTCCTTCAGCGCGGGCAGGATGTTGTAGCAGAGGTCGAGCAGGATCACCGCCAGCACCCAGAACGCGATGCGGCGGATGATGTGGTGCGTGACCTTGAAGCGGTACGAGAGGAGCGCCAGGAACGGGACGACGAAGTGGCCGAACAGCAGGGCGAGGCCGACGTACCACCACTGGTTGGTCGAGCCGTCGTGGTTCAGCTCGCGGAGGTTGTACCAGAAAGTCTCCTCGGGGACGTTGGCGTTCCAGATCAGGAAGTACTGGGAGAACGTCACGTAGGCCCAGAACACCGTGAACGCGAGCATCAGCTGGCCGATGCTGTGGAAGTGGTTCGAGTTGAGGATGCCCTTGAAGTCGCCGCGGCGGTAGAGCCAGACCATGATGACGACGCCGCTGCAGAGGGCGCCGCGCACGCAGTTCGCGAAGAACCACACGCCGTACATCGTGGAGAACCAGTGGTACTCAAGGCTCTTCATCCAGTAGATCGCGGCGAACGTGAGCGAGAGAGCGGCGAGCGGCAGGCCGAAGGCCGAGCTCTTCCGGTTCATGCTCGTCCAGGCGGCGCTGCCGTCGGCGTCCTGCGCGAACGAGGCCTTGCGCAGCCGGGCGGACAGCCACACCCAGATCGCGAAGAACGCGAGCGTCATGCCCGTGAACATGTGCAGGTTCAGGAACGCGGCCTTCTTCAGGTACAGCACGTCGGAGCCAACTGTGCCGTGGCCGTGCATCGGGTGCATCAGGTCCATCCACGGCCAGACGAAGCCGGGTTTGACCCAGGCCAGCACCAGCAGCGGGAGGAAGAGGATAAAGAGCCACTTGAAGGCGGAGAGGCCGTGCTCCCACTGGCGGCGGAGGACCACCGACCACGAGGCGTCGACGATGTGGTGGATCATCACCATGAGCAGCATGCCGATGGCGATCGCGGTCCAGTAGCTGACGCCCACGAGGTAGGCCAGCACGGGGCCGTGGCGGTCGGCGGAGACCGCGACGCCGAGGGCGGTCAGGGCGAGGCCGGCGAGGCCGACGAAGAGGGCCTTCTGCGGGACGGGGGCCGTGGCGGGGGTGGTGCTCATCAGAGACCCAGCTCCTTCCTGTGGTCGGCCGGGACATCGGTCGCGGTGCCGGTCTGGGCGCGCTGCAGGGCGCGGACGTAGAGGATCACGGCCCAGCGGTCCGGCGGGAGGACCTTGTCGGCGTAGGAAAGCATGTTGTTCTTCCCGTGGGTGATGGTGTTGAAGATCTCGCCCTCGGCCATGTCGCGGATGCGCGGGTCGTGGTAGGTGGGCGTGGCGCCCATGCCGTACTGCTTGGTGATGCCGTTGCCATCGCCCACCGCGCCGTGGCAGGGCGAGCAGTAGATCGTGTAGCGCTCGCGGCCGCGGGCCATGAGCTTGGCGTCAACGGTGATCGCGGACGGGAAGCCCCGCAGCCAGGTGCCATCGGCGGCCTTGCCCTCGTACAGGGCGGAGTCGTTGCGCAGCGGGTCGCGGGAGACGACGCCCGGCGGCAGCGGCCGGTCGGCGCGGCCGTCGGCGAAGAACGTGCTCGCGCCCTGCGGATGCGGCTTGGGCTGGCGCTTCATGCCCGGGAAGGCCCACTCGGGGAAGACATCCATCGGGGGCGACGTGAAGCGCGTCCCGCGGAACCCGAGCACGGAGACCGCGAGCACCACGAGGAACGCTGTGGCTAGGTAGACGTTGCGCATGGTCAGGCTTCCAGCTCCTTGATTTCCGTGCCGCCGGCCTGCTGGAGCAGGGCGCGCGTGTTGGCCAGGTTGAAGCGCGGGTCACGCGCCTCGATGACGATGAAGAACGTGTCGTCCATGCCGCGCTTGATCTGGTCGTACTTGAGCACGGGGTGGTAGTGCATCGGCAGGCCATTCAGGAAGAACATGCCGCCGATGGTGGCGAAGGCCGTGAAGAGGATGGTGAGCTCGTAGCTGACCGGGAAGGCGAACATCGGGCTGAAGAGCGGCTTGCCGCCGACGGTCAGCGGGTAGTCGTAGGCGCCCGTCCACCAGATCATGGTCATGCCGGTGCAGAAGCCGGTGATGCCGCCCGCGAGCGAGATGCGCGGCACGATCGAGCGGCGCAGGCCCATCGCCTTGTCCAGGCCGTGCACGGGGAACGGCGTGATGCAGTCCCAGTTCTTGTAACCGGCGTCACGCACCTTCTCCGCCGCATGGTACAGGTCCGGCGCGGTGGGGAAGGTGGCGATCAGGCCATAGGAGGAGGCAGCCATGGTCGGGGGAGATTAGTGGTGGTCGTCGTGGCCGTGCACGCTCGCCTGGGGCGTCACGGCCTTGAGTTCCGCCATCGGCATGATCGGCAGGAAGCGGATGAAGAGGAGGAAGAGCACCGAGAAGACGCCGAAGGTGCCGAAGAAGGTGAAGATCTCGACGATCGACGGGCTGTAGTAGCCCCAGCTCGACGGCAGGAAGTCGCGGGCGAGCGAGGTGACGATGATCACGAAGCGCTCGAACCACATGCCGACGTTCACGAAGATCGAGAGCACCCAGACCATGGTGGTGTTCTCGCGGACCTTCTTGAACCAGAAGAACTGCGGCGTGATCACGTTGCACGAGATCATGATCCAGTAGGCCCAGGCATAGTGGCCGAACGCGCGGTTGATGAACGCGAAGCCCTCGTAGGGGTTCGCGCCGTACCACGCGATGAAGAACTCCATCGCGTACGCGTAGCCGACGATCGTGCCCGTCGCCAAGGTGATCTTGCACATGCAGTCGATGTGGTACTGCGTGATCAGGTCCTCGAGCTTGTAGACCGCGCGCAGCGGCAGCATGAGCGTGAGCACCATGCCGAAGCCCGAGAAGATGGCGCCGGCGACGAAGTACGGCGGGAAGATCGTGGTGTGCCAGCCCGGGAGGAGCGACACGGCGAAGTCGAACGACACGATGGTGTGCACCGAGAGCACGAGGGGCGTCGAAACGCCGGCCAGGATGAGGTAGGCCATCTCGTAGTTGCTCCAGTGGCGGTTCGAGCCGCGCCAGCCCATCGCGAAGAGGCCGTAGAGGAAGGAGCGGAATTTGTTGCCCGCCGCTTGGAAGCGGTCACGGAGCACCGCAAGGTCGGGGAGCAGTCCAATGTACCAGAACAGCACCGAGACCGTTCCGTACGTCGAGACCGCGAACACGTCCCACTCGAGCGGCGAGCGGAAGTTCTGCCAGATGACGTTCGAGTTCGGAATCGGGAAGAGATACCACGCATACCAGACGCGGCCGACGTGAAACACCGGG
>CAIJZY010000011.1 GCA_903825285.1 uncultured Opitutia bacterium | reverse complement strand
GGCCACGCGGCGGTAGACGGCCATCCGGAAGTCCAGTACCTCGCGCTCCGCCGGCGACAGTCGAGACAGTTCCTGCGCGATGAGCTGCCGGACCATCGGGGCATCCTGGCCCCAGGGCACGAGGTCCTCGAAGATGATGTCACCGTGCGTGAGGAAGACCTGGCCCCCGGCGAGATCGAGCGTGTGCCGGGGGGAGATGTCCGGGTCGTGGTTGCCCGTGACGAACGTCGCGGGCGGCGCCTTGCGGGCAAAGAAGTCCAGGGTCTCGGCCCGGAGGGCCCCGGTCACGCCCGCGACGGGGCTCGGCCGGGTGTCGATCGTGTCGCCGTTCAGCACCAGGTCCGACGCGCCCGCGAACAGCGGCTCGATCTCGGGCAGGGCGCGGATGCGGCTGCCGCGGTCGCCGTAGTGGAGGTCGGAGAGGATGCGGGTGAGAGGGGAGGACACGCGGTGAAACGGGCCGATGGGCGAGGAAGCCGCCGGCTCCTCATTCGATGGGAGAGGCGAACCAATCCACAAGCCGCGAGTTTCGGCGCTTGCCAGCACCGGGCCGGCGGCATGGATTGCCCCATATGGCCCTCCACGGTGCACTCGCCACGATCCGCGCGCAAACGGCCGGGATGAATCTGTTCGGTCCCACCTTTGCCTACCTCGATGAAATCTTCCAGCCCGGCTCCCCGGCCGCGCTGCGGCTCCAGGGCATCGCGGCGGGTGACACCCACCGGGTGGAACTGGCGGACGGCTGCTTTGCACTGGAGCAGGTCTACCCGGCGAAGGTCCGGGCCGACGCCTTCTTCGAGTCCCACCGCAAGTACATCGACGTCCAGGTCGTCGTCGCGGGGGCCGAGGCGATGGAGCTGGCCGACATCTCGCGCCTGACGGTGCGCCAGCCCTACCATGCCGACCGCGACGTCATCGTCTACACCGACTGCCCCGATGCCTCGGTGCTGCGGGTGCAGGCGGGCGAGGCCGCGGTCTTTTTCCCGCCGGACGGCCACATGCCGGGCCTGCGGACGGGAGTCACGGCGACGCTCGTGCGCAAGACCGTGATCAAGGTGCCGGTTCCCGCCTGAGCGCGGGCCGCGCGGGATGAACTACCGCCATCATTTTCACGCCGGTAACTTCGCCGACGTGATGAAGCACGCGCTGCTGGTGCGGCTCGTGGCCGGGCTGCAGCGGAAGGAGAAGGGCTTCCTGTACCTCGACACGCATGCGGGCCGGGGCAGCTACGACCTCGCGGCGGCGGCGCAGGGCGACACGCTGGCGCGGCTGCCCGAGCATCCACAGGGCATCGGCCGGCTGTGGTCGCGGACGGACCTGTCCGCCCCGCTGGCGGAATATCTCGGGCTGGTCCGCCAATTTGACCGGGAGCACGGGGGCGGCGGGGACGTCCCGCGGTTTTACCCCGGCTCGCCCTGGATCGCCCGGATGCGGGCCCGGCCGCAGGACCGCCTGGTCCTCTGCGAGCGCCAGCCGGAGGAGCACGAGCTGCTCGACATCGCGTTTGGCCGGGAAAAACGCGTTCAGGTGCAGGCGGTGGACGGCTACGGGGCGCCGCGCGCGCTGCTGCCCCCGGCGGAGCGGCGGGCCCTGGTGCTGATCGATCCGCCCTTCGAGGCGCAGGACGAGTTTGCGCGCATGGCCCGGGCGGTGGGCGAGGGCCTGCGCCGGTTGCCGGGGGCGGTGATGGCCCTGTGGTATCCCCTGACCGAGCGGGCCCGGGTGGATGCGTTTTTCGCGGAGCTGCTGGCGCTGCAGCTCCCGCCCACGCTGGAATTGGAGCTGACCGTGGCCGGCGAGCAGTCGCCCCTGAAGATGAAGGGCTGCGGCCTGGTCGTGATCAACCCGCCCTGGCAGTTTGACGGGGAGGCGGGCGAGATCCTGGCGCGGCTGGCCGAGGTGCTCGCGCAGGAGCCGGGAGGCCGGGCGAAGTGCCGCTGGCTCGTGCCTGAGTAAGGCGATCGCCCGCGGGCAATAAAAAGGCGGGGTCGAATGACCCCGCCGATGGCGAGTTTGCCGTAAGTGGTGCTGACTCAGCGGCCGGGCTGGGTGGCGGCAGCGGTGACGAAGCCGAACAGCTCCTCGACCGGAGGCACGGAAACAACCAGCGGCGGCGCCTTGAACACCGGCCGGTTCCACAGCACGTCCTCGCGCGTGACCATCCGGACGATGGCCGGGGTCTCGCGCGTGGGCAGCGGATGGAGGTGGGTGTTCGGAAGATTCATGGTGACGGATGCCTTGACCAATAGAACGACACAAGGTGCCAAAAGTTTCAGAAAATAATTACTCACGCGCTTTCCCTGACAGCGGCGGAATCGCCGCTGTCAGGGCGCATGGGTCGTCGGGTTCAGGCGACGCGGCGGGAGGACAGGGCCTCGCCGACCGCGCTGCGCTTCGGGATCACGATGGTCAGCACGCCGTTCTGAATCTCGGCCTGCAGCGCGGAGAAGTCCACGCCGTGGCCGAGCCGCAGGCGCAGCTGGTAGTCGCGCTGGGCGCTCTCGAGATGGAGGGCCTGCCAGTTGACCCGGACGAAGTGCGTCTTGCGTGCGGTCACGACGAGATCGGGGCCGCGACCCTCGATCTCCACGCCCGCGGCCTCGACGCCGGGGACATAGACCGTGAGCTTCACCGACTCCGCGTGCTCGCGGCAGTCGTAGCACGGTTTGCGGAGCCCGGCCATGACGGACGAGGCATCTGCACTGCGCGGGCGGTGGGCCGGACGGAGGGGATGGATGATGGCATGCATGGGAAAAATGGAGGATGAACCTCGGGGCTGGTGGGCCGCCGGGCTTCAGGATTTTCTAAACGTGGTCCGTTAAACGGAGGTTTAGGCCTGGAAGCCCGAGCCGGTCTGCTGTTTGCCCCAATTGGAGACGACCGGTCGCATCTGTCCGCGGCAAATGGCGACGACGGCCTTCGTGAGCGAAGTGCCGGCGGAGCCGCGGAGATGCTGGTGATGAACGGTCATTGGAACAACGGGCTGTGAACATGCACAATGCAGGTGCCGTGCCAAGAAATTTATCCGCGGATGACGCGGAGGACCGCGGATCGCGGCGCGCGGGGGCCCGCTGGGCCGTGAGGAATAAGGTGCTCGGCAGACCGCCGGCCCCGCGGCAAGCTGGCGGGATGAACGATGCCACGACGACGACGGCGGAACTGAAGGCCCGCGTGCTGGCCTTCGTGCAGGAGCGGGACTGGGAGCAGTTTCACGCGCCGAAAAACCTCAGCATGGCGCTCGCCGCCGAGGCCGGCGAACTGATGGAGCATTTCCTCTGGGCCACGTCGGAGCAGTCCCGCGCCATCGCGCAGGACCCGGCCAAGCGCGCCAAGATCGCCGAGGAGCTGGCCGACGTCGTGATCTACGCGCTGGAGTTTGCCAACGCCACGCAGCTCGACGTCGCCGCCGCCATCGAGGCCAAGATGGCCGCGAACGCGAAGAAGTACCCGGTCGAGAAGGCCCGCGGACGCTCGGAGAAATACACCGAGCTCTGAGCTGCAGGGAAGTGTCAGCCCTTGCCGCCGTACGACACGTAGTCGTCGAGGTCGAGCAGGTCGGCGAAGGAGCGGATGTCGGTGCGCCCGGGGGCGACCCGCTTCAGCGTGCTCGCGATCCACTCGTGGCCGGGGCTGCCGCCGGGGCCGTGCTGCTCGATCCAGGCCGACCACACCGCGATCTCCGCCGGTGTGCGCCGCGTGTGCTTCGTCACCCACGCGAGGACCTGCGTGTCGGACTTGCCGGACTTGATCGCCGTCAGCATCGCCTTCGGGCTGATCTTCGTGAAGGCGAAGAAATGCTGGTCGAGCGGACAGTTGTACTTGTAGTCGCCGCCCTTGCCGCGGGAGACGGCGCGAGCCTTGTCGAGAAGGCGGGGGAGGTGCGCGTAGCCGCCGAGGCGGACGCGGACGCTGCGGGGCGGGTGCTGGGTGAGATCGGTCTTGCTGTAGTTGATCATGGGAAAGGCGGAGTGAGCTAAAGGTTCAGGCTAATGTTGGATGTTCCAACCTGCAACCAATACCCGGCGACGACGGCGCCAGGGCCTTTGATCTCTCAACTCTCAACCTTCATCTCCGGCCGCGCGCGGCCGGAATCAGAGCGCGTCGCCCTTGAAGCCCCACATCCCGCGGCTGCCGCTGATGAACTTGAAATACACGCGGTCGCGCGCGATGCCGAGGTGCTCCTCCACGAGCTCGCACAAATCCTGGCTCAGGGCCTTGGTGCGCGGCGCCGAGAGGCCCACGCTGACGAGCTCCAGGAAGGCCACCGGGTCGTCCGTGCCGGCGAACAGCATCACGGCGTCCGGCTCGAGCGTCACCAGCACCAGGTCCGCGGGCTTGGCGAGCTCGCGGGCCACCAGCGCGGAGGCGCCGCGCAGGAGGGACTGCTGGGACTTCTTGCCGATCGGGAGGTTGGTCTGGATTTTCAGGTGGGGCATGGCGTGGGATGTTGAGGACTTTCCGACCGCAAAGGCTGGAGGGAGTTGCCCGTCACTGCAATCGCGCCGCGGCGCCACTCATGTCATCGCCGCCAGCCGCGGGATCAGCTCCGCCGGCGTCACGCCCTGCGCGCGCAGCGTGCGCAGGCTCAGGGCGTCGTGACGCTTGGCGAGGCGCTGGCCGCGGTCGTCGCACATCAGCGGGCAGTGGTAGAACCGGGGCGCCGCGGCCTGCAGCGCCCGGTACAGCAGGAGCTGGCGAAAGGTGCTCTTGATGAGGTCCGCGCCGCGCACGACCTCCGTGATGCCCATCGCGGCGTCGTCCACCACGCAGGCCAGCTGATAGCTCGGCACGTCGTCCTTGCGCCAGACGAGGAAGTCGCCGAAATCGCGTCCCGCCACGGCGCGCTGCGCCCCCTGGCACCCGTCCGCGAAGCCGAGTTCCTCGTCGTCCGGCACACGCAGGCGCCAGTTGACCCCGATGGTCGCGTCCAGCGGCGGCAGCGGCGTGCCGGGCGGCGGACGGAACTCGCGGGGATAGACGGGTTCGTCATCGGCCCCGGCGCCCTCGTGTGGCGCGCCGATGGCCTCGAGCACATCGCGGCGGGAACGGGTGCACGGATAGATCAACCCGGCGGAGTGTAGTCGTTCGAGCGCGGCGCGGTAGAGCGGGCGGCGGCGGCTCTGGTCGTAGGGCGCGTGCGGCCCGCCCACGTCGGGGCCTTCCTGCCACCGGAAGCCGAGCCAGTGCAGGTCCTCGAGCATGGCCGCGACGAAATCGAGGCGGAAGCGCACGGCGTCGAGGTCCTCGTTGCGCAGCACGAGCACGCCGCCCGCGGCCCGGGCCCGCTCGGCCGCCGCCCAGAATGTGCGGGCATGTCCGAGGTGGAGGTACCCGGTGGGCGACGGGGCCAGACGGCCGCGATAAACTGGGGAGGAGGGCGTCACGCGTAGCGCTGATCCTCGCCAATCCAGAGTCGGACCGGAAGAATTAGCGTGAATCAGCGAAGATTAGCGGTTCAAAAAGAGCCATGCCCAAGTTGCTCTGCGTGTACTGCTCCTCGAGCGATCGGATCGATCCCAAGTACGCCGCCGCGGCCGCCGAACTCGGCCGCGAGCTGGTGGCGCGCGGCTGGGGCCTCGTCTACGGCGGCGGCAAGACGGGCCTGATGGGCGCCGTGGCCCGGGCGGTGCGCGAGCGCGGCGGTCACGTGGTCGGCATCATCCCGGAGTTCATGAAGGTGCGGGAGCTGGCCTACGAGGGCGCCGACGAGCTTGTCACGGTCGTCACCATGCGCGAGCGGAAGCTGCTCATGGAGACGCGCGCCGACGCCTTCGTCACGCTGCCCGGCGGCTTCGGCACGCTGGAGGAGATCATGGAGATCCTCACCCTGCGCCAGCTCGATGTCGTGCGGAAGCCGTGCGTGTTCCTGAACCAGGACGGGTTCTACGACGACCTCATCCGGCTGTTCGAGCGGATGCTGCAGGAGCGGTTCTTCAAGCCCTCGAACATGGACCTCTTCCGCGTCGCGGCGACCGTGCCCGAGGTGTTCGCCGCCATCGAGCAGGGCGCCGGCGTCCAGGCCGAGTCCAAGTGGTTCGAGACCCGTTGAGGAGGGGACTTTTCAACCGCTCATTCGCGCTAATCTACGCTAAACCACGGCACCCGTGATCGAGATCATGGGCGAGAAAGAGCGAAGATTCGCAGTTATCCCATGCATCGCACCGAAGTCCTGAAACTCCTGCGCGCCCACGTGGCGCAACCGCTGGATCCGCACGAGGCGGAGATGACGGGGCACACGATTCGCTTCGTCGAGGCGCAGGCCGACTGCTTCCTGCGCTCGCAGCTGAGCGGGCATGTGACCGGCTCGGCCTGGATCGTGGATCCGGCCCGCACGCGGACGCTGCTCACCCATCACCAGAAGCTCGGCCTGTGGCTCCAGCTGGGCGGGCATGCCGACGGCGATCCCGACATCCTGGCGGTGGCCCTGCGCGAGGCGCGCGAGGAGAGCGGCCTGCGGGGCGTCCGGGCGGTGAGCCCGGCGATCTTCGACGTTGACCGGCACTGGATCCCGGAGCGCAGGACCGAGCCGGCCCACTGGCACTACGACCTGCGCTTCCTGCTTGAGGCGGATCCGGCGGAGCCGCTGACGCTGTCGGAGGAATCGAAGGAACTCGCGTGGGTCGAGCTGGGCCGCATCGCCGCGCTCAACCCCGAGGAGTCGATGGCGCGGATGGTCCGGAAGACGCGGCCGGCGGCCTAGGCCGGAGGCCCCTCAGCGCCAAAGTCCGATCACGTCGTCGCGCCGCACCCAGCCGGTCTGGCCGTTGTCGAACGAGAGCCGCACCCACGTCAGGAAGGTCTGGTCCACGACCGCGACGCTGCCGGCGGCGAGCGTGGTGGTCTTCTGGGTGGTGTCGGCCTCCGTCGGGATGGAGCGCAGCACGCTGCCGCGCCAGACCAGGACCGCGCGGGCGTCGGCGGTCTGGCCGTACTCGTGACGCGCGAGCAGCGACCCGGCGGCGACCAGCCCGGACGCGGAAAGGAGCATAAGGACGATGACGGTGCGGAGCCGGGACGGCCGCCGGTAGGAGCCGTAGAGGGCCAGGCCGACGGCGAAGGCGGCGGCCCAGGCGGCGGCGAGCAGCCAGCGCTGCCAGGCGCCGGGCGAGGCGAGCTGGGCGAGTTCCGCCAGCGGCCCGGGATGCGGGAACGCGGCGAGCGGCGCGGGAATGAAGCCGGCCTTGTCGGCCGCGAGCGCGAACTGCCAGCGATTCGGCGTGCTGGCGGGATCCTGCACCAGCGCCGCGGTGGCGTGCGCGAGGGCCAGGTCCCAGCGGTCCTGCTGCGCGAGGGCGAGCGAGAGGTTGTGCCGGGCGATGGGATCGGCCGGGTTCTTCTCCACGGCGGCCGACCAGCCCCGCTCGGCGGTGGCAAAGTCACCGCGGCGATAGGCCCCCGCGATGGGATCCTCGGCCCGGAGGTGCGGCACGAGGACGTGCGCGGCGAGGATGAAGACGAAGAACGGCGCGAGGTTGCGCGGGTGCAGCGCGGCGAGCGGGGAGAAGCCCGGCACGCGCTTCGCGGCGGCGGCGGCCTCGGCGCGGGCCAGCCAGTCCGACGGCAGGGTGGACTCGGCGCGGTACAGCGCGCGGTCGGCCTCGGTCCAGAGCTGGCGCCAGTCCGGATCGTCAATCGACGAGGGCGGCGGCGCGGCGTGGAGGACCTCCCAGAGCACGGCGGCGTCCTGCTGCCAGGCCAGCAGCAGCGCGGCGCGCTCGGATTCGCCCGCGGTGCGCAGGCGCGCCAGCGTCGCGAGCAGCCGCGCCCGCGCCTCGCGGCGCGCGCGG
>CAIJZY010000010.1 GCA_903825285.1 uncultured Opitutia bacterium | reverse complement strand
GGAGGCGGTCTTCGCGTCGAGCTTCATGTGCTCCTTGATGTAGACGACGGCGCTGTAGGCGCCGGTGACGACCGCCTGGCAGGAGGCGCCGGTGAACCAGTAGATCACCGCGCCGCCCATGATGAGGCCGAGGATGATCTCGGGCTGCACGATGGAGAGGGCGGCGACGACCTCCTTGAACGGGCCGGCGACGCCGGACGCCACCTGGATCTCAAACATCTTCTGCAGGAGCATGATGATGCCGAACACCATCGTCGTGGCGCCGACGACCGCGGTGCCGATGAGCACGGGCTTGGCGGTGGCCTTGAAGGTGTTGCCGGCGCCGTCGCCCTTCTCGAGCTGGTACTTGGCGTTCTCGAAGTCGGGCTTGAAGCCGAAATCCTTCTCAATCTCGGCGGCGATGCCGGAGCGGCCCTCGATCTGGGAGAGCTCATAGACGGACTGCGCGTTGTCGGTGACCGGGCCGTAGCTGTCGACCGCGATGGTCACCGGGCCCATGCCCAGGAAGCCGAAGGCCACGAGGCCGAACGCGAAGATCGGCGCGGCGAACAGGAACTTGGCCGGCATGAGGGAGAGCAGGGCGGGGTTCTGCGAGAAGTAGTAGGACGCGGCCATCAGGAGCATGATGACCAGGCCCATCCAGAACGCGGAGAAGTTGCCCGCGACCAGGCCCGACAGGATGTTCAGCGAGGCGCCGCCGTGGCGGGAGCAGTTCGTGACTTCCTTCACGTGGCGGGAGTTCGTGCTGACGAAGATCTTGGTGAACTCCGGGATCAGCGCGCCGGCGACGGTGCCGCAGCTGATGATGACCGAGAGGACCCACCAGAGGGACGGGTTGATGCCGGCCTGGTGGGCGAGCAGGAAGTACGAGGCGAGGAACGTGACGCCGATGGACACGACCGACGTGATCCAGACGAGGTGCGTCAGCGGGGCCTCGAAATCAAAGTCCTTCAGGCTGCCGTACTTCGCCTTGGAGATGATCTCGTTGATGAAGTAGGAGGCGAGCGAGGTGACGATCATCAGCGCGCGCATCGTGAAGAGCCAGACGATGAGCATGGCGCAGAGCTCGTGGCTCTCGGCGAGGGCGAGGGCGAGGAAGGCGATCAGCGCGACGCCGGTCACGCCGTAGGTCTCGAAGCCGTCGGCGGTCGGCCCGACGGAGTCGCCGGCGTTGTCACCGGTGCAGTCCGCGATGACGCCCGGGTTCTTGGGGTCGTCCTCGGGCAGCTTGAACACGATCTTCATCAGGTCGGAGCCGATGTCGGCGATCTTGGTGAAAATGCCGCCGCAGATGCGGAGGACCGAGGCGCCGAGGGACTCGCCGATGGCGAAGCCGATGAAGCAGGGGCCGACCAGCTCCCGGGGCAGGAACACCAGGATGCAGATCATGAAGAACAGCTCCACGCAGACCAGCAGGAGGCCGACGCTCATGCCGGAGCGCAGCGGGATGAAGAGCGTGTTGAGCGGGTTGCCCTTGAGCGCGGAGAACGCGGCGCGGGAGTTGGCGACGGTGTTGATGCGGATGCCGAACCAGGCGACGCCGTACGAGCCGAGGATGCCGAGGACGGAGGCCAGCAGGATCACCGCGACATGGAGCGCGGAATTGCCGCCGAGGAAGCCGAAGTAGTACACCATGCAGGCGCCGATCAGCACCCAGAGGATCGCGAGGAACTTGCCCTGCGTGAACAGGTAGGTCTTGCAGGTCTCCCAGATCATGTGGGAAACGCCGGCCATCGAGGAGTGCACCTGCAGCGCCTTCGTCTGCGTGTACTGCACGATGCCGAAGACCGCGCCGATCGCGCAGATCAGGATGCCCAGGTACATCAGCGTCACGCCACTCAGCCCGCCCAGGCCGTCAAAGTGAACGTGAGTGAGATCGGGGATCTTGATGTCGGCTTCGCTCGCGCGCAGCGACGGGAGTACGGAAGTCGCCAGCAGGGCGGCACCCATGAGGTTGAGACGGCGGAGTTTCATTGTGGGTAGGGGGATTGTAGGGGCTCAACTTGTGCCGGCGCCCCCGAATGGCCGCGAGCCAAATTTGCCTCGCCCTGCGCAGAAAAGTGCCGCTTATCCAAAGCCTTGGGCCGCTTATGCGGCTTAATTACTCCGCGCACTTTTCCCATGCACCACCTGCGTTTTCGCCAGGTTCACCTCGATTTTCACACGAGCGGACTTATCCGCGATATCGGGGCCAAGTTCAACAAGCGCCAGTTCCAGGAGGCCCTCAAGGTCGGACACGTGAACTCGATCACGGTGTTCTCCAAGTGCCACCATGGGTACAGCTATCACCCGACCAAGGTGGGTCAGCAGCACCCGCACCTGAAGTTTGACCTGCTGGCGCGGCAGATCGACGCGTGCCGCGAGATTGGCGTGCGCTGCCCGATCTATCTCAGCGCGGGCCTCGACGAGCTTGCGGCGTTCGCGAACCCGACGTGGGTGGTGAAGAAGAAGGACGGCACAACCTACAAGCCGCTCGAGGTCGAGTGGTTCGTGCGCATCCTGCGCTTCAACTCGCCCTACCTCGACTACCTTTGCGCGCAGATCGAGGAGGTCGTGCAGCGCTGGCCGGACAACGACGGCATCTTCCTCGACATCATCGGCACGCAGCGGGACTACAGCGACGACGCGCTGAAGGAGATGAAGCAGCTCGGCCTGAACCCCGAGAACGACGCGGCGGTGCAGACCTACGCCGAGCAGGTGCTTTTCCGCTACTTCAAGGCGTCCACCGCCGCGGCGCAGTCGGTGCGCAAGGACACGCCGGTCTTCCACAACTCCGGCCACATCTCGCTCGGGGCGCGGAAGGCGCTGGCGCACAACACGCACCTCGAGCTCGAGTCGCTGCCCACCGGCGGCTGGGGCTACGATCATTTCCCGATGTCGGCGCGGTATGTCCTCACCCAGAAGTGGGACTTCCTTGGGATGACCGGCAAGTTCCACAACACGTGGGGCGAGTTTGGCGGCTTCAAGCGTCCCGCGGCGCTGCAGTACGAGTGCGGCGCGATGGTGGCCTACGGCGCGAAGTGCAGCGTGGGCGACCAGCTGCATCCGAACGGGGAGATGAACCTGGACACCTACCGGCTCATCGGCTCGGCGTACGCCGAGATCGAGCGCAAGGAACCGTGGTGCGACCATGTGAAGCCGGTGGCGCGGATCGCGCTCGTGAGCTGCGAGATCAACCAGGAGCGCTGGCGCGGCGGCCAGGCGGCATCGGCCGTCGCCGACGAGGGCACGGGCCGCATGCTGCTCGAGCTGCACCAGCCGTTCGTGGTGCTCGACATGCACGCGGACTGGAGCGCGTTCGACCTGGTGGTGCTGCCCGACACCTTTGTGATGAACGCGGCCAATGTCGCGAAGGCCAAGAAGCTCCTCGCGCGCGGCGGCCGCATCATCGGCGCGGGCTCGGCGCTGCTCAACGAGGCCCACACGGCCTTCGCCATCGATCCCGGCGCGCGGCTGCTCGGCCGCTCGAAGGGCGAGATGGACTACCTCCTGGCCACGCCGCTCACGCCCGGGGTGGCGGTGAAGTCGGCGATCGTGATTCCGGGCGGGGCGTTCGAGATCAAGCCCACGCGGGCGAAGGTCCTCGCGAACCGGCGGGAGTCGTATTTCAACCGCACCTGGGAGCACTACTGCTCGCACCAGCATGCGCCCGACGCGCCGGGGGCCGCGACGCCGGCGGCGGTCATCGGGAAGCAGATCGCCTATTTCGCGCACGACATCTTCACGCGCTACCGCACGTACGGCCAGCCGCTGTACCGCGACTTCTTCGAGGCGGCGCTGCGCCGGCTGCTGGGCGGCAAGCTCCCGGTCGAGACCAACCTGCCCAAGGGCGCGCGCATCTCCGTCATGGAGCAGCCGCGGGAGCGGCGCTACGTGACGCACCTGCTGTACGCGCCGACCAGCACGCGCGGCAAGTTCAACGGCCAGCCCATCGAGCTGATCGAGGACCTCGTGCCGCTGCGCGACATCACCGTGGCGCTGCGGCTGCCCCGGAAGGTGAAGACCGTCCGGCTCGTGCCCGACGGCGGCGCGCTGGAGTTCACGCAGCGCGACGGCCTGGTGATGTTCACCGTGCCGGAGTTCACCGCCCACCAGATGATCGAGCTGGCGTATTGAGGGGGCGGGACAATCGGAGGGCGTCTTTTGCTGCAGAGTCAGTGGCTTTGACTGGATGCCCAGTTGGCCGTGGCTGGCCGTGCCATCCGAAGCTCGTAGAGCGAAGGCTGGTGCCCAGGGCCGGACTCGAACCGGCATGCCCTTGCAGGCAGGGGATTTTAAGTCCCCAGCGTCTACCATTCCGCCACCCGGGCTGGCGGGCTGACTGTCGGGCGGGGCCGGAGGAGCGTCAACTCTCATGGAATGCACCCGGAAATGGCCTTGCCCGGAGGATGGCCCCGCCCCACGGTGCGCGCCGGTGAAAATCGGATTCCTCGGCGGCAGCTTCGATCCCGTGCATTTCGGCCACCTGATGGCCGCGCAGGATGCCTATGAGCAGTGCCACCTGGACCGGCTGATCCTCGTCCCGGCGGCCCAGGCCCCGCTCAAGCCGAACGATGTGCAGTCCACGTCGAAGGACCGGCTGGCCATGCTCCGGGAGTCGGTCGAGTGGGACAAGCGCTTCGAAATCTCCGACTTTGAGCTCAGCCGGGGCGGCGTCAGCTACACCATCGACTCGGTCCGGCATTTCCGCGCGCTGTATCCCAACGACGAGCTCTTCTGGATCATCGGCGGCGACCAGCTGCCCCAGCTGCACCTGTGGAAGGACATCCAGGAACTGGCCCGGCTGGTGGAGTTCATCTTCCTCGAGCGGCCGGGCCACCCGGTGAAGGCCGTGCCGGACATCCCCGGGCTGCGCCTGCGCCGGTGCGACGGACACCTGCTCGCCATCAGCTCGACCGAGCTGCGGGATCGGGTCAAACGGGACCTCTCGCTCGACTATTTTGTCCCGCACAAGGCGATTGTGTATATCCGGGAGCACCGTCTTTATCGGGAATCACCATGAAGGGAAAAACCTCCGCGTCGTTGTCTTTGGTCAAACTGTGCTGCCGCGTCCTGGACGAGAAGAAGGCGGGGGACCTGCGCGTGCTCGATGTCAGCGACCAGTCCTCGATCACCGACTTCCTCGTCCTCGCCACGGGCACGTCCGACCCGCACCTGCGGGCCCTCCGGGTGGAACTGGAGAAGGCCATCGACGCCACCAGCACCCGGATCGTCGGCATGGAGACCGCCCAGGAGAGCGGCTGGATCGTCGTGGATCTCTTCGACGTCATGGTGCACATCTTCTCGTCCGCCAACCGGTCCAAGTACGGCCTCGAGAACCTATGGAAGGATGCCGTCGAGGTGTCCGTGCCCAGCCTGCTGGCCGAGCCCAAGGCCGCCAAGGCCAAGCCCGCCAAGGCGGCCAAACCGGCCAAGTCAGCCAAGCCGGCCAAGGCCACCCGTGCCACGAAACCCGCCGCCACCAAGCGCCGCAAGTCGGCCAAGTAGGCCGGTATCAATCCGCTTGTTACCAGGTGCCGGCCAAGGCCCCGTGCCAAGCGCGGAAGGGATCTTCCCCGGACGGGTGGAAATTTTGGAATTCGTCTACTTCGAAGATTTTCCAACAGTCCGTGAGGCCCCCGTTTTTGGCCATTCCGGACATTGACTTAGGATTTACAATTAATCGTAAGTTCTTCGTAAAGCCTTATTAATATAATTGTAAAAGTCTGTAAGAGGCTGGTCTTCAATTGGTAGTACTAATACCTAGGATTAATGCCTTGCTCAAATTCCCAATAATGCGATTTGTTGGCCGTACTGCCCGTTCCTTGGGCAGACTCGTATAATAATAATAGCATCCATACCATGAAAATGAACCAGTCCAGCAAGGGTTTCACCCTCGTCGAAATCATGATCGTCGTCGTCATCATCGGCCTCCTGGCCGCCATGGCGATTCCCGCGTTCCAGAAGGTCCGTCAGTCCTCCCAGGACAAGGCCGTCTTGAACAACGCCCGTCAGCTCTCCGCCGCCGCCGACCAGTACTACCTCGAGAACGGTGTCTCCACCGTCACCCTGGGCAGCCTGGTGGGTACGTCGAACTACGTGAAGGCGCTGAATCTCGTGGCGAACGAGACCTATCCTGACTCCTACACGCAGGGTGTGACGATCACGATCACCGGTGTCGCCGGTGTCCGCACGATCACCTACGCCCCGTAATCGGGTTGTAGCTGCCAGTCTTCAAAGCCGTCCGCTTTCCGCGGACGGCTTTTTCTTTCCCCTTTCGCGATGGGGTGGGGGCCCGGCCGGGACCGGCCCCGTCGCCAACGGGCTTTCAATTCCGACGACAAACTCCCAAGCTCCCGCCCACATGACCCCGAGCGCCTTTTCGTTTCTCCTTTCCGACAAACGCTTCTGGCTGTTCCTCCTCTCCGGCGTGGTGGCCGTGGTGCTCGGCTTCTTCGCCATCCCCGGCACCATGGCCATCGTGTTCGTCTCCGACGCGGGCTACTGGTTCGAGCTCGCGGCCTTCATCCTGTTCGTCTGGGCGCTCTGGCGGACCTTCCGCGAGGACCTGGCCGCGCTCCGTTGGGCGACAGTGGACTGGGCCTCGGTGGCGGTGGTCGGCGTGAGCGGCCTCGTCCTGCTCGTCCACGAGACCTTCGGGTTCAAGATCGTGATGGATGAGATCATGCTCCTCGGCACGTCGATGAGCATGCACTTCGACAAGACGGTGCTCACGCCCATCCGCGGGAATGACATCCAGGGCGCGTTCGTGGTGCTCGACGGCATGATGGACAAGCGGCCGCTGTTCTTCCCGTTCCTGCTCTCGCTGCTGCACGACCTCCTCGGCTACCGGCCGGAGAACGCCTTCCTCCTCAACGGCGTCCTCACCTTCATCTTTCTCGGCCTGATCCACCGCTGCGGCGTGCTGCTCGCCGGCCGGCGCGGGGGCTGGCTCGGGGTGCTGCTCTTCGCGGGCCTGCCGCTGCTCGGCCAGAACGCCACCGGCGGCGGCTTCGAGCTGCTGAACCTCGTCATGATCCTCGCCACGCTGCTGCTCGGCGTGCGGTTCGTGGCGCGGCGGGACGAGGCCTCGCTTGCCGCCCTCTGCCTCGCGGCGCTGCTCCTGGGCCAGACGCGGTACGAGTCGCTGATCTACGCGCTGCCCGTGGCGGTCCTCGTGCTGTGGGTGTGGGCGCAGGAGCGCCGCTCCCTGCTCACCTGGCCCGTCCTGATTGCGCCGCTCCTGCTGCTGACCTATCCGCTCCAGCACCGCATCTTCGAGCTGCGCACCTCGGCCTGGCAGCTCGAGAGCAAGCCGGAATTCTCGAAGCCGTTCTCGCCCGCCTATGCCGCCGACAACCTCGCGCACGCGGAGAGCTTCTTCTTTGCGCGCGCCACCGACCAGCCGAACTCCCTGACGCTCTCCATCCTGGGCTGGATCGCGGTGCCGTTCTTCCTGCTCCTCGCGGCGAAGCGCTTGCGCCGGCTGCGGGACGAGCCCCCGGCCGTCGTGGCCACGGTGGTGTTCACCCTCGGATTCCTCGGGCAGTTCGTCCTGATGATGTGCTATTTCTGGGGCAAGTTCGACGATCCCGTCATCCGCCGCCTGAGCCTGCCCACGCACCTCTGGCTGGTGGTGTCGGTGCTGGCGGTGCTGCCGCAGTTCGCCGCGGCCAACTTCCAGCGGCTCCTGGTCGGGATCGCGGCCTTCGGCGCGCTGGCCAGCGGGATCCCGTCGATGGCGGCCCACACCTACACGCAGGAATATCTCCCGGGCCGCGAGACGGCCTGGCGCCGGCAGTTCATCGCCGAACAGCCGCGGCACGACTACCTGATGATCGATAACGACTCGATCCTCTGGGTCGCGCACCAGATCTCCGCCACGACCATTATGCAGGCGCAGCGGCGGCGCGACGCGATCGTGTTCCACATGCGCAACCGCACCTTCTCGGCCGTCTATGTGTTCCAGCGGTACAACATCGACCCGAAGACCGGCGCGATGACGCTCCGGCCGGGCGACGACCTCGGGCCGGCCTTCGTGCTTGAGCCGGTGCGCGAGGAGCGGCTGCAGACGCTGACCCTCACGCGCATCAGCCGCGTGAAGGAGGTGCGGGCGGGCGCGGTCTCGCTCACGGCGCCGGCCGGCGCGGATCCGGTGGTCCCGAAGGACCGCGCGGAGATCGAGCGGCTGCGCAAGGCCTACCTCGAGAACTTCATCAAGCAGCTGCCGTGATCCCGGCGCACCCGCGGGCCCGATGATGCTGCTTCACCGCCTTTCCCCCGATCCCGCGACCCGGCGCCGCCTGGCGCTGTTCGCCGTCAGCGGCGCGCTCGCGGTCGCCGTCGGCTTCATCCTGGTCTCGCCCAAGCTGGCCGGGTACCTGATCCAGCAGTACGGCTATTTCTACATGCTGGGCCTCTTTGCCGCGTTCGTGGCCGCGGGCGTGCGGGTGGCCCGCGGGCGGCGCGAGGTCTGGCTCGCCTGGCTGCGGCGGCCCGGCTGGATCGGCGCCGCGCTGCTGGCCGCGACCCTGTTCACGCTCTGGTCCGACTCCTACCAGCACAAGGTCCTCTTCGACGAGTACGTGCTGCAGGCGACGGGCTTCCACATGCACGCGACCAAGGAGGTCGGCACCGTCATCCGCGCCTACTGGCTCGACGGGAGCTGGCTGCCGATCGACACGTTCCTCGACAAGCGCCCGTACTTTTTCACGTTCCTGCTCTCGCTCGTCCACGACCTGACCGGGTACCGGCTGGTCAACGTCTTCGTCCTGAACTCGGTCCTCGCCGCGGCGTTCCTCGGCCTCACGTACTGGTTCGGCCGCCAGCTCACCGGCCGCGCCGGCGGCCTGCTCGCCGTGGCGCTGCTCGCGACCATGCCGCTGCTCGGCCAGAACGCCACTAGCGCCGGCATGGAGATGCACAACCTCACCATGCTCGCGCTGGTGATGTGCCTCGCGCTGCTTTACCTGCGCGCGCCCGACGCCGACCGGCTCGCCCTCCTGTGCCTCGGCACCGTCCTGCTCGCCCAGAGCCGCTACGAGTCCGCGATCTACGTCGTGCCCGCCGCCGTCATCGTCGTCGCCGGCTGGTGGCGCGCCCGCGCCATCTTCCTGCCGTGGACCGCCGTCGTCACGCCACTGCTGCTGATCCCGTACGCCTGGCACAACCGCGTCCTCTCGGCCACCCCGCTGCTCTGGCAGCTGGGCGAGGGCCAGACGGCCCGGTTCAGCACGTCCTACCTGCCCATCAACCTGCGCGGCGCCGTCCACTTCCTCTTCAACTTCGAGAACACCCTCGCCAACTCCTGGTACCTCTCCGTGCTCGGCGTCCTCGGCCTGGCCTGGCTGGCCTGGGCCGCCGTCCAGTGGAACCGCACCCGCCCGCCCGTGTCGCCGGCGGCGCTGGTGGCGCTGGTGTTCGGCGCCGGCGTCGCGGGGAACTTCGCGATGGTGCAGTTCTACTATTGGAGCCGGCTCGACGACACCGTGACGTCCCGCTTCGCGCTGCCGCTCACGCTCATGCTGGCCCTGGTCGCCGCCGTTGCCGTGTGCCGGGTCAACGAGCACCGCCCCGTGCTGCGGCCCGCCTTCCTCGGCGTCGGGGTCTTCCTCCTCGTCTCCGGGCTGCCCGCGATCGCCTACCGGCTCTACACGACGCAGAACCTCGTGATGAAGGAGATCGACTGGGAGCGGGACTTCGTCCTCGCGCGCGCGCCCGGCCCGCGGCTCTTCATCTCCAACAAGTCCAGCATCCCCTGGGTGCTGTGGCAGACGCCCTCGCTGATCATCGGGGTCGCCCGCCAGCGCGGGGAACAGCTCCGGTATCACCTCTCGCAGGGCACCTTCAGCGAGATCCTGGTCACGCAGGCGCTGCGGCCGACGACGCCCCAGGGTAATTTCGGCGTGGATCCCGACGACGTCCTGCCCGCGGGCTTCCACCTCGAGATGCTCGCCGAGAAGCGCTTCGGCGGGCGGATGGAGCGCCTGAGCCGGCTGGTGTCCGTGGATCCCGGCGCCTCCGTGCCCGCCCCCGCGGCCGAACCGCGACCGGCCTCATGACCCCGCCGGCCGGCCCGAATCGGAGGCTCTGGCTCCTGCTGGCGCTGCTGCTGCTCGGTTATTTCGCGGCCTTCGCGGTTTATCCCGGGATGTTCTTCGCCCTCGGGGTGAACCACTACGACGCGTGGTTCCTCGACACGTTCGCGCTGCTGGCGTCGAACGACGCGATCACCCGCGGACTCGACCCCTACGCGGCGAACCCGCTCGATTACTTTCACCGGCCCCATGTCTATTCGCACTGGTGGCTGCACCTGCGGGACCTCGGCCTGACGCGCGCCGACTCGCTCTGGCTGGGCGCCGCACTGGTCGGCTCCTTCCTCGCCGCCGCCCTCGCGCGGCTGCGGCCGCGCTCCGGGGGCCAGCTAGCGTGGTACGCGGCCGTGGCCTGCTCGTCGCCGATCGTGCTGGCGGCGGACCGCGCGAACAACGACCTCGTCGTCTTTGTCCTGCTCGCCGGCGTCGTGCCCTGCCTGTTGTCGTCGCGGCGGACCGTGCGGCTCGTGGCGCCCCTGCTCATCGCGCTCGCGGCGGGGCTGAAATACTATCCCGCCGCCGCCATGGTCCTGCTGCTGGCCATCCCCGACCGGGCCGAGCGGCGGGCGCAGCTGGTGATCGCCGGGCTGCTGCTGGCGCTCGTCGCGCTGAGCATCGCGCCCGACCTCATCGGCTACGGCCCGCTGGCGCCGCGGCCGGAGGGACTGCTCAGCTTCGGCGCGACCGCGCTCCCGAACACGCTCGGCTGGGAGGGCTGGGGCCCGAAGGCGCTGGGCCTGCTGGCCGGCGGCATCGCGGCGGTCGTCGCCTGGCGCCGCCGGCCGCTCGGCGACTGGGAGCCGGCCGCCTCCTCGGACGGCCTGCATTTCCTTCTCGGCGCGGTCCTGCTCACGGGCTGCTTCTTCACCAGCCTGAACTTCGGCTACCGCTGGGTCTTCGCGCTGTGGCTGGCGCCGCTGCTCTGGACGCTGCCGGCTGATCCCGCCGCGCCGGCGGCCGCGCGGCGCCTGGCGCGCGGGGTGCGGTGGCTGCTGCTGGTCGTGCTCTGGTGGGACCCCCTCTGCTGCCTGATCCTCAACCACCTGCTCGGTCGCGTGCCGGGGCCGACGGTCATGCACCTGGCCCGGGTCGCGTTCCTGGTCGAGCAGCCGCTCGACTGGGCGCTGTTCCTCGGCCTGCTGGTGTTCCTGGTGCAGTTCTTCCGGCTGCGCCGGCCGGCGCTAGTGGGACGCTGAGGCGGCCGGGTTAATCGCGCGGTTCCAGTCGTCGTACGAGCCGGTGGTCGCCGCGGCGATCTCGGCGGCGGTGAGGCGGTAGATCAAAATCGAATAGCCAACCTCCGCGTCGGGCCGGCGGGCGCGCAGGTAGTGGCAGAGGCGCGCGAACCGCAGCTGGTCATGGCGCGACCAGGCCCGGTGCCATTTCTCCGGGCCGCCCTCGCGGTCGAGCGCGGCGCGGCGCGCGGGGTCGTTGAAGTACGCCGCGAAGGCGGGCTCGAACGAACGCATCCACTGGTACTCCTTCTCCAGCTCCGGCGTCCACTCGCCGCGGATCGGGCTGTAGACGTGCTCAAGCATGGTGGCGCCGATGGCATAGACGCCGGGCTCGAGCGGCCACCACCGCTGCGGGATCTTGAAGCCGTTCACGAACGGCAGCCGCCGCGCGCGGATCCGGTAGTAGTCGGGCTCGCCGGAGCCGCAGTACGAGAGGTAAACGGGCTCGTCGCGGACATTCTGGTTCAGCCACGCCTTCAACCCCGGCAGGTCCTGGCCCCAGTCGAGCGAGCTGTCGACCAGGTGGCGGTGCCCGTTCTCCGGGCCGCCGGCGAGGGGATTGAAGTAGGCGAGGTAGTGCGGGTAGATCCGCGCCGCCTCGCGCGCCTGCCAGAGCAGGAGTCCGCCGAGCACCACGACCGCGACCGGCCGGCGCCAGGTCAGCCAGCCGCCGAGCCCCCCGAGCAGGATGAACAGCACCGGGTACGTCGGCAGGATGTGCCGGTGGCCGATGTTGAGGTGGGTCGTGAGCGAGGCGAACCAGTAGACGCCGAAGAGCACGAGCAGGGGCGCGACGCGGTAGAGGTCGCGGCGGATGGCCGCGGTCGCGGCCGACTCACGCCAGCGGCGCGCGGCCGCCCCGAGGCCGATGACGCAGCCGAGCAGGAGCGGGAGCGTGGACTTGTACAGGAACGCCAGCGGGAAGAACCGCACCCAGCCCACCACGCTGTAGGCCCCGTCGAGGAAGCTGGAGCGGTACTGCGACATCTCGAGCACGAAGGAGAACCCGTACAGGTAGGCCTCGGGCAGCAGGTGCCACGCCCGCAGGACGTTGATCACCGGCGCGGCGCTGCCGATGTTGCCGAGGGTGACCTCCCACGGGCGGATGAAGTGGTCCGCGCCGGGCAGCGCGGGGTTGAACGCCGAGTAGCGGAAGCCGAAGCACGCCCAGATCACGCCCACCGCGACGAGCCCGTGCCCGAGCGTCGAGAGCGTGATCAGGCCCAGCTTGCCGGACCTTGTCGTGGCCGTGCGGCCGGCCAGCGTCAGCGGCTCCGGCGCCCACGCCCGCACCAGCGCCAGCAGCAGCATGATCGGAAGCAGCAGCCCGGCGGAAAACTTCGCGACGCACGCCAGGCCGAAGACCACCGCGCTCAGCCACCACCAGCGCTGGCGCGGGTCGTGCAGGTGCCGCCAGTACGCCCCGGCCGACGCCAGGAAGAAGAAGGCCATGCAGACGTCCGACGTCACCAGCCCCCCGTGCGCGAGGAAGCTGGGGCTGAACACGAAGAATCCCAGCGCCACGAACGCCCCCGCGGTGCCGAACAGGCGGCGCGTCCAGAGGAACACGAGCAGCCCCGTCGCCACGCTGAACAGGGCGATCATGGCCCGGCCGGCCATCAGCCGCGGGAAATGGTTGTCGCCGGTCTCGTAGAAGAACTGGTGGCCGAGCACCCAGGCGTCCGACGTGCGCCAGTAGGCGTTGTCCGCGAGCGGGGGGAAGCGCGTGCCCATCAGCCACGCGGGCAGCGCCGCCCAGCGCTGGGGCAGGTTGCCGTTCTCGGGCTGGATCCGGTAGTCGTTGAACTGCCAGTAGGAAAACCCGCCGGTCAGGTGCGCGAGCTCGTCGGCCGTGACGCTCTCCTCGCTCTTGCTCCCGACCGCGAGCAGCCAGTGCAGCGCCAGCAGCGCGGTCACCGCCGCGACCAGCGCGGCCCGCAGGCGCGGCCGGCCGGAGGGCGGCGGGGCGGGGGTGGCAGGTTCGGCGTTCATGGCGGAGAGGGCGGGACCGCGCGGATCAGGACGGCGGCGGAAAACGTGGGCCGAGCATCGCCGGCCCGCGGCAGGGCAACAAGCCAGAAGCCGGGCCCGAGCCTTTCGGCTTTCAACCGGCGGCTTTCAACTTTCAACTGCCCCTGCCGCCGCCCCATGAACGCCGACGAATACGCCAACCTCGACCGGGTCGAGAGCGAGCACTGGTACTACTCCGGCAAGCGCCGGTTCGTGCGCGACTGGCTGCTCCGCGTGCGCCCGCCGGCGCCGACGGACGAGCTGCTCGACTGCGGCGCGGGCACGGGACGGTTCGCCCTGGAGATGCAGGCGTACTGTCAGGTGCGGGTGCTGGACGACCACGAGGAGGCGCTGCGGCTGCTCCGCGCGCGGTTCCGGCCGGATCAGGTGCTCAGCCTCTCAGGGGACACGGTGCCGCTGCCGGACGGCTCCCTCGACTATGTCACGGCGCTCGACGTGCTCGAGCACGTCCCGGACGACGCGGCCGTCGTGCGCGGGTTTCACCGGCTCCTCCGTCCCGGCGGCGTGGCGGCGGTCACGGTGCCGGCCAGCATGGCGCTGTGGAGCGACTGGGACGTCGCCCTGCACCATTTCCGCCGCTACCGCCGGGCGCAGCTGCGCGCGCTGTTTCCCGCCGACGCGTGGGACGTGGTCTACGTCAACTACACCAATGTCGTGGTCTACCCGGCCGTCTGGGCCGTGCGGAAATGGCGCGGGCTTCGCCAGCGGCTGGGCTGGGGCGCCCCCGCCGCGCGCACCGAGGATCAGCTGCCCCCGCGCTGGCTGAACGCGCTGCTGCGCGCCATCTTCGTCGGCCTCGCCCGCTGCGGCGTGCCATTTCCCTTCGGCGTAAGCCTGCTGCTGGTCGCGAGATCGCGGCGTGCCGCCGCGATCTCGCGTTGAAAGTTGAAAGCCCGAGCCGGCGCGGACGTGGCCCGTCAAGTTGGGCGCTCACAGACCTTTCAACTTTCAACTTTCAACCGCGCCGCGCCGCGCGGCGCATAGACCTTCTGCTTGAGGTCGGCGCCGAGCTGGCGGCGGAAGGTGGCGAGGTCCCGCACCGCGCCGAGGGCGATGAGCTGGCTGGCCATGTTGCCGACGGCGGTGCCCTCGAGGTTGAACGACACGACCGGGATCCCGGCCGCGTCGGCCGTGGCCTGGCACAGCAGGCGGTTCTTCGAGCCGCCGCCGACCATCAGGATGCGGCGGAACTTGCGGCCTGTCATCTGCTCGAAGTTCGCGGCGGCGGCGGCGTGGCCGCGGCCGATGGAATCGCAGATGAGCCGGGTGTAGCCGGCGAGGTGCTTCGGCGCGACGGCCTTCCGCCGCTTCAGCTGGGCGTCGATCGCGGCGCGCATGGACTTCGGCGCCGTGAACGCCGGGTCGGCGGGGTCGAGCAGCACCGCCGGCGCGGGCAGCGCGGCGGCGGCGGCGATCAGCGCGTCCCATTCGCGGGGATGCTTTGGCCGCTGGCTGAAGTCCTGCATCGTCTGCTCGAGGAGGAACAGCCCGACGACATTCGTCAGGGGGCGGTAGCCGCCGAGGCCGGTGCGCTCGTTCGCGACGCGCGCGGCCTGCGCCGCCGGGCCGAGCAGCGGCTGCGGGTGCTCGAAGCCGACGAGCGACCAGGTGCCGGAGCTGAGGAAGAGGTCGCCGCCCTCCGGCGCCGCGGGCATGGCGTCGTAGGCGCAGGCGGTGTCGTGGCCCGGGACGGCCACGACCTGCGCGCCGGCGAGCTCGGGCATCCCGGTGACGCGGCCGAGCTTCTGGCCGGCGAGCACCGGCGGGGTGAACCACGTCGGCGGGATCCGGAAGTGCTCCAGCGCGGTGCGCGACCAGTCGCGGCCGTGCACGTCCAGCAGCTGCGACGTGCTCGCGACGGTCAGCTCGTTCTCGGCGCGGCCGCTGAGCAGGAAGTTGAGGTAGTCGGGCAGGAACAGGCAGCGCGTCGCGAGATCCGTGATGGCCGGGCAGCGCGCGACGGTCTCGGCGAGCTGGAGGCTGGTGTTGTAGAAAACATTCGGGATGCCCGTGGCCGCGTACATCCGGTCGGCGCCCTGCCGGGCGAGCGCGGCGAGCCCGGGCTGCGTGCGGTTGTCGCGATAGGCGTGGACGGGAAACACCAGGCGGCCGGCATCGTTGAGCAGGACATGGTCGCAGCCCCAGGTGTCGACGCCGACGGAGGCGAGCTTCGCCCCGCGGGGCAGGGCGGCGGCGGCCCGGCGCAGGCCGACCTGCACCTCGTGCCAGAGCGTGCCAATCTCCCAATAGGCGTGCGCGCCGAGCTCGCGGTAGGCATTCGGGAAGCGGTGCGCCTCGGTGAGGCGCAGCCGGTTCCGGGACCAGGTGCCGAGCATGACGCGGCCGCTGGTGGCTCCGAGGTCGACGGCGGCGAGGTAGAGGGGGGAGGCCATGGATGGGGTGCGGTGGAAACCGCTAATTCGCGCTAATTCACGCTAATGGGAGGTGGGCTTCAAACCTCATTTCGCGGCGGACGGTGACAAGGCACGGTACCGGATTGGGGTTTGCTACCGGCGGGCTAGGCAAGCTGGAGGAGGGAGTTGGCACGCTGCTGTACGGTGCGGAAGTAGTCGGCGTTTTCCGGCCGCTTCAGATCCACGTCGTAGCCCGGGATCATTTCCTTCAGGCGCGCGCGGCCCTCCGCGGACGCGAGCAGCTGCGGGAAGCACTGCTTCACGACCTCGAGGACGATGTTCACGGACACCGACGCGCCGGGCGAGGCGCCGAGCAGGGCGGAGAGCGTGCGCTCGGGGTTGGTGATGACCTCCGTGCCGTAGTGGACGATGCCGGCCTCGCCGTCGGTCTTCTTGATCGCCTGCACGCGGATGCCGGCGTCGATGAGCTTCCAGTCGGCGGGCTGCGCCGCCGGGTAGAAGATCCGCAGCACCTCCATGCGGTCGGCCATGCTCTGCGTGCCCTGCTGGATGAGGTAGCGCACGAGTCCGAGGTTGGACGCGCCGATCTTGAGCAGGGTGCCGAGGTTGTCGGGCTTCACCGAGCGCGGGAGGTCGGTCCAGCTGCCCTGCCGGTGGAGGAACTTCGTGGTCCACGCGGCGAACGGGCCGAAGAGCAGCGTTTTTTTCCCGTCGAGCACGCGGGTGTCGAGGTGCGGCACCGCCATGGTGGGCGCGGTGGCGAGCGCCTGGCCGTAGACCTTGGCCTGGTGCTGCGCGACGATGGCGGGGTTCTCGCAGACGAGCCACTGGCCGCCGATGGGGAACCCGCCGAGGCCCTTGCTGGCTGCGATGCCGGATTTCTGGAGAAGGTGAAGGCTGCCGCCGCCGGCGCCGACAAACACGAACTTGGCGCGGTTCTCGCGCAGCTCGCCGGTGGCGAGGTCGCGGATCGCGAGATCCCAGCCGGTGCCGTCGGGCCGCAGGTCCACCACGCGGTGCCCCGCGGCGACGCCGCAGCGGTCCTGCCGCGCGAGCCAGCCGAGCAGCCCGCGGGCGATGGCGCCGAAGTTCACGTCGGTGCCGGTGTCCATCTTGGTCGCGGCGATCGGGCCCGGGGCGCGTCCTGCCACCAGCAGTGGCGCCCAGGCGGCGATCGTGGCGCGGTCGGTCGTGTAGACCATCTCCCGGAAGAAAGGATGCGCGGCCAGGCCGGCGTGGCGGTCGCGCAGGAACTCCACCTGCTCCGTCCCGTGCACGAAACTGAGGTGCGCGACCGGGTTGATGAAGTCGCGGGGGTTCGCCAGCATGCCGCTTGCGACGGCGTGGCCCCAGAACTGCTTCGACTGCTCGAACTGCTCGAAGATGCCGATGGCCTTGGCGACGTTGACGGTGCCGTCGGGGTCGCGGGACGGCGTGTAGCTCAGCTCGCAGATGCCCGCGTGGCCGGTGCCGGCGTTATTCCAGCCGTGGGAGCTTTCCTGCGCGAGCTCGTCGGTCACCTCGTACACCTGGATCGAGAGACCGGGATCGAGCCGCTTGAGCAGCGCGCCGAGGTTCGCGGACATGATGCCGCTGCCGACAAGGACGACATCGGGGTGGGCGACGTGGGTGGAGGGCTGCATGAAAGCGCCATCGGTAGCGGAGGCTGTGGCGGGGTCAAGGGCGGGGGAAAAGTTTCCCTCGAATTTCGAACTTTGGCCTGCGAATTTCCGCCCTGGCAGCGGCATTTCACCATTGGCTTGAAAGCGGTGGCGGTTAAACCCTCCGCATGCCTTCCCCTTCCGTTCCCCCCGTCGAGCCGTACATTGCGTCCGAGACCGCGATGAAGGAGTTCACGGTCCGCGCGGTCCTCACCGGCGCCATCCTCGGCCTGATCTTCGGCGCCTCGTCGCTCTACCTGGTCCTCAAGGTCGGTCTCACCGTCAGCGCGTCCATCCCCGTGGCGGTGATCTCGCTGGCGATGTTCCGGGGCTGGGCGAAGGTCGGCGGCCGCGATGCCACCATCCTCGAGAACAACATCACGCAGACCGCGGGCTCCGCGGGCGAGTCGCTCGCCTTCGGCATCGGCGTGACGATGCCGGCGATCCTGATCCTGGGCTTCGACCTCGAGCTGACGCGCGTGATGCTCGTCGCGATGCTGGGCGGGCTGCTGGGCATCCTCATGATGATCCCGCTGCGCCGCGCGCTGATCGTGAAGGAGCACGGCGTGCTCAAGTATCCCGAGGGCACCGCCTGCGCGGCGGTGCTGAAGGCCGGCGCCTCCCCGGACTGCCGCGCGGCCGCCTCGCCCGCCGCCCAGGCGGAGATGCGCGCCGCCGAGGCCGCGGGCCTGGGCCAGTCGCCCGGCGCCAAGGTCATCTTCACCGGCTTTGGCCTCGGGCTGCTCTACAAGACGCTCAACGTCGCGTTCAAGGGCTGGAAGGACGTCCCGGAGAAAATCTTCGGCGCGCCGTTCAAGGCGGGCTCAGTCAGCGTGGAGATCTCCCCGGAGCTCCTCGGCGTCGGCTACATCATCGGCCCCCGCATCGCCTCGATCATGTGCGCGGGCGGCGTGCTCAGCTACCTGCTGCTGATCCCGATGATCAAGTTCTTCGGCGAGTCCATCCCGGGACCCCTCGCGCCGGGCACGATCCCGATCTCGGCGATGGGCCCGAACCAGATCCGCGGCGCCTACATCCTCTACATCGGCGCGGGTGCGGTGGCGGCCGGCGGCATCATCAGCCTAGTGCAGTCGATGCCGACCATCTGGCACGGGCTCATGGGCGGACTGCGCGACCTCGGCCTGTCCCGGGGCAACGGCCACAAGGGCGAGGCGGTGCCGCGGACCGACCAGGATCTCTCGATGAAGTTCGTCGGCATCGGCATCGTCGCCCTCATCGCGGTCGTCGTCCTGGCCCCCTCGCTCCACATGAACATCCTCGGCGCGCTGCTCATCGTGCTGTTCGGCTTCCTGTTCGTGACGGTCTCCTCCCGGCTGACGGGCGAGATCGGCTCCTCCTCGAACCCGATCTCGGGCATGACGGTCGCCACGCTGCTCTTCACCTGCTTGGTGTTCCTGCTCGTGGGCTGGACCGGCGGCACGCACTACGTGACCGCGCTCTCCGTCGGCGCCATCGTCTGCATCGCCGCGTCGAACGGCGGCTCGACCTCGCAGGACCTGAAGACCGGCCACCTGCTCGGGGCCACTCCGCGCTACCAGCAGATCGCCATCATGGTCGGCTCGCTGCTATCCGCGCTGCTGCTCGGACCCGTGCTGCTGAAGCTCAACGAGTCCGCCACCGTCTACGTGCCCACGGCGCAGGTCGCGCCCGCCGGGCTGCACGCGGCGCCGGGCGCGCTGGGCCCGACCGAAGGGCTGGCCGGCCCGCAGGCGCGCGATGACTCGCATCTCTACCGCGTCTGGCAGAAGACCGACGACGTCGGCGGCCCGGCCGGACGCTACCTGGTGAACGATGACGGCAAGGCGGTCTGGCTGGTCGATCCGGGCATCAACGGCGCGTACAACACGCGGCCCGACGGCACGACCGTGCGGAAATTCGACGCGCCAAAGGCGACGCTGATGTCGTACATCATCAAGGGCATTCTCGACCGGAAGCTGCCGTGGGCGCTGGTGCTCCTCGGCGTGATGATCGCGGTGACGCTCCAGCTGTCGTTCGTCCCGGCGCTGGCCTTCGCGGTCGGCGTCTACCTCCCGATCTCGTCCTCGACGCCGATCTTCTTCGGCGGCCTGATCCGCTGGCTGGTGGACCGCCACACCCGGCAGCAGGCCTCGCACGCCGAACTCACCGAGGAGCAGTTCGCCGCGGAGAGCGACAAGAGCTCCGGCGTGCTGCTGGCCTCGGGCTACATCGCGGGCGGCGCGATCGCGGGCATCATCATTGCCTTCCTGGCGGGGGTCATGGACCGCTTCGATGCCGCGCTCAACACGTGGTCACTCGCGCACAACCCGTTCTTCAACGGGCCCAACTCCGACGCGCTCTCGCTGCTGCCCTTCCTTATGCTCTGCGTGCTGCTGTACTTCGTCGGCCGGGAGAAGCTCCTCGTCCCAAAGAAGCAGTAGATTCACCAAAGTCGCGGGTAGCGTGTAGCGAGTAGGGTCAGTGCCGCCAGCGGCCTTCCGCTAGAACAGCGCGCGCCGATGGCCTGCGCGGCTTGGATCTACGCGCGACCCGCTACTGCCAAAACTACTCCTCGCCGTCGTAGTAGCCGTGCTCGGTCAGGCGGAAGTATTTCCCGTGCGGGCGCAGGCCCCACTTGCCCGAGTCGGGGTAGTGGAAGATGTCCACCGGTGGATTGTCCGCGATGATGTAGAACACGAGGTCCCTCCGGCCGGTGTTGATGATCTGGTGGGCCTCACCGGGCGGATGGATGAAGACGTCGCCCCCCTTCACCTTGTGCCGGCGCCGGCCGGCGCGGACCGTGCCGGTGCCGCTCACGATCACGAACATCTCCCACTGCGTCGTGTGGCTGTGGAACGGGCACGGGGCCTTGCCGGGCGGGACGCGGTTCAGCTCGAGGTTGAACGGGTGCCCGGCCTTGGGCCAGGCGTTGCGCCGGTCGCCGAGCAGGAGGGACAGCTGCTTCCAGGACTGCTGGTACTTCCCGCCCGGCGAGCGGTACTTGGTCCAGGGGATCTTCGATTGGTGGATGATCTTCATGGCAGGATTCGATGGGAGAGTGGTGGGAGCGAGCTTGCTCGCGACTTTCGGATCCAACCTGTCGCGAGCAAGCTCGCTCCCACCGGGATCGGATTTGCGACCGTCAAAGGCAGGGCAGTTCAGCCAGTCCTACGGGTGTCACGCGGCCGCGGTGGAGCCGGTACGTCGCGAGGGCGCGGGGCGCGAGCCGGCCCAGGGTGTGGGTCTGCCCGGCCAATGTCAGGCGCGGCCGCACGGCGCGGCCCGTGGTTTCCTGCACGCGCACGACCAGGCCGCGGCCGTCCTCGGCGGGCTTGAGCGCCAGCAGCTTCACGCTGGCCGGCGCGAGCGACGCGGCGCTGCCGCGGCGGCCGAGCGGGCCGGGGTGGGGCGGCACCGCGAGCGCGACCGGCGGCTGCTCCAGTCCCGCGGCCAGCTCGGGCAGCAGGGCGGCGTTGGCCGTGAGCAGGAAGTTGAACCGGTACTCGCCGCGGTCGGCGACGGGGAGCCACGTGGGCGTGGCGGGCGTGTCGCGGGCGTCGAAGCAATAGCGCGTGGAGCGCACGACCGAGGCGCGAAACGTGCCGCCGGAGGCGTCGAAGCCATAGAGCGCGTCGCTCGCGAAGCCGAGGGTGTGACGGCCGTTCCGCACGCGGACCCAGCGGCCGCCGGGCACCTCGCCCGCCGGGCCGCGCTGCACCGTGCCGCCCGGCACGTCGAACTCGGCCTGGTCACCGGCGCCGGGGAAGACGAGCTTCAGCCGCGCGCGCGTCTCGTGCCACAGCAGCCGGGCCTCGACGTCGATGGCGTCGCGGCCCTGCGTCACCCGGAAGATCAGGTCGAGCTGGGACTTGCCACCCTCGAGCCGGACCCACAGCGCCGCGCGCAGCGGGCCGCGCTCCAGGGTCTCCACGGCCGTGATCTTCCAATGATGCCGGACCGTGAGCAGGTGCAGCGAGTCGGGTTCGTCGTAGCAGCCGCCCCACGAGCCGAAGGCGTCGTCCACCGTGACAGCCCCGAGTCCGGCGGCCGCGAGCAGGCGGCGGGTCCCGGCGAAGAGGGCGACGCCCCGGCCGCCGGCGCGGGCCCGGAGGCGGTAGCGGCCGTTGGTGATCTCGCCGGGACGCGGCGCGGCGGTGCCGGCGGCGACGCGCGGGGAGCGCGCGCCCTCGACCCAGCCGACGCTGAAGCTCGCCCAGCCGAGCGCGGGGAGCCGCGCGTGGGTGAGGATGCGGACGCGCCACGGGATCGTGTTCAGGAACGTGTGCTCCGGCTTGATGCGCTGGAAAGGCAGGGCTCGCCCGTCGGGCCCGCGGACCTCGATCGGCACGGCGTCCGGACGGTTCTCATAGGCGAAGACGGGGCGGTAATCGAGGCAGGCCTCCAGCTCGATCGGGCCCTCGTACGGCTGCGGGCGCGGGTTCCACACCAGCAGCGACATGGCGCTGGGATGGTCCGGTCCGACGGCCGGCACCGTGGTGTCGGCGCGGCGGGCGAGGGCGTTGACCGCATCGAACTCCGCGGCGCGCGCGGTGTGCAGCAGGCCGCGCGTCCAGTCGGTCTGCTCGTCGAGCGCCCGCTCGATGCTGGAGCCGGGCAGGATGTCGTGAAACGAGTTGAACATCAGCCCGCGCCAGGCAACGCCGAGGTCCGGCGCCGGCCGCGGGGCGACGAGGTTGGCCACGGTGGCCGTGGTCTCGGCGCGGCTGAGCGCGGCCTCGGCCTGGCGGAACGCGAACTTCAAATGGGCGGCGGTGACGTAGCAGCCGCGCTGGCAGTAGCCGAGTTCGCCGCGGTGGACGGCGGGCGCGGCCTCGGGTCGCGTCGCGATCTCCCGCTCGAGGGCGGCGAAGAACCGGTGCATGCCGGAGTGCACGACGGTGACCTCGGGATGCGCCGCGGCCCAGGTGGCGATGTCCTGCACGAGCCGGCGGGTCGGGCCGCCGCCGTGGTTGCCGAGGCCGTAGTACACGGCGATGTGGCGGTAGGGCTGCTTTTCCGCCGCGGCGAGGAAGCCGTCGAGCCGGCGCTTGGCCTCGTCGCGCTCGCAGCCGTACCAGCCGTGGATGGGCCGGTAGCCGAGCACGCGCGAGCCGGCGGGACCTTCCCACCAGAAGGCCGGGCCGGGCAGCGCCTGCTGCTCGGGATTGGGCCGGAAGAACGAGAAATAGCGGAAGCCGGCCGCGGCAAGGAGCTCCGGCAGCCCGGCGCTGTGGCCGAAGGAGTCCGCCGCCCACGCCGCCGTGGCGGGCCGGCCGAACCGGGACGCGAAATAGCGCTGTCCGTGCAGGTAGACGCGGGCAAACGTCTCGGTCGCGGGCAGGTTGGTGTCGGGCTGCAGGTACGCGCCGCCGATCGGGTCCCAGCGGCCCGAGCGGATGTGGGCCCGCACGCGCGCGAACGTCGCCGGCTCCTCGCGCTCCAGGTGCTCGTACAGCACGGACTCGCCGCGCGCGTAGGTCAGCTCGGGGATCTCATCCATCAGCGCGAGCATCGTGCGGATGGTGATGAGCCCCTCGTTGAGTCCCTCGCGCCAGTCCCACTGCCAGACGGGATCCAGGTGCGAGTTGGCGATCAGATGGAAGGTGTAGCGCGACATGGTAAGCCCGCCGGGGGCGGGCGGAGTTCGAAGATCGGAGTTCGGGGATGGACGAGTGGAAAGTTCGCAGGCGTGAGGAACGGCGGAAATCGTCAATCGTACCTCGTGAATCGTAACTCCTCAGACCGTCTCGTTCACGACGGGGTTGGTGAGCGCGCCGATGCCCTCGATCACGATGCTCACCGTGTCGCCGGGCTGGAGGAAGACCGGCGGCTTGCGGGCAAAGCCGACGCCGTGGGGCGTGCCGGTGAGGATCACGGTGCCGGGCAGGAGGGTCTTGCTGCCGCTGAGGAACTCGATCAGCGCGGGCACGTCGAAGCACATGTCGTTCGTGTTCCAGTCCTGCAGGGCGGCGCCGTTGAGGAGCGTCTTGATGCCGAGGGCGTTGGGATTGGAAATCTCGTCGCGGGTGACGAGCACGGGGCCGAGCGGGCAGAAGGTGTCGAAGCTCTTGCCCTGGCAGAACTGGCCGCCGCCCCAGCGCTGCTGCCAGTCGCGCGCGGAGACGTCGTTGGCGCAGGTGTAGCCGAGGACATAATCAAGCGCCTGGGCGCGGCTGACGTTCTTGCAGCGGCGGCCGATCACGACGGCGAGCTCGCACTCGAAGTCGACCTCGTTGCTGGCGAGCTTCCGCGGGATCTCGATCGGGTCGCCGGGGTTCTGCACCGTGTTGAGGCTCTTCATGAAGAGCATCGGCCGCTCCGGCACGCCCTTGCCGCCCTCCTCGGCGTGCTTCCGGTAGTTGAGCCCGATGGCGAGGATGCCACTGGGCAGGATGGGCGCGAGCCGCTTGCCGGGCCGGCCGACGCGATCCGTGACGTGAAAGTCGCCGAGGATGTCGCCCACGATCTCGCGGGCCGTGCCGTCGGGCTGCAGCGCAGCATGGGCGGGTCCGTCCGGGGTCAGGTGGCGGATGAGCTTCATGGGAAGTCGTCCCCAGCAAGAGGCGACCGGAACCCGAGGGCAAGAATTGCGGCGATGATTAACCGCCCAGGCCCCGATCCCGGAGGGGTCACCACGAAAGGGACGAAACACACGAAAGAAAACCAATCCGGTTGCCCACGGAATACACGGAATACGCGGAATAATTCTATTACGGGGTCAGGTCGTGGGGTGTGGGGTAGGCTTAACGAATTTCGCGGTGGCGGTATGGCTTATCTCGAATTTCGCGCTTTTGCCTTCGGGCTTCCGCCGGATGCCCAAGCGGCCGGCGGCAGTCCATGTCGCGCGCGGAACAGGCGGTAGAAATGCGAGAGATCGCCGTAGCCGCTGGAGTAGGCCGCGCCGAGCACTGAGTGCTGGCCCGCGCGCAGGAGCCGCGCGGCGTGGTCCAGGCGGCGCTCGGTCAGCGCGGCGAGGAAGGTGCGGCCCGTGACGGCGCGGAACAGCTGGCTGAAGTGCCGCCGCGACATCGCCGCCCGGTCGCACGCGCGCTCCAGGCTCCACGGCTCATAAAAGGTCTCGGCCATCTCCCGCGCCACCGCCTCGACACGCCGGCGGGCCTGGTCCGGGGCCGGGCCGCCGGGCCGGCGGGCGAGGGACACCAGCAGGTTGCCTGCGGCGGCCCCGAGCGCGACCTCGTGCCCAAGCTGCGCCCCCGACTGCTCGACCAGCCCCGCGCGCCAGAGCGCGCCGAACCGGTGGCCCCAGCTGGGTCCCGGGTGCAGCGTGGCCGAGCCGTCGCCCGCCAGCCGCCGCCAGACCTCGGCCCGCCCCGGCTCGCGCCGCAGGAACGCCCGCGAGAAGCACAGCAGGAGGAGCTTGGAGGGCGCGGCGTCCGTGAGCTGGTGGCGCACGCCCGCACTGACGCAGAGCACCGAACCGGCCGGGATCAGCGTCGGCGGATTTTTCCCGGGCTCGGCGTAGAGGACCCGCCCATGCAGCACGTAGATCAGCTTGTGAAAGGTGTCGGCCCGCGCCGCCATGCGGAACCCGGGCCCATGGACGCTCTCGGCGAAGGCGACGCCGTGTACGGGCAGGCTGACCGGGATGGGACGCAGGACGGGCATGGGGCGGGGGGCCAGAGTGCCCGATCTGCCAATCAAGACAAGCCCGATGCGCCAAGACGTGCAGCCGGGGAGACGCTACACTCAGTCTCCCTATCTACTAACTGAAAACTCCAAACGCCAGCCGCGCCCCAAACGCCAAACAAGCCCCAGCCCCCGCGGCCGCCATGGCTCACTCCGATACTCCGACCTCTGAAATATGACCTCTGGCGTCTAGTCTTCATCCCCCCCATGCCCCGCTCCCCCCATGCCGTGGCCACCCGAGTCGAAGTCGAATCCGTGCTGCGCTGCAGCGCGCCGCGCGCCGTGCCGCTGTTCCTGCCGGCCATCTACGAGCACAAGGCGTGCTTCATCCGCAGCACCCCGTCGGCGATCGCGCGCAATGCGGACCTGCTGACCCGCGCGATGCTGGCGGAGTTCGAGACCATCGGGCCGGATGCGCTGACCGTCGGCGTCGATGTCTACAACCTCGAGGCCGAGGCGGCCGGCTGCAAGGTGACCTTCTACGAGGGCGGCGACACGAGTATCCCGGGCATCAAGCCCGGCAACCACGTGTTCGTGATCGGCGACGACCTCACGCATGCGGCGCTGCCGAACCCGCTCAAGCACGGCCGCATGAAGGTGAACATCGAGGCCGCGCGGCGCGTGCGGGCCGAGGTGGGTCCCGACTACTGGCTGCGCGGGGCAATCTCGGGACCCTTCTCGCTCGCGATCAGCCTGGTCGGCGCCGAGGCGCTGTACATGGCCTGCGTGGAACAGCCCGAGTGGGTGGAGCAGCTGCTGAACTTCGCGGGCAGGATCATCAAGGAGTTCGCCAAGGCCTACCGCGACGCGGGTGCCGAGCTCGTGGTGTTCGACTCGCAGGCCTCGCCCGACCTGATGTCGCCCCGGATGTACGAGCAGCTCGTGCTCCCGATCACGCGCGACCTCGCCGCATGGGCGGCCACGCAGGGCGTGCGCGACCTGCCGCTCATTGTCGGCGGCAACACCACGGCGATCGCCGGGATGCTGGTCCGCACCGGCTGCAACAACCTGCTGTGCGACTTCACGGGCGACTTCGACGCCTGGGCCGCAACATGCCGCGAGGGCGGCCGCGCCATGCGCCGCAACCTGCCCCCGCGCCTGCTCGAGGCGTCCACGCCCGACGAGGTCTACGCCGCCGCCGCCCGCGAGATCGCCCGCGGCAAGGACCTCCCGGGCTTCATCATGGGCACCGCCGTCATCCCTTTCGGCACGCCGACGGAAAACATCCTCGCCGTGAAGCGCGCCTGCCTCGACGCGCGGACCCCGGCCGCCGCGTGACGCGTCCCCCCTTTCGCCGCCTCGACCCATGCGCTCGCTGCCAGACCGACTGACCCAATCCTCCGACTTTCTCCTTGGTGTCGAGCTGGTCTCGACGCGGGGCACGACCGTGGAGCCGCGGGCGGCAAAGACCGTGGCCTTTGCGCGCGAGCTCGCGGACTACGTGCGCCTTGACTGGGTCTCGATCACGGACAATGCCGGCGGCAACCCGATGCTGTCCCCGCTCGCGCTGGCCCGCCCGCTGCGCGACGCCGGCCGCGAGACGGTGATTCACCTTTCCTGCAAGGATTTCAACCGCAACGGGCTCGAGAGCGAGGCCTGGCACCTCGCGGACCAGGGGCTGCGCAACATCCTCGCGCTGAGCGGCGACTACCCGGGCGCGGGCATCAGCGGCGGCGCCAAGCCGGTCTTCGACACCGATGCCATCGGGCTGCTCACCCTGCTCGGCCGGCTGAACGCCGGGCTCGACGTCTCGCGTCCGGGCGCCGCGAAGCCGGCCCGGCTGGCGCCGCAGCAGTTTTTTCCCGGCGCGGTCGTGACCAATTTCAAGCGGCACGAGAACGAGGTCATCCCGCAGCTCCTCAAGGCCGAGCGCAAGATCGCCGCCGGGGCGCGCTGGTTCATCAACCAGATCGGCTACGACGCGCGCAAGGCGCACGAGCTCATCGCGTGGTTCCGCCGGCGCGGCCACGGCGCCGTCCCGCTGATCGGCAACGTCTACGTCCTCACCCCCGGCGTCGCCCGCGTCTTCCGCGCCCAGCGCATCCCCGGGGTCAGCCTCTCCGACGAGCTGGCCAACCTCTGCGAGCGCCACGCCGCGAGCCCCGACCACGGCAAGGCCTTCTTCCTTGAGCTGGCCGCCAAGCAGATCGCCATCCACCGCGGCCTCGGCTTCCGCGGTGCCTACCTCGGCGGCGTGCACACGCTGGCCGACGTGGACCGCGTGCTGGAAATCGAGCGCGGGTTCGCGCCGGACGACTGGCGGCAGTTCGCCCGCGAGATCCGGTTCTCGCGCCCCGGCGAGTTTTTCTGCTTCGCCGAGGACCCGGCCACCGGCCTCGCCAATCCCGACGAACTGCACCCGGCCTACGCGGCCTCGCTCCAGGCGCGCCCGGCGACGGCCAACGTCACCTTCACCTACCGCTTCGCCAAGTTCACCCACGGGCTCATGTTCACGCCCGGCCAGGGCCTGTGGAACCACGGCGCGAAGCTCTGCGGCGGCGCGAAGGATCCCCGGCAGGGCCCGCCGGGCATGCACGCCCTCGAGCACCTCGGGAAGAGCCTCATGTTCGGCTGCAAGGACTGCGGCGACTGCTCGCTGCCCGACATCGCGTTCCTCTGCCCGGAGTCCTCCTGCGCCAAGAACCAGCGCAACGGCCCTTGCGGCGGCACGCGCGACGGCAAGTGCGAGGTCGAGGACTTCGAGTGCATCTGGGCGCGCGCCTACGACCGGCTCAAGCACGAGGGCCGCGAGGAGGGGCTCCTCGCCCACACGCCCGTCATCCAGGACCAGTCCCTCCGCGGCACCTCCAGCTGGGCCAACACCTGGCTCGGCCGCGACCACCTCGCGCCGAAGCATTTTTCTCCCACCGACGCAGCCAAACCCAACTCTTCCTCATGAACCTGAACCAGAACCCACCCAAACCCACCAGTCTCGAAGCCAAGCTCCAGCAGTACCCCAGCCCGGTCGAAATGCTGCGCCATGCGCCCGTCGGCGGCTACCAGTTCCCTTTCACGCCCGAGTTCACCAACTGGCGCGATGAGCAGGAGGCCTGGCAGAACACCGTCGTCCTGTTCGACCAGTCCTACCACATGAAGGACGTCTACTTCGAGGGCCCGGACGTGAAGCGCCTGCTGTCCGACGTGGCCGTCAACACGATGAAGAATTTCGGCGCCAACCGCGCCAAGCAGATCGTGACCTGCAACCACGAGGGCCACGTCATCGGCGACGCGATCCTCTTCGGCCACACCGACGAGAAGGTCAGCGTGGTCGGGCGCCCCTCGGTGCCGAACTGGGTCGAGTATCAGGCCCGCACCGGGAAGTACGACGTCAAGGTCACGCGCGACGAGCGCACGGTCAGCAACCAGGGCCGCCGCCTGATTTACCGCTACCAGATCCAGGGGCCCAACGCGCTGGAGCTCATCAAGAGCGTCCACGAGGGCGCGTTCCCGGAGATCCCGTTCTTCCAGCTCGGCGACCTGAAGATCGCGGGCCGCCGCGTGCGGGCGCTCAACCACAACATGTCCCGCATGGGCGGGCTCGAGCTGCACGGGCCGGTGGACGACGGCGAGGCCGTGCTCGCGGCGCTGCTCGCGGCCGGGACGAAATTCGGGCTGCTGCAGGGCGGCAGCCGCGCCTACTCGACCGTCTCGCCCGAGAGCGGCTGGATTCCCTCCCCGATGCCCGCCATCTATGCGGGCGAGAAGATGAAGCCCTACCGGGAATGGCTCGCCGGCGACGGCTTCGAGGCCAACGCCTCGCTCGGCGGCAGCTTCGATTCGCCGCGGATCGAGGATTATTACCAGACGCCGTGGGACCTGGGCTACGGGCGGCACGTCAAGTTCGACCATGACTTCATCGGCCGCGCGGCCCTCGAAAAACTCGCGGACCAGCCGCACCGCCGCAAGGTGTGGCTGCGCTGGAACAAGGAGGACGCGCTGCGGATTTATGCCAGCCAGCTCGGGCATGGCGACCGCTACAAGTATATGGAGATGCCGAACGCCTACTACTCGATCCTCCCGTTCGACCAGGTCCTCGCCGGGGGCCGGATGGCCGGCCTTTCGACCTACACGGTCTACACCGCCAACGTGCGCGGGTGGTTCTCGCTCGCGATGGTGGACGAGGGCCTGGCCGACGGTTCCGAGGTCGCGATCGTCTGGGGCGAGCCCAACGGCGGTTCCCGGAAGCCCGTCGTCGAGCGGCACGTGCAGACGCAGGTCCGCGCCACCGTCTCCTACCAGCGGCTGAATGAGTCGACCTGAGCCGGTCGCCGGCCCGGGAGTTTAACTGGAGCCGCGGCGCCCCCGCCGCGCGCTCCGTCTTTCCACGGACGCAACCCGCGCGGCGAGGGCGCCGCGGCTCCATGGGTTCTGGCGAAGCGCATACCCTTCGTCATCCTGAGTGAATACGAAGGATCGCTGTTCCCATTGCCCCAGAGCTTACGTCGGGTTCCTGACACTCAAGCGGCGTGGCCAGAGTGTCGGAGGTCCAGCGCGGGCGGGCTGGGAAGATAACAGCGATCCTTCGTATTCACTCAGGATGACGGGAGGGAGGGGTTCTCTGCGGCACCAGGGGCCGGCTCCACGCGCGAAAATTCGGCGTGCGTCCCGGGCCGGCCTCTGTCGTCGTCGCTCGCTTGATGACCTTTGTTGAGCTCAACGCCCATCCCGTCGTGACCGACGCGGAGTTCAAGCGCCTGCTGAAGGTCCCCGCGTCCTTCCAGTTCACCGCGCAGATGGCGGAGAACGCGGCGTGGTCGCGGGCCTGGTACGCGGAGCACGGCCGGCCGTGGCTGTGGGCCGGCGCGGTGCAGGAGTGCGCGGTGGCGGGCGAGGTGACGACGCTCGGCGGGCAGGCGCTGACGAGCCGGGAGCTGGCGCGGCGGTTCCGGCAGGCGCGCGGCGCGGTGGTGGTGGCGGCGAGCGCGGGCCCGGAGGCGGAGGCCGAGGCGGCGGTCCGCTGGGCCGACGACGAGCCCGACCGGTACTATTTCATGGAGACGTACGCGTCCGCGGTCGTCGAGGCGCTCATCGCCGAGGCGCGCGGCCGCCTGTGCGCGTGGGCCGACACGCGCGGCGAGGTGCTGCTGCCGCACTACAGCCCGGGCTACCAGGGCTGGTCGGAGGCGGACCAGGTGCGCGTGCTGGCGCTGCTGCTGGCGCAGGGCGCGGCGCCCGGGCCGATCGACGTGCTGGAGTCGGGCATGCTGCGGCCGAAGAAGTCGCAGCTCGCGGTGTTCGCGCTCGCGCCCGCCGGCAGCGCGTCCGCCGAGCCCGCGGACCTCGTCCCGTGCAAGTACTGCGCCCTCATCAAATGCGAGTACCGCCGCGAGGCCCACGTGGGGAGCATCCGCAGCTCGGAGCTCGGAGATCGCAGTTCGTAGGCCGCCGCGGCCCCAGCTGCAGCGGGTTTCGATCTCCGAACTGCGATCTCCGAGCTCCGCGGCGCACCGCGCCGCTCAGTACGCTTCCATCCCCACGCAGGAGCAGACGAGGTTGCGGTCGCCGTAGACGTTGTCCACGCGGCCGACGGTGGGCCAGAACTTGCTGGCGCGCGTGTGGCGGTCGGGGAAGGCGGCGCGCTCGCGCGAGTAGGGATGGTTCCATTCCGACCCGCAGACCGCGGCCGCGGTGTGCGGCGCGTGCTTGAGCGGGTTGTTCGCCTTGTCGGACTCGCCGCGCGCGACGGACGTCATCTCGCCATGGATGGCGATGAGCGTGTCGCAGAAGCGGTCGAGCTCGGCCTTCGACTCGCTCTCGGTGGGCTCGATCATGAGTGTGCCGGGGACGGGGAAGGACATGGTCGGGGCGTGGTAGCCGTAGTCCATGAGCCGCTTGGCGACGTCCTCGACCTCGAGGCCGTGCTGTTTCCAGGGGCGGAACTCCAGGATGCACTCGTGGGCGACGAGGCCGCTGGCGCCCTTGTAGAGCACCGGGAAGCAGCTCTCGAGCCGGCGCGCGATGTAGTTGGCGTTGAGGATCGCCACCTTGGTCGCCTCCGTGAGGCCCGCGGCGCCCATCATGCGGATGTACATCCAGGAGATCACCAGGATGCTGGCGCTGCCGTAGGGCGCGGCGGACACGGAACCATTCTCGCGTTTCGAATTCTGACCTTCGGATTTTCTCCCCGCCATGACGTGGCCGGGCAGGAAGGGCACGAGGTGCTTCGCCACGCCGATGGGACCCACGCCGGGGCCGCCGCCGCCGTGCGGGATGCAGAACGTCTTGTGGAGATTCAGGTGGCAGACGTCGGCGCCGATGAAGCCGGGCGAGGTGAGTCCGACCTGGGCATTCATGTTGGCGCCGTCCATGTAGACCTGCCCGCCCTGCGCGTGGATGATCGTGCAGATGTCCTTGATGCTGCTCTCGAACACGCCGTGCGTGGACGGGTACGTGACCATGAGCGCGGCCAGGTCGGCGCCGTGGGTGGCGGCCTTGGCCTTCAGGTCGGCGACGTCGATGTTGCCCTGGGAGTCGCAGGCGACCGGGACGACCTTGAAGCCGCACATGGCGGCGCTGGCCGGGTTGGTGCCGTGGGCGGAGGTCGGGATGAGGCAGACGTTGCGGCGGCCCTCGCTGCGGGACTCATGGTAGCCGCGGATGGTGAGCAGGCCGGCGTACTCGCCCTGCGAGCCGGCGTTGGGCTGGAGCGAGACGGCGGCGAAGCCGGTGATCTCGGACAGCCAGGCCTCGAGCTCGCGGAAGAGCTGCGCGTAGCCGCGTGTCTGCGCGGCGGGCGCGAACGGGTGCAGCCGGCTGAACTCGGGCCAGGAGACGGGGAACATCTCGCTGGTGGCGTTCAGCTTCATCGTGCACGAGCCGAGCGAGATCATCGAGTGGCAGAGCGAGAGGTCCTTCGCCTCGAGCCGGCGGATATAGCGGAGCATCTCGTGCTCGGTGTGGAAGCGCTGGAAGACCGGGGCCGTGAGGTAGGCCGAGGCGCGCGCGAGCGGCGCGGCGAAATCGGCGGGCGCGGCGTCGGCCGCCGGCAGCGGGCCCGCGCCGAAGCAGCCGAGGAGCGCCTGGACGTCCTCCAGCGTGGTCGTCTCGTCGAGCGCGATCCCCACCGTGGCGGCGTCGATCGGGCGGAGGTTGAAGCGCTTCGCCGCGGCGGCGGCGTGGACGCGCGCGGCGTCCACCGAGCGGACGGTAAGCGTGTCGAAAACCGGCTCGGCGTTGACCTTGGCGCCGAGGGCGGCGAGGCCGCGGGCGAGCAGGCCCGTGAGCAGCTTCACGCGGCGGGCGATCTGTTTCAGGCCCTCGGGGCCGTGGTAGACGGCGTACATCGAGGCCATGACGGCGAGCAGCACCTGGGCGGTGCAGATGTTCGACGTGGCCTTGTCGCGGCGGATGTGCTGCTCGCGCGTGCCGAGGGCGAGGCGGAGGGCGGGATTGCCCTGGGCGTCCTTCGAGACGCCGACGAGGCGGCCCGGCATCTGGCGCTTGAAGGCATCCTTCGTGGCGAGGAAGCCCGCGTGGGGCCCGCCGAAGCCCATCGGCACGCCGAAGCGCTGGGCGGAGCCGACGGCGACATCCGCGCCGAACTCACCCGGGCTGCGCAGGAGCGTGAGCGCCAGGAGGTCGGCGGCGCAGATCGTGAAGGCGCCCGCGGCGTGGGCGGCGGCGAAGAACGCGGTGTAGTCGTGCACGCTGCCCGTGGTGTCCGGGTACTGCACCAGCACGCCGAAGCAGGCGGCGTCGGGGCGGAAGGTGCGCCAGTCGCCGACGACGACCGTGATGCCAAGGGGCTTGGCGCGGGTCCGGACGATGTCGATCGTCTGCGGGTGGCAGGCGGCATCGACGAAGAAGTTCGGATGCGTGGCGGCGTCGCCCTCCTTGAGCCGGTGGCACATCATCATCGCCTCCGCGGCGGCCGTGCCCTCGTCGAGCATGGAGGCGTTGGCGATCTCGAGGCCGGTGAGGTCGCAGACCATCGTCTGGAAGTTCAGCAGGGCCTCGAGGCGGCCCTGCGAGATCTCGGCCTGGTACGGCGTGTAGGCGGTGTACCAGCCGGGGTTCTCGAGGATGTTGCGCTGGATGACGCCCGGGACGTGCGTGTCGTAATAGCCCTGGCCGATCGCGCTGCGGAAGACCTGGTTCTGCGCGGCCATGGCGCGCAGCTCGGCGAGCGCGGCGCTCTCGCCGGCGGCCGCGGGGAGCGTCAGCGGGCCGCGCCGGAGGTGGGCGGGCACCGCGGCGTCCACCAGCGCGTCGAGCGAGGGCTGCCCAAGCAGCGCCAGCATGGCGGCCGTGTCGGCGGCGTTGTCCCCCGTGTGGCGGCGGGGAAAGGTGTCGAGGGGGGCGAGGAGGTCACGAGACGATAGCATGGGTGGACGCTAGAACCGGGCGGGGGCCGCGCAATCGCGTTCTGGTCCGCCCCGGCCAATTAAGGGTTTGTTTCCCGGGCGAAAGGCGGCCTGCTTTCTTGCGCGCCGAAACCCGCGGTGCGCGCGTCCCATGCCCGACCTTCCGCCCGATTTCTCCTCCCGCCAGGCCCGCGCCGACTTCGTCGACCGGCGGCTGGCGCAGCTGTACCCGGAGACGCCCGTGCCGCTCGACCACCGCGACCCGTACACGCTGCTGGTCGCGGTGCTGCTGTCGGCGCAGTGCACGGACAAGCGCGTCAATTTGGTCACCCCGGAGCTGTGGGCGCGGGCGGACACGCCGGAGCGGATGGCGCAGGTCCCCGTGGCGGAGATCCAGCGGATCATCCGGCCCTGCGGGCTCTCGCCACAGAAGGCGAAGGCGATCGCGGGGTTGTCGCGCCTCCTGGTGGAGCGCCATGGCGGCGCGGTGCCGCGGACCTTCGAGGAGCTGGAGGCGCTGCCGGGGGTGGGGCACAAGACCGCCAGCGTGGTGATGGCGCAGGCGTTCGGCGTGCCGGCGTTTCCGGTGGACACGCACATCCACCGGCTCGCGCAGCGGTGGAAGCTGACGAGCGGGCGCAGCGTCGAGCAGACCGAGGCGGACCTGAAGCGCCTGTTCCCGGAGGAGCACTGGAACCAGCTGCACCTCCGGATCATTTTCTACGGCCGCGAGCACTGCACGGCGCACGGCTGCGACGGCACGGTCTGCGAGCTCTGCCGCACGCTTTTCCCCAAAAGGAAACGGGCTGTTCGGACGCGGAAATAAGGCCGATGAGGAACCACTAAATTACGCTAATTCCCGCTAATCCGGATTAGCGGCGATTAGCGAAAATTAGCGGTTTTCCCCACTCAGCTCGCGGTCGAGGCTTTGCGCGCGGCGATGTCCGCCTTCACCTTGGTCATGAATTCCTGGGTGATGGGATAGCGGAGGGCGATGGGGATGACCGACGCCGCGAAGAGCGATCCGAGGCCGAAGGTCAGCAGCACGAGCCAGCGGATCGCGGTCGGGTTCTGGTGGTCGCTGCCGTTGACGAAACCCACCCAGGCGAGGCAGGCGCTGGCGATGAAGACGGACACGGACAGCACCAGCTTGGTCGCGAAGGCGAAGATGGCGGCGTAGCCGCCGTCCTTGCGCACGCCCGAGTCGCGGTCGTTGACCTCCGCCACGTCGGCGATCATCGAGCTGGCCAGCGAGCAGAAGAGGCCGATGCCGAGCCAGTTCAGCATGTCGCAGCCGCCGAAGACGATCACGGCGATGGGAATGGTGTGGCCCCCGACGATCCAGACGGTGGTCGGCTTGAGGAGGCCGCTCAGGAAGATGATCGCGGCCGAGAGGTCGGCCACGGCGGCGATGCCGGCGCCGATGCAGACGGCGTTCCGCTTGTCGAAGCGGCGTTCCAACGCGACGCTGGTGAGGCCGCCGATGGCGAAGAGCACCATGCCGCCGCCGTGGATGATCGTCTTCTGCAGCGCGGTCAGGTGCATGAAGTAGACGTAGAGGTACATCTGCAGCGTCGCGACAAAGGTGCCGCCGGTCAGGCCGAGGCACATGAAGATCACGATCGGGCGCAGGTAGCGGTCGGTGATGATCTCGCAGAAGTCCCGGTAGAACGCGCCCAGGCTGTTGCCGGTGCCGGTGACCACCCCGCGGGTGTCGGAGATGTGGTGCCGCGTCACCACGACCACCACGGCGGTGAAGACGATCGTGGCGATCGCGAATGCCGAGCCCATGTGGAGGAAGTTCGAGACGACGCTCGTCGCCTCGGGACCGCCGGGAGTGTCGGGAAAGAAGATGGACCAGCCGAGCGCGGGCCCGAGCAGGTTGACGAGCATGTTGAGGGCGGAGCGGGCGCCCTGGATCTGCGAACGCTGGTGGTAGTCGGTGCAGATCTCGTAGCCGAGGGCGACGTACGGCACGACGAAGACGGCGTACGCGGTCCGGCAGAGCAGGTTCATCATGATCACGTACGGGAACAGCAGGCCGCCGTGCAGGATGAAGGACGGGACCGCCCACACAAAGTAGAACGTGACCGCGAGGGCGATGCCGCCGAAGAGAATGTAGGGCTGTCGCCGGCCCCAGCGCGTGTGGGTGTTGTCGCTTAGGTGCCCGATGGCCGGGTCGACCAGGGCGTCCCAGATGCTGGCGACGGCGAAGGCAAAGCCCGCCTGCGAGAACGGCAGGCCCAGCGCCTGCGTGTAGTAGAGCATCGCGAAGGCGGAGATGCCGTTCATGGTCAGGGACGTCGCGCCCTCGCCGAGGGCATACCCGTAAACTTCGCGTCCACTGATCTTCTTCGACAGGGGCACCGGGGGCATCTTGTTACACTGCAAGCCCCGGCGCGGGGTCAGCAACCTGAATAACCGGCCGTTTCTTGTGGTGCCTGCCGGAGCGAAGCCGAGAAATCGTGGTTGATTCGCCCGGCAGGCATGTTCACGTTTTCGCCCCCTGACCGGACGCTTAGCTCAGTTGGTTAGAGCACTAGTATCACACACTAGGGGTCACTGGTTCGAGTCCAGTAGCGTCCACCATCCTTCGCTCTGCGAGCTTCGGATGGCACGGCCATCCTTCTCAAACTGGGGACACTGCAGACTGCGCAGCGTCGCAGCGAAGGATGCCCTCCGAAGCCTTGGCGAAGAGGGCTGCCCGCGTTGGATCCCGCTGGACTATTAGCAGCGAAACCGACCAGCAGCCACGCTCACGCCACTTCCGACTGAAGGTGAGTCCAGCAGCGCCGATAACGCAGCGCTTGTTGTAGGTTCAATTGGCGATATGGGTAGCAACTCATGGTTCCGATAGGCCAAGACTTCCCGGTCCTGCTCAAGGGCAACGAAGTGACACTGCGCTCGCTCGAACCGAGTGATGCGCCGATGCTCGCACAGGCTGCGTCGGAGAACCGTGAAACTTATAAATTCAGTCCGGTTCCGCAGGGAGAGGAGAGAGCGCGTGAATACGTGCAGCGAGCCTTGAAACAAAAGACGGACGGCGAGCGATTTCCCTACGCGATCATCTGGCGCGATCGCGTCGTTGGGACGAGCAGCTATGCGGAGTTCAAATATTGGTCCAGGCTTGGGCAACCACCGCGGCCCGGTCCGGACGTGGTTGAGATCGGTTACACGTGGCTCGCGGCTTCGGCCCAGCGGACCGGGTGCAATACGGAGGCAAAATTCCTTCTATTAGAATTCGCCTTTGAAAAATGGAACGTGGAGCGAGTTTCACTCCGGACCGACGAGAGGAATGTCCGGTCAAGGAATGCGATTCTGCGCCTCGGGGCAAAATTCGAGGGCGTGCGAAGAGCAGACATGCTCAGTGTCGATGGGACCGTCCGGCACTCCGCCTATTATTCCATTGTGCAGTCAGAATGGCCGGAGATTAAAAAGGGCTTACGGGCGAAACTTTCTCTGGGTTCGCATGAGACTGGGAGATAAATGGACAAAATCTCCAGCCGCACGCGGCTTCAGACGATTTTCCTATCCGACTATGATATGGTTTTGGAACTCGAAGCCGGAATCTTGGATAATGTATCGGGACTGGTGGATTACCCGGCACCTTGGAATGTTTTCAGATAGAATGGCGCGAAGCGTATGCGCTAAGGAGAATCGACGTATTCCAGCAGGTCGCCGGGCTGGCATTTCAACTCCCGGCATAGTGCCTCTAGCGTGCTGAAGCGAATCGCGCGGGCCTTGTTGGTTTTCAGAATCGAGAGATTGGCGAGGGTGAGGTCGACCCGACCCGCAAGTTCGGTCAGGCTCACCTTCTTTTCGAACATTTGGCGGTCGAGATTTACTTGGATCGGCATGGAATGGTTCTCCCGTTAAATGGTGAGTGCGTTCTCCTCCTTCAGCTTGAGGCCGTGCCGGAATACCTCGGCCAGCGCCAGAATCACCAGGCCGGTCACCAGGCCCGATGAGTCTCCTCTGGCGGACGAATCGAGATAGAGGGCTCCTGGGGCCACTTGCTGCATCACGACGACGGCCATCGCATGTTTTAGCCAGGCCGCCGTGAAGCCCTTGAGCAGACTCGAGGCGATGAACAGGATGCCGATGACCTGTGCATACCGAACGGTTGTCTGGGTGAAGACTTCACCCGACTGAACTCGGTCGAACATGCGGCTAAGGAGCTCCAAGACGGCGATGGTGAACACACCGGTGCAGAGGATGCTGACAATGAAAGGCCACTTCACAGGGGCGAGGATCTCGGATGCGTTTGTCGTGCCGGCGAATGTGAACGACCCTTCGAGGGCGTCCATCACGGCGACGGATCCATCTTTTTTTGCCATCTCAATCTGCCGGGCGCCGTCGTTGTTCCGGAGGCTGAATCGCCCAAAGGTGATTCTACCCAGCGGCGAACCGGAGAGGAGCTCGGCGGGGTACCTAAGGCCAGGTTGCAGGGCAGGACCTTGATGATCCATCGTGCTCCACGAGAATCCTGACGAACCATGCGTGAAGCTGAAGGCGGGCGCTCCATCGACAACAAATAGCCCAAGGTTTACCGCGCGATGTTCGACCATGCGCGTCGCATATGGGAACATGACCAAAGTGCCAATGATGCCGATCCCAACAAGGAACGCGGTGGCACGGAAAGTAACAGAGAGGAATTTGAGAAGGGTGAACGTGGGCTTTTTCATGATGTGAGCAATATCGATAAACAATAAAACAGTATTGATAAACGCAAGACCTAAATTTATTGTTTTTCGATAATCATTCCCCCGGGCGTCGTCGTCGCTGGAAGAGTTAGCTGACGACCTGTCGAAGTCGTGACGAGGACCTCCCTGATGCCGGTCGCGGAGTGGTAGGCGCGTTACCTGGAGGCCACTCGCAGCAAATGTATTGGCTCAATCGTCCTCGTTCCCGACCACTGGCAACTTGCCGTGATCCGCGCGAAGGCCAGTCGAGCATGTTGGATTCCGCTCCCCGACTTTGACCTTTACCGAGGATCACCTTTCGAACTGATTTCACGCCGATGCGGTTCCGCAGTGTGATCTTCTGGTTCCATCTGTCCGCCGCAGTGCTGGCTGGCGTGCCCATCCTGATCTTCTGCTTCAGCGGCGCCGTACTGGCCTCTCACGATCAGGTGTTGGATTGGGCGGAACGGGACGTCCGTCGCCCGGGCGCGCCCGCAGCCTCGACCGCGCGGCTCACCTTTCACGAGGCCTTGGCGACGGCCTCCCGGAGCCAGCCGGCCCGCGCGGCTCACCTTTCACGAGGCCTTGGCGACGGCCTCCCGGAGCCAGCCGGCGGTCGCCATCACCGGCCTCACCGTCTCAAAGGATCCCGGCGACGCGATCACCCTGACCACCGCGGATCGCAAGAACTGGTGCGTGAACCCGTACACCGGTGAGATGCGCCAGGATACGGCGCCCCGGCTGGACGCATTCTATTTGGCGATCCGCCGACTCCATGCCAAGCCCCCGCTCGGCGAGGGCTTCTCGGCATCGGCGAATGTGGTCTTTCTGTTCCTCACCCTAAGCGGCCTCTATCTCTGGTGGCCGCGGACGTGGAGTTGGAGCGCGGTGCGGCCGACGATCTGGTTTGTCTCAGGCGCGCGAGGACGCGCCCGGGATTGGAACTGGCACAACGTGGTCGCGATCTGGCTGCTGCCCATCCTGTTCGTTTTGACGGCCACCGGCGTGGTCCTTTCCTCCGGACCGGTTAATCGCCTGATGTTCCGCTTGGCGGGGGAGCCGCTCCCGAACCCGCCGGCGGCCAACCAGGCGGCCAGGCCTGCGCCAAAACCGGTCGCACCTCCCGCCGACGCTCCGTCGCTGGAGGATTTCATGGCGCAGGTGGAGAAGAATTACCAGGATTGGAGGCAGATGTCCTTTTCCTTCCAACCCGCGATTGCCCCCGCGAAATCCGGCGAGCGGGGCCTGCTGAATCCGCAGGCACTCTACGCGGCCGTGGCCATGCCTCATCCCTGGCCGGTCTTTGCCGTCACGAACGTGACCCGGGATCATGCGACCGGTGAGCTTCGGGCGAAGGACTCCTATGCCGACCTGGGTCCCGGATGGCGGACTCGGCGGTGGGTGCGCCTGTCGCACAGTGGGGATGCCTTTGGCCTGGCCGGACAGATCATCGCCGGCTTCGCCAGTTTGGGTGGGTGCCTGCTCGTTTACACCGGGTACGCGATGGCGCTGCGTCGGCTCTTCAACCGGATTCGCGCGCGAGCAACTTAGTCCGTTTCACCACGAAGAACACGAAGCGCACGAAGGCCTCGCGGGCTTGGACTGAATCCAGCGATTAAAACCGCGTCAGCCCGCCTCCTCTTCGCGTGCTTCGTGCCCTTCGTGGTAAAAACAGCCAGCCCCTTCGCGCTCTTCGCGGCCTTTGCGGTGAAATGATGGCCGGGCGCGGCGAGGGCGCCGCGGCTCCATTTTCCAACGACCGGGCGCAAGCGATGGTTTGGAGGCTGACACCCCCGGTCCCTTTCAATTCGATGACACTCCGCAGCCGACTTGCGGTCTGATCCTCGCTCCCTCCAGTGAGATTCCTCCGAACCCTCCTGAAATGCCTCGGCGCGTTCGCCGCGCTCCTCCTCCTGCTCCTGTCCCTGGCCTACACGCCGGCCGTGCAGACCTGGTACGCCCAGTCATTGCTGGACCGCATCCCGGGCTTCCACGGCACCGTGGGGTCGCTGTCCGCGGGACTCGACTCGGTCGAACTTGAGGATCTCCGCGGTGAATCCGGCGGTGCCATCCTCACGTTGCCGACCCTGAAGGCCGGCCTGCCGGTCCCGGTCGCCTGGCGGGATCACAAATTCCAGGTGCGGAGCCTCGTGGCGAAGGGCTGGACCCTCGACCTGAGCCATCCGTGGGAACCCACCGCCGGCGCCAAGGTGGTCGTGGAAACCCCGCACGCGTCCGGCGCCACGCCGGCCGCCTGGGTGCAGGTCGCCGCCCAGGCCGCCCGGCTCCTGCACGGGCTCGTGCGCGGTCCCGAGCTGCCGGGCGACGTCACGCTGGATAACGTGGACCTCGAGGGCGACATCCTGGTCGCCGCGGCCGACAAGGCGCCGACCCGGATTCATGTCACGCTCAAGGGCGGCGGCCTGGCCGCGGGGCACGAGGGCAATTTCACCTGCGACGCGGTCGTCGTGGACCCGTGGTTTCCCGCCAACACGGTCGCCGCCCATGGCCGATTGGTCGCCGGCGCCGCCTCGCCGCGCGCGCTCGATCACCTTTCGCTGGTCGCGGACCTGAGCGGCCTGGGCGGGACGCTGCCGGTGGGCCTGGTCATGACGGTGAGCCTCGCCGCCGCGCGCGAGGCGGAGGGCGAGACTTACGCCCTTGAGGTGGACCGGACCGGCCGGCACGTCCTGAGCGTGCACGCGCGCCACGCCGCCGCGGCGGCAACGCTGGCCGGCGACTGGAAGCTCGACCTGCGTTCCGCCGACCTCGCGCTGCTGCAGCCGGACCACGAGCTGCCCGCCGTCGTCGCCGCCGGCGCGGGCAGCTTCGAGGCCGACCCGGCCTTCAATCGCACGCATGCCACCGGACGGCTCGAGGGGTCGGTTGACCAGCTTGGCACCATCGATCCCTCGCTCGCCCAATTGGGAGCGGTCACCTTTGTCACGCGCTTCGACGGGGTGCACAGCGGCCAATCCCTGCAGGTCGACACGCTGGATTTTACCTTGGCGTCCGGCCGGATCTCCGCCGCGGCCCATGCGCTGCAGCGCTTCACGTACGACGGTCCGACAGGTGAACTAAAGCCGGCCGATCCGGGCAAGGACTGGCTTGATGGCTCGATCCGCGGATTTCCGATGGCGTGGCTCCGGCTCCCGAACACGTCGCTCGCACTGTCGGGCGGCGAGGGTGGGGGCGATTTCACGATCCGCCTCGCGAACGGCGCCTATGAGGTGCGGCCCAAGGCGCCCTTCACCGCGACTGGCGTGGCCGTGCAGCGCGCGGGCCGGACCTGGGTGCAGAATCTCGACCTGACCTTCACGGGCCTCGCCGGCTACGGTCCGGACGGCTGGCAGGTGCAGATGCACCCGCTGCTGATCACCGCCGGCGGACGTCGGCTTGCGTCCGTGGATGGAAAATTGACGCGTCACGCCGGGTCCGACCAGCCGGTCGCGATCTCCGCGCAGTGGGCGTGCGACGTGGATGCCCTGGCGACCCGCGCGGCGCTGCCGGCCCTCGCCGGTTTCACCGCGCGCTCGGCCAAGGGTGAAATCACCGCGAGCGTGGGGTCACCGACGCAGTTCGAGCTGAAGCTGGCGCTGGCCGGGCACGATCCGCTGCACACCTGCACGGCCAGCGTGCATGGTGACATCGACGCCGGCGGGATGATGAATTTTGCGGCGCCCGTGAAACTGGCCACCGGCAAGGAGACGTCCGAGCTGACGATCGAGGGCACCTGGGTCGAGGACCCGGTGGATAACCGGATCAATGTCCGGGTGACAGGCGAGACGATCACGCTGGACCACCTGCGCCAGCTCGCGGCCCCGGGCGCGGCGGCGATGGGACTTTCCAGCCTGCTGCAGGCCGGCGCGGTGTCCGATGGAACGGCCCGGCCCACCGCGGATCGCCTGCCGTTCTGGGGCCACGCCGTTGGCGCCCTGATGGTGGCGTTCGACCAGGTGAAGGTGGGCGACAAGATATATAACGACGTGGGCGGCACGCTGGAGTTCGACCACGGCTCGCTCCACCTCGCGCACGGTCGCGGCGGACTGCCGCGTCATCATCCCCTGCAGGCGGAGGGGCAGGTCACCTTCGATGCGGCAGCCAAGGTGCCGTATCACCTCGAGGCGAAAGCCTCGTACGACGACATCGACCTGGCGCCGCTGCTGCCGTCGGCCGAGGCCGGCGCGGAGGCGACGCTGGAGGGCAAGGGGACCGCGACCGGCACGTTCACGGGCGAAGGCCTCACGCTGACGGACCTCGTGGCGCGCGCCCGCGTGTCGGTCCAGCTCACCAGCACCACGGGCATCCTTCGCCTGCTGCGCACCGAGGTGGCGGATGCGATCCCGGAGGAGAAGCCCTCGGCGATGAAGGATTCCCTCGGCACCGTCGGCTCCGCCGTGGGCCATCTGTTCGGCGTCAAGGGCCCGATCGGCGCCGAGAAGCATCTCGGCAAGGGCGTGGACGCGGTCCTGAATTTCACGAGCGTGATCGGCGAGATTGGCTACGACCAGCTGACGATCACCGCCGTCCGCGAAGGCGACGGCCGCATCCGCCTCGCCGACATCGCGCTGACCGCGCCGGACGAGCGGATCACCGGCACCGGCTTGATCGCGGCCAAGCCCGGTGTGGCCCTCAGCGCGCAGCCGCTGCAGCTCGAGCTCAAGCTCGCCGTGCGCGGCAAGCTCGTCGAGCAGCTGAAGCCCACCGGCCTGCTGTCCCCGCGCAAGGATGCGCTCGGCTACACGGAGTTCAGCCAGCCGATCCATTTTGGCGGCAGCCTGCGGCAGGTGGACGGGACCGCGTGGCACGACCAGCTCGTGCAGGCCATGCTGCATCCGCCCGCCGCCGCGAAATAGGGCGGCCGACGGCGCTTCAGCGCACGGCCGGGTGTGTCGATGAGGGGGAGCCAACCATGTCCCCGCAGGAAATCGCCACACTCCTCGACGTCGAAAAGCTGCCGAGCGGGCCGCGGGTCCTCGCGCGCCTGGTCACCGCGCTCCGGCGGCCGCAGGCCCAGATCGGCGAGCTCGCCGAGCTGTTCCACGCCGACGCGGCGCTCACCGCCCGGGTCGTCGCCGCGTGCAACAGCCCGTACTACGCCCGCGGCGAGCCCACGGCCGACATCCGCGACGCGGTGCTGCGGCTGGGCCTCCAGGAGGTCTCGCGCCTCGTGCAGATCGTGATGCTGACGGACCTCCGCAAGTACCCGGCCCATCTTTACGCGGACACGGCCGGACACTTCTGGGAGCGCTCGCTGCACACGGCGTATGTCTGCGAGGAGCTGGCCGACGGCGACCCGTTCGCCTACACGGCTGGCATCATGCACCTCGTCGGGATCTGGGTGCTCTGCAGCGCGTTTCCGGTCGGCACCCTGACGATCCACGAGCGCGAGCTCGCGATGCAGGCCCGTTTGGAGCGGCTCCGGCTGGGCGTGTCCTTCGCCGAGGCCGGCCAGGTGGCACTCGTCAAATGGGGTTTCGCCCCGGTCATCTGCGACGCCGTGCTGTGGCAGCTTGCCCCGTCGGCCTGCGCGGATCCCCTGCACCGCGAGCTCGCTCGCCTGCTCAGCCGCGCGATCGCGATGGCCGACTGGCACTACGGCGTGAAGAACGAAAAGACCCTCCTGCGCGCGGACCTCACCATCACGGACCTCGAGGAGGGCAACCGCCGCGCCGCCGACCGCGTGGCCCGGATCGGTTTCGGGTTTTAACTCCAGACTGGTTTACCACAAGCCCGTCTCACAGGAGCCAGCGACCCGCGGCGGCCGCGAGGAGGACGACCGCCCACGGGGGCACGCGGACGAATTCCAGCAGGAGAAACGCGGCGACCGCGGCTGCGATGTCCCGCGGGCCGGCGATGCCTTCAGTCCAGAGCGGACGATACAGCGCGGCCAGCAGCACGCCGACCACGGCGGCATTCGCTCCACGCAACGCGCACTGGATTCCAGTCTGGCGTCGCAGGAGTCCCCAGAAGGGCAGGGCGCCGCCAATCAGCAGCCACGCGGGCAGGAAGATCGCGAGCAGGCAGCCGAGCCCGCTGAGCCATGCGCCGGCGCCCGGCGACATCGCCGTGCCGAGGTAGGCCGCAAACGTGAACAGCGGCCCGGGCATGGCCTGGGCCAGCCCGTAACCGGCGAGGAAGCGGTCGTCACTGATCCAGCCTGCCGGCACGACCTCGGCGCGCAGCATCGGCAGCACCACATGACCGCCGCCGAAGACGAGCGACCCGGCGCGATAAAAGCTGTCGAAGTACTGGACCGGACGACTGCCGGTCGCCGTGGCCGCGAGGGGCAGGACCACGAGCAGCAGCGCCCACGTCGCCAGGGTCAGCGCCGCCCAGACATGCTGCCGGGCGAGCGAGGGACGATCTTCCGTGGTCCCGGACGAGGTCTCACGCCGGTACCACCACGCGCCGATCAGGGCGCCGGCGGCGATGGCGGCGACCTGAGTGACGGCCCCGGGCAGCCGCACGACGGCGACGGCCGCGGCGAGCAGGAGCAGCCGGCGCGGCCAGTCGGGACAGAGCTTGCGGGCCATGATCCACACGGCCTGCGCGACGACCGCCACGGCGGCGAGCTTGAGCCCGTGCAGCCAGCCCGCCGCGCCGAGTCCGGAGAGCGCAGCCACGCCGTAGCCGCCGGCGATCATGAGCACAGCCGAGGGCAGCGTGAAACAAAGCGAGGCCACCAGCGCGCCCGCGAGCCCCGCGCGGCGCTGGCCGAGTGCGATCACCACCTGGCTGCTCACCGGCCCGGGCAGGAACTGGCACAGCGCGACCAGGTCGGCGTACTCCGCTTCCTCCAGCCACTGCCGGCGCCGGACGATCTCCTCGTGCAGGTACCCGAGGTGCGCCACCGGCCCGCCGAAGGAGGTCAGCCCGAGGCGCAGGAAAATCCCGGCAATCTCCGCGAGCGGATGACGAGTCGTGGATGCGGTGGCCGGCACGCGGAGATGCATTCAGAAAATCGCGACGGAGGAAACCTTTCCTGAATTGGGAATGCACCAAATTGGTGCCTCTGGGATCACATCGGACAAATTCGAGCGAACCTGGGGCGCTCAACATCGGCCTGAAACCCACGCTCCTTCCTCACGCACGTCATCCTGAGCGAAGGCGAAGGATCGCTGTTCCCATTGCCCTAGAGCCAATGCTGCATTCCAGACACTCGAGCGGCGTCGCCTGAGTGTCTGATGCATCACGCGGACGGAGTGGGAACAATAACAGCGATCCTTCGCCTTCGCTCAGGATGACGACCTCTTGGGTGGTTGATTGAATGGAGCCGCGGCTTCAGGGCAAGGCGGACTCAGCCCTGGCCAGCAGACGCGAGCGAATGGGTTCGCCCGCCGGCCAGGCGGACGGGTTCGCGGCCGGGCCTGTGCAGCGTGGCCGTGACGCCCGTGGGCAGCGTGACCTCGCCGGCGTCGTCCCCGTCGAGCCGCACGCGGATGGGGCCGTGCGGCGTCGGGATTTCGCCGCGGGCCCAGGCAAGATCGCCGAGGTTGGGACGGATCGCGACCTCCGCGTAGCCGGGCAGGGTGGGCGTGACACCGAGGATCTGGGCCGGGAGATGATACGCCGGCCCGGCGGACCAGCCGTGGCAATGGCTGCGTCCGGCGACGACGAGGCGGTCGATCCCCGGCACGCGCCGGTCCACCAGCTCCCAGGTGGTCGTGGCGCCGCTGCGCAGCATCTGTCCGTAGTACGAGCGCATCTCGTCGAGTCCCTCGCGCACGAGGCCCGCGTCGAACCAGGCCTGGAGCAGGTAGAACTCCATGAACCCCGCCATCGGCCGGCGCACCGCCGGATCTCCCTGCAGCCGCGGAAACACCTCGCGGAGCTCCGCCGGCGTGAGCGCCCCGGCGAGGTACGCGGCGACATGGGCGTGCCAGCTGCGCGTCGCCCCGGGCGATTCGTCGTCGCGGCAGGCGGCGCCGGCTGGGTCCCCGAACCGGGTCTTGGCCAGGCCGATCCACGCGCGGTGCTGCCAGCGGCAGGCGTCCGCCGCCTCGGCGGCCCCGCGCAGGTCGGCCAGCCGCACGCCCGCGGCAAAGGCCGCCGCGATCTGGTAGGCGAGCGCCGCGCGGCTGCCCCACCAGTCCGCCAGGTCGGGCTGATTGTCGGTGATGAAATTCTTCGGGCTCGCAGCCTGCGCCAGGTCCACTTTCACGAGGAAACCGAGCACGCCGTTCACGGTCGACTCGAGCGCGTGGGCCAGCGCGGTGTCGCCGGTGTGGAGGATGTATTCCCAGACGCTGACCACGAAGTCGGCGCAGTAGTTGGCCAGCACCCAGACGTGCAGCCCGCCGGGCTTGGACAGGTCGCCGAGATACGGGATGCGCGGATAGAGATGTCCGCCGGCCAGCAGCGCGACGGCCGACAGGCTGCCATCGTCGTGCCGGCACTGCGCGAACAGCTCGAGGCTCCGGCGGGCGAGCCCGGCGTCCTCGAACAGATGGTGCGCGCAGAGGAACTCCACGCGGTAGTCGCCGATCCACAGCATGCCGTCGCGCTTGATGCCGTCCTCGTAGAATCCCTGCCGGCACAGCCGGATCGTCCGGCGGCTGATCTGCCAGGCGGCGTTGAGCAGCGGGTCGGAGCATTCGAACCGGCCCCGCTCGACCGCCGGCGCGTGCTCGAGCATGAGCTCGGCGCCGCGGAGCCGGACCGAGCCGGGGCCGTGGACCACGATGTTGACGAAGCGGAAGGCGCGGCGACCCGGGTGCCGCACCGTCTGCGCGCCGGCCGGCAGTTCCAGCCAGTCGCGCGGCTGGTGGTACCAATGCTCGGGCGGAAACGGGTCCTCCAGCAGCAGGGCCTCCGCGAGGTCCTCGCCGTAGATCAGCTCAATCTTCGTGGCCGCCTCGGCGGTCAGGGTCAGCGCCAGGACGCCGACCAGTTCCTCGCCGAAATCGAGCACGAGCCGGGCGGGGGTCGCGCCCGGCGACAGCAGCGTCTCGCCGCCGCGCAGGCAGGCGTCGCGGTTCAGGACGCCCTGCGCCTCGGTGACCGCCAGGGGCGGGCAGGGCGTGTAGACCAGGGACGGCGGCGGGGTGACGGATGCCATGGGCGCGGGCAAGTAGCCACCGGCGGGGCCGCGGGGCGAGGAGAATTTGATGGCGGCGGCGAACCGGCAATCTGGCGCGGATGTCGCACTGGGACACCCCTTTTGACTCTCCCGGCGTTCCGCGTACCTTTTCCTCGGGGCAAAGTTGCCGCCGCAACTGGTACGCCGCCTGCGAAGGGCCTTCTTATGGACAACGCCAAACTCACCGTCATGTCGCGCCAGGCGATCACCGACGCGCAGAACCACGCCCGCCGGCTGACCCACCACGAGGTGGAGACCTGGCACCTTCTGGCGGCGCTGCTGGGACAGGAAAACGGCATCGTGCCGGGGCTGCTGGAGAAGATGTCGATCACGTCCAGCGCCGTGCAGCTTGCCGTGGACCGCGAGCTGGAGCGCCTGCCCAAGGTCTCGGGCAGCGTGGACACCTCCAAGGTGTACGTGACGCAGGGCGTCAACGAGGTGCTGACCCGCGCGGAGGAGGAGGCCAAGTCGCTCCAGGACGAGTATGTCTCGGTCGAGCACCTGTTCCTCGGGCTGCTCGACGTGGCGAAGCCCGAGGGCCTGAAGAAGCTGTTCAAGAGCTTCGGCCTCGACCGCGCCAAGGTGCTGAAGGCCCTGAAGGAGGTCCGCGGCAGCCAGCGCGTGACGACCGACAACCCCGAGGCGACGTACCAGTCGCTCGAGAAGTACGGCACCGACCTCGTGGCGCAGGCCCGCAAGGGCAAGATGGATCCTGTCATCGGCCGCGACGAGGAGATCCGCCGCACCATCCGCATCCTCTCCCGCAAGACGAAGAACAACCCCGTCCTCATCGGCGAGCCCGGCGTCGGCAAGACCGCCATCGTCGAGGGCCTCGCCCAGCGCATCCTCCGCGGCGACGTGCCCGAGGGGCTGAAGGACAAGACCATCTTCTCCCTCGACATGGGCGCGCTGGTGGCCGGCGCGAAGTACCGCGGCGAGTTCGAGGAGCGCCTCAAGGCCGTGCTGGCCGAGATCAAGCAGAGCGAGGGCCGCATCCTCCTCTTCATCGACGAGCTCCACGTCATCGTGGGCGCGGGCAAGACCGAGGGCGCGATGGACGCCGGCAACCTGCTCAAGCCGATGCTCGCGCGCGGCGAGCTGCACTGCATCGGGGCGACGACCCTCGACGAGTACCGCAAGCACATCGAGAAGGACGCCGCGCTCGAGCGGCGCTTCCAGCCCGTGCTGGTGGACCAGCCGTCGGTGGAGGACGCCATCTCGATCCTGCGCGGCCTGAAGGAGCGCTTTGAGCTCCACCACGGCGTGCGCATCCAGGACAACGCGCTCGTCAGCGCGGTGATTCTTTCCAACCGCTACATCAGCGACCGTTTCCTGCCCGACAAGGCGATCGACCTCGTGGACGAGGCCTGCGCGATGATCCGCACGGAGATGGACTCGATGCCGCAGGAGCTCGACGAGCTCACCCGCCGCGTGCTCCGGCTGGAGATCGAGGAGACGGCGCTGGCGAAGGAGAAGGACGACGCCAGCAAGCGCCGGCTCGAGTCGCTCCGCGGCGAGCTCGCGGAGGCCCGCGAGAAGGCCAAGGGGATCAAGCTCCACTGGGAAAAGGAGAAGGCGTCGGTGGACAAGGTCCGCAAGCTCCGCGAGAACCTCGAGGCCGCGCGCCTCGAGATGGAGAAGGCCGAGCGCGGCTACGACCTGAACAAGGTCGCCGAGCTCCGCCACGGCAAGATCCCGCAGATGGAGGCCGAGCTGAAGAAGCTCGAGAAGGCCGGCAACACCACGACCCTGTTCAAGGAGGAGGTTTCCGAGGAGGAGATCGCCGAGGTCGTGTCCAAGTGGAGCGGCGTGCCCGTCACCCGCCTGGTCGAGGGCGAGAAGGAGAAGCTCCTGCGCCTCGAGTCCGTGCTGCACCAGCGCGTGATCGGCCAGGACGAGGCCGTGGCGCTCGTCACCGAGGCCATCCTGCGCGCGCGCAGCGGCATCAAGGACCCGCGCCGTCCGGTGGGCAGCTTCCTGTTCCTCGGCCCGACCGGCGTGGGCAAAACCGAGCTGGCGAAGACGCTGGCCGAGACCCTGTTCGACACCGAGGCCGCGCTGGTGCGCATCGACATGTCCGAGTACATGGAGAAGCACAGCGTGGCGCGGATGATCGGCGCGCCCCCGGGCTACGTCGGCTATGACGAGGGCGGGCAGCTCACCGAGGCGGTGCGGCGCAAGCCCTATGCCGTGATCCTCTTCGACGAGGTCGAGAAGGCGCACCCCGACGTGTTCAACGTCCTGCTCCAGGTGCTCGACGACGGCCGCATCACCGACGCGCAGGGCCGCACGGTGGATTTCAAGAACACGGTCATCATCATGACCTCGAACCTCGGCTCGCGCTACCTGCTGGAGGGCGTGACCGGCGACACCATCCCCGAGTCCGTGCGCGAGAGCGTGATGGCGGAGCTGCGCAAGGCGTTCCGCCCCGAGTTCCTCAACCGCATCGACGAGACGATCCTGTTCAAGCCGCTCACGCTGGAGGAGATCACGAGCATCGTGGACCTGCTGCTGGCCGACCTGAACAAGCGCCTGGCGGACCGCCGCGTGACGGTGGTGCTGGACAAGAAGGCGAAGGAGTGGGCGGCGGAGAAGGGCTACGACCCGGTCTTCGGCGCGCGGCCCCTGAAGCGCTTCCTGCAGCGGAACATCGAGACCAAGCTCGCCCGCGCGCTCATCGGCGGCGAGATCGCCGAGGGCGCCGAGGTGAAGTTCAGTGTGAAGGACGATGCGCTCGTGATGAAGCTCTAGGGGGTGAGGAAGTAGCAGGTGACAGGTGACAAGTGCCAAGTGGACTCATGCAGCTCACTGGGCGCTTGTTCCTTGTTACTTGTTACTTGGCACTTGGTACTTGGTAAATGGTACCTGTCACTTGCTACTTGCCACTTGAGCCTCCCCACTGCTTTGCACGAGGCTGCGAACAATGAGCGCCGACCCGATCCGCTACTACGACCGCTATGCTCAGGCCGTGAAGACCGAGCAGGTCTACGGCGAGCGCTGGCTGCGCCTGGCCTATGAGAATCCCATCGGGCGCGGCTTCGTGTGGCTCATGGCCCGGCGGATCTGGTTCTCGAAGCTCTACGGGCGGAAGATGAACAAGGCCGCCAGCGCGAACCTGGTCCTGCCGTTCATCACCGAGTACAACATCGACGTGGACGACTTCGCGAAGTCGGCCTTCGACTACAGGAACTTCAACGAGTTCTTCTACCGCGCACTGAAGCCCGCGGCGCGGCCGATCGCCGGCGACGAGCGCGTGGCGGTGCTGCCGGCCGACGGACGCCACCTGGTGTTCCCCGACGTGGACGCGGCGGAGGGGTTTTACGTGAAGGGCATGAAGTTCACGCTCGCCGAGCTGCTCGGCGACGCGGCGCTTGCCGCCTCGCTGGCCGGCGGCGCGATGCTAATCTCCCGGCTGTGTCCGGTGGACTACCACCGTTTCCATTTCCCCGTGGCCGGCGTGCCGGGCGAGTCGCGGCTGATCAACGGCTGGCTCTACTCCGTCAGCCCCATCGCGCTCCGACGCAACCTCCGCTACCTCGTCGAGAACAAGCGCGTGGTGACGGTGATCCAGTCGCCGGGGTTTGGTCCCGTGGTGATGGTGGAGGTCGGCGCGACGAACGTCGGCAGCATCCAGCAATCGCACGTCCCCGGCCGGGCGGTGGAGAAGGGTGCCGAGAAGGGCCTGTTCGCCTTCGGCGGCTCCTGCGTGATCACGATTTTCCCCCGCGGCCGCATCCGCTTCGAACCCGACCTCGTGGCGCAGAGCGCGCAGCAGGTCGAGACGTACGCGAGGATGGGGGATCGGCTCGGCGTGGCGGTGTGAGGACGCCGCGGCTCCATTTCTGAGTCAGGGTTGCCCACGGAATACACGGACCCGTCATCGCCAAGGCTCCGACGCGGCAAGAGACGCGGAAACAGGACGCAGACGAATCCTCGCGGACCAGCGTTCTGCTGGACAGCAGAACTCGGTCCTCTCGGCCGGGTGGAATCGGAAGCCCAAAGCCGTGCTGCACTACCCCAGGTTTCTCTGACTCGGCCCAACACGGATCGGAATATTCCGCGTAGCTTGCCGCGTCGGAGCCTTGGCGAAGACGGGTTCGTGTATTCCGTGGGCACCCAAACCAATTCACTTCCGCCGGATTTCAGCGGTCATCTCCTGGTGCCAGCCGATGTCGGCCCAGAGGCTGCGGAACTGCGGGTGGGTGAAGTTTGACGTGCAGATGAAACCGAAGCCGTGCTTCCGCGCCAGCGACACACCCAGTGCGCCGGCCTTCTCGAGCGCCACGCGGATTTCCTCAGGCAAACCAATTGCCAGTGTCCGCTCAATATGTGGTTTCATGGCCTCGCTTAGGAGGCTTTCAGCCGAAGCCTTCCTGTCTTTAGAGTCGTATGTAATCAGGCGGCGCTTCTGATCAGCCGTAGGGTTGTGCTTGATGATCAAATCCACAAGAGCCTCGGTTTTCGCTATGTCGCCTTGGGCGGCCCGAATGGATCGCTCAACGTCGATTGGCGAAATCTTGTGCGTTCTTAACGGAATCAGTGGTTCTGCAATGTGGGCAACACCTGCTTCTACCGGAATACCGGTAGATTTGGGCATTTAGTAAATTTGGTGATCCCAGATTCTCGCGATGCCTGCTTTTGGACTAGGCGGTGAATCCCTATTGGTTGCATGGTGCCCAGGACAGGACTCGAACCTGCAAGCCTTGCGGCAACGGCTTCTAAGACCGTCGTGTCTGCCAATTCCACCACCCGGGCGGCCGATGCCACCCAGTTTGCCGTCACCTTTTCCCGCGAGGCAAGCGGGGAATCGGCCCCGCGCTGACACTGGGCTAACGTCGTGGGAGTGTCGTGGACCAAACACGGGCTTGGCGGGGTGGAACAACTGCGATCCGACGCATTTGCTCAGGATGACGGATCTGGGTGGAAGGTGTTGGAATCCGAGGCTTAATACCGCTGCTCCTGCCGCGCCCGCACCGCCCGGACCCGGCGGCGGTGCCACCAGCCGTTGAGGGTCAGGAACAGGGGCACGAGCACGCTGTAGATGATGCCGGGCCACGCGGTCGACCACTCGAACACCGCGATCGTCACCGAGATCAAGCAGATGAGTACGTTGATCGCGAAATTCCAGAGTGGCGCCTCCGTGAGGATCACCTCGATCTCGCTGAGCCCAAGCTCGCGGCGCAGCCGCAGCGCATGGAAGTACAGCGCCATGTAGAGCGAATACAGCCCGCCCAGGCCGAGGCCGTAGATGACGTACAGGCGCTTGAGCTGGGCCCAGGTCTCGATGTGGGGCGCATTGACGCTGCCAAACGGCAGCAGCAGGCCGAAGAGGAACTTCAGGGGGTACACCGCAAAGAGCACCATGAGGAGGATCATCAGGGTCATCCACCGCGTGTAGGCGTCCTCCAGCCCGTAGCGGCGGAAGTAGTGATAGTGCGCGTTCCAGAACAGGACCAGCGTCAGGAAGCTCGCAATGAACGCCGGGAACCCGCGGATCACCTCCATGAAGCCGTCGAAGCCGCGCGGCACCTCGAGCGACACGACCAGCAGCGTGATCGCGAATGCGAACACGGCGTCGGCAAAGCCCTCCAGCCGGCTGACCTCGCGGCCCTGCCAGCGAAAACCCTCCTCCGGGGAACGTCCCGGCAACCGGGATCTCCAACCCTGACGGTCACGGGAGTGACTCATGGCCCGCGTTGATAACGCATATTAGGCCCGCGACCAGCGCAGATTTGCGGCCCGCCCGGGCTATTGCCCCTCAAGCGATCTCCTGACGTACCGATGTAGGAATGTGCCGCCAACCCGTCGGCGCCCACGTCGCCTGCGGGAGAAGCGCTCGTTGCCCCCCATGAACTTCACCCTTCGCACGCGGTTTCGGATCCTGATCGGCATGCTGTGCCTGATGGCCGGCGGCTTTGGCCTGACGGCCCTGATCTTGAACCGCTACACGCAGTCCAAGGTGAAGGATCTGGAAATCACCGCGCAGGCCATCCGGCAGCACATGGAGGGGGACATGAACCACGAGGCGCTGCGGGGCGACGTCTACGCCGGCATTGCCGCGGCCGCCGAGCCGGGCCGTCCGCGCGAGCAGTCCGTCATCCACGAAACCGAGCGCCATGCGCGCGAATTCCGGGAGCAGCTGGAGAAAAACCTCGCGCTGCCCCTCTCGCCCGAGCGGCTGACGGAGCTGAAGACCCTCGGCGCCCCGCTCGAGACCTACTGCAACCTCTGCGTGAGCGTCACGCGCCAGGCCTTCACCGATCCCGCCGCCGCGCGGGCCGCCGTGCCGCAGGTGGAGCAGGCGTACCAGGTGCTGGAGGACGCGCAGACGGCGGTCAGCGAGCACCTGCTGGCGGACAACGCAAAGGCGCGCGAGGAGACGGAGGGCTCGGGCCGGCTGTTCGTGCGCGTGCTGCTGAGCACCTTCGTTCCCGCCGGCGCCATCTACATTTTCTTCATCATGAAGCTCGAGTGGGTGACCGGCTGCCTGCAGTCGGTGCTGACCGAGCTGGACCGCGCCACGAAGGGCACGCTGGGCCGCGCGCGGGAGCTGGCGGACGTGAGCGAGACGCTCTCCGACGGCTCGTCCAAGCAGGCGGCCTCGCTGGAGACCAGCAGCGCGTCGCTCGAGGAGATGTCTGGCATGACCAAGCGCACGGCTGAGCACGCCGGCTCGGGCAAGCAGCTGGCCGACCGCACGCGCCGCGCGGCGGCGACCGGGCTCTCCGACATGCAGGCGATGCGGAAGGCGATGGAGGGCATCCACGAATCCAGCGCCCAAGTCACGAAGATCACCAAGACGATCGACGAGATCGCGTTCCAGACGAACATCCTCGCGCTCAACGCGGCCGTGGAGGCCGCGCGGGCGGGCGAGGCCGGGCTGGGCTTCGCGGTGGTGGCGGAGGAGGTGCGCAGCCTCGCGCAGCGCAGTGCCGCCGCGGCGAAGGAGACGGCGCAGCAGATCGAGGATGCGGCGGCCCGCAGCGACGAGGGCACGCGCCTCTGCGCGAAGGTCGCGGAGAGCCTCGAGGCCATGGCAAAGCTCACCAGCGAGCTCGACACGCTCATCGGCGAGATCGCGACCGCGGCGACGGAGCAGAGCGAGGGCATCGTGCAGGTGACGAGCGCCGTGACCGAGATCGACCATGTGACCCAGACCACGGCCGCGCACGCGACGGAGGTGACCGAGCTGGTGGGCCAGCTGCGGACGCAGGCGGCACAGCTCCAGGAACCCATTTCCCTGATCGTGTCCCTGCTGTATGCCCGTCCGCCGCGCGTGAGCCGGCTGGAAGAGCCGGAGCCTGAGGTGGCGGAAACGGCAAAGCCGGCGGCGATGAAGCGTCCGGTGCTGCCGCGCGTGGTGAAGCCGAAGCTCGAGCCGGCCGGCGTGGCGTGAATGGAGCCGCGGCGCCATTTCCGGATTCACCGCTAAGCGCGCGCAGCGCGCGAAGATTTCGATCCTCTTTAACCACGAAGGGCACGAAGCACACGAAGATCGGCTGCCAGCTTCGCTCCGCTGCGCAGAGCTCGCTGCCAGCCTACTGTTGAGTCGATCAGAAGACGAGACACGGAGCTAATCATCCGGGTATTCTTCACCCAGTGAGCTCGGACGAAGTCCTGCGGCACGCAGGGCGCGCGTCCGAACGGAGCTTTGTGGGCTCCCCCTCTTCGCGTGCTTCGCGATCTTTGTGGTGAAAAAAGGATCGGAGAATGTCCTCGTCAGCTCTTGCTCCACGGCAACGCGTCCAAGTCGACGTTGCCGCCGGTGAGGATCAGACCGACGCGTTTGCCGGCGACTTCGATCTTCTTCTCCGTCACGGCCGCATACGGGACGGCGCCGGAGGTCTCGACCACGATGTGGAGGGTTTCCCAGAGCTGGCGCATCGCGGCCACGATGCCTGATTCGCTCACGGTGACGACCCCGTCCACGTGCCGCTGCATGATCGCGAAGTTGGGCGCGCCGATGGTGGTGCGAAGTCCGTCGGCAATGGTGGCCGCCTGGGTCAGCGGGACGATGTGCCCGGCCCGGAACGACTCCGCGGCGTCGCCGGCCGCGGCTGGCTCGACGGCGAAGACGCGCAGCGCGGACCGCAGGGTCTTGGCCGCGATGGCCGTGCCGGCGAGGAGTCCGCCGCCGCCGACCGGGCAGAGCACGAGGTCGAGGTCCGGCACGTCCTCCAGCAGCTCGATCACGGCGGTGCCCTGGCCGGCCATCACGCGCTCGTCGGTGAAAGGATGGACCATCACGGCGCCGGTTTCCCTGACGATGCGGGCGCAGGTTTCCTCGCGGGCCTGCTGGGTCGGCGCGCAGAGCGTGATGCGGCCGCCGTAGGACTCGACGTTGCGGATCTTCGCCTGCGGGGAATTGCTGGGCATCACGATGTACGCCGGGATGCCCCGGAGCCGCGCGGCGCGGGCGAGGGCGGCGGCATGGTTGCCGGAGGAGTGGGTGGCGACCCCGCGGGCAGCCTCGGCGTCGGAGAGGGAGAAGACCGCGTTGGTGGCCCCGCGGGCCTTGAACGCGCCGACCTCCTGGAGGTTCTCGCACTTGAAGAAGAGTTGTCCCCCGCAGGCCGCGTCCAGCGCGGCGTGGGTGAGGACGGGCGTCCGCCGGATGTGCGGCCGGATGCGCTCGTGGGCGGCTTCAATTTTGGCGAGATCGAGGGACATGGGGGAGAAGCACGAAGGTCAAAATTCGAAATTCGAGCTTCCCCAAGCTGCCGCTTGCAGTGAGCCACGGCAAGCGGCAGCTTGGGGTTATGGTCACGAAACTGCTCCACACGCGCATGCGCGTGAACGATCTGGCGAAGACGGTGAAGTTTTACCAGGAGGCGCTGGGGCTGAAGCTCTCGCGGCAGCACACCTCGCCGCGCGGCGCGCAGCTGGCGTTTCTCCAGACGCCCAACAGCGACGAGGAAATCGAGATCTGCCAGCTGCCGAACAGCCCGGCCGTGCAGGTGCAGCCCGACCTGATGCACCTGGCGTTCGAGGTGGACGACCTGGCGGCCTTCGCGGCCCAGCTGGCGAAGAAGGGCTTCGCGCTCAGCGACGGCCCGACCACGACCGGCAGCGGGTCGGTCATCGCGTTCATCGACGCCCCCGAGGGCTATGAGATCGAGCTGATCCAGCGCGCAAAGTAGCCCGTCTTCGCCGAGGCTACGACGTGGCAAGTCCGCCTGTGTTAAATTGCGACTTCGACTTCCGATGAGCCCTTCCGGCGGAAAATGGACGACGGCTTGGGCGGATGCGCTGGCGTTTGTGGCGGGGCTGGCGCTGGCGTGGTACGGGCACTGGCAGACGCGGGACCTGGTGTGGAGCCTGTGGCTCTCGAGCCTGCTGGTGGGCTACGCGATGATCGTGTGGGGGGCGTTCCGGCCCGCGGTGCAGATCAGCCTGGGCCTGTGGCAGGAGCGCGCGCAGCTGGACGGCAGCCCGTGGCTGGCGATGGCGTCGGCGAGCCTGCTGGCCCTGCTGGGCGGGCTGCTGCTGCTGGCGTTCTTCACGGTGCACTTCGGGATGTTCCACTTCGTGCACTCGGTTTTCCTGAACCTGTTTTTCCCGGCGATTCCCGGTGCGCCGCGCGGCGGCTTCCCGGGCCTGGCGCTTTACCTGCACGTGCTGGCGGCGTACTGGCCGTTCGTGCTGCTGGCCGCGGTGGCGGAGCGGCACGCCTTCCAGCTTGAGCCGGAAGCCGCGAAGCCGGGTGGCATGACCGGCATGATGGCCCCGTACCGGAACGTGGTCCGGCTGCACCTGCTGATCTTCTTCTTCGCGTTCGCGAGCTTCGCGAAGATCGACAACTTCGCGGTCTATGCCGTGGTCTATGCGGTGTATTTTTTCCCGTGGCGGCTGGTGCGGCGGACGCCGGCCGCGGCGGCGGGAGTGCCTGGGGCGGGGCAGAGCGGGTAAGTGTCACCGCATAGATTTCGATCCGTTATTACCACGAAGAGCGCGAAGCGGGAGCCCACGAAGCTCCGTTCGGACGTGCGCCCTGCGTGCCGCAGGACTTCGTCCGAACTCATTCGGCAAGGAAAATCCGGAGGTTTGTTTTCGCATCTCCGCACTTTCGCGATCAATCCCTCCGATCCGCGCCATCCGCGGGAAAATCAGGTCGGCTTGGTGCCCTTCGTGTTCTTCGCGGTGACAATGAATTGGGTCACGGTGTTACAGCCGCCGCGAATATTCGCCATCAGCGCGGGGCGTAGTCCGCAAGACAGAGGGCACGCTGGACGTTGAGCACAAGACATGCTCCATTTGAACGACTCATGCCTCCACGCAAAGTAGCCATTCTCACCGCCGGCGGGCTTGCTCCCTGCCTCAGTGCCGCCACGGGCGGCCTGATCGAGCGTTACACGGCCCTCGCGCCCGAGATCGTGCTGATCTGCTACCGCAACGGGTACAAGGGACTCCTCCTGGGCGACAAGATCCCGGTGGCGGACGACCTCCGCGACTCCGCCCGTGTGCTCCGCCACTACGGCGGCAGCCCCATCGGCAACAGCCGGGTGAAGCTGACCAACGTGAAGGACTGCCTGAAGCGCGGGCTGGTGAAGGAGGGTCAGGACCCCCTGGCCGTGGCGGCCGGGCAGCTGCGCAAGGACGGCGTGGACGTGCTCCACACCATCGGCGGCGACGACACCAACACGACCGCGGCCGACCTCGCCGCCTATCTCGCGAAGGAGGGTCACGAGCTGACCGTCATCGGCCTGCCCAAGACGATCGACAACGACATCATCCCGATCCGGCAGAGCCTCGGCGCGCTGACCGCGGCGCGCGAGGGTGCGCTGTTCTTCCAGCGCGTCGTTGCCGAGCACAGCTCGAGCACGCGCGTGCTCATCATCCACGAGATCATGGGCCGGCACTGCGGCTGGCTCGCCGCCGCCACGACCTACGAGTACCTCAAGCTGCTTGAGTCCCAGCCGTACGTCCCGAGCCTCGGCATCAAGCGCGACCGCATGTCCGTGCACGGCGTCTACCTGCCGGAGCTGCCCTTCGACATCGCCAGCGAGGCCACGCGGCTGCGGGCGGTCATGGACCACGAGGGCAACGCGAACATCTTCCTCAGCGAGGGCGCGGGGGTGGAGCAGATCGTCGCCGAGATGATCGCGCGCGGCGAGGAGCCGCCGCGGGACCCGTTCGGCCACGTGAAGCTGGACCTGATCAACCCGGGCAAGTGGTTCGGCGAGCGCTTCGCGAAGCTGCTGGGCGCCGACAAGGTGCTCGTCCAGAAGAGCGGCTATTTCGCCCGCGCCGCGGCCGCCAACAGCGCGGACCTCGGCCTGATCGACCGCTGCGTGCGTCACGCCGTCACCTGCGCCCTGCGGCGCGAGAGCGGCGTGGTGGGCGAGGACGAGGAGCGCGGCAACGAGCTCCGCGCGATCGAGTTCCCGCGCATCAAGGGCGGCAAGCACTTCGACGTCCACACGCCGTGGTTCACCAAGATCCTGGCGCAGATCGGGCAGGCGGCACCGGAAGGTGCGCCGCCGGCGGCGCCGATGGTCGGCTGAGCGTGGGGTCGTCGAAACCGAAGGATGGAGCCGCGACGCCCCCGCCGTGGTTGGGGTCATTCCGTTGTTTCCAAACCGCGCGGCGAGGGCGCCGCGGCCCCATTATTTCACCGCGAAGGGCGCGAAGAGCGCGAAGCTTTCGATCCTTTTTAACCACGAAGGGCACGAAGCGCACGAAGGTCGGCCATCAACTGCTCGCTGCTATGCAGCGCTTGTTGACGGCCTACGTGTAGGTCGATCCGAAGCCAATCCCCCTGAGCCAAGGGACCGTGGGATGCTTCTTCACCCAGTGAGTTCGGACGAAGTCCTGCGGCACGCAGGGCGCGCGTCCGAACGGAGCTTTGTGGGCTCCCTCATCGTGTGCTTCGTGCCCTTCGTGGTAATAAAGGAACGACAGCTTCGCGCGCTTCGCGGTAAAAACGAACTTTCCGCCTCAGCTCCTCGCCATTTTCCGCTCCCAGGCAAAAATGTACTGCTGGGCGAAGCCCGCGAGGGGACCGAAATGCGCGCGTCCGAACTGGGCGACCTGCGCCGGTTTCCAGCCCTCGAGTCCGTAGCGCGCGGCCATCGCCTTGAGGATCCAGGTGTCCACCGGGAACGCCTCGAGGCGGCCGGCGCCGAACAGCAGGACGCAGTCGGCCACCTTCTCGCCGACCCCGGGCAGCGAGCAGAGCCGTTCCTTCGCCTCGACGTAGGGGAGCCGCTCCGTCTCCTCCAGCCAGCCGGGATGCGCCGCCAGGAAGCGGGCCGTCTGGTGGATGAACCGCGCGCGGAACCCGAGCTGGCACTGGCGCAGGGTGGCCTCGGGGACTTGCGCGATCTCATCCCAGCTCGGCAGGCGACAGCCGCTGAAAGTTTGGGATTTGGCGTTTGAGCCTTGGAATTTGCCCAACGGCTCTCCGTGCCGTTGGGCGAGCAGATCCACCATCTGCTTGATCTGCACGATCTGCTTGGTCGCGCTGCAGAGGAAGCAGAGCAGGGTCTCGCCGAAGGGCTGGCGGAGGATGCGGAGGCCGGGGAACTCCGCGAGGCAGCGGGCGAGGTGGGCGTCGCTGCGCCAGGGCAGCGAGTCGGCCAGCTCGTGCGGGTCGCCGTTGCCGGCGAAATAATGCGACAGCGCGGATGCGGTGCCGGCGGCGTGCGGCAGCGGCGCGGACCAGCGGGGGAGTCCGGCGTCGTCGAGGGAGAGCCGGGCGACATGCCCGCCGAAGACGCCCTGCCAGGCTTCGTCGGGCGTGCGGTGCCAGCGGAAGGCCTGGCCGCCGTCGAGCGTCTCGGCGAGGATGGCAGCAGTGAGTGGCGCGCGTGACGGCAGCGGCTGCCAGTCCGACCACGCCGCCGGCGTCACTGGCCGGGCTTTGCCCACAGGAAACTCTTCTCCACGGCGAGCGGCGTGCCGTCGGTGGCGACGGCCTCGAGCTTCCAGGCGACCGGGTGGACCTTGGGACCGGGCCAGTCGGCGCCGGTCAGGCCGAGCTGGAAGACCGTATCGCCCGCGGCGAGCGGCGCGGGGAAGGTGTAGACGCGGACCTGCGGGGAGTCCGGCTTGATGAGGGAGATGACCAGCTTCGCGGCGGGCTGGGCGGCACCGTGGTTCCGCAGGCGGACGAGGAAGTAGAAGCCGGCGCGCGTGGCGGGCTGCGTGCGACGGACGACGTCGCTGCCGGTGTTTTCCTGGCCGGTGAAGTACTCGGAGATGCGCTCGAACGACTCGGCGGTGCGCCAGTCGGTCCAGACGCGGACGACCTCCACGTCACTCGCGCGAACGGCGGGGACGGCTCCAAGCAGCAGGGCGAGCAGAAGGGCGAGGCGCATCGGGGTGAAATTGAGCCGGCGGGACCGCTGGTGCAAGCGCGGGCCCATTTCACCGCGAAGCACGCGAGGTTCGCTAAGGAGTTCGATCCGTTTTTTCACCACGAAACCTACGAAACACCCGAAAGGTCCGGATGAAGCCGACTCAGCATGGCAGGCCTCGGATCCTTGGATTGATCCGGCACATGTCTCCTCTGATCCGACCCTTTCGTGTGTTTCGTAGGTTTCGTGGTGAACAAAGGATCGAAACTACGGCACCAATTCGACGAGCTGGTACCGGTGAATGCCGACGGGCGAGGGCGCCCAGTTGCGGACAGCGGGGTGGATGAGGTAGGTGCGTGCGCCGAAGACGACGGGGGCGACGGGGGCCTGCTGGAGCAGCAGCGCCTCGGCGCGCTGGAGGATCGCGAAGCGTTTTTGGGCGTCGGCCGTGTAGGCGGCCTGCACGATGAGGATGTCGTACTCCTTGTTGCTCCAGCCGGTCCAGTTGTTGCCGCCGCCGCCGGCAAAGATGCTGAGAAAGGTGATCGGATCGGCGTAGTCGGCGGTCCAGCCCATCAGGCCGAGCGTGTGGCTGAGCGTCTGCTGGTTCTGGATCCAGGTCTTCTGCTCGTAGGGCTCGATGCTGATGCTGACGCCGAGCTCGCGCTGCCACATGGCCTGGAGCGTCTCGGCGACCTTCGGGACCTTGTCATCGTTGAGGACCTGCAGCGCGATCGGTGGCAGACCGCGTCCGCCGGGAAAACCGGCCTCCGCCAGCAGCGCGCGGGCGGCGGGGTAATCCGGGGTCAGGCCGGGTGGGGGCGTGTAGCCGCCGCAGTCGGGCGGGCTGATCGTCTCGGCCGGCGGGTTGGCGCCGCCGTAGACCCGCTGCGAGATCGCGGCGTGGTCGATCGCGAGTGCGAGGGCACGCCGCACGCGCGGATCGGTGAACGGCGGCTTGGTGGTGTTGAAGTTGAGGTAGAGCAGGTAGAGCAGCGGATCGAGCCGCAGGAGGCCGGGCGACTCCTGCCGGTAGGCCGCGATCTTGGATGGCGGCAGGGCAAAGGTGAGATGGAGCTGGCCGGCGCGGAAGTTGAGCTCCTCGACCTCGGCCTTTTCGATCGGGAAGAAGATCACGCGCTCGAGGTGGTTGTGGGCGGCGTCCCAGTAGTGCGGGTTGCGGCTGACGACCACGCGGGCGTTGGACCGCCACTCGGTGAGCGTGAACGGGCCGTTGCTGACCAGGTTGCCGGGGCGGGTCCAGGCCGTGTCGCGGTCCGCCATGCGGCCGAATTTCTCCACCGTGGCGCGGTGGACGGGCATCCACGTGCTGTGGGCGGCGAGGGCGAGCAGGTACGGCGTGGGCAGCGCGAGGGTGAGGCGCAGGGTGAGGGGATCAACGACGGTGACACCCACCTGGCGGAAATCGGTGATCCGGCCGGCGTTGAATGCCTCGGCGTTTTGGATCGGCCACAGCATGTAGGCGTAGACGGCGCCGAGGCCCGGCGTGAGGATGCGCTGGAACGAGTAGGCGAAGTCGTCGGCGGTGACCGGGTCGCCGTTGGACCACCGGGCGCTGGGCCGCAGGTGGAAGGTGTAGGTCAGGCCGTCGGGCGAGATGTCCCAGCGCTCGGCGACGCCCGGCAGGGGTCGCGTGGTTTTTTCGTCGAGGACCGTGAGGCCCTCGTAGAGCGCGACGGCGATGTTCTGGTCGGTGGCGGCGTCGATCAGCGCGGGGTCGAGCGTGGCGGGCTCGTTCTGGTTGCCGACGAGGAGCGTGTGCGTGCGGATGCCCTCCTCGGCGGGCGTCTCCCGCCGCGTGCAGCCGCCGGCGAGCAGGGTGGCGGCCAGGGCGAGGAGTGGAAGACGGCGGGTCATACGAAAACGAGAGCAGGGACCGGCCCCGCTGCCAAGGCGGGGTCGTTTGATATTTTCACCGCCAAGCGCGCGAAGATTCGATCCGGGGGTAACCACGAAACATACGAAACACACGAAAGGGAACAGACGAAGCAGGCTCAGCCCGGCAGGTTTCTGATCCATGATTTGGATCCGGCATCCATCGCATCCGGTCCGATCCGCAGCGCCCTCCGCTCCCTTTCGTGTGTTTCGTGTATTTCGTGGTAAAAACGGATCGAAAGCTTCGCGCACTTGGCGGCCTTCGTGGCGAAAATTATTTCGCAGCGCCCTCGAGGACCGCTTCCTCGCGCTCGCGGCGGAACTGGCTCGTGTAGAGCTCGTGGTAGTGGCCGCGGCGCTGGAGCAGCTCGGCGTGGGTGCCGCACTCCTCGATCCGGCCCTGGGTGATGACCAGGATGCGGTCGGCGCGGCGGATCGTGCTGAGCCGGTGGGCGATGACGAAGCTGATGCGGCCCGTGAAAATCGTCTCGAGCCCGCGCTGGATGAGCTGCTCCGTCTCGGTGTCGATGGAGGACGTGGCCTCGTCCATCACGAAGAGCTGCGGCTGGGCCAGCAGGGCGCGGGCGAAGGACAGCAGCTGCCGCTGGCCGGTGGAGAGCCGGTTGCCGGCCTCGCCGACGGGGGAATCGTAGCCCTTTTCCATCTGCAGGATGAATTCGTGCGCGTTGACCAGCTGGGCGGCGGCCTCGACCTCGGCGTCGGTGGCGTCGAGCCGGCCGTAGCGGATGTTCTCGCGGACCGTGCCCTTGAAGAGGTGCGGCGTCTGCAGCACGATGCCCAGTTGCGCCTGCAGCCAGGCGAGGGCGCGGTCGCGGTAGTCCACGCCGTTGATGAGGATCTGGCCGCCCGTCGGCTCGTAGAACCGGCAGACCAGGGAGACGATGGTGCTCTTGCCGCCGCCGGAGGGCCCGACCAGCGCGATCGTCTCGCCGGCCCGCACGGTGAGGTTGAAGTCATGGAGGACCACCGGCCCCGTGTCGTAGCTGAAGGTCACGTGGCGGAACTCGATCGTCTCGATCTTCGAGGGCAGGCCGTCGATGGCCGTGCCGGCATCCGGCGTCCGGGATTGGGCGATCCGCGCCTTCACGGCGTCGGAGTCCTTGATCTTGGGCACGGTGGCGAGCAGGCCCATGACGCGCTCGCCGGCGGCCTGGGCGCCCTGCATCTCGGTGAGGCGCTGGGCGAGCTGGTTGATGGGGTTGAAGAACTGGCCGGCGAAGTTGATGAAGGCGACCAGCGTGCCGAGGCTGATGGCGCCGCCGGCTGCGAGGTAGCCACCGCGCCAGAGCGCGAGTCCGGCGGCGAGGCTGCCCAGCGTGGTGACGATCGGGAAATAGAGCGCGTTCTGCCGGGCGTTGAGCACGGAGGCGTCGAACATGCGGGTGGAGAGCTGCTGGAACTCGGCGAGGTTCTCCCGCTCGCGGACCAGGGTCTTGGTGGTGCGCACGCCCTGGATCGACTCGTTGTAGCCGGCGGTGATCTGGGAGTTGTATTTCCGGATCTCGCGCGCGCTGAGGAGCATCTTCCGCTGGAAGAGCTTCGAGATCACGGCGAGCGGCGGCACGATGCCGATGACGATCAGGCCCAGCCGCCAGTTCATCCAGAGCAGGCTGGCGGCGATCATGACCACGTAGCTGAAGCCCCAGACCATGTCCAGGAAGCCCCAGGCGAGGATGCGGGCGAGCCGGTCGCAGTCGGAGGTGAGCCGGGTGATGAGCCAGCCGACGGGCCGCGTGTCGAAGAAGGCGAATTCCAGCTCCTGGAGCCGGTCGAAGCAGTCGCGGCGGATGTCGTGCGCCAGCCGGTTGGAGAGGTTGCCGGCCATCTCGATGAAGACCCAGATGCCGGCGCAGAGCACGACGGTGGCGAAGGTGTAGACGGCGATGTAGCGGACGAAGGGCGCATGCGCGCCATCGCGCACGACGCCGTCGATGACCCAGCGGGTGATCTGCGCGAAGCCCGCGTCGCACATCGCGATGATCACCGCCGTGGCCACCAGCGGGATCAGGTACTGCTTCAGCTGCAGCGCGCGGCGGAAGATCTTCCACCACAGCCCGGTGTCGAGCCGGGAGTGGAATTCATCTTCATGAGGGTTGGGTTGCATGAGGGTTAAGGAGCCGGGGCAAGGAGCAGGAAGGGTTGGCGGGTTGATGGGGTCGGCTTTCAACCCTCAACTTTCAACTTGTGACTCAAGATGGGCGCACCGCGCCCAGCGTCCGGCGCCTCCGCGCCCAGCTCGGTCTGGATCTGCCAGAGGCGGCGGTAGAGGCCCTCCTGGGCGGCGAGCTCGGCGTGGGTGCCGGTCTGGATGATGCGCCCGTGGTCGAGGACGATGATCCGGTCGGCGTGGGCGAGGGTGGCGAGGCGGTGGGCGATGACGAGGGTGGTGGCGCGGCCGCGGCGCTCGCGGAGGGCCTCGAGGATCAGGCCCTCGGTCTCGCCGTCGATGGCGCTCATGGCGTCGTCGAGGATGAGCAGGGCGGGCCGCTTGAGCAGGGCGCGGGCGAGGGCGACGCGCTGGCGCTGGCCGCCGGAGAGCGTGATGCCGCGCTCGCCGATGAGCGTGTTGTAGCCGTGCTCGAAGGAGAGGATGGTCTCGTGGATCGACGCGGTGCGCGCGGCGGCCTCGATCTCGTGGTCGGGGGCGTCGCCATGGCCGAGCCGGAGGTTGTCGCGGAGCGTCTTCGAGAAGAGGAACGGCTCCTGCATGACGACGCCCACCTGGCCGCGCAGCCATTTGCGCGGCAGGGAGGACAGCTCGCGGCCGTCGAACTGCACGGAGCCCTCGGTGTAGTCGTAGAGGCGCAGCAGCACGTGCATGAGCGTGCTCTTGCCGGCGCCGGAGGGGCCGAGGATGGCGAGGGTCTCGCCCGGTTGGACGTCGAAGCTCACGCCATTGAGCGCGCCGCGGCCGGTCTGGGCGGCGTCGGTGGCGTGGCGAAAATGGAGGTCGCGGACGTGGATGCGGCCGGTGAGGGGCTGTTCGACGCGGCCTTCGGCCTTGCCCAGGGCGGGGTCCGGTTCGCGTGCCACGCCCAGGATTTCCCGGATACGGCCGAGGGCGACGGAGGTTTTGCCGAGATCGGTGAGGATGCGGCCCATCTGGCGCAGGGGCCAGAGCATGATGCCGAGGTAGGCGAGGAAGGCGAAGAGCAGGCCGACGGTGAAGCGGCCCTCGACGATCCACTGGGCGCCGAGGATGAGGGTGAGGCCGATCTGGCCGACGGCGACGAAGTCGCTGATGGACCAGTACCAGGACATGAGCCGCAGCAGGTGGAGGCTGCGGTCGCGGTAGCGGGAATTGGGCGCGGCGAACTTCGCGCGCTCGTGGTCCTGGCGCGCGAAGGCGCGCACCACGCGGATGCCGGTGAGGTTTTCCTGGATGACGGCGGTGAGGGCGCCCTCGGCCTCGTCGACCTCCTTGAAGTAGCGCTTCACCTGGCGGAAGTAGACGTAGGCGTAGATGATGACCGGGCCGATGAGCGAGAAGGAGACAAGCGTCATGGGCACGCTCAGCGACAGCAGCAATGGCAGCGCGGTGGCGCCGAGGATGAGGGCGTTGCCGATCTCCATGACCTGCGTGGCGAGGAACTGGCGGGCGGTCTCGACGTCGCTGGTGCAGCGCTGGACGAGGTCGCCCGTGTCGGCGCGGTCATGGTGGCGGGCGGGCAGGTGGTTGAGATGGTCGTAGAGCTCGTCCTTCAGCCGGCGCGCGATGCCGTCGCTGGCCAGCGAGGCCTGCCAGCCCTTGAGGTAGCTGAAGATGCCGCTGGCCGCGCTGAGCAGGACCATGGCGAGCGGGGCGAGCCAGAGGTGGGCGCGCAGCTGGCCGGCGCCGCCGAGCAGGGCGAGCAGATGGCGGACGAGGGCGGGGGTGTCGGGACCGAGGGGCTTGCTGGCGACGGCGTAGTCGATGGCGACGCTGCCGATGAGCGGCACGCCGTAGTTCAGGGCGGTCGCGCCGACCAGGCAGGCCAGCGCAAGGCCGTAGCGCAGGCGGTAGCCGCGCATGAGCGTCCAGATGGCTTGGAGCTGGGTGAACATTGGGCAGTCCGGAAAGGGAGGGGTGAAAAGCCGAAAGGAAAGGTGGGTGGGAAAATAAAAAACCCGCTCGGAGGGAGCGGGTGGGGAAACGCGGAGGGTTTCCGGGGCCCGCTCGGTGCGGCGGGCTGGAAACCGGCCTAGATGGCCGGGAAGCCCGCGGACGCGGCGACAATCATCGGGAGGTAGTCGGCTCGGGTCATCATGCAGTGCGGGGGTTCGCGCGGAGAAAAAGGCCCGGCGACTCGGCAGGCAAGCGGGAAGTGGCGGCGATTTCACCGCGAAGAGCGCGAGGCACGCGAAGAGATCCGATCAGAGGTAACCACGAAACATACGAAATACACGAAATGGGAGCGGAGGTGGCGGCCTCGGGTCTGCAGGTCTGTCCACTGCATCCGGTCCGATCCGCAGCATCCTCCGCTCCCATTTCGTGTATTTCGGATGTTTCGTGGTTACCTCCCGGATCGGGTCCTGGGCGGTTCCGCGGGCAGGGTGTCCGCCCCTGATTTCCCGTGTCCCACAGGGTTAAGCGTTGAGCGCGGGGATTGATGGAGAAATATTCCTAAGAAATCTCCGGCGGCTCCGTCTTACCCCCTGAACCTCATGTCCAACGAACCCCCGACACCTCGGGAACAGACGCATGAAACCACGGGATTACTCGAACGTATCTTTGCGGAGCAGCGCGCGCCGCTCACCCGCTATGCCGCCCGGCTGCTGGGCGATGCCGACCGCGCCCGCGACGTCGTGCAGGACGCCTTCGTCAAGCTCCTGGCCCAGCCCCGCGGCGCGGTGGACGACCACATGGTGGAATGGCTGTTCACGGTCTGCCGGAACGGCGCGCTGGACATCCTGCGGAAGGAGCAGCGCATGAGACGCTTTGCGGAAGGCGAGCTGGAGCGGGCGCCGGCGGCGGACACGCGGCCGGGCCGGACGCTCGAGGCGGCGGAGACGCACGCCTCGGTGCTGAAGCTGATCGACCGGCTTCCGCCGAACCAGCAGGAGGTCGTGCGCCTGAAATTCCAGAATGGCTTCAGCTACAAGGAAATTGCCGGGATCACCTCGTTGTCGGTGACCAATGTCGGCTTCCTGATCCACACCGCGGTCACGCGTCTGCGCCGCGAATTCGCCGCCGAGCGGCCCTAACCCAGAGGCACCCAGATGAGCATTTCCAAGATCACACCCGATGACCCGAGACTGACCGCCTACGCCCTGGGCGAACTGGAGGGCGACGAGCGCGCCGCGATGGAGGCGGCACTGCGGGACGACCCCGCGCTGCAGGCCGCCGTGGACGAGATCCGCGCGACCGTCGCGCAGCTGGAGTCGGCCCTGGCCACGGAACCCATGGTGACGGAGGCGTCCGAGCTGTCCCACGCCGCCATCATCGCCGGCCACGATCCGGCCAAGCTCGACGGCGGCCCGCTGGCCAAGGTCATCCGCTTCCCGCAGCTCTACTATCTCGTCGGCGGCCTGGCCGCGGCGGGATTTGCCGTCCTGCTCGCACTGCGTCCCCCGGCCGGGCAGCCGGGACCGAAGTCGGTCAACGAGGTCGCGCAGGCGAAGGACGCCACGGCCAAGAGCGTGAAAATGGCGGTGTCGATCGCGGATCTCCAGGCCCCGGCGACCGCACGCGCGCCCGTCGCGCTGCCGCCGGTGCCCGAGCCCAAGCCGATGCCCTCCGCGATGCCCGTGCCGGTGGCTGACGCCGGGGCGTATGCTGGACTGCTGGCCCAGGCGGAGACCGCGCGCCAGCAGGTGATGCAGGAGCGGCAGGCCAGGATCGAGGCGTTTGTGCCGTCCGGCCCGGGATCGGCATTGGGTAGCTCCGCAACAACCAAGGCGACCGCGCCGCGGGCCGAGCTGGCTCCGATGACGTATGCCGCCAATGCCCCGACGGCCGCCTACGGCGGTGGGCCCAGGGACATTGGGGCCATGAAGCTTTCGCGCTTCGGCGTCGCCGCCAATGCCGGCAAGGACGACACGCTGCAGGGTGCGGTCATCACCGGCGGTGTGGAAATGAAAGTCGCCGCGGCCCCGGCCAATCCACCCGCGATGAACACGGAGGCCTATGCCTACCGGCGCGACAACGACTTTGTCAGCGCGGCCGGGACGCCGCAGTCGACCTTCGCGGTGGACGTGGACACGGCGGGCTACGCCAACGTGCGCCGCTTCCTGCGCAACGGCCAGCGTCCGCCGGAGGACGCGGTGCGCGTCGAGGAGCTGGTGAACAATTTCCCGTACCGCTATGCGCCGCCGGCGGGCGCCGTGCCCTTTGCCGCGTCGCTCGAGGTGGCGGACGCGCCCTGGGCGCCGACGCACCGCCTGGTGCGCATCGGGCTGAAGGGCCGCGAGGTTTCGACCGGGTCGCGTCCGGCGGCGAACCTCGTGTTCCTGATCGATGTCTCCGGCTCGATGGACGAGCCCAACAAGCTCCCGCTGGTCAAGGAGGCGCTGCGCCTGCTGGTGGGCCGGCTGCGTCCCGATGACCGCGTGGCGATCGTCGTCTACGCCGGCGAGTCCGGCCTCGCGCTGCCCTCCACGCCGGTGGCGAAGAGCGCGGAGATCGTGGCGGCGCTGGATGCGCTGACGCCCGGCGGGACGACCAACGGCGCGATGGGCATCCAGCTCGCCTACGACATCGCGAAGGCCAACTTCGTCGCTGGCGGCGTGAACCGCGTGATCCTCTGCACCGACGGCGACTTCAACGTCGGCGTGACCAGCGAGGGCGGGCTGACGCGGCTGATCGAGGAGAAGGCGAAGTCCGGGGTGTTCCTGACGGCCCTGGGCTTCGGCATGGGCAACTACAAGGACGCGACACTGGAGCAGCTCGCGGACAAGGGAAATGGCAACTACGGCTACATCGACACGCGCCGCGAGGCCGAGAAGCTGCTCGTCGAGCAGGTGAACGGCACGCTCGTGACGATCGCGAAGGACGTGAAGGTCCAGGTGGAGTTCAACCCCGCGCAGGTCGCGAGCTACCGCCTGATCGGCTACGAGAACCGCCTGCTGCGTCCGGAGGACTTCAACAATGATGCCGTGGATGCCGGCGAGATCGGCGCCGGCCACACCGTGACCGCGCTGTACGAGATCGTGCCCGTCGGCCAGGCCTCAGCGGCGGCGACGGTGGACCCGCTGAAATACCAGAATCGTGGGGCGGAATCCGGGGATCGCCATTCGCCCGAGCTGCTCACGGTCAGCATCCGCTACAAGGATCCGTCGGGCGAGGTGAGCCGGAAGCTCGAGTTCCCGCTGACGGACCATGGCGCGCGGTTTGCGGCGGCGAGCGCGGACTTCAAGTTTGCAGCGGCGGTGGCGGAGTTTGGGATGATCCTGCGCAACTCGCCGCACAAGGGCGCGGCCACGCTGCAGGATGTCCTGACCTGGGCGGGGGCCGGGCTGGACGGCGACGCCGGCGGCTACCGCAGCGAGTTCCTCGACCTCGTGCGCCAGGCGGCGACGCTGCAATAAAGCGTGCGGCGGGAGCTTGGTTCACCGCGAAGAGCGCGAAGGCCGGACACTCGGACGCTTCCGCTTCCGCGCCTCGGCGCTTCCGCGATCAAATTCTACGGAGTCTTTTTTAACACGAAGGGCACGAAGCTGCCGGGTACATCATCGCGGAAGCGCGGAGGGGCGGAAATGCGGAAGGGCGCGGCGGGGGCGCCGCGGCTCCATCACGGAGACCGGTCGACCACCTCAGCGGCGGCGGCGGAAGCGCAGCAGGCCGAGAACCAGGCCGAGGCCGAGCAGGCCCAACGTTGAGGGCTCCGGCACCGGCGTGAAATTGAGCAGGATGTCGTTGCCCGACTGGCTCAGGTAGAACGATCCGCTGCCCAGGCTGTTGGTGAAGCCGCTGAGATTGATGGTGACATTGGCCGGGTTGAAGCCGGTCAGCGTGTCCGAGTGGGCGATCATCCACGCATAGCTGTTGGAGGAGCTGAAGTCCGACACGTTGCCCGCCGCCCCGCCGATATCCAGGGAGATCAGGTTCAGCGTGAAGGGGCTGCCGAACGTGGCGCTGAAGGTGAGCCCGCCGGTGACGTCGATGCTGTCGTAGCCGACGCCGCGCGTGCCGCCCGCGGTCTGGACCTGGAAGTCATACGTGCCGCCCGGGCCCCAGGCGAGTCCGCTGCTGAACGTCAGCAGGCCCGGCGAATTGCCCGGGGAGAGCATGACGTTCGGGCCGATTACGATGCCCGGCGAGCCGATGATGCCGTTGCCGCTGAGCGTGCCGCCGGAGCTGAGGTCGAGCGTGTTGGTGAAGGTGACGCCGTTGCCGATGACCAGGTGGCCGCCGTTGAAGTAGATCTCGCCGCTGCCCAGGGCGTTGTTGGACCCGACCACCAGCGTCCCGTTGTTGAGGTTGGTGCCGCCGGAGTAGGAGTTGTTGCCCGACAGAGTGAGGGTGCCGCTGCCCTGCTGGACGACCATGCCTTCGCCGGTGATGTTGCCGCTAAAGGTGAGGTTGTTGCTGTGGTTGAAGATCAGGGTGCCGTCATTCGCCACGTTGCCGGTGATCGAGCCGGAGCTGCCGCAACGGCCCAACTGCAGTGTGGCGTCGGAGCTGATTGTCGTGTTGCCTGAATAGTCGTTGTCGTTCGTGAACGTCAGGGTGTTCGAGCCCGTGACCGTGACACCCGCGGCGCCGGAGATGTAGCCCTTCAGCGTCAGGTCGCCATAGTAGGTGTCGAACGTGACGTTCGTGCCTTCACGGCAGTCGAGCTCGATGTCGTTGTGGAGGATGATCCGGCAGTCGGCCATGGAGGACACGCCCAGCGTGGTGCCGTCGTACATCTTCAGGGTGCCGGAGCCCACGGGGCCGTAGAGGCCGTCGGAATTATTGGACGAGGACGAGAGGTAGAGCGTGCCACAGCGGACCGTGACGCCGCCGCTGAAGTCGCCGGTGCCGCCGAGCGTCAGGCTGCCGGAGCCGACCTTCTTCAGGCCGGCGTTGCCAAAGATATTGCCCAGCAGGATCATGTTGCCGTTGGACGTGTCGACCCGCACGGGGCCCGAATCAACATCCTGCAGGTAAATGGAATTGTGCAGCGTGATTGCGCCTTCGGCCGAGGTGGCCACGCCCAGCTTGCTGCCGCCGTCGAGGGTCAGCTGGCCGGTGCCAACCGGGCCGTAAATGATGTCGGAGCCGTCGGCCGAGGAGCTCTGTCCGAGGAGCAGCGTGCCCGATTGCAGTTCCAAGCCGCCGCTGAAGTCATTGCTGCCGGTGAGCGTCAGGGTGTTGCCGCCGGTGACAACGACTCCGGCGGAACCGGTGATATAGCCGAGGAGCGAGAGGTCGCCGTACTCGGTGTCGAAGGTGACGGTGGTATCGGAGCGGCAGTCGAGGGCGATGTCGTTGTAGAGCTCGATGGTTCCGGTCGCCAGCGAGGAGACGCCCAGCGTGGTGCCATCGTACATCTTGAGGTCGCCGTAGCCGAGCGGGCCGTCGATGCCGTCTCCTTCATATGATGTGGAAGCCAGATAGATCGATCCGCAGCGCAGGGTGGTGCCGCCGCCAAAGACACTGTCGCCGCCGAGGGTGAGGCTGCCGGAGCCGATTTTCTTGAGGCCGGCGGAACCGTCGATCTCACCCAGCAGAACCAGGTCGCCGTTCGACGTGTCGATCTTCACCGGGTTCGAGTAACCGTCCAGGTAGATGGAATTGTGCAGGGTGATCGTGCCAGCCGAAGGCGCCACGCCGAGAGTGGCGCCACCGTAAATCCCCAGCCAACCAGTGCCGATCGGACCCGAGGTGATAGTGTGCGTCTCGGAGTCATAGGTCGATGAGCGGCCGAGCAGAAGCGTGCCAGCGTCCACCTCCACGCCGTCGGAAAACGTGCTGGCCCCGGCGAGCACGACGGTCCCGGTGTTGGATTCACCGCCGTTGATCACCACGCCGGCCCCGGGGCTGGTCTCCGTGATCGTCCCGGCAAGGGTCAGCGTCTGATCTGCGCCCACGTCGATGTAATGGGTATGGTCGCCGCTGAGCTTGATGCCCAGCGACGAGTCGAACGTGAGGGCGTTGGTCCCGCTGTACGTCGCGGTGATGTCTCCGTTGAGGGTCAGCTGGAAGGATCCCGAGCTGCTGAACGTGTAGGTCTGCCCGTTCGTGAAGGTGAGGTTGTTGACACTGACATCCTCCGTGATGAGGACCGTACTCTGGAAGTTAGCCGGCCCGGACAAGGTGCCGAACGTAAGATTGTCAGTTCCGGACGAGAGACCGGGCGCGGAACCAGACCAATTCACGATGCTCGTGATGTCGCCGTTGGAGTGATTGCCCGACCACACGAACTGAGCCTGTGCCGTGAGCCCCAAGCCAAGTGAAAGCAATACGGCAGCGATGATCGTCCGGGGTTTCACGAGGGCGGTTTTTCTGATGCAATCGACTAGCGTCAGCAAGGCTTTTCACCCATAAACCAAAAACCCTTTCTAATAACAGAAAGGGTTTGGGTAAAAAGTAGGGGATTACCCCTAATTTAGGAGGGCTTTACTGTTTGGGAGCCGTGGTCGAAGTGGTGGTCGTCGCCTCGGTCTTGGTGCAGGTCTTGGAGTCTTTGGCGCAGGTCTTGGAATCCTTGGTGCAGGCCTTGCCATCCTTCGTGCAGCACTGCTTGGTGCACTTGTCCCCGCACTTGCAGGGCTGATCCTTGCAGGTGTCGGTGCCGGCGTAGGCAAACGAGAGGGCGGAAAGCGAGAGGAGGGCGATGAGGGTCTTCTTCATGTTTTTTAAGATTAGGGTTGAACCATCACTCTAATCCAAGGCCACGACGAAGCAAGCGTCGAGCGGCGGGCGGGCGGGCGGTGGGGCTCACCACGAAAGGCGCGAAGGACACGAAGCGGCACGGATGTTTCCGCGGATTGCGCGGATCATGCCGGATCAGGCGGTCACGGACGCGCGACTCTGGGAATGAGACCTGGGACGATGGGTTGCTCCCCGTCTTCGTGTGCTTCACCTGCCTTCGTGGTGAAAATAATCCGGGCATTGGATCACGGAAGCGCGGAGGGGCGGAAACCAGCCGGGAGCGATGCGGCCTTCGCGTGCTTCGCGATCTTGGCGGTGAAACAATCGGTCACGCCCTACAGCAGCGGGCGCAGCGTGGCCCAGACGGTGTCCGCGACCTGGGCGGCGCCGGCGGCGGTGGGGTGCATGCCGTCGGGCTGGTTGAACTCCGGTCGCGCGGCCACGCGCGCGAGCAGGAACGGAATGAGCACCAGATGATTCCGCGCCGCGAGGGCCGTGTACATCGCCGCGAACTCGCGCGTGTAGGCCTCGCCCATGCTCGGCGGCATCTGCATCCCGGCGAGGACGATCCGGGCGGCGGGATACCTGGCGTGCACGCGGTCGATGATGCCCTGCAGGTTGGCGGATGTGACCGCGGGCTCGATGCCGCGGAGCCCGTCGTTGCCGCCGAGCGCGAGCACGAAGATGTCCATCGGCTGGCGCAGGATCCAGTCCACGCGCCGGAGCCCGCCGGAGCTGGTCTCGCCGCTGAGCCCCGCGTTCACCACGCGCCAGGGCAGCCCGGCGGCGTCGAGCTTCTGCTGGATGAGGGCCGGGTAGGCCTCGCTCGCGGGATCGTCCAGCCCGTAGCCGGCCGTGAGGCTGTCGCCGAAGAACACGATCGTGCGCGCCGCCTCCGCCGCCCGGGTGGAGGCGGCGAGGACGAGCCCGACCAGTAGAAACGCTATCCGGAGCCTCATGCTGGAAATTGACCGCTTGAACTAGCTTTCGTGCCGTTTCCCGTGTTTCGTGGCCAGAATCTAATTATGAGCGACCGATCGATGCTGAAGGTGGAGCGCTTGACGAAGACGTACCGCGCAGCGGGACATCCCCTGACGGTGCTCCGCGACGTGAGCTTCGACATCGCCGCGGGCGCGACCGTGGCGGTGGTCGGGCCGAGCGGCAGCGGCAAGACCACGCTGCTCGGGCTGTGCGCGGGACTCGACCGTCCGACGCAGGGCGCGGTCACGATTGCCGGCGTGGCGATCGGCGGGCTGGACGAGGACGCGCGCGCGCTGGTGCGCAACGCGCAGGTGGGATTCGTGTTTCAGAACTTCCAGCTGATCCCGACGCTGACGGCGCTGGAGAACGTGCTCGTCCCCGTCGAGCTGGGCGGCGATTCCACGCGCGAGCCCGAGGCGCGCGAGTTGCTGGCGCGGGTGGGGCTCGGCGAGCGCTGCGACCATTATCCGGTGCAGTTGTCGGGCGGCGAGCAGCAGCGCGTGGCGCTGGCGCGGGCGTTCATCAACCGGCCCAAGATTTTGTTCTGCGACGAGCCGACGGGCAACCTCGACGCTGAGACGGCGGCGGCGATGGTGGAGCTGATCTTCGGCCTGAACCGCGAGCGCGGCACGACGCTGGTGCTGGTGACGCACGACCTCGACCTCGCCCGCCGCTGCCAGCGCATCATCCGCCTCAAAGGCGGCGCCGTGTCGAGTGATGAACTTGTTTAGGGAGCCACCACGAAATTCACGAAACACACGAAAAAATGATGGCTCGGGAATTAATCCAGCTTGATTGCGGGACTCACCGGAAAGGGGAGGTAAAATTTGGTTCGGTTGCGATAAATCGAGAGGGTCTCCCGGTGTCCGTCATTGGGTTGGCGATGCGAGGAGTCGAGAGTCACGACTCCTCGTCCGATGCACAGGATCATTTTTCCGGAGGAGTCCTACAAGATCATGGGCGCGTGCTTCACTGTCTATACGGAGCAGGGCAGCGGATTTCTGGAGGCAGTCTACCAGGAGTCGCTGGAGATCGAGCTCAGGGATCAGGGCGTGCCGTTCACATCGCATCCGTGTCTGGCGCTCACTTACAAAGGTCGTCCGCTGCATCAGACCTACACGCCCGACCTGGTCTGCTTTGGGCGAATTTTGGTCGAGCTCAAGGCCGTCTCCGCGCTGACCGACGAGCATCGCGCGCAGGTGCACAATTACCTCCGCGCCACCAGACTTCACCTGGGTCTCCTCATCAACTTCGGACACGCGCCCAAAGTGCAATACGAGCGCATCGTCCGATGACTCCCTCGTCCGATTTCGTGTGTTTCGTGTTTTTCGTGGTGGCCCCATGACTTTCATCCTCAAAATGGCCTGGCGGGATTCGCGGGCTTCGCGGCGGCGGCTGGTGCTCGTGTCGCTGTCGGTCGTCCTGGGCATCGCCGCACTCGTCGGGATCGGGTCGTTTGCCGACAACCTCAAGCGGACTGTCGAGCAGCAGACCAAGTCCCTGCTCGGCTCCGACCTCACGATCTCCTCGCGGCAGAAATTCACCCCCGAGGCCGAGGCCTACTTCGCCAAGCTGGGCGGCGAGCAGGCCCATGAGATCTCGCTGGGCTCGATGGTCTCCTTCCCCACGCGCGGCAACCAGCGGCGGCTCGTCCAGGTCCGCGCCCTCGAGGGCAACTTTCCCTTCTACGGCGAGCTCGTCACCGAGCCGGCGGGCGTGATGGCCCGGCTGGCCGCCGGCCGCGGCGCGCTGCTGGAGGAGACGCTCCTCGTGCAGTTCGGCCTGCAGGTGGGCGACGAGGTCGCGATCGGCCGCGAGACCTTCATCGTCGCCGGGGCGCTGAAGAAGATGCCGGGCGAGGCCGCCGCCGTCGCGCTGTTCTCGCCGCGGGTCTACATTTCCCGCGCCGCGCTCGAGGCCACCGGCCTGATGCAGAGCAAGACCTTCATCAACCACCGCACCTATTTCCGGCTGCCCGCGACGAGCGACCCCGAGCTGCTGGTGAAGGACATGAAGGAGAAGTTCCGCGCGCAGCGCTGGCAGTACGCCACGGTCGAGGAGCGCAAGCGCGACCTCGGCCGCGTGGTGCAGGACACCTATGCGTTCATCGGGCTTGTCGGCTTCGTGGCGCTGTTCCTCGGCGCCGTCGGCGTGGCGAGCGCGATGCACGTCTACGTGCGGCAGAAGCTCATGACCGTCGCCGTGCTGCGCTGCCTGGGCGCGAGCGCGCGGACGAGCTTTGGCGTCTACCTCATCCAGGGCGCGGGCGTCGGGCTCGTCGGCGCCGTGCTCGGCGCGGCGCTGGGCGTGAGCGTGCAGCTGGTGCTGCCGGCGGTGATGAAGGACTTCCTGCCGTTCGCCGTGGATTTCTTCGTGTCGTGGCCGGCGGTGGGGAAGGGTGCGCTGGCGGGGCTCGTGATCTGCGTGCTGTTCACCCTGCTGCCGCTGCTCACCGTGCGGCGCGTCTCGCCGCTGCTGGCGATCCGCTCGGCGCAGGGCGAGTCCGCCGCGGCCGACCCGTGGCGGCTGGCGCTGTTCTTCGTGATCGCCGCGGCCGTGCTCGGCTTCGCGGTCTGGCAGACCGGGCACTGGGCGACCGGCGTGGGCTTCACGCTCATGATGGCCGTGGGCTTCGCCACGCTCGCCGGCATGGCCCTGCTTGTGTCCTGGGTCGCGCGGCGGCTCGTGCCGCGCCGGCCGCTGCCCTACGTCGCCCGCCAGGGCCTCGCCAACCTCTACCGGCCCAACAACCGGACCGTGCTCCTGCTGCTCTCGCTCGGGCTCGGCACGTTCCTGATGATGACACTCGTCCTCACGCGCCAGACGCTCGTGGGCAAGATCCTCGGCCTGGGCGACGGCTCGCGGCCGAACCTGATGTTCTTCGACATCCAGGACGATCAGGCCGCGCGCGTCGCGGCCATCGTGAAGGCGCAGGGCGCGCCGCTGATTGCCGAGGCGCCCATTGTCACGATGAAGCTCGCCAGCCTCCGCGGCCGCAGCGCCGAGGAACTGCTGAAGGACGACAAGTCCGGCCTCCCGGCCTGGACGCTGCGGCGCGAGTACCGCTCCACGTACCGCAGCGACCTGACGGACACCGAGCGCGTCAGCGAGGGGAAGTTCATCGGCCGGGTGGAGCCCGGCGAGGCCCGCGTGCCCGTCTCGGTGGAGGCCGGCCTCGCCAAGGACCTCCAGCTCAAGCTCGGCGACGCGATGGGGTTCGACGTGCAGGGCGTGCCGGTCAACGCCTACGTCGCCAGCCTTCGCGAGGTGGAGTGGCAGCGCATGCAGGCGAACTTCTTCATCGTGTTCCCGACCGGCGTGCTGGAGGCGGCGCCCAAGACCTATGTGGCCGCGGTGCGCGCGGCGACGCCGGCGGACTCCGCGCGGATCCAGCAGGCGGTGGCGAAGGAGTTTCCGGGCATCTCCGCGATCGACCTCTCGCTGATCCTGCAGACGGTGATGGGCATCCTCGAGAAGGTGGCGTTCGTGATCACGTTCATGGCCGGCTTCACGGTGGTGACGGGCGTGGTGGTGCTGGCGGGCGCGGTGCTGACCGGACGCTTCCAGCGCATCCGCGAGACGGTGCTGCTCCGCACGCTCGGCGCGACGCGCCGGCAGCTGCGGCAGATCCAGCTGGTGGAGTACACGGTGCTCGGCGTGCTGGCGGCGGTGACGGGCGGCGGGCTCGCGGTGGCGGCGAACGCGCTGCTGTCGCGGTTCATCTTCAAGGCCCCGTTCGTGCTCTCGCCGGTGGTGCTGTTGACGGCGATCGCCGCGTCGGTGGTGGTGACGGTGGTGACCGGCCTGGTCGCCAACCGCGGCATCGTGGACCACCCCCCGCTGGAAGTCCTCCGCCAGGAGACCTGAGTGCGGATGGGGAGGACCACCACGAACATCATGAAACACACGAAAAGAATACCCCAGACTGTGGCCCACGGAATACACGGAAGCCGGACAAATTCTCGCGGACCAGCGTTCTGCTTGGCAGCAGAACTCGGTCCGTGAGGCATTCCGGTTCCGTGGGTTCCGTGTATTCCGTGGGCCACCCTAAATCTAGGTAGGCTTTCGGGTATTTCGTGTGTTTCGTGGTAACCCCATCCGGCCCGGCGCCTTTTTCCTCGAAAAATGCCCGCCGGGGCGTAGTGGCATGGGACACTTGCTTCGTCTTTAATTGGTAGGTTCGAACCTAAATTACTCCATGAAGTCCCTTCGTCCCCTGGCCGGGCTGGCCTTCGCGCTGGCCGGCATTGTCGCTGTTGCATCGGAAACGCCCGCTTACCCGGGCTACACCTACGTCCGCACGCTCGCGGGCATCGAGGAGTACCGGCTGGACGCCAACGGTCTCCAGGTGCTCGTGAAGCCCGACCACTCCGCCCCGGTCGCCACGTACAACATCACCTACCGCGTGGGCTCGCGCAACGAGGTCACCGGCACCACCGGCGCCACGCACATCCTCGAGCACATGATGTTCAAGGGCAGCGAGCACTTCAACGACCCCGCCGGCAACAGCGTGAAGCAGTACCTCGAGCGCGTCGGCGGCCGCTACAACGCCACGACGTGGAACGACCGCACGCACTACTTCGCCACCGTGGGCCGCGACAGCCTCGAGGGCTACATCGCCATCGAGGCCGACCGCATGCGCAACCTCTGGCTGCGCGACGCCGACCGCCAGAAGGAGATGACCGTCGTCCGCAACGAGTATGAGCGCGGCGAGAACGACCCGCTCCAGACCCTGGAGAAGGAGGTCACCGCCACCGCCTACCAGGCCCTGCCGTACCACCACGACACCATCGGCTGGCGCTCCGACATCGAGCATGTGCCGATCGAGAAGCTGCGCGAGTTCTACGACACCTTCTACTGGCCGGACAACGCCACCGCGGTCGTGATCGGCGACGTCGACACCGGCACCGCCCTCGCGCTGGTGCGGAAATACTACGGCGCCATCCCGCGCGCCCCGAAGCCCATCCCGCAGATCTACACCGAGGAGCCGGAGCAGACCGGCCCGCGCCGCACGGTCGTCAAGCGCCCCGGCCAGCTCGGCGCCGTCGTCATCGCCCACAAGGTGCCGCCCGCCCGCTCCGCCGACACGCCCCCCCTCGAGGTGCTCGACCACATCCTCGGCAGCGGCAAGACGAGCCGGCTCTACCTCGCCCTCGTCGACAAGGGCCTCGCGCTCTCCACCAGCGCCAACGACTCCGACAACCGCGACACCGGCCTCAACACCATCACCGCCACGCTCGCCCCCGGCGCCAAGCATGAGGCCGCCGAGCAGGCCATCCTCGCGGTGCTGGAGGACATCCGCGCGAACGGCGTCACGCCCGAGGAGGTCGCCATCGCCCAGCGCCAGTTCCACACGCAGTTCGTCTCGGGCCGCGACGGCTCCGCCGCCGTGGCGCGCGAGCTGAACGAGTGGATCGCCGCCGGCGACTGGACGCTCTACGCGTCCTTCCCCGAGGCCATCAAGGGCGTCACGCCCGCCGATGTGCAGCGCGTCGCCAAGCAGTACCTGGACCAGGACCTGAGCACCACAGGTTGGTTCGTGCCGCTCGCGCCCAAGGGGCCCAAGGCCCCGCCGGCGAAATGACGCGGGGCAAAAAACCAAACGCCAACTCTCCCAACACCAAACTTCATCGGTAACGATCAACTTTCGTCCCCTGTAATCCCATGAATTTCCCTGAAGTGAATTCCCTGTTTCCGGCGCGCTCGCGCCTCTGGGCCGCGGGTGCGGCTCTGTTGCTGGCCGTCGTCCCGGCGCGCGCGGGCGTGGCCGAGGGCATCCAGCACGGCACCGTCGCGGGTTTCGACGTCTACGTGGACCACACCGCGGTGCAGGAGCTGGTGGTCGTCCGCGGCTATTTCCCGGCCGGCGACGTCTTCAATCCCCCGGACAACCCCGCGCTCGCCGCGCTCACCGCCGGCATGCTCGACAAGGGCACGACCACGCACACCAAGCTCGCGCTCGCGCGCCAGCTGGAGGGCATGGGCGCCACGATCTCGTTCGGCGCCGACAGCGAGGTGCTGAGCTTCAGCGCGCGCTGCCTGCGCGGCGACCTCCCCGTGGTGGTCGCGCTGCTCGCCGAGCAGCTCCGCACGCCGGCGTTCGCGCCGGAGGAATTTGCCAAGTACCAGAAACAGATGATCGGCGCGCTCAAGCGCCGGCTCGACAATCCCAGCGCCCGCGCCGACGAGGCGTTCGCGCGTGCGATCTTCCCCGCCGGGCACCCGAACCGGCCGGCGACGGTGGACGAGCTCATCGCGGCCGTGCAGACGACGAAGCCGGAGGACCTCCGCGCCTTCCACGCCGCGCACTACGGCCCCGCGCACCTGAAGCTCGTCGCCGTCGGCGACGTGGACCAGGGCGAGCTGGCCACCGCGCTGCAGAAGGGCTTCACCGGCTGGACCGGCGGCTCCGCGCAGCCCACGTCCGTGGCCAAGGCCGCCGGCGTGGACGCCGCCAACGACCAGACCGTCTTCATCCCCGGCAAGACGAGCGTCAATTTGGTGATGGGCCAGGCCACCGGCCTGCGGTACCGCGACGCCGACAGCCTCGCGCTGCGCGCCGGCACGGCGATCCTCGGCAGTGGCTTCACCGGCCGGCTTATGAGCACCGTGCGCGACCGCGAGGGCCTCACCTACGGCATCGGCGCCGGGGTGAGCGACGATTCCTACGTGGACGGCAGCTTCCAGGTGCAGGCCACCTTTGCCCCGTCGCTCCTCGAGCGCGGCGTCACCTCCACCCGTCGCGAGGTGAACAAGTGGTGGCAGGACGGCGTCACGGACGCCGAACTCGACGCCCGCAAGGTCAACCTCGTGGGCAGCTTCCAGGTCGGCCTCGCGACGACCGACGGCCTGGCGCAGAACATCCTGACGGCGCTCCAGCGCGAGGTCGGACCCGAGTGGCTGGATCTTTATCCGTCGCGGGTGCAGTCGCTCACCACGGCGCAGGTCAACACGGCCATCAAGAAGTACCTCGACCCGCAGAAGATGGTCCTGATCAAGGCCGGCACTGTTGGCCAGGGCACGGCACCCTGACCGCCGCGGCGGCGGGTGGGGTCATCACGAAAAGCACGAAACACACGAAAAGCAGACCCCAGACTGTTGCCCACGGAATACACGGAATACGCGGAAGCCGGACGAATTCTCGCGGACCAGCGTTCTGCATGGCAGCAGAACTCGGTCCGCTCGGACTTTTTACACCAATCCGAAGTTAGGCTCTGAATAGCGGCTGCGATTTCATCTGACTAGATTCGGGGTTCGTTTCCACAAAGGCCGAGCGGACCGACGCTGAGCGCAGCTCAGCTAAGGTCCGCGAGGATTCTTCCGTGTGTTCCGTGTATTCCGTGGGCACACCATCCGGAGGTATTCCATTCGTGTGTTTCGTGATTTTCGTGGTGGTCCTCCTCAGGCTTCGTGCGGGACGGGCCCATTCGGCAGGCTCGGGGCTGTGAGCCAGGGAGGATTGCACTTGTCACCCGGCGCGCTGCGCTCGTCACTCGGGGGATGCCTCGCGTCGTCACCTTTCACTACACCCTGTGCGATCCCTCGGGCCGCGTGATTGACACCTCGGCCGGCGGCGAGCCGATCACCTACCTCGAGGGGGCGGGGCAGATCATCGACGGGCTCGACCAGCGGCTGCGCGCGGCGGAACCGGGCGCGCGGCAAAAGGTGCAGGTCCCGGCCGCCGAGGCCTACGGCCCGCGTGACCTGACCCAGGTGCGGCAGGTGAAGCGGAGCGTGCTGCCGGTGGACGGCGAGCTGAAGCTCGGCGAGCAGTTTCAGGCGGGCCCCGACCGCTCGGCGCCGATTGTCACGGTCGTGGCGATCGACGGCGACAGCGTCACCCTCGACGCCAACCACCCGCTCGCGGGCGTGGACCTGACCTTCGAGGTGGAGATCCTGTCCGCCCGGTCCGCGACGCCGGAGGAGCTGGAGCACGGCCACGCGCACGGCGCGGATGGAGCCGGGCATTGCCACTGAGCGCCCGGCGCGGCAATTTTTCCTCAGCATGAAAGTCCTCGGCATCGACATCGGGGGGTCCGCGATCAAGGGCGCGCCCGTGAACATCAAGACCGGCCGGCTGACCGCCGAGCGGTTCCGCATCGAGACGACCAAGGTGGTCACGCCCGCCGCGGCGGCGAAGATCGTGGCGGAGATCGCCCGGCACTTCAAATGGCGCGGTCCCATCGGCGTCGGCTTTCCCGGGGTCATCCACGGCTCGCACGTCCTCACCTCGGCCAACCTCCATCCGCGATTCATCGGGTGCGACGCGGGCAAGCTCTTCGCGAAGGCGACGCGCTGCCGCGTGACCCTCACCAACGACGCGGCGGCCGCGGCGCTGGCGGAGATGCGGTTCGGCGCGGGCCGCGGGTTTCAAGGGAAGGTCCTGCTGCTGACCCTCGGCACCGGCATCGGCTCGTCGCTCTGCTATCACGGCACGGTGGTGCCCTGCGAATTCGGGCACCTGCCGCTGCGGGGCAAGTCGGCGGAGCGCTTCGTCTCCTCCTCGGCGCGCAAGCGGCGCGGCCTGTCGTGGGCGGACTGGGGGCACGAGCTCGGCGACTATGTGCACACGCTCGAGCGGATGCTCTGGCCGGAACTGATCATCATCGGCGGCGGCGTGAGCGCGAAGAGCCGGAAATTCTTCAAGTTCGTGAAGCCCCGGGCGCGCATGGTGCCCGCGAAGTTCCTGAACGAGGCCGGCATCGTCGGTGCCGCGCTGGCGGTCCAGCCGGGTCGCTAGCGTGCGGGCGGACCTACTCATCGTCGGCCAGGGCCTGGCGGGCACCCTGCTCGGCTGGGAGCTGGAGCGCGCCGGCATCCCGTTCGCGATCGCGGACGCGGGCCACGGCCGCGCGGCGTCGCGCGTGGCCGCGGGACTGCTGAATCCCATCACCGGCCGGCGGCTGGTGAAGAGCTGGCGCGTCGAGACCCTGCGGCCAATCGCCCGCGAGGCGTACCATGGGCTCGAATCGATGCTGGGCGTGCCGCTGTGGCAGGAGATGCGCGTGCGGCGGAGCTTTGCGGACGAGCGCCAGCGAACGGTGTTCGCCGAGAAGCAGCGGTCGGGCGCGCTGGCGCCGTTTGTCGGGGCGGGCGACGCCGACGGGTTCTGGATCGAGGAGGCCGCGCGGGTGGACCTGACGGCGCTGCTGGCTGGGGCGCGGCGCCGCTGGCAGGAGCGCGGCGTGCTGCGCGAAGGCGAGGTCCACTGGGACGAGGCGCTGGCGGGCCACGAGCTCGTGATCGATTGCGCGGGGGAGGGCGGGGTCGGCCGGTTTGAATTTGTCCCCTGGGAATTCTCGAAAGGCGAGGTGCTCACGGTGACGGTGGAGGGTCTAGACCCGCGCGTGATCCTGAACCACGGCCACTGGGTGTGTCCGCTGACGTCCGGCACGGCGCTGGTTGGCGCAACGCACGAGTTCGGCCTCCGCAACGCGGTCCCCTCCATGTCCGCGCGCACGGCGCTCGGGGCCAGCGCGACGGAGTTGTTGAAACGTCCCTGGACCGTGACCGGCCAGAGTGCCGGTGTGCGGGTGACGCTGCCCGACCGCCGTCCGGTGGCCGGGCGGCATCCCTCGCAGCCGCGACTGGGCTTGCTCGGCGGGCTGGGGGCCAAGGGCGTGCTCTGGGCGCCCTGGCTGGCGCGCCAATGGGTGAATCACCTCACGGAAGGCGTGCCCTTTGAGTCCGAGGTGGAGGTTGGACGCTTTTTGACAAACCGTTCGTCGCAGGCTTAGTCGCACGGAATTGGAATTCGTCGCAATCCACCGTCGGTTCGTCGCAAAGATTGTTTTATCCACTTGAATCAGCCCGCAGAGGGGCGAAGAACGCGCACACGACATGCAGCGCCGTTGGATAAAAATCATCTCCCTGGCCGCCATCTGGATCTTCGTCGGCTTCGTGCTGGCGATTGAGGCGTACTTCAACATGCGGGTGAATAACATGATGAAGCCCGTGGACTTCATCGAGGTGGGGTCGCAGCAGTTCATCCGGGCGTTGATGTGGGCGGCGCTCGCGCCGCTGATCCTCCAGTTGCGGGAGAAGATGCCGCTGAGTCGCGGCCACTGGCTGGGCGGGGTGAGCTTCCATTTTGCGGCGAGCTTTCTCCTCATGGCCGTCTTTTACCTGGGGCGGCTCGCCGGGTTCTTCCTGATCTACGATGAGCCCTTCACCGGGTTTGGGCAGCAGGCGATCGATCACTTTTACGGGCGCAACATCGTGGACATGGCCTTCTACTGGGCGGTGCTCGCGTTCGGCTTCAGCACGGAGATCTACCGCAAGTACCGCAGCGAGGAGCTGCGCGCGGCGCAGCTGGAGGCACGGCTGATCGAGACGGAGCTCAAGGCCCTGCGCCAGCAGATGCACCCGCATTTCCTGTTCAACACGATGAACACGATCTCGGTGCTCGTGCGCGAGGGGAAGAACGACGAGGCCGTCACCCTCGTGGCCCGGCTGAGCGCCCTGCTGCGGATGTCGCTCGACAACACCGGCGTCCAGGAGGTCACGCTGAGCAAGGAGATGGAGTTCCTCGGACGCTACCTGGAGATCCAGCAGGCACGCTTCCCGGACCGGCTCAAGATCGGCATCAACATCACGCCCGAGGCGCTGCAGGCACGCATCCCGAACCTGCTGCTCCAGCCCATCGTCGAGAACGCGATCCTCCACGGCATCGCGCCCAAGCCCGAGGCCGGCCGCGTGGACATCCACGGCCACGTCGAGGGCGGGATGCTGCACCTGGAGGTGCGCGACGACGGGGTGGGCTTCGACGCCCGCGCGCGCACCCGCGAGGGCATCGGGCTCGCGAACACGCGCGAGCGCCTCGCCAAGCTTTATGGCCCGCGCGGCCAGCTCTCCCTGCGAGGCGAGCCCGGCCGCGGGGTTTCCGTCCGCATCGTCCTGCCCCACCGCCCATGAAAACCTCCACGCTGACGTCCGCCTCCGCCTCGCCCATCCCGGCCCGCATCCGCGCGATCATTGTCGACGACGAACCCGCCGCGCGCCGCGGCGTGCGCCTGCTGCTCGAGCGCGACGGCGGCGTGGACATCGTCGGGGAGGCGACGGACGGCGCCGAGGCGGCGGAGCTGATGCAGCGCGAGAAGCCCGACCTGGCGTTCCTCGACGTCCAGATGCCCGGCTGCGACGGCTTCCAGGCGCTGGCGAAGGTCGGCCCGGAAGTGGCGCCGGTGGTGATCTTCGTGACCGCGTACGACGAGCACGCGCTGCGGGCGTTCGAGGTCAACGCGGTGGACTACCTGCTCAAGCCCTACGACGACGCGCGCTTTGCCGCGGCGCTGCAGCGGGCGCGGGACGAGGTGCGCCGCCGCCGCGCGGACTCGGTCAACACGCGGCTGCACCAGCTGCTGGACTACCTGCAGCACGCGCCGGGCGCGGCGAGCGAGAACCCCACCGAGCGCATCCTGGTGAAGTCGTCGGGCGAGATCTTTTTTCTGAAGGCCGCGGAGATCGACTGGATCGAGGCGGAGGGCGACTACATGAAGTTCCACGTGGCCGGCCGCACGCACCTGATGCGGGAGACGATGGCGCGGCTGGAGGCGCGGCTCGACCCGAAGCAGTTCATCCGGATCCACCGCTCCACCATCGTGAATGCCGACCGGCTGCGGAAGCTGAGCCCGTCGTTCGCGGGCGAGTACGCGGTGATCCTGAACGACGGCACAAAGCTCAAGCTCAGTCGCGGCTACCATGAACGCATCGCCGCGCTGCTGAAGCAGTCGCTGTAGGGCGCGGTTCTGGCGGTGCTCCCGCTAACCGGGGGAGATTTTCAGCACCTTTGGCGTGGGTGTCCGATGATTGGGCGCGAAGAAAACGCGCTTGATCGCAATTGTGCGTCGCGCGGCGGATCTCGGTGGTTCTACAGGGGCGATGAAGCTCCTGCGTTTGCTGATCTGGCTCCTGCTGCCCACCGGGATGTTTGCCTCGACGGCGCTCGACAGTGCGCGCCGGGCGCAGGCGCTGCTGGGGACGGAAAAGTGGTCGCAGGTGATCCGCGTGGAGAACGCGGCGCCCCGCGGCGTTTATCCGGCGCAGGTGGATGCACTGGTGTTCGAGGAGGGCGGTTTGCTGTGGATCTACACGGCATTTGACGGGACGCAGAGCCTTTCGCAGTACTGGAACCGGACGGAGACGGACCGGCACGACCTGGCGCCGCTGCTGCGGACGATTCATCCCGGGCTGGTGCGGTACAGCGGCTTGACCGATGGCACCGTGGCTGGCGGGGAGGGTCCGCTGCCCAATGGCTGCTTCATCGAGAGCCTGGCCGCGCTGCGCAGCCGGCTCGCCCACGGCGACCCTCTCGTGCGGCCCCGTCTGCTGTCGTGCTACGTCAACACTCCCGAGGGCCTGTGCGGGCACACCGTGCTGACCTATGAGACCCCGCGGGGATTTTTTCTCCTGGATCCCACGCGTTCGCCGCGGCCGCGATTGATGCCGGGGAAGTGGCGCGAGAATCCGCTCGCGCTCGCGGCCGCGGCGCTCGGCGGCAGCCGGGTGGCCCGGGCCCGCTGGGTGCCGGTGGACATCCCGGCGGTGGTCACCGGCCAGCTCATGGCGCAGGCGAATCCGCACCGGAATTGGCCTGACCGAACTGCGGCGCGGGCCGTGCAGTGATGGTCGCGCACGGCCGTTGGTTCGTCGCAGCGTTGGGCTGCGCATCGCAGCCAGCCGGTGTTTTTTTGGCGCGCGGCTGAGTGGATTCAACGCGGTCGGACTGGGACTGGTCGCAAACGCATTGTGCGCAGGCGAGGGGAGGGAATTTCTACGCCCCGAAAGCAACGGGCTGCCAGGTGGTCCGGGCTTTCCACCAACCCACCAACACCATGAATACCCCCCAACTGTCAGGACCCGCGGGTCCGGTCCGGGCCCTGCTCGGCCTGGCGCTCGCGCTCGGCGCCGGCACGGCCTTCGCCCAGGATGCCGGCACCACGAAGGCCAAGGACGCTCCGCAGGTGCTGAGCGCCTATGAAGTCACGGGCTCGCGCATCAAGCGGCTCGACACGGAAACCCCCAGCCCGGTGATCCGCTTCACGCGCGACGAGCTGGCGGCGACCGGATTCAGCACGGTGGACGACGCGCTGCGCGCGCTGCCGTTCAACAACGGCCAGGCCATCGTGCCCGAGGGCTCCGGCAACGGCTTCGCCTCCGGCACGTCCACGGTCAACCTCCGCGGACTCGGCAACAACAACACGCTCGTGCTCATCAACGGCCGCCGCGCCGTGCCCTCGGGCGCCGGGACGTTCAACGGCTTCCAGTCCGTGATCGACCTCCGCCAGATCCCGATCGGCGCGGTCGACTCGATCGAGGTCCTCAAGGACGGCGCCTCCGCCATCTACGGCTCCGACGCGGTGGCCGGCGTGCTCAACATCAAGCTGCGCCGCGACTACACCGGCGTGGGCCTCGACCTCACGTTCGGCAACACGTTCGGCACCGACTCGTTCGAGCGCGGCGCGTACCTGATCGTCGGCGCCTCGAGCGGCAAGACGGACATCGTGGTCCAGGTGGACCTGGCGCACCGCAACGCGATCAAGGATGCCGATCTCGCGTTCTCCAGCACGGCCGACCTGCGCGCGAACAAGACCTCCACCGCCCAGCTGGAGGTGGACCCCACCGGGAACTTTGTCACCGGCTACGACGGCCGCAGCAGCAACGCCTTCCCGGCGCGCTTCTACATCCCGGGCACGACCACGATCCGCAGCTTCGCGGGACCGACGTCCGACCCGAACGCGGCCAACGCGGTCCCGGCCTCGCGGGCGACCGGCGTGGGCTACTATGACTTCCAGAAGGACACGTACCAGCTGCCCGAGGAGGACAACCGCGGCCTCAGCGTGTTTCTCCACCACGAGTTCTCGGAGAATCTCTACGGCTTTGCCGAGCTCTTCTACCGCCGCGTGGACGCGGTGAACGGGGCGGCGCCCTCGCCGTTCACGACGACGGACAAGGGCGACGGCACGAACAACCGGCTCGTGGTGCCGGCGGACAGCCCGTTCAATCCCTATGGCACGCGCTACTTCGGCAGCGCCGGCCAGGCGATCGAGCTGAGCACCTACCGTCTCGTCAACGCGGGGCTGCGGCTGCATGACACCACGTCCGATTATCCCCGCCTGCTGTTCGGGCTCGGCGGCAAGCTGCCGAAGGACTGGACCTGGGAGGCGGCGTACATGTTCGCCCAGGGCAGCTTCTACGACAGCGCCCCGGGCACGTCGTTTGACTCGGCGGTGCAGCAGGCGCTGAAGGGCGTCATCATCGGCGGCCAGAAGCTCTACGCGAATCCCTTCGGCCCGGAGGATCCCCGCATCACGGACTTCTACTCCGGCAACAACCCGACCAAGACGACCTTCACGTCGGACCTCTACGACGCCTCGGTCAGCGGCGACCTGTTCGACGTGCCGGCCGGCACGGTGGGACTCGCGCTCGGCGCGGAGTTCCGCAAGGAGTCGATCCTCGACGTGCGCACGCTCGAGAACGAGACGGGCAACGTCGTGGGCGGCGCGGAGGGCTTCGGCTACTCCGGCAAGCGCAACGTCACGTCCGCCTACGCGGAGCTCAAGGTGCCCCTGCGCCGGGACCTCGAGCTGCAGCTGGCGGCGCGCTTTGAGGACTACAGCGACTTCGGCACGACGACGAAGCCCAAGGTGGCGCTCGGCTACAAGCCGACGAAGTGGCTCATGCTGCGCGGCTCGTACTCGCAGTCGTTCAAGGCGCCGGACCTGGCCTTCCTCTACAGCAAGGGCAGCGTCAGCTTCACCGGCTCGCAGTCGCTCGACCCGCGCCGGCCCGACCAGCCAGCCACGCAGCTGAAGACGCTCGGCCGCGGCAATCCCAACCTGCAGCCCGAGACGACCGACACGTACTACCTCGGCACCGTGCTGGAGGTGCCGGGCGGCCCGCTCAAGGGCCTGACGTTCGACCTTGGGTATTTCCGGTTCAAGCAGAAGAACCTGATCACGCGCGACGGCGCCGCGTTCACGCTGCTCAACGAGCTCCAGCTGCCCGCCGGCCGGGTGGTGCGCAAGCCGCTCACCGCGGCGGAGGCGGCCGCCGGGTTCTCGGTCGGCATCCTGGACTACGTGGCGACCGACTGGTTCAACGCCAACTCGGGGCTCCTCGACGGCTACGACCTCGGGGTCTCGTACACCTACAAGACCAAGAGCCTGGGCCAGTTCAAGGTGGGCCTGGAAGCGACGTACACGGCGAACTTCGAGCGCCAGAACCTGGACTCGCTGGGCAACGTCACGACGCTCGACCTCGACGGGAACGACCCGAACGCCCTGTGGCGCGGCTCGGGCTCGGTTTCCTGGCAGAAGGGCCGGTGGGCCAGCTCGGTCTGGGTCTTCTGGAGCGGCGGATTCGTCCCCGGCCAGCTGGGCGTGCCGGAGTTCCCCATGGCCGACCAGTGGCGCGTTGATCCCCAGGTCAGCTACAACGGCTTCTTCGGGACCAAGGTGACCGTCGGAGTGAGAAATGTCTTCGACAAGGCCCCACCGCGGTACCTCGACCTCGGGACCGGCTACTACAGCGGCGTGAGCGTGGCGGAACCGGCCTTCTGGTATGTCCGGTTGTCTCGTGAGTTCTAAGTTGCTCTGCATGTGAATGGTTACGGCGCGCCCCGGGAAATCGGGGCGCGCCTTTCATTTGGGCCGGATTTGCCGTTCCCCGCTCATCCCAGCGATGCGCCGTTCATCAAAATAGCGTGTAACTTCCTGCTTCCCGGCGGTGTTGTCGTGTCATGCCAGCTGTCACCGGATCAGAAGCCCTGTCAGTCCAGACCGAACGCGATCTGGGCGCGGGTTTGCCCTCCTTCGTCGCAATCGCGTTCTCTTTTTTTAGCTCGTCCGTTTTTTCCGCTCTCGTTCGTAGTTATCAGTTGTGTGGTGTGGAGAGGTCGTTGTGGGCCTCTCCACACTTTTTTTCGGACGAGGCACAACCGCTTGCTTAAGCGACGGAGTTTTTTGATCCTCAAACCCTTTAACCGCACACACTGACCCTATGAACCAGGCCCCCGCGTCCCCGACCGCCCCCGTCCAACCGGGCAAGAAAAAATCCAAGCTCAAGTGGATCATCATCGGCAGCACCGTCCTCGTGGTGCTGCTCGGCGGTGGTGCCTACATGAAGAGCAAGCACACCGACGTCGGCACGCCGGTCACGACCGACAAGGCCGTGGTCCGGACCATCACCCAGCTCGTCACCGCGACGGGCAAGGTGCAGCCCGAGCTGGAGGTGAAGATCTCCCCCGAGGTTGCCGGCGAGATCATCGACCTGCCGTACAAGGAGGGCGCCAAGGTCAAGAAGGGCATCGTCCTCGTCCGCATCAAGCCGGACACCTACCAGGCCCAGGTCGAGCAGCAGGACGCCAACCTCGTCGCCGCCAAGGCCGAGGCGGTGCAGGCGAAATCGCAGCTCATCAAGGCGCAGGATGACTTCAAGCGGGTGGAGGACCTCTTCGGCAAGAAGCTGGTCTCCGACTCCGACTATTCCGCGGGCAAGACCGGCCTCGAGGTCGCCCAGGCCAATTACGACAATGCGCTGGCCCAGATCCGCCGCACCGAGGGTGCGCTGAGCCAGGCCCACGACCTGCTCAACAAGACCATCATCTACGCCCCCATGGACGGCTCGATCAGCGCGCTGGAGAGCGAGATCGGCGAGCGCGTCGTCGGCACGGGCTCGTTTGCCGGCACCGAGATCATGCGCGTGGCGGACCTCGCCAACATGGAGATGCGCGTCAAGGTGAACGAGAACGACATCGTCAACGTGAAGCTCGGCGACCACGCCACCATGACGATCGACGCGTTCCCCGGCCGGAAGTTCGCCGGCACGGTCTACGAGATCTCCAGCTCCGCCATCAGCACCGGCATCTCCTCCTCCGGCTCCAACCAGAGCCTTTCCACCGACGAGGTCTCGAACTTCCTCGTCAAGATCCGCATCTCCGACCGCGACGTCGTCCTGCGCCCCGGCATGAGCGGTGTCGCCGACATCGAGACGCAGACCGCCACCAACGTCATCGCGATCCCCGTGCAGAGCGTCACCGTCCGCGCCGGCTCGAAGACGACCGAGGAGCTGCAGCAGCAGAAGGCCAAGGACGCCCGCGAAAAGTCCGGCAACGACCTGGACGTCGCCAGCGAGCGCGAGGATGCGCGGCGCAACCGCGACAAGCTCGACCGCGTGGTCTTCGTCCGCAAGGGCGGCACCGTCGAGCAGCGCAAGGTCGAGACCGGCATCGCCGACAACACCTTCATCGAGGTCAAGAAGGGCATCACGGCCGGCGAGGAAGTCGTCTCCGGCAGCTACGCCGCCATCAGCCGCAAGCTGAAGGACGGGGCCAAGATCACCATCGAGAAGCCCAAGAAGGACGAGGAGAAGAAGTAGGCCCGACCATGTCGCCCTCCCCTGTCCCCGCCAACACCCACCGCGTCACGCGGCCCCCGGGCGCGCTCGTGATCGACATCGCGGGCGTCACCAAGCTCTACAAGATGGGCGCGGAGATCATCCACGCCCTCCGCGGCGTCTCGCTCGAGATCCGCCGCAACGAGTACCTCGCCATCATGGGCCCGTCGGGCTCCGGCAAGTCGACCCTGATGAACATGCTGGGGTGCCTCGACACCCCCACGGACGGCCGGTACATGTTCAACGGGAAGAACGTCGCGCACATGGAGGACGACGAGCTGGCCGACATCCGCAACCGCGAGATCGGCTTCGTCTTCCAGACCTTCAACCTGCTGCCGCGCTCCACCGCGCTTGCCAACGTCGAGCTGCCCCTGATTTACGCCGGCCTTCCCGCCCACGCCCGCCGCGAGCGGGCCGCGCAGACCCTGCACGACGTCGGCCTCGGCGAGCGCATGCTCCACAAGCCGAACGAGCTCTCCGGCGGCCAGCGCCAGCGCGTCGCCATCGCCCGCGCCCTGGTGAACTCCCCGTCCATCATCCTCGCCGACGAGCCCACCGGCAACCTCGACTCCAAGACCGGCGTGGAGATCATGGCCCTCTTCGAGCAGCTCTACGAGGACGGCAACACCATCATCGTCGTCACGCACGAGGAGGACATCGCCCGGCACGCCCGGCGCATCGTCCGCCTCCGCGACGGACTGATTGAAAGCGACGCCCCCGCGGTCTGATTTGCGATTTTCCCGGCACGATTTAATCTTTGCTCCCGCGCCCGTCCCCGCACGCTCCGACCGCAATCGTCACGCGTAACTCCCTTTCCCCTTGAAGCGCCTCATCTACGAGCTGTCCGAGTCCGTGCGCATCGCCTTCGCGCAGATCCGCGCGAACAAGCTGCGCTCGGCCCTCACCGCGCTCGGCGTCATCATCGGCATCGTGGCCGTGACGCTGATGGGCACCGCGATCAGCGGCATCGACACGGGCTTCCAGAACTCGCTGAACATGCTCGGCGACGACATCCTCTACGTGCAGAAGTGGCCGTGGCACGACGTCGAGGACTGGTGGAATTACGTCGGCCGGCCGCCGATCACGCCGGAGCTGGCCACGCCGCTCAACGCCATCATCGCGCAGACGCCGAACTCCCTCCTCGAGATCGCCGTCCCCGTGGCGGGCCGCGGCACCACCGCGAAGTTCAACGAGAACAAGGTCAGCAACGTCATCACCTTCGGCACCTCCGCCGACTACAGCCGCATCCTCAACGTGGAGATCCAGGAGGGCCGGCTGTTCAACGAGACGGAGGATGCCTCCGGCCGCCGCGTCTGCGTGCTCGGCTACGACATCGCCGAGGCGCTCTTCCAGGGCCGCTCGGCCCTGGGCCAGCAGGTGCTGCTCAACGACCAGCCCTTCCTCGTCATCGGCGTCCTCGCGAAGCAGGGGTCGTTCCTCGGTCTGATGAGCTTCGACAACCAGGCGGTGGTGCCCCTGGAGGCGTTCCGCAAGTCCTTCGGCACCCGCCGGGGCGCGGAGCTGCGCGTGAAGATGAAGGACAAGAACAAGCTCGAGGAGGCCCGGGAGGAGCTGATCGGCGCCATGCGCCGCGTGCGGGCGCAGCTGCCCGGCGAGCGCGACAACTTTTCCATCAACGAACAGGGCGCGATCAAGGCCCAGCTCGATCCCATCAAGTCGGCCATCGCCATGGCGGGCCTCTTCATCACCGGCCTCTCCCTCTTCGTCGGCGCCATCGGGATCATGAACATCACGTTCGTCAGCGTGAAGGAGCGCACCAAGGAGATCGGCACGCGCAAGGCGCTGGGCGCCCGCCGCCGCACCATCCTGCTTCAGTTCCTCGTCGAGGCGGTCTCGATCTGCCTCATCGGCGGCGTCGTCGGCCTGCTCCTCACCTACGGGATGGTCCTCGGCGTGGGCGCCGCCTTCCCCTCGTTTCCCGCGGACTTCTCCATCGGCCTCGTCTTCCTCAGCGTGGCCGTCTCCGTCGTCGTCGGCATCGTGAGCGGCTTCGCCCCCGCCTGGGGCGCCTCGCGCCTCGATCCTGTCGTGGCCCTGCGCTACGAGTGACCCTGGCCGCCCGATGAAACTCTCCGAAATCTTCCGCATGGCCCTCGGCTCGCTCGGGGTGAACAAGCTCCGGTCGTCGCTGACCATGCTCGGCATCACCATCGGCGTGTTTTCCGTCATTGGCGTCATGACCGCCGTCTCCGCCCTGCGCCAGTCCATCGAGACCGGCATCAGCTTCCTGGGCTCGAACATCATCCAGGTCTCCAAGCGCCCGATCATGCTCGGCGACGAGGGCGCCGGCCGCCGCAGGTACGACATGCGGCGCGACATCACCTTCGCCCAGGCCCAGCGGTTCAAGGAACTCATGGAGGGCTGGTCCGACGTCGTCTGCCTCAAGACCTTCAACAACGACTCGATCGCGCAGGCCACCTACCAGAACCACAAGTCCACCCCGGGCATCACCTTCGGCGGGAGCAACGAGCACTTCCTCGCGGCCAACCAGTACGCGATCGGGATCGGCCGCAACTTCACCGCCGAGGACGTCGACCTCATCCGCTCCGTCGCGATCATCGGCCAGGACCTCGTGTCGTCACTCTTCCCCAACGAGACCCCGCTCGGCAAGCTGATCAAGGTCTCCGGCCGCACCTACACCGTCATCGGCACCTTCGCCTCGAAGGGCTCCTCCTTCGGCGCCAGCGGCGACGACATCATCATGGTGCCGATCACGCGCTTCCTCGCCGACTACGGCGCGGAGAAGCGCAGCATCAACATCGCCACGCAGGCCCCCTCGCAGGCGGAGTACAACGACACGCTCGACAAGGCCATCTCCGCGATGCGCATCGTGCGCCAGCTGCGCGCCGAGCAGGAGAACGACTTCGAGGTCTACTCCAACGACTCCCTCATCTCGGCCTTCGCCAAGGTCGCCGACGTCATCGGCGCCGGCGCGTTCATCATCAGCGCCATCGCCCTGCTCGCGGCGGGCGTGGGCATCATGAACATCATGCTCGTGAGCGTGACGGAGCGCACGAAGGAGATCGGCATCCGGAAATCAATCGGCGCCCGCAAGTTCAGCGTCCTCACCCAGTTTCTCATCGAGGCCGTCGCCATCTCCGTCATGGGCGGCCTGGTGGGCATCGCGCTCGGCGTGGCCGCCGGCAACGGCATCGCCCTCATGCTCAGCGCCGACCTGGTGTTCCCGTGGTTCTGGGCCGCCCTTGGCCTCGTCGTCTGCTGCGGCATCGGCATCGCCTTCGGATTTTATCCCGCCTACAAGGCCGCGGCCCTCGACCCGATCGAGGCGTTGCGGTACGAGTAGCGCGCGGCGCGCGCTGCTCGCGGGAGCAGCGCGTTGGCGGGCGAAACGTTCGACGCCCAACGCCGAAGGCAGACACGGAGTCCGGCCTTGAGCGTTGGACGTTCGGCGTTCGTGCGTATGCCTACGCGGCCGGGGCCCGGTAGGTGTCGGCGCCAAGTCCGAGCATGGGATAGAAGATGAAGCCGAGGAAGAAGAGGCCGAGGCCGTAGCCGACGCCCTTGCCGAAGGCCTTGGCGACGTCGATGGCGACGAGGATGGCGATGACGAGGTTGACGATGGGGATGAGGAACAGCAGCAGCCACCAGCCGGGGCGACCGGCGACCTTCAGGAGGATGTAGACATTGTAGATCGGAATGATGGCCGCCCAGCCGGGCTGGCCCGCCTTGGTGAACACTGTCCACAATCCGACGATATAGAGAACGACGACTGCCAGTTGAATCAGGAGGATCATGCGATTTGGGGTTTTGGGGTTGAAGCAGTCCAACCCAGCCGGGCCGGACCGGGTCCAGCCCTAGCCCCTCGGCACCGGGTCGCGCAACTGCAATCCCTGCGCCGGACTCAGCCGACCGCTGCGCGCGCCTATCCGCGCCTGATCTCGGAGCCCTGGAACCGGATCTGGATGCGGTAGACCTTCTTCACGCGGCAGGTGATCTGGCCGGTGGCGAGGTCGAACTTTTCCGGCACCTCGATGCGGTGGATGTCCACCACGGCATGGTAGCCGCGCTCGGAAAACATATCGATCAGCATCGCCAGCGCCGTCGGGTCCTCCAGCACCGGGTCCTCGGTGTTGATCAGCGCCGCGCCCGAGATGGCATGCCGCTGCACGATGGGCATGACCTTCTTCGCCACGAAGCCGACGACCTTGGAGAACAGGTCGGGCTGGCCAAACTCATAGCTGTCGAGCCGCTTCACGAGCTCCTGCCGCGCGTGGACGATGATCTCGTTGGCCACCGGCAGGCACCGCAGCCGGTCCACCGTGCGGGGGTCGAGCTCCAGCGTGCTCTGGTACTCGAGCTCCTTCAGGATGTTCTGCTCGACCTCCTCGAGGGGGCCCTGGGCGTTGATGAAATGGTAGTGGAAGATCTCCTTCAGCGACTGGAGCGCGTCCCACGTCTGCTCCTTGAACACGCGGTAGCGCCGCTGCGCCAGCGCCTCGTCGTGGTCCGTCGGACGATCCTCCCAGGGCGTCCCGACCCCGGAGCGCCGCACCTCCTCGTTGTGGGCGAGGGTCTCGCGTCCGCGCTTCAGCTGGCGCGCGATCGACTCCTTCTCGTCCACGAAGAGCACCATGATGTGGATCGTCGGCTGGCGAAAATGGATGCCGAGCGGGGTCTTGAAGAACTCCCGCCGCAGCGCGTGCATCTGGTCGACGAGGAGCTTGAGGCACTCGACCTGCACGTTGGTGCGGGGAAAGCCGTCAAGGATCACGCCGTCGCGGTAGGCGGGCTTCATCAGCTCCCGCAGCAGCAGCCCGACCACCTCGCGGTCGCCGACCATGTTGCCGGCATCCTTGAGCCGCTTCGCGTCGGGTGAGTCCAGCAGCGCGCTGATCACGATCGGGGCGCAGGTCAGGCCGCGGGTCTTGGTGATGAAGGCCGTGTTGGTGCCCTTGCCGGCGCCGGGTGCGCCGCCGAGGAGGATGATCTCCTTCGGGAAGCGGAGGTTCTCGCGGCCGAAGTCGGCCTCCAGGTCCTGCCAGACGGCGCCGAAGATGAGCTGGGCGTCCTTGATCTCCAGGTCGGTCAGTTTGCCGGCGACCGGCGTGGGGGTCGCCGGGGTGGCGGTCGGTTGCAGCGAGGCCGGGGTGCTCATGGGCTCGGTATATCAGCGGGCAACGCCGCCGGGGCAAGGCGCAAGGAGCTCTCCGCGCCTTAACCGGAGCCGGCGGGCGGTGGCGTGGAACCGCTTCGGGCCGGACCTGTCGATGGGGGCTGAAGCCTCTCGCCGGCCCTCGGCCGGCGGGAGGTCAGTTGAAGCTGGACCTGGCGGGGCTGCCACTCTGGTGGCCCCGCCTTGGCTTTTGTGGTTGGCCCAGGGTTGCGGTGAAAACAAACTCCCCCTCATGCGCGTGCTGATTGTCGACGACGAGCCCGGGATCCGGAAAACCACGCGCATCGCCGTGGAGACGGCCGGGCACAGCGCGGCCGAGGCGCCCAACGGGCTGCGCGCGCAGAAGCTGGTGGATGAGGAGATCTTCGACGCCGTGTTCCTCGACCTGAAGCTGGGGACGGAGGACGGGCTGGAAATCCTCGCGCGCCTGCTGAAGGCCCAGCCCGGGCTGGCCGTGGTGATGGTCACCGCCTACGCCAACATCGCCACGGCGGTCGAGGCGATGCGGCGGGGCGCGTTCGACTTCATCCCGAAGCCCTTCACGCCGGACCAGATCCGGGCGGTGCTGGCCAAGATCGAGAAGAACCGGGCGCTGGAGACCCGCGTGCGCTCGCTGGAGAGCGAGCTGGCGCGCGAGTCGCCGCCCGTCGACCTCGACTCCACGGAGCCCGCCACGCGCCGGGCGATGGAGATCGCCTTCAAGGCCGCCGAGACCCCCGCCAACATCCTCATCCTGGGGCCGAGCGGCACCGGCAAGAGCGTGCTGGCCCGCGAGCTGCACCGGCGCAGCCCGCAGCGCGACGCCGCCTTTGTCACCGTCAGCTGCCCGAGCCTGTCGCGCGAGCTCCTCGAGGCCGAGCTCTTCGGGCATGTGAAGGGGGCCTTTACCGGCGCGGTGGCCGACGCCCCCGGCAAGGTGGCCGCGGCCGACGGCGGCACGCTCTTCCTCGACGAGATCGGCGAGCTGCCCCTCGCGATCCAGCCCAAGCTGCTCCGCCTGCTGCAGGAGCGCGAGTATGAGCGGGTGGGCGAGGCCCGGCCCCGCCGCGCGAACGTGCGCGTCATTGCCGCCACCAACCGCCCGCTGGCCGACGAGGTCAGGGCCGGCCGCTTCCGCGAGGACCTGTACTACCGGCTGAACGTGATCGCGGTCGCGCTGCCGGGGCTGCACGAGCGGCCCGGCGACCTCGCCCGGCTGGCCGAGAGCTATCGGCGGTTCTTCGCGGTGCGCCTGGGCAAGAAGCTCGGCGCGTTTTCGCCGGCGGTCGCGGCGGCTTTCGCCGGCTACCGCTGGCCCGGCAACCTGCGCGAGCTGCGCAATGTCATCGAGCGCGCCGCCATCCTCGCCACCGGCGAGACGATCGAGCTGCACGACCTGCCCGAGGAGTTCGGCCTCAAGCCCGACCCGGCCGTCGCCGTCGGGGCGCGCGTCACGCTCGACCAGCTCGAGGCCGAGCACATCCGCCGCGTGCTCGCCATGTGCCGCAGCCTCGACGAGGCCGCCCGCGTCCTCGGGATCGATCCTGCCACGCTGTATCGGAAACGCCAGAAGCTCGGGCTGCTGTAATGAGAAGCACGAAGGGCAAATTCCGAAATTCGAGCGAAGGCCCAAGCCGAGCTCAGGCACAGTTGCTCCATTTTTGAATTCCTGCCTTGAAGCCTAAACTCGAAATTCGAATTTCCGCCTTCGTGCTTCCAAACCCCTGATGCTCCGCACGCGCTTCACCCTCGGCCTGCTGCCGCTGCTGCTCCTGTTCCTGGTGGTGGGCGTGTATGCCATCCGGCTGAGCCAGGAGCTGGGCGACTCGGTGGAGGACCTCTTTGCCCGCAACTTCCGGTCGATCCGGGTGGTGCGGGACCTGCGCGAGGCGGCGGCCCAGATGAACGTCGCGCTGGGTGATGCCCGCCAGGGCGGCAACCTCGCCGGCGCGCGCCGTCGGTTCGTCGAGCAGAGCACGCGTTTCCAGCGCAGCCTGAATGACGAGCTGGTGGCCCAGCCGGAGGCCGACCGGGCGGAGCTGCTCAACGCGCTCGACGCCCAGGAGCGCGTGTTCGTCCGCGCCGGCAGCGAGACGCTGCGGCTGGGCTCGCTCGGCGGGCTCGACCTCATGAAGGAGGCGGAGACCGCGTTCTTCTCCCTCAACCGGTCCCTCGACGGGCTGCTGGAGCGCGACTACCGGGCGATTTACGGCGCCGAGACGCGCATGCGGGACCGGATCGACGCCTCCCTCCGGCTGCTCGTCGGCGCCATGCTGGGGGCCGTCGCCCTCTTCTTCTATCTGGCGTGGCGGCTGGCGCACTCGTTCCTGCAGCCCATCCAGGCCCTGACCGCGTCGGCCACCGCCCTCGGCGCCGGCGACCTGGAGCGGGAGGTGCCGGTCACGTCGAAGGATGAACTCGGCCAGCTGGCCAAGGCCTTCAACGCGATGGCCGTCCACCTCCGCGCCTATCGCGACGCCACGCTCGCCAAGGTGCTCCGCACGCAGCGCACGATGGAGGCCACGCTGACCTCCACGCCCGAGCCGGTGTTCGTCGTGGGTCGCGACGGCACCCAGGAGGTGCGCAACCCCGCGGCCGAGCAACTGGCCCAGTCGCCGGACTTCGCCGCGGGCTTTCCGCCGGCGCTGGCCGAGCCGCTGGCGGCGGTGCTGGCCACGGGCACGCACTACCTGCCGACCGACTACGCCCGCGTCGTCACGCTGCGCGTGGCCCGCGAGGACCGCCATTATCTGCCGCGCATTCTCGCCATCGGCGACAAGCTCACCGAGTTCAAGGGGGCGGCCGTCATCCTCCAGGACGTGACGAAGTTTCGCCTGCTCGATGACGCGAAGACCAACCTCGTGGGCACGGTCAGCCACGAGCTGAAGTCGCCGCTCACCAGCCTCCGCATGGCCGTGTACCTCCTGCTCGAGCAGAAGATCGCGGGGCTCACGCCGACGCAGCAGGAGCTGCTGGAGACGGCGCGCGACGATGCCGACCGGCTCCTGCGCATCCTCGACAACCTCCTGGATCTCGCGCGGCTGGAGGCTGGCGCCTCGAGCCTGGACCGAAGCCGCACGCGGGTCGCGGACCTGCTGGGCGAGGTGGCGGCGGAGGCCCGGGGCTTCCTCGAGCCGGCGGGACTGGCGCTTGACGTGCAGCTCGATCCCGAGCTGGCGGGCCAGGAGATCAACGTGGACGCCGCGCGGCTGCGCCACGTGTTCATCAACCTGCTCACGAACGCCGCGAAGTTCTCCCCGCCGCGCGGGACCGTGACCCTCGGCGCCGCGCCCGCCCCGCTCGGGTTTGTCCGCTTTGCGGTCAGCGACCAGGGCCCGGGTGTCCCGCCCGAGGTGCAGCCGCATGTGTTCGACCGGTTCTATCGCGCCCCCGGCCAGGCCAACACCGGCGCCGGGCTCGGCCTGGCGATCGCCCGCGAGATTGTCGTGGCCCATGGCGGCAGCATCAGCTGCACCGTCGAGCCCGGGTCCGGCACGACCTTTCAGTTCCTGCTGCCGCGGTGAGATTTTTCACCGCGAAGCCACGAAGCACGCGAAAGGTTCCATTAAGCTGATTGCTCGCGGGGCGGCAGGCCATTCTATGCAGCCATGACGATCTTCCGTCGCGCCACGGCTGCGGATGCGGCGACCACGCTCTCGTGGTCGCCCGACGCCGTCACGCTGCGCCGCTGGGTGGGGCCGAGCGCCCGCTGGCCCGCGACGGCCGAGTCGCTGTGGGCGGACATCAACACGCCGGATTTCACGACCTTCGCACTGGAGGACCCGGCGCACGGCCTGGTGGGCTTTGGCCAGTTGAAGCACCGCGACGGCACCATCGCGCATCTCGCCCGCGTCATTGTCTCCCCGCCCCACCGCGGCCAGGGCTACGGCCGTATGCTCTGCACGGCCCTGATGCATGAGGCTCCTCGGCTCTATCCGATCGTGGCCTACTCCCTCTACGTCTACAGAGACAATGCCGCGGCCATGAAGCTCTACCGCTCACTGGGCTTTGTCGTGAAAGTCGCGCATCCCAAGTTTCCTGAGATCGTCCTGATGGAAGCGCCGGCCGAGAGTCCGCGGTGAGCTGGGCCACGAGTTCCCAGCATCCGCGCTCATCCGTGTGATCCGCGGGAGGATCGCAACCTTCGTGGGCTTCGTGCCCTTCATGGTCAATCCCGGCTCAGGCCTTCCGGTGGATCACCTGCGGGGTGGCCTCCATCTGGCCGCGGGTGACGCCGAGCTGGTTGATGAGCTTCAGCTCCCGCCAGAGCTCGCCGCCGGTCACCTCGCCCCGCAGCAGCCGCTGGTAGCTCGTCAGCGTCCGGGTCACCTCGGCGGCGTCCTCGTTGACGAACTCCACGCGGAAATTTCGTGCGCCCAGTTCGCGCAGCCGCGCGACATACTCCGCGCCGGTCTGGGCGCGGTTGTTGAAGACGGTGTTGCGGCAGCCGGCGTCGGCGCGCAGCGGCAGCTCGGCGCCGACCCGGTCGCGCAGCGCCACGCGGTGCTTGTCACAGGGCCGCCCGCAGTCGTGGTAATCCTTCCCGGTTGAGAGGAACGCGCAGAACACGCAGTGCTCCATGTGAAACAGCGGCATGTGCTGGTGGATGGTCAGGTCGAACCACGCGCCCGGCGCGGCCTGCAGCAGGGACTCAAGCTGCGCGACGTTGAGGTCATAGCTCGCGGTCACGCGCTCCAGGCCGTGGTGGCGGAGGAAATAGTCGGCCGACAGCGGATTGGCTACGTTCAGCGAGAAATCCCCGCGCCGGCGGACGCCGGTGAAGTACGCGAGGTGGTCGTAGTTGCGGACCAGGTAGCCGTCGGCCTCGCTCGAGCGCACCTGCTGCAGGATCCACTCCTCGCCCGGCTTGAAGATCCGCGGCGGGGCGACCCAGATCGAGGATGACGGCTCCGTCGTCGGGGGCATCGTGGGCTTCTGCTCGGACAGCTGCAGCTCGCGGAAGTGGGCGACGGTGTCGCGGTAGTGCTTCGGGTTCTCGAACTCGCAGTACACCGTGCGCACGCCGGCCGCCCAGGCGGCCTCGAGCTGAACCGGCAGGCGGATGACGGCGATGAGCTCTGGGGTGACGTTATCCGAAGCCCGGTTTACAAAATCCGGTCTCCGATATTCCGTCGTCGTCCACCGCTGGGGTGTGGCGCGGAGCCGATCCAGCTCCGTCACCGCATCGCGGCGCAGGCGGTTGAGCTCGCTGACCGGGAGGATGACCTCGCCCTCGAGGTGAGAGTGCAGCTCGCCGAGCACGAACGGCGTGCCGCCGAGCCGCCCAAGCTGCTCGCGCAGGCGAACGGGTGAGAGCGGCTGCCGGTCGGCGGCGGCGAGCGGCACGGCCGACTCGAGGCGGACGACATGGCCGTGGCCGTCGTTGGCAACGAGGGAGAGCGGCGTGCCGGCACGGCCATGCACCTCCAGCGTGATCGGGCGCTGGAAACGGACCTTGTCGCCCGCAAACGTCGCGCGCACCTCGCGGTCGAGCGCCGGGTCGTTCGTCTTCCAGATCCGCTGGCCCGGGCGCACGCGGCGCCAGTCGATGTCGCCGTGGCCGAACCGCAGGCTCGTCTCGCCGTCGCGCCCGACCGTGGCCTGGTAGATGCGGCCGCCCTCCTCGCGCTCCTCCGGGTTGCCGGCGTCGAACACCACGCCGTCGCCCGGCTTGAGCGGCGCCAAGGCGCGCAGCGTGACTTCCTCGTGCGCGACGCGCAGCACCTCGCCGAGGTACACGCCGCGCTTGGTGCCGAAGCGCGCGTGCGCGAGCTCCTGGTTGTTGACGCCGCGGAACCAGCCCGTGTAGAGCCCGCGCGAGAAGCTCATCTCCAGCTCGTAGCGCGCGGATGCGCTGTGGGCGCTGAAGGTTGAAGGTTGGAAGTTGAAAGGGTTTCCAGCTCCCGCCCTCTCCGGGCTTTCAACTTTCAACGTGCGATTTTCACCCGCTTCCGGCGCTCCGCCGGAAGCCTTGCCGCACACCGCGTCGAGCGCCTGGCGATAAACGCGCGTGATGCTGGCGACGTATTCCGGCGACTTCAGCCGGCCCTCGATCTTGAGGGAGGCCACGCCGGCGCGCACGAGGTCGGGCAGGACTTCCATCCCGGAGAGGTCCTGCGGGCTGAGCAGGTAGCGCTTGTCGCCGAGCGGGACCAGGCGGCCGTCGGAGATCAGGTCGTAGGGCAGGCGGCAGGCCTGGGCGCACTCGCCGCGGTTGGCCGAGCGGCCGCCCAGCGCCTCGCTGGTGAGACACTGGCCGGAGTAGGCGACGCACAGGGCGCCATGGACGAAGACCTCAAGCGGCAGGGCCACCGGCGCGGCGGCCTGGGCGGCGTTGATCGCGGTGATGTCGGCCAGCGAATTCTCGCGCGCCAGGACGACCAGCTGTGCGCCCAGTTCCCGCGCGAAGGCCACGCCCGCGGCGCTGGTGATCGTCATCTGGGTGGAGCAGTGGATCGGGAAGTCCGGCGACAGCGCGCGGATGAGCCGGCAGGCGCCGACGTCCTGGACGATCGCGGCGTCGGCGCCGGCGGCGATGATGGTGCGCACATAGTCCTCCGCGTCGGCCAGCTCCGGCGTGAAGATCAGCGTGTTGAAGGTGACATAGCCCTTCACGCCGCGGCGGTGCAGGAATTCCATCAGCGCCGGCAGGTCCGCCTGCGTGAAGTTCTTCGCGCGCATCCGGGCGTTGAACCGCTCCAGCCCGAAATAGATCGCGTCGGCCCCGTTTTCCACGGCCGCGCGCACGCAGTCCCAGTCGCCGGCCGGCGCGAGCAGCTCGGGCCGGTGGAGGGCGGGGGCGGGGGTTGGGTTCATGGCGGCGGAGGGACCGGGTGCATTGTCCCGAATGCGCCGGGGGCGTCGAGCCCTAGCTCGGACCCGCCGGCCGCGCGGCTCAGGCTGCGACCTCGGCGGGGACGGCAACGGGCTCGTGGTGACCCGGCCGCGCGACATGCGGCGCGGCGGCCCGCAGTTCGGCGGCGCACAGGACGGTGAGGATGAAGAAGCCGACGGAGAACCAGCCGAGCAGCGGCAGCCCGGCGAGGTGGCCGCCCACGCCGCTGGTCACGAACAGCCCCGCGAACACGTTGGCGAAGCCGTTGGCGGCCTGCTGCAGCGCGGCGATGACGCTCATGAACCCGCCGCGGTAGCGCGCCGCGACGGCGTTCGTGACCATCGTCATGACCGGCGTGAAGCGGCCGGACATCGTGACCATGAACATCGCCATCATCAGCGCGGCGGTGCTGGTGGGGGAAGGCCCGAGCCGAACGAGGACCAGCACGACGCCAATGGCGGCGACGGTGAGGACGGCCAGCATCTTGAGCCGGTCCACTTTATCGCTCAGCCAGCCGATGAGCGGCAGGGTGACCATGGTGGCGAGCCCGCCGGCGGCGTAGCACAGCGGCAGCTGGAAGGTCTCGTCCAGGCCGACGTTGGCCACGAAGGACGGGGCGATGAAGGGGATGAGCACGCCGCCGGCCATGACCACGATCGTGCCCAGGGCGAAGGCGCGGCGGTGGACCGGGTGGGCGAGGATCTCGCGCATCTGGCGCGCGGGCTCGTGGCCGTGCACCGCGGTGCGCAGGTGCGGCAGCGCGGCCGCGGCGAGCGCGAGGTTGGCCGCGGCGCAGCCGGCGAGCAGGAAGAATGGGGCGTGCCAGCCGTAGCGGCCCGCGAGGATCAGCCCGAGCGGCACGCCCAGCACCGACGCGACGGGGAACGCGGCGGACACCCAGCTCATCGCGCGCCCGCGCCGGTGCGGGGGCACGACGTCGCCGACCATCGCCGTGACCATCGAGCCCGCGAGCCCGCCGAATGCGCCCGCCGCGAGGCGCGCGGCCATGAGCCAGTGGTGCGTCGGCGCCAGGCCGCAGGCGAACGTGGCGAGGCCAAAGCCGGCGTACAGCGTCAGCAGCGCGCGCTTGCGGTCGAACCGGTCCATGTAGAATCCGCCGATGAACCCGCTCACCGCCGCGGCCAGCCCGTAGCACGCCACCAGCTGGGTGAACTGCGCCGGCGAGATGCGGAAGCCCCGCATCAACTGCGCGCCCAGCGGCATCATGATCATGAAGTCGAGAATGTGCGTGAACTGCACGGCGCCCAGCGTCAGCAGCGTCGCGCGCTCGCGGCCGGGGGAGAGTGCATGGTGCTGGTCGGGAACGGACATGGAGGCGAGGAAGCTTGGGACTTTTCGCGCGGGCGCAACTGTCAGGACACTTTGCCGGCGCTCTCGATCCGGGCATGGTCCCGCAGCAGGGTGAGAAACTGCTCGGCCCCGCGGCTCTGGTAGCGCTGGAGGTGGCGGATGACGGCCAGCTCGCGCGTGGGAAAGCTGTCCGTGAGCCGCAGGTAGGTCAGCGAGTCGCGGTCCGATGGCATCCGGGCGACCTGGGGCAGGATGGAAATGCCGGCGCCCATGGCGACGAACAGCTTGAGCGTGGCGACCTGCGCGCAGCGGTAGCCGATCTTCGGCGCAAAATTGTGGTCGCCGCAGAAGCTGCGGATCTGGGCGGCCAGCGTGCTCGAGTCGCCCATCGTGACAAACGTCTCCTCCGCGAGGTCGTGGGCAGTGATTTCGGAACGCCCGACGAGCGGGTGACTCTTGCCCACGACCAGCAGCAGGGGCTCGATCATGAGCGGCTCGACCGAGAGCCGGTGGTCCCGGATGGGCATGGTGACGACCGCCAGGTCTAGCTCACCCTCCAGCACCGCCCGGGTCAGGTCGCTTCGGAAGTCCTCCCGCATGTTGACCTGCAGGTTCGGATGGGTCACCCGGCAGCGCTCAATCAGGGGAGCGACCAGGTAGGGGGCCACCGTGGGTACCGCGCCGACCGTGATGCGGCGATCCAGGGCGGGGTGGTCTTTCAGCTCCTTGGTCGCGTTCTCCACCTCAAAGAGGATCCGTCGCGCCCGCTCGAGAAAGGTCGTCCCGGCCTCCGTCAGCACCGCCTTGCGCCCCAGACGGTGGAACAGCTTGTGCCCAACCTCCTTTTCCAGATTAATAATCTGTTGGCTGAGTGAAGGTTGAGAGATATGGTTGCGCTCCGAAGCCCGGGTAAAATTTCCTGTTTCCGCCACGGATAGGAAGTACCGCAGTTGATGTAGTTCCATAGGATAAGACTATGGTATGCATAGATAGAGTGTATTTCAACTATTGTATGGTATGCCGTATTCTATGCACGTCGATCCGAGTGGGTCGGCGAACAAACCAAATGCATATCATGAAGAACCAAATCGTTACATTGGCAGTGTCCCTCGCCCTTACTGGCGCTGCTGCCTACCTGCTTTCTCGTACCCAAGTCTCCCTGACCGCTGACAGCCTCGTCGGTCTGGGTGCGGTGGCTGCGCTTCTGGCCGTTGTCGGCCTCGAATACCGCATCACCTGGAAGAGCCTGTTTAGCCGGTAAGCACCGACGAGCAGGCGGGTGCAGACACCCTTGCGAAGACCCGGAGAAATCCGGGTCTTTTTTTATGCCGGTTTGGATGGCCGGGGAAACTTTTCGGGCTGAGGATAGACAAATTACCCTGACGATGACGCTCTTCAGGAAAGCCCCCACGACCACCCGCATGGAGGACGTTCCCGACGATGAATCCTGGAAAGACTGGTTTGAGCGTTATGGCCCAAGACTGCTGCTCTGCGCGCGTCAGTGGAGCCGTTCGCTCGCCGACGCCGAGGATGTGGTCCAAGAGGCCTTCGTGCGCTTCTGGCGTCACCAGCGCCACCTGGGCGGCGAGCGGCAGGCGCTGCTGTACACTTCGGTCCGCCGCGCCGCCATCGACCTGGCCCGGAGCAACGCCCGCCGCGGCGTCCGGGAGGAGCACGCGGAGGGCGGCGGAGATGCTGCGGAGCCCCTTTTCGAGATCCCGCTCGAGGGCGCGGAGCGCCGGCAGGCGATCGAGTCGGCCCTGCGCCGGCTGCCCCTGGAGCAGCGCGAGGTGCTCACGCTCAAGATCTGGGGCGACCTCACCTTCGCGCAGATCGCCGCCCGGCTTGAAATCTCCCCCAACACGGCGGCCTCGCGCTATCGCTACGCGCTCGAGGCGCTCCGCGAGGCCCTGACCGCCGCCGACTGCCATGGATAACGAACTTCTCGAACTCGAAGCCGAGTTGAAGCGCCTGCGCCCCCTCGCGCCGTCGCCGGTGGCGTTCGCGCGGGTGAAGCGCGCTCTGGGCGCGCCGCGTCGGACCTGGGCCTGGGCGGCGCTGCCGCTGGCGGCCGCCCTGCTGGGCTTCCTGCTGCTCGGGCCGCTGAAGCAGACGACTGCGCCGGTCGCGGGCCCGCCGGCGGCAATCGCCAAGATTCCTGCGGTGGCCCCGGTGGCCGCGAAATACAAGCCGGTGTCCGCGGAGAACGTGCTCTACGACCTCCGGGACGAGGGCCTGCTCACCCTCAACGACGGCACCACCGTGCGCCGTTACCGTGGCTCCTATGTGGACACCATCACGTGGAAGGATCCCCGCACGCAGGCCTCGCTGCGCTGGAGCATGCCGCGGACCGTCGAGCACGTCGTGCCCGTCAGTTTCCAGTAAACCCAAACCCTCCGATCAAAACCCATCCGTCCCATCCCATGAAAACACTGTTCTGTCATCTTCTTCCCGTCGCCGGCCTCGCCGTGATGCTGCCCGCGCTGCAGGCCGCCGACCCGGGCCCGGGTTCGGCGATGCACGAGCAAAAGCAGCTCCGCGTGCTGGTCGGCCCCGACGCCGGCTCTGGCAACATGCACTTCTTCCACGCGGGCGGTCCGCGGGAGATGGAAAACGTGACCTTTCTCGGCGTGGAGACGCGGCCCACGGATCCCACGTTGGCGGACCAGCTCGGCCTGCCGGCCGGCACGGGCCTGATCGTGCGCGTGATCGCCCCGGACAGCCCGGCGGCCACAGCGCTCAAGGCGAATGACGTGCTGGTGAAGCTGGATGACCAGCTCCTGATCGAGGCGCGCCAGCTCGCCGTGTTGATCCGCAACCACAAGGAGGGCGACGAGGTCACGCTCACCTTCATCCGCGTCGGCAAGGAGACCACGGCCAAGGTGAAGCTCGGCAAGCACGAGGCGCCGAAGCTGGTCTTCAACACCGGGGAGCACGGCTTCAACGAGGTCTTCAACGTCCCGTTCGGCCCCGACCAGCTGCCCGGCGCGGGCCCGGAGGAAATGGACCGCGTGCTCTCGCTCATCCAGCGCGGGCCAGCCGATGAACCGGGCCAGCCGAAGCGCCAGATCCGCATCCAGCGCCAGGCCACCACGCCCGGCATGCACACGACCACGGTGAGCACGGCCAACACCAACATGGTCTTCACGGACGACGCGGGCAGCCTCGAGCTCACGACCAAGGACGGGCACAAGACGCTGGTCGCGAAGAACGCCAAGGGCGACCAGGTCTTCTCCGGACCGGTGACCACGCCCGAGGAGCGCAAGGCGATGCCGGCCGACGTCCGCGAGCGCCTCGAAAAGCTCGAGGGCATGCAGGAGTTCAGCTTCCAGACCGACGAGGATTTCCAGGGCAGCAAGGTCGAGATGGCCCCGCCCACGAAGTCAAAGATCGCGATGCCGCTGCCGAGCGAGCCGCCCGCGGCTCCCCGCGCGCAGGTGTTCTGACGCTATTGGTGTGTGTGAAAAGCAAACAGCCGGGACCCGTTCGGGTCCCGGCTGTTTTTGTTGGCGGTGGTTACCGCGCCAATGGGCTCAGACGCTGGGCGGCGTCTCTTCGGTGACTTCCGGCGCCGGCCGTTTCAGGAAGGCGGAGGAGATGAGCGAGATGATGGTGCCGATGAGCATGATGAAGATGAAATTGGAGACGGCCATGACAGCCGGCTTCATGCTGAAGCGGATGAACTTCTCCGCCTGGTCAATCTGCGCGCCGCTGAGGCCCTTGGCCTCCAGCTTGTCGAGCTGGGCCTGCACCATGAGCTCGACCAGGTTCGGGTTGATCACGCCGAAGTAGAGCAACGTGGTCGCGATGCCGAACAACGCCGAGAAAAACGCAATGCCCGCGCCGGCACCCATCCCACGACCGTAGGAAAACCCTTCCTCCGCCGGAGTCTCGGACCGACGGGCCTTCTGGCCGGCCACGATCAGGGAGATCGCGATCGCGAGAAAGCCGAAGAAGCCGATCCACTGGGCGGCGGGGAGCTTGGACGCCTCGGAATGAAATCCGAGGAAGTATAGCGCCAGGGTGAGGACCATGCCGCCGAGCGCTATGAAGAAGCCGTAGGTAACGTTGGTTTTCATCGTCCCCGCAGCTTGACCGGGAGCGGCGATGAAAACAATCCTGCCGTGACTGGTGGCGCCGGGGCAGGATAAGTGGCGCCCGGCCCGACTCAGGCCGCCAGGCGCTCAGCCTGCGTCGGGAAGCGGACCAGCGGACTGGGCCGGGGCTGCCAGTACGGGCGGCGCGGGGCATAGTCCCGGACCACGCCGAGCAGGAAGAGGATGCAGGCCGTCACCGCGTAAAGTCCCAGCGGCGGGGCGACAAAGGTGAAATCGAGGACGGAAACGCCCAGGCCCACGAGGGCGGCGACGGAGAGAAGGGAGATGAGTTTCATGACGGATGAGAGCGAGAACATAGGATTGGTTGTTGCCCCTATAACTCGCCGACGCGGGAAAAGTTTCATCCGAAACGCACGTTTTGGAGGAACGGCATCCCGCCCGGATGAACGGCTGCCGGGCAAAGGCCGCCAGACAGAGGTCAGGGATCAGATGGCAGACGTCAGTAACTAGACCTGGGGCTGCAGCCGGCGTCAGCACACCGCGATGTCGTTTCATGAAACTGACCTCTGACGTCTGGTCCCTGACCTCTGCCCTGAGCGCCGCTCAACTATTCCCGCAGGAAGGCGCGGGCGAGGCGGTCGTCGCCGTCGTTCGCGGCCGGCTTCAGCCGCAGCGCGGCGCAGAGCAGGTTGTAGATGTGGATGTTTTCCACCGGGTCGATCACCACGCCGCTCCGGAAGGAGGGTCCGTTGGCGATGAGGATGCCCCGCATCGCGGCATTGGCCGGATCGAAGCCATGGTCGCCGTGGTTGAATTTCTGCCGGATCAACTCGAAGTGCTTGTGCGTGTCGATTTCCCAGCCCTCGTCGACCACGATCCAGACCGGCGGGATGCGGGGGTTGTCCCGCAGGTGGAAACGCTCGGGCAGGTCGCGGCTCAGGTACGCCTTGGCGTGGGGCAGGGCGGACAGCGCGCGCACGATGGACTCGGCCGAGCCCTCCAGTGGACGGAGTCCCGCCACCGGCCCGTAGAAATCCAGCTGCACCGAGCTCAGGTCGAGGTAGTCGTCGAGCAGGATCACGCGCTCGGCGCTGATGTTCGTCATGCCGTGGTCCGACACGATCACGAGGTTGCCCGCCCGGTGCTCCGCGCGGAGCCGGTCGCGGATGGCGCCGACGCGCGCATCCAGCAGCTTCACGGTGGCGGCGAGCTCGGGCGAGTCGGGGCCGAACTTGTGGCCCACGGAATTGGTCTCCTCGAGGTAGAACGTGATCACGAGGGGGCGCTGGTCGGGCGGCAGGTGCAGCCAGCGCGAGAACTCGTCCAGGCGCTGCTCGAACGGGACCCGCTCGTCGTACGGCCGCCAGAAGGTGGGCCGCACGCCCTCGATCGGCGCCTCCGAGCCCACCCAGAAGGAGCTGGCGGACGGGTGGCCCTGCTTGACGGCGGTGACCCAGATCGGCTCGCCGCCCCACCACTGGCCGTCGTGCACGGACGCCGGGCTCTTGCTGTGGAAGAACCGCTGCGTCACGGGGTCGAACATGTCGTTGTTGATGATGCCGTGGTGGGCCGGATACAGGCCGGTGACGATCGCGTAGTGATTGGGAAACGTGTTCGCGGGATAGACCGGGATCAGGGCCCGGGCCGAGCAGCCCTCCTGCATCAGCTGCCGGAGGTTCGGCGTCTCCGCGGGATGCCGGGCGCAGTAGTCCCAGCGGAAGCCATCCATCGAGATCAGGACCAGGGTCGGCGGCGGCGCGCTTTCAGGCGAGGTGACGCAACCGGCGCCCCAGCCGAGCGCGAGGGCGAGAAGGACGAGGCCGAGGGGGCGGGCGAGGTTCATCAGCGGAGGTCGACGAGGGTGGCGCCCCAGGAGCCGGAGGTCTCGTCGCCGAGCCGGTAGGCGCGGACGAGCGGGGACTGCTGGAGCAGGTGATGGACGCGCACCCGGAGCCGTCCGGTGCCCTTGCCGTGGATGAGGCGGACGCGACGCAGGTGGCGCGCGGCGCATTCGGTCAGGTAGGCGGGGATGAGCTCGTCCAGGTCGCGGGGATCGAAGGTGTGCAGGTCGAGTTCGCCGGTGATGGGCAGGGTCACCGGCGGGACTTCGACTGACCGGGACGCATTCACGGGGCGGGCGTGGTCCCCGGCGGCGGCTCGTTGCGGACGGGGGCGACCGGTGGCGCGGAGGGCGCGGCAGGCGCGGGGGGTGGGGGCGACGGCGGGCGGACGAGGGTGGGCTTGGGCAAGGGCGGGCTGTCCGGCACCTCGTCCAGCGCGCGCTTGAACTCCTTCTCGACGTCGCCGGCGGCCTTCTTGAACTCGCGGACGGCGCGGCCGATGCCCTTGGCGAGCTGCGGCATCTTGTCGCCGCCGAAGAGCAGCAGCACGACGGCCAGCACGACCACCATCTCGCCCCCGCCGATGCTGGGCAGGAGCGCGAGGAGGGCGGCGGGGAAAGTCATGGGGGAAAGTTGGGCCAAGATTGCGCGAAATGTAACCGAAAAAATCACGCAACCTCGCGGCGGCGGCGGCGCCAGGCGCGGGGACTGAGGCCGCCGTGGCGCTTGAACCGCAGCGTGAAGTAGAACGGGTTGTCGAAGCCCACGGACCGGGCGATCGCGGCGACCGGCTCCTGGGTGAACTCCAGCAGCTCGCGGGCGCGGTTCAGCCGCTGCAGTTCCAGGTAGCGCTGCGGCGTCTCGCCGGTCTGGGCGCGGAAGAGGTGGGCGAAGCGCGACGGCGACAGGCCGCAGTGCGCGGCGATGCGCGCGACGGGGAGCGGCTCGGCGAAGCGCTCGCAGATGAACTCGAGCGAGTGGCGGATCCGGCTGTCGAGCCCGGCGGTCTCGCGCCGGGGATTGGCCAGGTCGCACCATAGCAGGATTTCCTCGAGTGCGTTCAGCGCCAGCGCCTCGCGCTGGCGGCTCGGCCCGGCGTTGAGCCGGATGACATCGGCCAAGCGCCTTCCAATCAGGTCCGCCGACTCGTGGCCGCGCAGCGACAGGTGCAGGACCCCCGGCGCGACCTCCGGCCAATCCAGCCAGGGCAGCCAGCCGGGGCGGGGCAGGAAGTGCGCCCACTGCAGGTCCCAGCGCCGGTGCCCGGGCGCCGTCCTGTAGTCGTGGCGCACCCCGGGGCGCAGGAGCACCAGGTCGTCCCGCTGCACCACCCGCTCACCCGCCCCGTGCCGGAAACGGCCGCACCCGTTGCGCGTGAAGATCAGCAGCCAGTCCCGCGTGCCGTGCGCGCGGAACGTGTGGTAGCGCGGGCCCTTGTCGAACCGCCCGGTGACCAGCATGCCGGGTGGGGGAGCCGGGGTATTGGGGCGGAGGGGCATGGCGGATGCAGGAGGATATTATAGGTATTTGGCGGGGCGGTTTATTGGCGATTTTGCGTACCGATGCTAGGCTATTCGCATGGTTGCCGACCTTACCCCAGCCGCTCCCGATCCCGAAATCCGCGCCCAGGCGGAGTTCTTTGCCCGCGAGGGCTACATCCTGGCCAAGGGCGTGTTCAGCCCCGCCGAGGTCCAGGAAATCCGCGACCTGTTCGCCCGGATGCATGCCGAGGGCGTCCCGGGCTACTACGAGCCGCGGACGGTGGCGGATGGCGTGCAGAATCCGGACGACCCGCTTTACCAGTATCCGCGGGTGATGATGCCGCACCGGTTCAACGCGCGGGCGAAGGACTTCATGCTGCACCCGCGGGTGTCGGCCCGGCTCCGGGCGTTCATGGGCGCGGAGCCCGTGGCGGCGCAGAGCATGTTTTATTTCAAGCCGCCCGGCGCGCGCGGCCAGGCCCTGCACCAGGACCAGTTCTACCTGCTCGTGGAGCCGGGCACCTGCGTGGCGGCATGGACCGCCATCGACGACACGGACAACGAGAATGGCGCGCTGCTCGTGGTGCCGAAGACCCACGACGCCGAGATCAGCTGCCCGTCGGTGGCCGACGCGCGCGTCAGCTACACCAGTCATTTCGTTCCCGTGCCGCCCGGCCTCAAGGCGCAGATCGTGCCGATGAAGGCCGGCGACACCCTGTTCTTCAACGGCAGCCTGATCCACGGCTCGGGTCCGAACCGCTCGAAGAACCGCTTCCGCCGCTCCTTCATCTGTCACTATGCCGCCGGCGACGTCCGCCGGATCTCCGGCGGCTACCAGCCGCTGACCCGCATGGACGGCACCGAGTACGCCGTGGAAGCGCAGAATTCCGGCGGCCCCTGCGGCGAAGGCTGGAAGGGCGCGCTGCACTGAGCCGGCCCGCGGGGCCGGCGGAGTTTAGACCACGCCATTCGGAGATCACACCCCGACCAAGGTGGGAGCGAGCTTGCTCGCGACTGCTCGAGCCGGTTGGTCGCGAGCGAGCTCGCTCCCACCTCCTGCTGCACTCTGGGGCTGGGCATGCCGTTGCCAAACTCCGCGCGGAGCTCAGAGTTCGATCTCGATCTGGTCGCCGGTGACGATGACCGGGAACGTGGCCAGCGCGCGGTCGGCCTGGCCGGGCACGCAGCCCGTGGAGACGTCGAAGGAGATGGCGTGCCACGGGCAGGTGACGACGCAGCCGGCGAGCCGGCCCTCGGACAGGGGCGCGCCGGCGTGCGGGCAGGTGTCCTCCATGGCGTGGATCGTGCCGCCGACGTTGAAGAGCGCGATGCGCTGGCCGGCGATGGTGAAGGCGCGGCTGGCGCCGGGCGGCAGGGAGGCGAGGGTGGTGACCGGGTGACGCTGGGGCATGGCGGGCGGGTTCACTTGACCGCGATGCTGATGGCGAAGACCTCGGTCTCACCGGGTTTGACCCAGTGCAGGCCAAACTTGTGCTCGGGGGCATTGGGCGGGCCCATCCATGGTTCCACGCAGTAGTAGGGCGCGTCGTCGCTGCCGGTCCACGTGACGATGGTGGCGTCGGGCGGCGGCACCTTGGCCTGGCCGACGCGGATCACGACATCGCCCGGGCGGCCCTTCTCGCCGAACGCCACCGTGTTCGAGCGCAGGTGAGTGTGGATGGTGTCGACCAGCGCGGGGTTGGCCAGGTTCTCGTCGGTCTGGAGCGCCGGCCCGGGCAGCAGCTGCCCGGTGGTGAAGTCCTGCCGCACGCGCTGGGCCGCCGGCAGCCGGATCAGGTAGTCGCTGCGCGCGGCGCCCTCGCTCCACGGCACGGTGAAGTAGAAGTGGTGCCCGGCGCTCCACGGCAGCGGCTCGCGGCCGAGGTTCTTGAGGCTCAGCTCGCAGACGAGCCCGAACGGCTCAAAGCGGTAGGTCACGGTGAACTCGTAGTCGAAGGGGTAGCAGGCGCGCGCCTCCTCGCCGGGCAGGAACAGCGCGGAGAAGCCGCCCGCGTCGAGGCGGGTGAGGCGGAAGCCGCCCTGGCGGGCGAGGCCGTGCATCGGCATCGGCCGGCGCACGCCGGCGGCGTCGCGCCAGAAGTGGATGTCGCCGCGGTCGTAGGAGCGCGCGTTGAAGGGGAAGAGGATCGGGTTGCCGCCGCGGACCTTGTAGAACTCCTCGAGCGGCTGGGCCTCGGGCCAGTAGATGACGTCGCGGACCGAGCCGTCGCCCAGCGTGACATTCCAGTTCATGAGCCGCGCGCCGATTTCCGGCAGCGCGAGGAAGGTGGACGATCCGACCCGCCAGCGGGTGAGGGTCTGACCCAGGTGGGAGATTTTCTCCATGGCCTGCGAGTAAGGGCGGGCTGGCGAGCCGGGCAATTTCTTTCGGATCACGATTTGGTTTCGGCGGCGCGGCCGGGTCGAATCGACCGCGGGGATGGAAACGGCGGCCCGGTTTCCACCGGGTTCGCGCTTGTGGGGGGCTTCCGAACGTGCGAGCCTGCGGGCAATCTCCCTTCGGCCATGTCGACCATTCTCCTCCTTTTCATCCTCGGCATCGTGATGCTGGCGCTCGATCTCTTCATGCCGGGCATCGTGCTCAGCGTGTTCGGCACCCTCGCCATGCTCGCGGGCACGGCGCTGGCGTTCTCCCTGCACGGCGTGGCCGGGGGCCTGCTGGCGTTCGCCATCGGCGCGGCGCTGCTGTCGCTGGCCCTGTACATCGAGTACGGCCTGCTGCCGAAGACCAAATTCGGCCGGAAATTCTTCCTCCATGCCGAGGTCCACGGCACGAGCAGCGCCAAGTCGTCGGACCTGGCCGAGCTGGCGGGCCGCGAGGCGGTCGCCCTCACCCCGCTGATGCCCTCGGGCCAGGTGGAGGTCGACGGCCGCCGGTATGAGGCGCAGTCGCTCGACGGCCACGTCGCCCGCGGCGCGCGGCTCAAGGTCACCGGCGCCCAGAACTTTTCCCTCACTGTCACCAAAATCCCATGAACTCCGGCAATCTCGTCTTCCTCATCATCGGCGTATTCGTCCTCGTCCTCGCCGCGATCATCTTCTCGTTCTTCAGCGTCTGGCTCCGCGCCCTCCTGGCCGGCGCGCCGGTCAGCATGTTCAACCTGCTGGCCATGCGGCTGCGGCAGGTGCCCTACAGCGTGATGGTGGACGCGCGCATCCGCGCCACCAAGGCGGGCATCCAACTCTCGATCGACGAGATCGAGGCGCAGTACCTCGCGGGCGGCAACGTGCTCGCGTGCGTCCACGCCCTCATTGCCGCCCAGAAGGCCGGCATCGCGCTTGACTGGCAGCGCTCGTGCGCGATCGACCTCGCCACCAAGGGCTCGGGCAAGTCCGTCGAGGAGGCCGTGCGCACCTCGGTCGACCCCAAGGTGATCGACTGCCCGAATCCCGAGAGCGGCCGCACCACCATCGACGGCGTGGCCAAGGACGGCATCCAGGTGAAGGTGAAGGCCCGGGTGACCGTGCGCACGCACCTCGACCGCTTCGTCGGCGGCGCCAAGGAGGAGACGATCATCGCCCGCGTCGGCGAGGGCATCGTCTCCACGATCGGCTCGGCCGAGTCCTACAAGATCGTGCTCGAGTCCCCGGACAGCATCTCGAAGACCGTGCTGGCGCGCGGCCTCGACGTGGGCTCGGCGTTTGAGATCCTTTCCATCGACATCGCCGACGTGGACGTCGGCGAGAACGTCGGCGCCAAGCTGCAGGAGGCACAGGCCGAGGCGAACAAGAGCATCGCCCAGGCGCAGGCCGAGATCCGCCGCGCGGCCGCGGTTGCGGTCGAGCAGGAGATGAAGGCCCGCGTGCAGGAGATGCAGGCGAAGGTTGTCGAGGCCCAGGCCCAGGTGCCGCTCGCGATGGCCGAGGCGTTCCGCTCCGGCCGGCTGGGCGTGATGGACTACTATCGCATGGAGAACGTGCAGGCGGACACCGCCATGCGCTCCAGCATCGCGCACCCCGAGGGCAAGAAGTAGGCCCGCGCCGCCATGGACTCGCTCTTCGACGCGCTGCCGTACCTCATCGCCCTCTTCGTGATCATCACGGTGATCCGGGGGATGGTGCAGATGGCGCGCAAGCTGACGGAGCCGCCGCCGGGCACTCCGCGGTCGTTGGCGGTCCCGGACGCGGCACAGGCCGAGCGCACCCGGCGCATCCAGGAGGAGATTCGGCGAAAGATCGCCGAGCGCCGGGGATTCGCCCCGCCGGTCGGGCTGCCCCCAATCGTGGCCGAGGCCGCCCCCGAGCCGCCGGCGGATGAGCCGGCCACGTCACCTTCGCTTGCGGCCGTGCTGGAGGGCCAGCGCCAGCTCGCCGACCAGATGCGCGCGCTCGAGGCGGCGCGGGTCCAGGGTGAGCGCCGGGCCGCCAATGCCGCGACGATGAGCGCCGCCACCGCCATTTCGACACCCGCGATGAACATCACGGCCGAGCTGCTGGCCGACCTGCGGGATCCGCCCACCGTGCGCCGGGCGTGGCTGATGCGCGAGATTTTGGACCGTCCGGTGGGACTGCGCTGAGCGGGCCGTCGCGGGCTCCGCTTACTTCATCTGCGCCCGATTGGGACCGGTGAAGCCGGACGGGTAGCGCTTGCCCTTGTACTCAATCTGGAGGTTCTCACCGGCGCTGGCCCGAATGTAGATCGGACCGGGCCATGCGACGGGCTGCGTCTGGCCGCGGGCGAGCGTGCCCTGGAAGATGAGGTCGCCCTCGCTGTCGTCCGCGTTCTTGTGCAGCACCGACACGCGCACGACATCAAGCGCCACAAGCGTGATCATGCGTTCGGAAACGGGGTTCGCGGCGGGATTCGTGGCGGGGCCGGCGGGGGCCGTGTGGTTGGCGGCCGGGGTGGTGCTGCCGGGGCCGCTGCTCATGACGGCCTTGACGCCCCAGATGAACAGCAGCACGAGGACACCGATGCCGGCCCACTTGCCGAGCTTGAAGAGGAGCGCCGGGTCGATCGCGGGGCCGGGAGTGGGGCTGCTGCCGCGGGAGATGCTGGCCTGGCGCCGCGGCGGCGGCGCGGCGGGGGTCTCGTCGGCCGCGGCCTCGCCGCGGTCCTCCGCGGAGGCGATCGTGACATCCATGCGGCCGTAGACCTCGCGGCTGGGCTGGCGCGGTCGCGGCTCGCCGCGGCCGAGGGAGGCGTAGTCGTTGAGCAGCTTGTCGACGGGCAGCTTGAGGTAGGCGGCGTAGGCGCGCAGGAAGCCGCGCACGTAGATCTCGGTGAGGTTGATGTCGAAGCGGTTGTTCTCGAACTGCTGCAGGTAATCGCCGCGAATCTTGGTGGCCTCCGCGGCCTCGCGGATGGAAATACCTTTCTTCTTCCGGGCTTCTTCGAGGCGCTCGCCGATGGATTGCATGGGGTTTGGAGTAAGGGAGTTGGCCGCGAAGGGAAAGGGGATTCTCCGGGTCAGAGCGTGTCGAGGTCCACGAGGATCTCGCGCGGGCTGGATCCGTTCTCGGGTCCGACCACGCCCTTCTGCTCCATGAGGTCCATGATGCGCGCGGCGCGGTTGTAGCCGATGCGCAGGCGGCGCTGCAGCATCGACGTGCTCGCGCGCTTGGTGGACTTCAGCACGTCGAGGGCCTGGGCGTACAGCGCCTCGTCGTCGCCCATCTCGCCGTCGTCGCCCTCGCCGCCGCCCTCCTCCTCGTCGTCCTCGCGGGCGGCGCGGTCGATGTGCTGCTGCACGGCCTGCGCGTACTGCGGCGGGCCGTTGCGCTTGAGGAACTCGACGATGCCGGAGACCTCGTCGTCCGCGACGAACGCGCCCTGCGCGCGCACGAGCCGCGAGGTGCCGGGCGGCGAGAAGAGCATGTCGCCGCGGCCGATGAGCGTGTCCGCGCCCTTGGTGTCGAGGATGGTGCGGGAGTCCACCTGCGACGCGACCTGGAAGGCGATGCGCGAGGGCAGGTTGGCCTTGATGACGCCGGTGATGACGTTCACCGACGGGCGCTGGGTGGCGATGATGAGGTGGATGCCGGCGGCGCGCGCGAGCTGGGCGAGGCGGGCGATGCTCGTCTCGATCTCGGCCGGGGCGATCATCATGAGGTCGGCCAGCTCGTCGATGATGGCGACGATGTAGGGCAGGCGGTCGGGGATCTCGATGTCCTCCGCCGCGAGCGGGTCCACGCCGCTGAGGGCGGCCTGCGCGTCGTCGGCGGGCTTGGCGTCGTCGGAGCGCTTGCGCGAGTTGAAGCCGACGATGTTGCGGACGTTGACCTTGGCGAAGATCTGGTAGCGCTGCTCCATCTCGCCGAGCAGCCACTTGAGGGCGGCGGGCACCTTCTTGGGCTCGGTGACCACCGGGATCAGCATGTGCGGGAGCGAATTGAAGACCTTCAGCTCGACCACCTTCGGGTCGACCATGATGAGCCGGACATTCTTGGGCGAGGCGCTGTAGAGGATGGAGGCGACGATGGAATTGATGCAGACGGACTTGCCCGAGCCGGTCGCACCGGCGATCAGGAGGTGCGGCATCTTGGTGAGGTCGGAGATGAGCGGCTTGCCGGAGACGTCCTTGCCCAGCGCGATGGGCAGCTCGGCCTTGGCGTTGCTCCAGTCCTCGCTCTCGAGGATCTCGCGCATGCCGACGGGCGTGGGCTTCTGGTTGGGCACCTCGACGCCGACGGCGGCCTTGCCCGGGATCGGGGCGAGGATGCGGACCGACTGGGCGCGCATGCCGAGGGCGATGTTCTTGTCGAGGCCGGCGATCTTCTCGACGCGCACGCCGGCGGCCGGGACGACCTCGTAGCGGGTGATGACGGGGCCGACGTGGATCTCGCCGAGGGTGACCTCGACGCCGAACTCGCCGAGGATGCGGAGGAGGTTCTCGGCGTTCTGGCGGTGCTCCTCCTCGCTGCTGCCGGCGGCGGGCCGGATCTGGTCCTTCAGCAGGCTGAGCGGCGGGAACTCGTAATTGGCGTCATCATTGCGCAGCGGAAGCGTGGCGTTCTTGGCCTTCTTGGTCTCCTCGGGCTTGACGATGTTGAGCTCGAGCTTCTTGGGGGGCGCGGCCTTGGCCTCGGCCGCGGGCTCGGGGACGGCGGTCGCCTTCTCCTTCTTGGGCTCGGGCTTGGCGGCCGGCTCGGGGGCGGGCTCGGGCTTGGGCGGGAGCGCGGCGGCGACCTTGGCGGCGACGTCGGCCTTGTCGAGGTTGAGCTTGGCCAGCTCCTCGGGGCTCTTTGGCACGAAGACTTTCTTGCCGGTCGGCCCGATCGGCGCCGCGGGCGCGGCGGCGGCGGCCACGGAGGCGGCGGCGGCCGCGGGGGCCGCCTTGGCGCGCAGGCCGGCCTCCTTGTCCTTGCGCTGCTGCTCGGACAGCTGGGCGCGGCGCGCGCGGCGCGCGGCCCACCAGGTCTGGAACATCGTGAGGTAGCGCTCCAGCTCGAGGCCGATGTCCTTCGTGAAAATGAACATCAGCGCGAACACGTAGCCGGTGCCCAGCAGGAGCCCCGAGCCGAACGGCCCGAGCGCGTCGGCGAGGAGCTGGTGGTAGAGCACGCGGCCGGCGAGCCCGCCGGGGCCGTTGGGGAAGTAGTCGTTGCCCCACTTCGCCTCCTTGAACATCGCGGCGATGCTGGCCAGCGCCACCGCGGCCACGAGCATGGCGATCACGCGCGTGACGACCAGGTGGCGCGCGTTGCGCATGGCCACGTAGAGCATCCAGAAGAGGAAGATGGGCAGCAGCCAGGTGCTGATGCCGATGGAGAAGAGCAGGATCCAGACGGTGTCGGCGCCGACCCAGCCCATGAGGTTCTTGGCCGTGGCCGCGGTCGACCGCAGCGCCCCGACCTGCGTCGGCTCGTAATCCACCAGGGCGACGGTCAGGAAACTACCCAGAATGAAGCAGGTAACCGCCTCGAACCAATTGGGACGGTATCGCTGGCCTTGGAACGACGGACCGTCGTTTGGGTTTGAAGTCTCCGACTTGGGCATTTGTGGTGTAAACCAACCGAATCAGCGCGGATTCCATGCTAACCCACTAGGCGGTCAAATGTAAACTCCCCTCGACGGGAGTGATCCCCAATCCTACCCTTCCTCCATGCGAGATCTCCTGCGTTTTGAGCCGTTGTATCAGGAAAGGGTATGGGGCGGACGGGCGCTCGAGGCCGCGCTGGGCCGGACGCTCCCGGCGCAGCGGCCGATCGGCGAAAGCTGGGAGATCGTGGACCGGCCGGAGGCGCAGTCCGTGGTGAAGGTCGGCCACTTCGCCGGCCAGACCCTGCGCGCCGTGCTCGCCAAGCACGCCGCCGACCTGATGGGCCCGAAGTGGCCCGGCGCGCGTCCGTTCCCGCTGCTGGTGAAATGGCTCGACTGCCGCGAGCGGCTCAGCCTCCAGGTGCACCCGCCCGCGGAGGTCGCGGCGGAGCTCAAGGGCGAGCCCAAGACGGAGAACTGGTACATTGCCCACACCACGCACGACGCGCACCTGCTGGTGGGCCTGAAGCGGGGCGTGACGCGCGAGCAGTTCGAGCGCGCAATCGGCGACGGCACGCTCGAGAACTGCATCCACCATTTTCGCGTGGCCACGGGCGACTCCATCCTGGTGCAGAGCGGGCAGGTGCACGCGATCGACGCGGGCAACCTCATCCTCGAGATCCAGCAGAACTCCGACACCACCTTCCGCGTCTACGACTGGGGCCGCGTCGGGCTCGACGGCCAGCCCCGCCAGCTGCACATCGCGGAGTCGCTGCGGTCGATCCTGTGGAACGACTTTGAGCCGGCGCCCGTGCGCGCGGCGCCGACCTCCGGCGTCATCGCCGACTGCGCCGAGTTCCGCATCCGCCGCGTCGTGCTGGGCGCCGGGGAGCGCTTCACCGTGAGCGCGGGCGAGCAGCCGCGGCTCCTGAGCGTGGTGAGCGGCTCGGTGCGCTGCGGCGCCGACGGCAGCACCGGCTCGCGCGCTCCCTTTGGCCAGGCCGTCGGCCGCGGCGAGAATGTCCTGCTGCCGTTCGCGGGCGCCTTCACCTTCACGGCCGAGAGCACGGCCATCCTGCTCGTCACGGAAAACTTCGCCTGAGGGCCGGGAAGTTGAACGTCGAAGGTTTAAAGTTGAATGCCGACGGCAGCCCCGGATGGAAGGTGGGAGCGAGCTGGCTCGCGACTGCTGGAGCCTAACTGCCGCGTGCCAGCTCGCCCCCACCTGTGACCCTGCGCGACCACCGCCTTCCCGTCCCGCCGCTGCTGGACTGCCGCGGCGGCGCGCTGCTCAAGCTGTGCGCCTTCCTCGCCGTCGTCGGCGCGGCCGCCACGCTGGCCTGGATGCTGTTCCTGCCGCTGGTGGTCACCCACGAGATCCGGCAGCGCACGGGCTTCGACGCGACGGTGGAGAGCCTGGCCGTCAACCCGTTCACCGGCACGATCGAGGTGCGCGGGCTCGTGGTGACGAATCCGCCGACTTTTCCCATCCACGAGTTCATCGAGCTGCGCCACTTCGCGGCGGACGTGGAGATGCTCAGCCTGTTCACCGACCGGCCGGTGATCGCCTCCGCCACGTTGGACCTGGCCAGGGTCACGCTGGTGAAGCGCGAGGCCGGTCATACCAACGCGGGGGCGTTTCATGAGCACCTGACCGATCCCGGCGCCGCCACGCCGCGGCCGCCGTCCGCGCGGGCCGGGCGCGGCCTGCTCATCCGCGCGCTGAGCGTGCGCCTGGACGAGCTCATGATTGCCGACCATTCCGGGGCCGTGCCGGTGGTGCAGGACTTCAAGCTCGGCTTCCGGCACGACTTCACGAACGTGACCGACACCCGGCAACTGCTGGCCCCCGCGGCGCTGCAGAGCCTGCTGCCGGCGGGCCCATTGCTGCGCGAGTTGGTGCCGGGCCGGCTGGGGGACGCGATCGGCGATGCGGTCAAGGACGCCGCGAAAACCGGGGCCAGGCTCCTGGAGCACGCCGGCCACCGGGTGGAAGAAAAGACCAAAGGATATTTCGATGCGCTTGAAGAAAGCAAAAAGCCATAGTTAGCTGTCGGATTCCTATGGCCGCACCCGAATCAGCCGAGACTCTCAGCACCCAAGCGAACACCGTGCCCGATCCCGCCAAGGCGGCGCCCGCGCCGGAGGCGGCCCCGGCCGTGGACCCGTTGACTGCGGCCAAGAAGGAGGCGGCGGAGAACTACGACCGCTATGTGCGGTCCGTGGCGGACTTGGAGAACTTCCGGCGCCGCACCGTGCGCGAGAAGGACGAGCTCCGCCAGTTCGCGGCGGGGCGCGTGCTGGAGGACCTGCTCCCCGTGCTCGACAACCTCGCGCTCGGCCTCACCGCGGCGAAGCAGCCCGGCGCGGACCTCAAGACGCTGGCCGGCGGCGTGGAGCTCGTGCTGGCGCAGTTCAAGACGGTGCTGGCGAACCAGGGGCTCAAGGAAATCCAGCCCGCGGGCCAGCCCTTCGACGCCAACCAGCACGAGTCCATCTCGGCGCAGCCCAGCGCCAGCGTGCCGGAGGGCAGCGTCGTCACGGTGGTGCGCACCGGCTACTCGCTGAACGGCCGGCTGCTGCGGCCGGCGTCGGTGGTCGTCTCGAGCGGCCCGGCGAAGGCCTGAGGGGGAACCCCTGGAGCCGATCCATGATTGCTGATGTGGAACTCAGGAAAACGGGAATGACACCCGAGTCTTCCGTTCGCCTTCACTCGATGCCCGCTCGCCGGTTCCTCAATTCCTGATTTTCATCTCCGGTATTCCAATATTTCTACACCTCTCCTGACCACATGGCCAAAGACGACTATTACGAGCTGCTCGGCGTGGCGAAGGGCGCCACCGAGGAGGAACTGAAGAAGGCGTACCGCAAGAAGGCGGTCCAGTACCACCCCGACAAGAATCCCGGCAACAAGGAGGCGGAGGAGATGTTCAAGAAGATCTCCCACGCCTACGAGGTGCTCAAGGACCCGGAGAAGCGCGCGGCCTACGACCGCTACGGCGCGGCCGCCTTCGAGGGCGGGGGCGCCGGCGTGCCGCGTGGCGCGGGCGGGATGGGTGGCGGCTTCCACGACCCGTTCGACATCTTCCGCGAGGTCTTCGGCCAGCAGCAGGGCGGCGGGATCTTTGACGAGATGTTCGGCGGCGGCGGCCGCGACGCCGGCCGCGACGGCTCCGACCTGCGCTACGACCTCGAGATCACGCTCGAGGAGGCGGCGCGCGGCGCCGAGAAGGAAATCTCCTTCCGCAAGCACGCGGCCTGCGAGCGTTGCGACGGATCGGGTGCCGAGCCCGGCTCGAAGCGCGTCACCTGCCCGACATGCCGCGGCGCGGGCCAGATCCGCCGCTCGGGCGGCATCATCACCTTCACCCAGCCCTGCCCGACCTGCGGCGGCATGGGCACCAAGGTCGAGAAGCCCTGCACCGCGTGCCGCGGCGAGGGCCGCGTGGTCCGGTCCACCAAGCTCAACGTCCGCATTCCCCCCGGCGTCGACACCGGCTCCCGCCTCCGCTCCACCGGCAACGGCGAGGCGGGCCTGGCGGGCGGGCACCCGGGCGACCTCTACATCGTGCTCTCGGTCAAGGAGCACGAGCTGTTCGAGCGCCAGGAGGACAACCTGTTTTGCGAGATCCCGATCAAGTTCACGCTCGCGACGCTGGGCGGCACGATCGAGGTGCCCACGCTGTTCGGCAAGGCCTCGCTCAAGATCCCCAGCGGCACGCAGAGCGGCACGACCTTCCGGCTGCGCGAGAAGGGCATGCCCTCGCTGCGCGGTGGCCGGCAGGGCGACCAGCTCGTCCGCGTGCACGTGGAAGTCCCCCAGTCCCTCACCGCCGAGCAGCGCAAGCTCCTCGAGGAATTCGCGCGCGTGAGCGGCGACGCCAGCGAGCCGACCTCGAAGACCTTCTTCGAGAAGGCCAAGAAGTTCTTCTGAGCCCGCGCCCGGCTCAGCGCCGGGCGAGCTTCACGTCCATCCAGACGGCGAGCGTGAGGACCACGCCGCGGGCGATGAACTTCAGCTCGGGCGAGACGGCGAGGAGCGTCATGCCGTTGAGCAGGCTCGCCATGATGAGCGCGCCGAAGATCACGCCGAGGACCGTGCCGCGGCCGCCGCGCAGGCTCGTGCCGCCGATGACGCACGCGGCGATCGCGTCGAGCTCCATGGAGTCGCCGACGGTGGTGGTCGCGGCGCCGGCGTAGGCGGTCTGCAGCAGGCCGGTGATCGCCACGATGCCCCCGAGCAGCACGTACGCGCCGATCACGACGCGCTGGACCGGCACGCCGGACACGAACGCGGCCTCCTCGTTGCCGCCGATGGCGTAGAGGTGGCGCCCGAAGGGCGTGTGGCGCGTGATCACTTGGATGGCCAGCGCGACCAGCCCGAGCGCGAGGACCGGCAGCGGGATGCCGCGGAACTGGTTTACCGCGAGGACGAACAGCAGCAGGCCCTGGCCGGTGAGGAAGAGCTTGAGGAACGCGAGCTCCGGGTCGTCCACCTCGAATCCCATCGCGGCGCGGCGCGCCCGCGCCCGCAGCGTGACGGCGACGAGCGCGGCCATGACGATCGCGATGACGACATAGCTCGCGAGCGGCGGCAGGTAGTAGGTCGTGAGCAGCGAGAACAGGTTCGGCCGGCCGCCCGGCGCGACCGGCACGGTGTGGGTGTCGATCACCAGCCAGAAGACGCCCTTGAGGATGAGCAGCCCGCCGAGCGTGATGATGAACGCGGGGATGCGCTGGCGGACGATGAGCGCGCCCTGCGCGAGCCAGACCAGCAGCGCGACCGCAATCGCGGGCAGGAAGGCGAGCGGCGCGGGCCAGCCGTGGTTGAAGACCAGCACCGCGGCGATGCCGCCGACCAGCCCGACGCCGCTGCCGACCGAGAGGTCGATGTGGCCGGGCAGGATGACGAGCAGCATGCCCAGCGCGAGGGTGGCCGTGATCGCGAGCTCGACCGAGAGCGCGGACAGGTTGCGCGCGGAGAGGTACTGCGGCGACGTGACGGCGAAGAACGCCCAGACCGCGACGAGGCTGAGCAGGAGGGAGAAGTCGCGGACGGAGAACTTGGTCTTCATGGCTAGGCGGCGGCCGGGGTGCGTCCCATCGCGGCGGCCAGGAGCCGCTCGGGCGTGGCGGCGTCGCGGGTGAACTCCCCGCCGACGGCGCCCTCGTGGAGCATGAGGATGCGGTCGCTCATGCCCATGAGCTCGGGGAGTTCGCTGGAGACGAGGACGACCGCCTTGCCCTCGGCGGTGAGGCGGTTGACGAGCTCGTAGACCTCAAGCTTGGCGCCGACGTCGATGCCACGGGTGGGCTCGTCGAGGAAGACGACGCGGGGCTCGGTCATGAGCGCCTTGCCGATCACGACCTTCTGCTGGTTGCCGCCGGAGAGGGTGCCGACGACGGTCTCGAGCGAAGCGGCCTTCACGCGCAGCGACGCAAAGAACCGCTGGTTGGCGCGCACCTCGGCCTCCTCGTCCACCAGCAGCCCGCGGCGCAGGCGACCGAGGGAGGAGAGCGAGAGGTTGAAGCCGATGTCGCGCTCGAGGACCAGGCCGTAGCGCTTGCGGTCCTCGCTGACGAGCGCGAGTCCGCGCGCCAGCGCGCCGACGGGGTCGCCGGCGGGCAGCGGCCGGCCGCCGAGGTCGACCGTGCCGCCACGCCGCTCGCCCCAGGCCCCGAAGATGTGCATGAGCAGCTCGGTGCGGCCGGCGCCCATGAGCCCGCCGATGCCGAGCACCTCGCCGGCGCGGACCTCGAAGCTGATGCCGTGCAGCTGCTCGGCCGCGTCGCGCGACGGGGCGGCGCGCAGCGCGTCCACGCGCAGCAGCACCTCGCCGGGATGGTGGGCGACGCGCGGGAAGAGGTCCTGGATCTCGCGCCCGACCATGTCGCGGATGACGCCGGTCTTCGAGGTGGCGGCGGTCGGGTGGGTGGAGATGGTGGCGCCGTCGCGGAGCACGGTGATGCGGTCGGCGACGGCAAAGACCTCGTCCAGCTTGTGCGAGATGTAGATGCACGCGATGCCGTGGGCGCGCAGGCCGCGGAGCAGCTCCAGCAGCGTGTCCACCTCGCGCTCGGCGAGGGCGGCGGTGGGCTCGTCGAGGATGAGGATGCGGGTTTGCTTGCCGAGGGCCTTGGCGATCTCGACCAGCTGCTGCTGGCCGACGCCCAGCCGGCCGACGGGTGTCTCGGCGGAGAGGTCGAGCCCGACCGAGGCGAGGACGCCGCGGGCGTCGGTGTAGAGCTTCTCCCAGTCGATCAGCGCGCCGCGCCGCGGCTCGCAGCCGAGGAACAGGTTCTCGGCGATGGACAGCTCGGGGACGAGCGCGAGCTCCTGGTAGATCACGGCGATGCCGTGGCGCTGGGCGTCGGCGATGGTGCGGAACGCGGCGGGCCGGCCGTCGAGGCGCAGCTCGCCCTCGTAGCTGCCGTGCGGGTGGAGCCCGGAGAGGAGCTTGATCAGGGTGGACTTGCCGGCGCCGTTCTCGCCGCAGAGCGCGTGGATCTCGCCGGGCTGCAGGTCGAAGCTGACCTCGCGCAGGGCGGTCACGCCGGGAAAGCGCTTGGTGATGGCGCAGGCCTCGAGGAGCGCGGGCATCTTACGGCTTGTAGATCGACTCGCGGGTGTGGAAGCCGTCGGCGATGACGGTGGCCTCCATCGTGTCCTTGTCCACGACGTGCACGGGCAGGAAGATCGAGGGCACGCTGGTCTTGCCGTTGGGCAGCTCCTGCTTCGCCACGATCACCTCGCGGCGGGCCATCTTGACCGCGAGCTCGGCGGCGGTGTTCGCGAGGTTCTTGATCGGCTTGTAGATCGTCATCGCCTGCGTGCCCTCGACGATGCGCTGGCAGGAGGACAGGTCGGCGTCCTGGCCGGTGACGAGCACCTTGCCCGCGAGGCCCTCCTCGAGGAGGACCTGGATGGCGCCGGCGGAGAGGATGTCGGCGGAGCACAGCACCGCGTCGATGTTGCGCCCGGCCTTGGTGATGGCGGCGTTGAGGACCTTCTTCGCGTTCTCGGGCCGCCAGCCGTCGCACCAGTCCTCGTGCACGATCTCGATGTCGCCGCGCGCGATGGCGGGGTTGAGGATGTTGTCCTGGCCCTGCTTGAACAGGAAGGCGTTGTTGTCGGTCTTGGAGCCGAGCAGGCGGACGATGCGGGCTTTCCGGCCCTTGAGCTTGTCCACCAGGTAGCCGGCCTGCAGCTCGCCGACGCGGACGTTGTCGAAGGTGAGGTAGAGATCGAGGTCGCAGTTGAGGATGAGGCGGTCGTACGCGAGGACCGGGATGTGTGCCTCGTGGGCGAGGTTGACGCCCTTGGCCATGGCGGCGCCGTCGTGCGGGATGATCACCAGGGCGCCGATGCGGTTGTTGATGAGCGCCTCGCAGTCCTGCACCTGACGGGTGTCGCTGCCGTTGGCGGAGACGACGAGCACGTCGGCGCCGAGTTCCTTGGCACGCGCGACAAACAGGTCGCGGTCATGCTGCCAGCGCTCGACCTCGAGCGTGTCCATGGAGAGGCCGATGAGCGGCCGGGTGGAGACCCCGGTGGCGGCGCCGGCGCCGCGGCGCAGGGTCAGGCCGATCAGGAGCGACAGCACGAGCGACAGGACGACGAGCGCGAGGCGGGCTTTCATCGGGGCGGGGTGCAGGCAGCAAAACAGGGGAAAGAGAATTTACAACGGCGGAGCGGCGTGAAAACCTCGGCCCGCGCGTGAAGCTTCCCAATCCGAAACTCCTGTCCCTGGGCGACGCCGTGGCCGTGCGGGAAAGCTGGCGAACCGCCGGCCGGCGGGTGGTCCTGACCAACGGCGTGTTCGACCTGCTGCACACGGGGCATTTGTACGCGCTGCAGGCCGCGCGGGCGCTGGGCGACGTGCTGGTGGTGGCGATCAACGCCGACGCGAGCGTGCGGGCGATCAAGGGCCCGACCCGGCCCGTGCAAGGCGAGCAGGAGCGGGCCTACGCGCTCGGCGCGCTGGCGTGCGTGGATGCGGTCGTGGTGTTCCGCGAGCCGCGGTTGACCGCGGAGATCCGCGCGCTGAAGCCGGATGTCTACTGCAAGGCGGGTGACTACACCCTCGACACGCTCAATCCCGAGGAGCGGGCGGCGCTGGAGCAGGCGGGGGCGAAGATCGCCTTTGTGCCCTTCCTGCCCGGGTTCAGCACCACGGCGCTGATTGCGAAGATCAAGGCGGCTGGGGAGGTCTGACGAACATGCGCGTCGTCATCCTCGGATCCGGACGGGGCTCGAATGCGGAGGCGATCCTCGCGGCGCAGCAGGCCGGCCGGCTCGGCCGCGCCCGCGTGGTGGGCATTTTTTCCGACCAACCCACGGCGGGGATCCTGGCGCTGGGCCCGCGGTTCGGGGTCCCGGCCGCCTTCGTGGACCCGGCGCCGTTCAAGACCAAGCTGGAGGGCGAGGGCGAGGCGCGCTTCATCGCGGCGGTGAAGGCTTGTGCGCCCGATCTTGTGGTGCTCGCGGGATTCATGCGGGTGCTCAAACCGGGCCTGCTCGGCGCGTTTGCGGGCAAGATCATCAACCTCCATCCCAGCTTGCTGCCCAGCTTTCCCGGGCTGGATGCGATCGGCCAGGCGTTTCGGCGCGGCGTGAAGCTCACGGGCTGCACGGTGCATGCGGTGACCCTGGAGGTGGATGGCGGACCGATCCTCGACCAAGCCCCGGTGCGCATCGAGCCCGGCGACACGCTCGAGTCGCTGACGGCGAAGGTGCATCAGGCGGAGCACGCGCTGTTGCCGGCGGTGATCGCGCGGTTGAGCAAGCGCTGAAAGGCCGCGGTATGGCGCCGTCGGTCTGGCTGATGCCCCTGAAGAATCCGCCGCAGCTGGTGCAGGCGGGCCGGGCGGTGCACGGCCGACGCCAGCGGGAGGAGGCTTACCAGCTGGCGGAGCTGTGGGCGCTGCACCTGTACGAGTATGAGGGGGCCGTGGTGATCGGCGACGAGGAGCACCTCATCCGGCCCGGCTGGGTGAGCGTGACCCCGCCGGGCGTGCGCGTCGTCTACCGTTTCCGCGGGGAATCGCGGCATTTCTTCGCGCACTTTCGCCTGCCGCCGGGAGGTGACCTCGTCACGATGCCGGTGATGCAGGATGCGTTGGAATCGTTTGGCCCGCTGACGCGGGCCTTGGAGGAGGCCGCAGGCTGGCTGCCAGCGCAGCCGCGCCGGGCCTCGGTGCGGTTATGGGACGTCCTGTGGCAGCTGGCGGGGCAGCCGATGGCGGAGCGGGAGCCGAACAAGCGGTTGCATCCGGCACTCAGCCGGGCGGTGAGGGAGATCGAGCTGCACCTCGCGCAATCGCTGGTGATCCCGGCGATCGCGCGGCGGGCGGAGATCTCGCACAATCACCTGACGAGGCTGTTTCGCGCGCAGTTTGGTGTGACGATCGAGGGGTATATCCGGCGTCGGCGCGTGGACCGGGCGCGGCACCTGTTGATCCACACGACCCTGCCCGTGAAGACGATTGCCGGAGAGGTGGGGCTGCCGGACCTCCATTACCTCAACAAGACCTTCCGTCTGGCGACCGGGATGAGTCCCCGCGAGTACCGCGAGCGGCGCGGGGGCGGGTGAGAGGATTGGCGTTGCCGTGGGGTGGAGGGCTGGGAACTTTCGGCGAATGGACTTGGTTGAAATCAAGGTGGAGATCCCGCCGAGCGCGATGGATGTGACCGACGACCTGCTGCTCGAGCTGGGCGTCGAGGGCTGGAGCCTGCTGGAGGACGTGATCGTCAAGCGGGCCTGGCTGGTGGGCGTGTTCACGAGCCCTGCCGAGGCGAAGCTTCGCTGGGAGGAACTGCGGCCGATGCTCCCGGTGAGCCCGATGGCGAAGGAGGAGATCAAGATTTTGGCCGAGGCGGACTGGCGCGACAGCTACAAGGCGCATTTCAAGCCATGGCGGTTTGGGCGACTCCACTGGGTGCCGGCCTGGGAGCGCGGGAAGTATCAGGTACCGGCTGGCGATGAGGTGCTGTGGCTGGATCCGGGCCTGGCATTTGGCACGGGTAACCATGAAACCACGCGGTTGTGCGTGGAGCGATTGGTGGCCGTGGAGGCGGCGATGGCGGTGAAAGGCCGGGACAAGGCCGGGGTGCGGGTCATTGATGCCGGGTGTGGCTCAGGGATCCTGGCCCTATCCGCGGCCAAACTCGGATTTCGGCAGATCCTGGGCTTTGACAACGACCCTGAGGCGGTGCGTGTGAGTGAGGAAAACGCAGAACTGAACGGATTGGAGGGGAGGGTGGCGTTCTCGGTTGGCGACCTTGTCACAGGTCTGACCGACCAACAAGCAGACGTGCTGCTCGCAAACATCCTGGCGAACGTGCTAATCGAGTTTGCTCCTCAACTGGTGGCCGCGGTGGCGCCCGGAGGCGTGCTGATCCTGAGCGGAATACTCGCAAAGGAGAACGGGGAGGTCCGGACGGCCTATGCCAAGGCGGCACCGAGCTGGAGGATGGACTTCCGTGAAATGGGTGAGTGGAGCGATGTGGAACTCACCAAACCTAGTTAATTCAAGTTAACGAAAAAACCCGCGAAAACGCGGGTTTTTAAGGGTTTTTAGACCAAAAAAGGCTGTTTTCTCATGAAAACAGGTCAGGAGGCGTGCGGTTCATGAAGTCCTCCATGTAGGCGGTGGTCGCCTTGCCCTCGATGAAAACCGGGTCGGCCATGATGGCCTTGTGGAGAGGGATGGTGGTCTTGATTCCGCGGATCAGGTACTCGCTCAGTGCGCGGTACATCCGCTCCAGGGCCACCTTGCGGGTGGAACCGAAGCTGATGAGCTTGCCGATCATGGAGTCGTAGTACGGTGGGATGACATACCCGCTGTAGGCATGGGAATCGATGCGGATGCCATGACCGCCGGGAGGATAGTAAAGCCCGATGGTGCCGGGCGAAGGTGCGAAATTACGCGAGGGGTCCTCGGCGTTGATGCGGCACTCGATGGCGTGCTTCTCAAACTTGATGTCACCCTGGTCGAAATCGAGCTTCTCGCCGTTGGCCACCCGGATCTGCTGCTTGATGAGGTCGATGCCGGTGCATTCCTCGGTGACGGGATGCTCCACCTGGATGCGGGTGTTCATCTCGATGAAGTAGAAATTGCCCTTCGCATCCACGAGAAACTCGATGGTGCCGGCGTTCTCGTAGTCGGCGGCCTCGGCGGCGCGGATGGCGGCCTTGCCCATTTTCTTGCGGAGATCGGAGGTCAGGAAGGGCGAGGGCGATTCCTCGATCAGCTTCTGGTGGCGCCGCTGCACCGAGCAGTCGCGTTCGCCCAGGTGCAGGATCTTGCCGTGGCTGTCGCCCAGGATCTGAAACTCGATGTGTCGCGGCTTTTCGATGTAGCGCTCGATATAGACCGCGCCATTGCCGAAGGCCTTTTCCGCCTCGCCTCGAGCCACGTGGTATTCCTTGGCGAAGGAAATATCGTTGTGAGCGATGCGCATGCCGCGACCACCGCCGCCGGCGACGGCCTTGATGATCACCGGGTAGCCGACCTTCCGGGCGACCTTGATGGCCTCAGCTTCGTTTTCAACCGGCCCATCGGAGCCTGGGACCGTGGGGACGCCGGCCTTTTTGACCGTGTCCTTGGCAACCGCCTTATCACCCATCATTTTGATGGATTTGGACTTGGGGCCGATGAATTTGATATTACAGGACTCGCACTGCTCCGCAAATTTGGCGTTCTCGGAGAGAAATCCATAGCCCGGATGAATCGCATCGACATCGGCGATCTCGGCCGCGCTGATAATCCGATCGGCTCGCAAATAGCTGTCGGCGCTCTTGGGTCCGCCAATGCAGATCGCCTCGTCCGCGAGCTGCACGTGAAGTGACTGCACATCCGCCTCCGAGTAAACGGCGAGCGTCTTGATGCCCAACTCACGGCAAGCGCGGACAATGCGAAGAGCGATTTCACCGCGATTCGCGATGAGGATTTTCTGAATCATTTGAAATACAATAGCCTGCCTAAGCCTGTGCGCAGCGCAGAATGCGTGGCTGGAGGCTTGGGTTGACCGGGTTAGCCCTGCTTGATCTTGAAGAGGCGCTGGCCGTATTCGACGGGTTGGCCATTTTCGACGAGAACCTCCAGGATGGTGCCTTTGGCCTCCGCCTGAATCTCGTTCATGATTTTCATCGCCTCAATGATACAAACAACTGTGGTTTCAACGACTTTTGTGCCAGGCTCGGCGAATGGCTTACTCTCAGGCGACGCCGCGCGATAGAAGGTGCCGACCATTGGGGACTTGATATAACCAACGCCCTCCTCCTCCTTCGGGGCCGAAGGGGCGGCAGATGTTGCGGGCGCCTGGACGGCAGGCTGTGCAGCAGCAGTAGGCGGTAGATCAGGCAGGGCGATGAAAGGGGAATTAGACCCGCGGCCCGAACTGACGAGCGGTTGTCCGTTGCCGCCTCGGCGAATCTTGAGTTTGAATCCCTCTTCCTCGACCGCGAACTCGCTCAGTTCTGAGCGCTTCATGAGCTCGATAATTTGCTTGATCTGTTTAAGGTCCAAAATGTGCCTTGGTTGAGTTGCTGGCTGGAGGGTTAGTTGATAAAAAGGTCAGGTCGTTCAAAAGAAAACCGGCCTTCTTAGCAATAAAATTGGCCGCCCGAGTGCCGGAAACAAAGAATTTGGCGCCAAAACGCGCAAAATGATGCCTGAAAACCTTTCTACGGGGTACATTTTCACTCGATAACGGCAATAACGGTTGGCTGTGAAGTTACATGAAAAACGATCAAAAATGGCATATTTAGGCAAAAAATCGTACTAAACGGCCAAAAAGTTGGTTAATTTGGGGAAATAGAGCACTCGGGCAATATTGCTACCATATCAGTTAGGGCATCTAGCTCGAAGCACGCACAGATCAGCAAATCTATCCACAAGGTGATCCGGGGAGCAATCAGGGTACGATGGATGAAGCAGTGACTTTGCCAAGGCCCGGCGATTCAATGGAGCCACTGAGCAGATAGATCCACGTTGATTACGTTAACCTGAAAATGGTCGTTCCATTGCAGCTGAAAAAGCGAGCAAAGCTGTGTGCTCACCAGAGGCAGTGGTATTCATGGCGACGCTCAGGTTTTAATAGGTCTCGCAATGGAGACCAGGTGTAAGGGCAGCCGACCAGTCAGCCATGGGCTTTGTCCTCCTACGAGGGGCGTGCGGTCACCCTGGAGAGGGGAAACTCGGTGGGTTCAGGGCCCGTTTGCCGTTGGCCGACTGGGGCAAGGAAACGGGTCGGATTCTTTCACGATTTCTGATGGGAGGAAGTAGCCGGGTTGAGGTCCGGGGTGTGGCGTATCTAGTAATCCGATACAGGTTGCGGCGATTCTGCAGAGGTCAGAAAAAATGGCGGCGGAGGTCTCGCGGGCCGGCAATTTTTCGAGGGATAAAGGGGCATGTTTAAAGGTTCTATGATAAGTGTTTAACAAACGTCTTGGCGATTTCCTAAAATAGTTCTTGAACCATGCGGCGCGGTTTACATGGTTCCGCCTCCCTTCGCTTCACTCTTCTGCAGAAATGCAGCGAGGCTGATGTCTTAGGGCGGCAGGATTCGCGGCTCGGCAACTAGTCCGGAAAGAAATTTTCGGAAAATGTGTTGACGGGACGTCCGAAAGATTTCTTGCTGAAACTCTTTCCCTAATCGGAAGGCTCTTTGAAATTTACTTTGTGCGATTGATTGGGACCCCCAATCAACAATTCCAAACAAAGAATAAGATGTGAGCTTCGGCTCACAGCATTCAGTAGTTCAAGAATCACTAGGTTCTGAACTCTCTTTTCGGAGAGTTTGATCCTGGCTCAGAATGAACGCTGGCGGCGTGGTTAAGACATGCAAGTCGAACGGTTTTTGCGATGTAGCAATACATTGCAAAAGCAGTGGCGAACGGGTGCGTAACACGTGAACAATCTACCTTCAAATGGGGAATAGCTCGTCGAAAGGCGAATTAATACCGCATGTGGTTGTCTCTCGCATGAGAGGCATACCAAAGTCAGGGACCGCAAGGCCTGACGTTAGAAGAGGAGTTCGCGGCCTATCAGCTAGTTGGCGAGGTAACGGCTCACCAAGGCTAAGACG
>CAIJZY010000009.1 GCA_903825285.1 uncultured Opitutia bacterium | reverse complement strand
CGCCGACCCCGCCTCATCGCCCGCCTGGTCTCTCGAACGAAGGCGGGGTCGGCGACCCCGCCCTACATCTCACCGCAGGAAGAGCTGGTAGGCCTGGTTCTGGGTCTCGTCCCAGTACCGGTAGCCGAGGGTCTTGAGGAAGCGCTGGAACTCCGCCGAATCGGCCGGCGGCACCTGCAGGCCCACGAGCACGCGGCCGTAGTCGGCGCCGTGGTTGCGGTAGTGGAAGAGGCTGATGTTCCAGTTCGGCGACATCGAGTTCAGGAAGTTCAGCAGCGCGCCCGACCGCTCGGGAAACTCGAAGCGCAGCACCAGCTCGTCCTTCGCCAGCGCCGTGCGGCCGCCGACCATGTGGCGGACATGCAGCTTGGCCATCTCGTCGCCCGTGATGTCGACGGTCTTGAAGCCGTGCCGGGTGAAGTGCGCCGCGATCCGCCGGCTCTCGGCCCGGCCGGCCGTCATCTGGATGCCCACGAAGATGTGCGCCGACGCGGCGTCCGCGATGCGGTAGTTGAACTCCGTCACGTTGCGGTGCCCGATCAGGGCGCAGAACCGCTTCAGGCTGCCCGGCACCTCCGGGATGGTCACGGCGAAGACGCCCTCGCGGTGCTCGCCGACCTCCGCGCGCTCGGCGATGAACCGCAGGCGGTCGAAGTTCAGGTTCGCGCCGCAGGCCACGGCCGCGAGGGTCTCGCCCTTCAGCCGGTGCCGCTCCACGTAGGCCTTCGCGCCCGCCACCGCCAGCGCGCCGGCCGGCTCGAGCACCGCCCGCGTGTCCTCGAACACGTCCTTGATCGCCGCGCAGATGTCGTCGGTGTCCACCCGGACCACCTCGTCGAGATGCTTCCGGCAAAGCCGGAAGGGCTCCACGCCCACCTGCTTGACCGCGACGCCGTCGGCAAACAGGCCCACGCGGTCGAGGCGCACGCGGCGGCCCGCGCGGAGCGACTCGTACATCGCGGCCGAGTCGAAGGGCTCGACGCCGATGACGCGGATCTTGGGGTTCACGCGCTTCACGTAGGCGGCCACGCCGGCGGCCAGGCCGCCGCCGCCGACAGCGATGAAGATCGCGTGCAGCGGACCCGGGTGCTGCCGGAGGATCTCCATCGCGATGGTGCCCTGGCCGGCGATCACGTCCGGGTCGTCGAACGGGTGCACGAAGGTCAGGCCCTTCTTGGCCTCCAGCTCGCGCGCATAGGTGTTGGCCTCGTCGAAGGTGTCGCCGAACAGCACCACCTCGCCGCCCCGCGCCTTCACCGCCTGGATCTTCACCTGCGGCGTGGTCCGGGGCATGACAATCACGGCGCGGCCGCCCAGCCGCTTGGCCGCGAGCGCGACGCCCTGCGCGTGGTTGCCCGCCGAGGCGCAGATCACCCCGCGCCGCAGCACCTCGGGCGCCAGCTGCGCCATCTTGTTGTAGGCGCCGCGGAGCTTGAACGAGAAGACGCTCTGCGTGTCCTCCCGCTTCAGCAGCAGCGTGTTGTTCAGCCGGGCCGACAGGTTCGCCGCCTTCTCGAGCGGCGTCTCCCGGGCGACGTCGTACACGCGCGCGGTCAGGATTTTCTGGAGATAGTCGATCATTGGGCGCGGGAGGGACACCCCTTCCGAGGGGGTGGGTGTGACGGCAAATGCCGCCGGTGTCCATGCGGATCTTGCGGCAGGTCCCGGCGAACGCCGAACGTCCAACGCCGAACATCCAACATCGAAGTGAACACCTTTGCTCGGCCGCGCCGCGGGATGATCCTTCGGCGGTGGGCGTCCGGTGTTCGGCGTTGGGTGTTCGTCCGGTCCCCTCCCTCCGGGCTTGCCCCACCGACGGGAACCCCTAGCCCTGAGCCGGGTCCCAGCTCCGCCGCCCTGCCATGTTCCGACGTCCCGCCAGCTTTGCCGTCCTCCTGCTGCTCAGCGGCTGCTCCATCGGCATGGCCAGCCGCCAGCCCCCGGCCAAGGACCTGACCAAGCTCAATCCGGGCACGCCCCGCGCGCAGGTGCTGGCCGAGTTTGGCGCCCCGCAGGGCACCGAGGTCGCCGCCGACCACGTCCGCACCGACCACTATGTCTTCGTCCAGGGCTACAGCCAGGCCGCCCGGACCAGCCGCGCGCGCCTGCATGGCGCGGCCGACACCGTCACGCTCGGGCTCTGGGAGCTGATCGGCACGCCCACCGAGATGATCTTCGACGGCAGCGAGCTCCAGGCCGACGTCACCTACGAGCCCGGCCGGGACGTGGTGCGGACCAGCGTGGTGCGCAAGAAGTGACCGGCCGCCGCCGGTCCGCGTCCGCCGCTCGCCTAGATCGTCATATATCAACGCATGGTGATTTATCGATATGAGTCTTGCCAAGCGGTCGCCGCCGCGTTGTGTTCGGAACCGCTCTCCCGCCATGTCCGCCGCCTCGCCCACGCCCGCCCCGTCGACCGCCGCGCTCCGCGCGCTGCTGGAGCGGCGCATCGCCGTCCTCGACGGAGCGATGGGCACGATGATCCAGGCGCGGTCGCTCACGGAGGCCGACTTCCGCGGGGACCGCTTCCGCGACCATGCCCATGACCTCCGGGGCAACAACGACCTGCTGAGCCTCACCCAGCCCGCCGTGATCGAGGAGATCCACGCGGCCTACTTCGATGCCGGCGCCGACCTCATCGAGACGAACACCTTCAACGCGAACGCCATCTCGCAGGCGGACTACCACCTGCAGGCGATCGTGCCGGAGCTGAACCGCGCCGCGGCGGAGGTCGCGCGCCGCGCCGCCGACCGCGCCACGCAGCGGCTGGGCCGGCCCTGCTTCGTCGCCGGCGCCCTCGGTCCGACCAACCGCACGGCGTCGCTCTCGCCGGACGTCAACCGGCCGGACTTCCGCGCCGTGACCTTCGACGACCTCGTCGCCGCCTACCTCGAGCAGGCCCGCGCGCTCGCCGCCGGGGGCGTGGACGCGCTGCTGGTCGAGACGATCTTCGACACGCTGAACGCCAAGGCCGCGCTCTTCGCCCTGGAGCTCCTAGCCGACGAGACCGGCGTGCGGCTGCCGGTGATGATCTCCGTGACGATCACCGACGCCTCCGGCCGCACGCTGTCGGGCCAGACGGTGAGCGCTTTCTATCACAGCATCCGCCACGCCCAACCCTTCAGCGTCGGGCTGAACTGCGCCCTCGGCGGCGCCCAGATGCGGCCCTACCTCGAGGAGCTCGCCGGCCTGGCCGAGGGCTTCGTGAGCTGCTACCCGAACGCGGGCCTGCCCAACGCGTTCGGCGGCTACGACGAGACCCCGGCCGACATGGCCGCCGTGCTCGGCGACTTCGCCGCCCAGGGCTGGCTCAATGTCGTCGGCGGCTGCTGCGGCTCCACGCCGGCGCACATCGCGGCCATCGCGGCGGCCGTCCGCGCCCACGCCCCCCGCCCGCTGCCGGCGCCGCCGACCGCCCTGCGGCTCAGCGGCCTCGAGGCCCTGACCGTCGCCTGACGCGGACGACGCGCACCCCGCCCCGATGAAAAATTCCGGCTCCAGTTTCCTCGTCATCGGCGAGCGCACCAACATCACGGGCTCGCCGAAGTTCGCCAAGGCGCTCAAGGCCGGCGACTGGGACGCCTGCCTTGCGATTGCGCGCCAGCAGGTCGAGAGCGGCGCCAACGTCATCGACATCAACGTCGACGAGGCCCTGATCGAGGGCGAGCCGACGATGGTGAAGTTCCTCAACCTCATCGCCGCCGAGCCCGAGATCTCCCGCGTGCCCGTGATGCTCGACTCCTCCAAGTGGAGCGTGCTCGAGGCGGGCCTGAAATGCCTCCAGGGCAAGGGCATCGTCAACTCGATCTCCCTCAAGGACGGCGAGGCCGAGTTCCTGCGCCGCGCGCGGCTCGTCCGCCGCTACGGCGCCGCCGCCGTCGTCATGGCCTTCGACGAGCAGGGCCAGGCCGCCAGCCGCGACGAGAAGGTCCGCATCTGCACGCGCGCCTACCGGCTGCTCGTCGACCAGGTCGGCTTCCCGCCCGAGGACATCATCTTCGACCCGAACATCCTCACCGTCGCCACCGGCATCGAGGAGCACAACGCGTACGCGGTCGATTTCTTCGCCGCCACCGAGATCATCAAGGCCACCCTGCCCCACGCCCGCGTCTCCGGCGGCGTCTCCAACGTCTCGTTCTCCTTCCGCGGCAACAACCCGGTCCGCGAGGCGATCCACACGGTCTTCCTCTACCACGCCATCCGCGCCGGGCTCGACATGGCGATCGTCAACGCCGGCATGCTCGGCGTCTACGCGGAGATCCCCGCCGACCTCCGCGAGCGGGTCGAGGACGTCCTCCTCAACCGCCGCCCTGACGCCACCGAGCGCCTCGTCACGTTCGCCGACGCGCTCAAGGCGGCGCAGGGCGGCGCCAGCAGGACCGAGGTGAAGGAGGACCTCGCGTGGCGCAGCCAGCCCGTCGAGTCGCGCCTGAGCCACGCGCTGGTGCAGGGCATCGACACGTTCATCGAGGCCGACACCGAGGAGGCCCGCCGCGACACGGCGAAGTACCCGCGGCCGCTGCACATCATCGAGGGCCCGCTGATGGACGGCATGCGCGTCGTCGGCGACCTCTTCGGCGCCGGCAAGATGTTCCTGCCGCAGGTCGTGAAGTCGGCCCGCGTGATGAAGAAGTCCGTCGCCTACCTCACCCCGTTCATGGAGGAGGAGAAGCGCCAGCTCGTCGCCGGGGGCGGCACCGCCCGGCCGCAGGGCCGTGTCGTCCTCGCCACCGTCAAGGGCGACGTCCACGACATCGGCAAGAACATCGTCGGCGTGGTGCTCGCCTGCAACAATTACGAGGTCATCGACCTGGGCGTGATGGTGCCGTGCGACCGCATCCTCGCCACCGCGCGCGAGCGGTCGGCGGACGTCATCGGCCTGTCCGGGCTCATCACGCCCTCCCTCGACGAGATGGTCCACGTAGCGAAGGAAATGCGCCGCACCGGCGTCACGCTCCCGCTGCTGATCGGCGGCGCCACCACCAGCGCCGCGCACACCGCGGTGAAGATCGCGCCCGAGTATGCGGAGCCGGTCGTGCATGTGCTCGATGCCTCGCGCGTGATCGGCGTCGTCTCCGCGCTGCTCAGCGCCGACGGCCGGGCCGGCTTCGTCGCCGACAACCGCGCGAAGCAGGACCGGCAGCGCGAGGACTTCGCCCAGCGCCGCGGCGCGCGGAAACTACTCCCGCTGGCCACCGCCCGCGCCCGCCGGCAGCCGTCCGACTGGGCCGCCGTGGACATCCCGCGCCCGGAATTCCTTGGACCACGCGTGTACTCCTCCGCGGCGGATCGTCCCGCCGGCGTCCACGCGCTTTCACTGCGGGAGATCGCGGAATACATCGACTGGGGTCCGTTCTTCTCCGCGTGGGAGCTGCACGGGCGGTTCCCGGAGATCCTCTCCGACCCCGTGGTCGGCACGGAGGCGACCAAGCTCCATGTCGACGCCCTGGCGCTGCTGGCGCGCATCCTGGCGGAGGACCGCTTCACCGCGAAGGCGGTCATCGGCTTCTGGCCCGCCAACGCCATGGGCGACAGCGTCGAGGTCTACGCCGACGCGCAGCGCTCCCGCGTGCTGCACACCTTCCATTTCCTCCGGCAGCAGGGCGAGAAGTCCGCCGGACAGTTCCAACACTGCCTCGCCGATTTCGTTGCGCCGCGCGACTCCGGCCGGATCGACTACCTCGGCGGCTTCGCGGTCACGAGCGGCCACGGCGTCGACGCGTGGGCGCAGGCGTTCGCCGCCCAGCACGACGACTACTCCGCCATCATGGCGAAGGCGCTGGGCGACCGCCTGGCCGAGGCGCTGGCCGAGCTCATGCACCGGCGCGCGCGGGAAGCCTGCGGCTACGGCCGCACCGAGAACCTGGCGATGGCGGACCTGCTCCGCGAAAAGTACCGCGGCATCCGGCCCGCGCCGGGGTATCCCGCGTGTCCCGACCACACGCAGAAGCTCGCGCTCTTCGACCTGCTCGGCGCCACGGCCGCGACGGGGATCAGCCTCACCGAGCACCTCGCCATGGCTCCCGCCAGCAGCGTGAGCGGATTTTATCTCAGCCACCCGGACGCGAAGTATTTCGCCGTCGGCAAGCTCGGCCGCGACCAGGTCGCGGACTACGCCGCACGTCAGGTTCGCCCGCTGCTGGAGGTCGAGAAGTGGCTCGCGCCCTACCTCGACTACGACCCGGCCTGAGTCCGACACAGCGTCACCATCCGCGCGCAGTACGCGCCGTGATTGGGGAATTTTCCGGGGTAATCCCGGCCAATAATACTGGGTGCACACGTTCTGTTAACCTCGCCGGAGAAAAATCTAACAAGGGCGGCGGTAGAATGAGTGATGGGGCTTGCGTCGTTTCTGACTGCCGCTTGCCTCCGCATCCGAAGGCCCCCCCTGTGCTGTTCAACTCGCTCACCTTCGTCGTATTTTTTGTCGTCGTCCTCGGGCTCTACTGGTCGCTGAGCTCATGGGAGGCCCGCAAGAACGTCCTGCTCGTCGCGAGCTACCTGTTCTACGGCGCCTGGAATCCGCCGTTCGCGCTCCTGCTGTTCGCCACCACGGCGCTTGATTTCTACCTCGGCTCGCGGATCGCGGGGGCCGCCACGCCGGGTTCCAAACGCGGCTGGATGATCGCCAGCGTGACGTCGAACCTGAGCATGCTGGGCTACTTCAAATACGGGAATTTCCTGCTGGAAAACGTGCACTGGCTGCTCGCGCGGGTCGGGGTGAACTACGCGCCCCCGCACCTGGATATCTTCCTGCCGATCGGCATCTCGTTCTACACGTTCCACTCGCTGTCCTACACCCTCGACGTCTACCGCGGGGTCTGCCAGCCGACGCGCTCGCTGCGCGACTTCACGCTGGCCGTGTCGTTTTTCCCGCAGCTGGTCGCGGGCCCGATCGTCCGCGCCGCCGACTTCCTGCCGCAGCTGGTGGCGGCCCCCACGCTGCGCGCGGGTCAGTTCCAGTGGGGCCTGCTGATGATGACGCTGGGAATGTTCGAGAAGACGGTGCTGGCCGACACGATGCTGTCCGGCGCCGCGGACAGCGTGTTCAGCTATGGCGGACCGCTGCTGGCGGTTGACGCCTGGGCCGGCGTGCTGGCATTCGCGGGCCAGATCTTCTTCGACTTCGCGGGCTATTCCACCTGCGCCATCGGCGCGGCGCTCTGCCTCGGCTTCCACCTCAAGGACAACTTCCGCTTCCCGTACGCGGCCCTGGGCTTCTCCGACTTCTGGCGCCGGTGGCACATCTCGCTCTCCACGTTCCTGCGCGACTTCCTTTACTTCCCGCTCGGCGGCAACCGCGTCGGGCCCTGGCGCGCCGCGGTCAACCTGATCATCGTGATGTTCATCGGCGGACTCTGGCACGGCCCCGCCTGGACCTTTGTGGTGTGGGGCCTGATCCATGGCGGCCTGCTGGTCGTGGAGCATGTCGCCCGCGCCCTGGGCAAGGACGCCCCGTGGGTGCACTCGCTCGGCGCGCGGCTCGCGCTCACCTTCGCGACCTATGTGGCGGTCTGCTTAGCCTGGGTGTTTTTCCGGGCCGCGGACTTCACCACCGCGGCCCGCCTGCTCCATGCCATGGTCGGGACCCTTCCCCACGGCGACCCGCTCCTCACCACCCGCGCCCTCGTGCAGGTCGCGATCGTCACCGTCGGGCTGCTCCTCGCCCATGGCCTGCTCCGCGACACCTCGGTCGAGGCAGTCGTCCAGCGGATGCCCCGCTGGCTCGTGGCCTCGCTTTGGACCGTGATGCTCTGCGCGATCATCCTCAACCAGGGCGCCGCCCATGCATTCATCTACTTCCAGTTTTGAGCGTCCGACCCCGGACCTCCCCTGGCGGGGAATCCTGCTGGCCGTCGCGGGCCTGACCCTCGTCGCGGGTGCGGCCTGGGAGATCCGCTGCCGGGCCTGGGGCTTCGGGCCGACGCTCAACGACACCCCGGACCTGTGGGCGCAGCGGCGCGACGCCGTCCGGCCGGACTCGCTCGTCATCATCGGCGACTCCCGCGCCTGGTTCGACCTCGACCTGGATCAGCTTGAGCACGGCCTTGGACGTCGGCCGGTGCAGCTCGCAATCCCGGGCAGCTGCGCGTACCCGGTCCTGGCGAACCTCGCGGACGATGCCTCCTTCCACGGCACGGTGATCTGCAGCATCATTCCCCTGATCTACCTCGCCCCCGGCGGCCCGCTGGTCGAGCACTCGGAGGAGGCGCTCAAGCGCTACAAGACCCGGACGCTCGCGCAGCGCGCCAGTCATCAGCTGGGCATGATCGCGGAGGAGCACCTGGCCTTCCTCAAGGAGGGGGACCTCGACCTGGACGGGCTACTGAAGGAGGTGCCATGGCCGAAGCGCGCCGGCACGGGCGGTCCCCGGACGCCGCCCTACTTCAACTCGGTTGACCGCGAGCGCCGCGCCCGGATGGTCGCGGCGTGCGAGCAGCCCGGCCCGCTGCAGGACCGCGTGAAATTCGGGTGGCCCCCGCTCTTCACCGCGCCGCCGCCGCCCAGCTACGTCCCCCGCGAGGCGTTCCTCGCCCAGATGGGCGCGGCCGTCGAGGCGCGCTTCAAGAACACCACCTCCGCCGTGCAGCGCATCCGCGCCCGCGGCGGCCAGGTCATCTTTGTCCGCTTCCCGGTCACCGGGGAGCTCAAGAAGCTCGAGGACGCCGCCACGCCGCGCGCCGGCCCGTGGACGCGGATCCTGAAGGAGTCCGGCGCCCCCGGCATCTATTTCGAGGACTTCCCGGAGCTCGCCAGCTTCGTCTGCCCCGAGTGGTCGCACTTGTCCGCCGCGGACTCCATCGAGTTCACGCTCCGGCTCGTGCCGCACCTGCGGCAGGCGCTGGCCCAGGCGGCCACCCCAGCCGGCCGGTAGCGACCGCCGGAGTGAGCCTCCGGCGGTCGCGCAATCGGGCGGCTTAGCCGGCCATCATGATCTCAACCGTGGTGGCGGTCTCGCCATCCTCGGCCGTGGTGACGGCGACCTCGTCGCCGACCTTGACGTCCTCGCGCGTGACCGGGGCGCCCGCCCGGGTGAAGGCCGTCGTGCCGGTCAGCTTCAGGGTGTGGCCACCGACCGTCAGGCTGGAGTCAGACTTGGCCTCGACCTTGCCGCGGACGACCGCGGGGGACTTGGCCTCCGTCGCCTCCGCGCTGCTGGAACTGCCGGCGGCGATGACTGCCACGGGGAGGGCCGCCAGGGTGGCGGCGAGGAACAGGCGCTTGAGCTGTGCGTTTTTCATGTTGGGTCTCTGTTTTGGGATGGGTCGCAAGGACCGGGTTGGGTTGAGCGTGGGGCCTTCGCGCCCCGTTCCAGCGCCCCGGACCCACGGCGGCCAGGCGGGCGGGAATAACCCCACGCGTTCAGGGCGCTTAGTAGCGTGAAACCGCGGCCGGTTCACGGCGGGGCGCGTGTTTTGAGACGAAATTAACCTTCCGCCGCGGTTCCCCGGCCGGCCCAGCCTTGCCAATCCGGGACCTTGCGCCCACGTTGGCCGGCCTCGCCAAGCCCCGCTCCGCCCCCATTCTTCCCATGCACAAACCCACGCTGCTCCTGCTCGCCGCCTGCCTGGCCTCGCCGCTGTGCGCGGATGAGCCGGCCGCCGCCCCCGCCGCCGTGTCCACTAATCCCCTCCTGAGCGAAAGCCCGCTGCCGTACCACCTGCCGCCCTTCAATCTGATCAAGGACGAGCACTACGCCCCCGCCTTCGCCGCCGCCATGGCCGCCCAGCTCAAGGAGGTCGAGGCCATCGCCACCAACCCGGCCGCGCCGACCTTCGACAACACCCTCGTCGCGCTGGAGCGCTCCGGGGTGATCCTCAACCGGGTCAACGCGCTCTTCTCCAACCTCGCGGGCGCCAACACCAATCCCGCGCTCGAGCAGATCGAGGCGGACATCGCCCCCAAGCTCGCCGCCCACCGTGACGCGATCCTGCTGAACGGCGCGCTCTTCGCCCGCATCCAGCGCCTCTACGCCCAGCGCGAATCCCTCGGGCTCGACGCCGAGTCGCGTTGGCTCCTTGAGCGCTACCACCGGGACTTCGTCCGCGGGGGCGCGCAGCTGTCCGACGCCGACAAGGCCAAGCTCAAGGCCCTCAACGCCGACATCGCCACCGCCCAGACCACGTTCACCCAGAACGTGCAGAAGGAGAAGAACGCCGACTCCGTGATCGTGGACACGCGCGCGGAGCTCGCCGGCCTGACCGAGAGCGAGATCGCCACCGCCGCCGCCGCCGCGCAGGCCGAGGGCCATCCCGGCAAGTTCTCGCTCCCGCTCCTCAACACCAGCGGCCAGCCGCTCCTTGCCTCGCTGCGCAACCGCGCGCTGCGGCTGCGCCTGATGCAGGCCTCGCTGGCCCGCGGCAGCCATGGCGGCCCGTACGACAACCGCGCCACCGTCATCCGCCTCGCCCGGCTCCGGGCCGAGCGCGCCGCGCTGCTCGGCTACGCCAGCCACGCCGCCTACCAGCTCGAGGACCAGACCGCGCACAACGTCGAGACCGTCAACCATCTCCTCACCCAGCTCGCGACCCCCGCCGTGGCGAACGCCAAGCTCGAGGCCGCCAACCTGCAGCTCATGATCGGGCGCGAGCACGGCGGCTTCAAGGTCGACGCCGCCGACTGGGAATTCTACGGCGAGAAGGTCCGCAACGCCCTCTACCAGTTCGACGAGTCGCAGCTGAAGCCCTACTTCGAGCTCAACCACGTCCTCATCGACGGCGTGTTCTACGCCGCCCACCAGCTCTACGGCCTCAGCTTCAAGGAGCGCCACGACCTGCCCACCTACCAGCCCGACGTCCGCGTGTTCGAGGTGTTCGACGCCGACGGCTCGCCGCTCGCGCTCATCCTCATCGACTACTACGCCCGGCCGTCCAAGCGCGGCGGCGCCTGGATGAACGAGTACGTCTCGCAGTCCGCGCTCCTCGGCACCAAGCCCGTCGTCGCCAACCACCTCAACATCCCGAAGCCGGCCGCCGGTCAGCCGACCCTCCTCACCTACGACGAGGTCCGCACCGCCTTCCACGAGTTCGGCCACGCCCTCCACGGGATGTTCTCGCACGTGACCTACCCGCGCTTCAGCGGCACCAGCGTCCCGACCGACTTCGTCGAGTATCCCTCGCAGGCGAACGAGATGTGGGCGCTCTGGCCGGAGGTGCTGAAGAACTACGCCAAGCACTACCAGACGGGCGAGCCCATGCCCGCCGTGCTGGTCCGCCGCCTCCTCAACGGCCAGAAGTACAACCAGGGCTACGCCATCACCGAGCTCGTCGGCGCCAACGTCATCGACCAGGCCTGGCACCAGCTCAAGCCGGCCGAGGTGCCCGCCGACGTGGTCGGCTTCGAGGCCGCCGCGCTCAAGCAGGCCGGCGTGGACTTCCCGCCCGTGCCGCCGCGCTACCGCAGCACGTACTTCGCCCACTCGTTCTCCGGCGACTACTCCGCCGGCTACTATTCCTACTTCTGGAGCGAGGTCCTCGCCGCCGACAGCGTCGAGTGGTTCAACACCCACGGCGGCCTGACCCGCGCCAATGGCGACCGCTTCCGCAGCACCGTGCTCTCCCGCGGCGGCAGCAAGGACGCCCTGCAGCTGTTCCACGACTTCACCGGCGGCGACCCCGACATCAAGCCGCTGATCCGGCGGCACGGACTTGACCAACCGCCCGCGGAACTGCTCTTTGACGGCTAGACCACATCCCTACCATGAAACGCGTCCTCCTGCTCGGCCCGATCTTTCTCCTCTGCGGCCTCCTGGGCTGCAGCCGCACCGGCGTCATTGACGCCACCGGCGCCACCACCGCCCGCGGCGGCACCCCGAAGTCCCCCACGCCCGCCCGCATCGCGCACGGCGCCACCGTGGACCTCCAGAATTACATCGTGCCGGGCAAGACGACGATCTTCGACTTCACCAGCGAGGGCTGCCCGCCGTGCCGCGCCATCGCGCCCGCCCTGCACAAGCTCCACGCCGAGCACGACGACATCGTGGTCGTCGAGGTCGACCTCAACCGCCCCGGCATCCGGGGCATCGACTGGCGCTCGCCCGTCGCCCAGCAGTTCGGCCTGCAGTCCATCCCGCACTTCAAGATCTATGGTCCGAACGGGAAGCTGATGGCCGAAGGGGACCAGGCCTACGGCATCGTCAACGAGATGCTGCACTGAGGCGGGTAACCGCCGACGGAACCTCCGCCGCCCGGTCGCAGTCATAGGTTCCAACCCATGACTGCACTCGGTCGGATTCTCCCGCGGTTGCTCCTCCTGCTCAGCCTCGCCGCGTCCGCCCCTTACGCCCGCGCGGAGGAGGACGTCCGGTTCTCCGCGACGCTGACGCCCGCCCAGCGCGCCGCCGCCGGGCTGGACCAACTGACGCCCGACAACGTGGCCGTGATTGACGGGCTCGTGCGGCAGGACGCCGCCGCGAGCCGCTTCAGAAACAACCCGGTCGAGGGCACCCGGTTCTCCCAGCGCCGCACCGCGCGCGAGCGCGAGATCGCCGGGCTGGACCATCTCGCTACCGCCCAGCTGGCCGCGCTCGACGAGCGCGTGCGCCTGCAGCTCGCGGGACCGGCGCCCGAGCCCGCCGCGACCGCCGCCCTGACCTCGGCCGCGACCGCGGGCAGCGGGGGCGTGCAAGCCGTGGCCTACAAGCGTCCGCTGGAACTGCACGGCGAGGTATCCTACACGGTCGGCTGGAGCAAGGCCGGCTCGTTCCAGGGCGGCGACCTGGTGGTGAGCTACGACGATCCCGCGCACCGCTACTCCGTCCTGGTCGGCTACTCGGAATACCACGGCAAGGGCCTGCCGCCCTGGTTCCTGCCCGGCGTCGGCCCCGGCCGCGCCTGCGTGAATCCCCCGCTGCTGGCGCCGTGACCGCCGACGCCGGCTCCCGCCCGGCGTCATCCTGCGCAACTGCGAAGGATCGCTGTTCCCTTTGCCCTGGTGCCCTCGCTGCGATCCCGACACTCGAGCGACGTCGCCTGCGTGTCGGGTGCACATCGCAGACTGTGCGGGAGTGCTGACCGCGATCCTTCGCCTTCGCTCAGGATGACGGGGAAAGGTGGCGGTATGAGGCGCAATCATCCCGGGCCGCGTGGTCGTGGCTCGACTCGGATCGGCGCCCGCGCACGCTGAAGGGTTCATGCCCTGGCGCTACCTCCTGCTTTTCCTCGGGCTCTTCTCGACCTCGATGTCGGTGATCCTCATCCGGCTGAGCACGACTCAGCCGGTAGTGCTGTCCGCCTTTCGGCTGCTGGCGGCGGGGCTGCTGCTGGCGCCGGTTTTTTTCCGGGAGTGGCGCAGGCACGGCGTGGCGTTCACCGCGTTCCAGTGGCGGCGCACGCTCGCGCCTTCCCTGCTGCTCGCGCTGCACTTCTCGTCGTGGGCCTACGGCGCGCGCCAGACCGCCGCGGCCCAGGCCAGCCTGATCGTCAACCTCGTGCCGGTCGCCATGCCGTTCTTCCTCCACTGGCTCGTGCGCGAGCGGATCAACCGCATCGAGCTCATCGGCACCGCCATCGCCCTCGGCGGCATCGCCTACCTGCTGGCGCCCGACGCCCTGGTCGGCGGCGGCGACCTCCGCGGCAACCTGATCTGCTTCGGCTCCATGCTGCTCGTCGCCTGGTACGTCGCCTACGGCCGCAAGAACCGCGACTTCCCCTCGCTCTGGCTCTACGTCGTGCCGATCTACTTCCAGTCCGGCCTGATCTGCCTGCTGCTCGCCCTGCCCTGGCTCGGGTCGTTCAGCGCCGGGTCCGCCCGCGAATGGTGGGTCATCCTCAGCCTCGCCTGCTTCCCCACCATCCTCGGCCACACCGTGATCAACCACTCCGTGCGCTACCTGCGCGGGCAGGTCGTCGGCCTCGCCAGCGCCGCGCAGTTCATCTTCCCCGCGATCGTGGCCTACTTTCTCTTCAGCGAGCGCCCGAATCCCCGGTTCTACGCCGCCAGCCTGATCGTGCTCGCCGGCATCGCCGTCGTCGTCTTCTCCGCCCCCACCCCGCCGCCGCCCGCGGTGGAATGACGGCGCGCTAATATTCAGCCCGGCCGCCTGTTTAGCCTTCGCATCCCGGGGCGCCCGCGCTTGGCTGGCCGGGCTTTCCCATGCACGTCTTCCACCTCTCCCCCCGGGGCCGCGACGGCGCGCCCGGTTCCGCCTCCCGCCCCTGGGCCACCCTCGCCGGGGCCCGGGACAATCTCCGCCGGCTGCGCGCCGCCGGCCAGGTCGCCGGACCGGCCAAGGTCCTGGTGAAGTCCGGCCGGTACGAGGTCGCGAGCACGGTGGCGTTCACCGAGGCGGACTCCGACACCTGCTTCGCCGCCGCCCCCGGCGCGACGCCGGTGTTCGACGGCGGCGAGGTCCTGACCGGCTGGCGCGTGGGCACGCGCCTGGGCCGCACGGAGTGGACCCTCGACCTGCCCGACGTCCCCGCCGGCCGGCGCTTCTTCCGCTCGCTCTTTGTCAACGGCCGCCGCGCCCCGCGCGCGCGGTTCCCGAAGTTCACGCCCGACCAGGCCGGCGGCCAGAACGTCCTCCGCGTCGGCGAGATGCTCGAGCCGGAGAAGACCGGGCTGACCGACGGCCGCGACACCTTCAAGCCGCGTCCCGGCGACGTGGATCCCGCGTGGACCTCCCTGCCCGAGGCCGAGTTCGTCCTGATGCACTACTGGATCGAGGAGCGGCTGCCGAAGCCCGCGCTCCATCCGCGCACCGGCTGGCTCAGCTTCGGCCGCCGCTCGCACTTCGTCCTCTACGAGTCGCACCCGAAGCCCGACGGCACCCGCGACCACGCGCGCTACTACATCGACAACCTCTTCGAGGCCCTCACCGAGCCCGGCGAGTGGTACCTCAGCCGCGAGACTGGCCGGCTTTACTACCTGCCGCGCCCCGGCGAGACGCCGGAGAACACCACGATCGTCGCGCCCCGCCTGCACTCCTTCGTGCGCGCCAGCGGCGCCGTCTTCGGCGAGACCGTCGAGCGGATCGACCTCCACGGCGCGCGGCACCTTCGCGGCCTGGAGTTCCGCGGGCTCACCTTCCGCCATGGCGACTGGTACTCGCCGCTGGCCGAGCGGCACCAGCCGACGCATGACGGGCTCGAGGGCCAGGACCTGCCGATGGGCGGCAGCCCGCAGGCGGCCATCGCCGTCCCGGGAGCGTTGCTGTTCCGCGCCGCCCGCAACTGCCGCGTCACCGACTGCACCATCGAGCACGTGGGCCTCTACGCCCTCGAGTTCGGCGCCGGCTGCCGCGACTGCTCCGCCGTCGGCAACCACCTCACGGACCTCGGCGCCGGCGGCATCCGGGCCGGCGGCTCGGAGCTCGACGGCCTCGGCGACCGCCGCACGGGCCACCTCACGATCACGGACAACCACATCCACCAGATCGGCCGGATCTTTCACCAGGGCATCGGCGTGCTGCTGGTCAACGCCGCGGACTGCGTCGTCGCGCACAACCACATCCACGACACCTGCTACACCGGCATCTCGCTCGGCTGGACCTGGGGCTACCGCGACACGCTCGCGACCCACAATCGGATCGAGCACAACCTCATCCACCACATCGGCGCCGGCATCCTCAGCGACATGGGCGGCATCTACACGCTCGGCGTGCAGCCCGGCACCGTCATCCGCGGCAACCACCTCCACCACATCTGGTCGCACGACTACGGCGGGTGGGGCGTGTACCTCGACGAGGGCACCTCGCACGTGCTCGTCGAGCACAACCTCGTCCACGACACCAAGGATGCGCCGTTCAACATCCACTACGGCCGCGAGAACGTGGTGCGCCACAACATCCTCGCGCGCGGCCGCCACGCGCTGGTGTCGGTCGGCCGGATCGAGCCCGGGCATTTCAGCGCGAATTTCTTCCAGAACATCGTGATTGGCCCGAGCGAGTCGCTCTTCCGCAGCGGCTACCAGGGCAACATCGCGGTCGGCGCGCTGGTGACCGACGCGAACTGCTTCTGGTTCGGCGGCGGCCGGGCGCCCCGCAGCGTCAATCCCGAGTCCTACCTCAAGGAGGGCGCGCCGCATTACCTGAGCTTCGCCGCGTGGCGGCAGGCCGGCCACGACTTGCTGTCGGTCATTGCCAACCCGCGCCTCACCGAGGGCCGCAAGACCTGGCGCATCGCGAAGAACTCCCCCGCCCTCAAGCTCGGCTTCAAGCCGTGGGACTGGTCGAAGTCAGGTGTTCGGCCGAAATCCGTGCGCCCGAAGTGAGCAAAGGCGTGCGGCCGGCCATGCGCTTCATCCACCATCTCTCGCTGCCCTCCCGCGACTTGAAGCGCTCGGCGGCGTTCTATGACCCCGTGATGAAGGCCCTGGGCTACAAGCGGGTTTTCACGAACGAATGGGTGATTGGCTACGGCCTAGTGAAAAACCAGGACCAGTTCGCGCTGCGGTTGCGCCAGCGAGAGAAAATCATGACCGGCGACGGCTTTCATATCGCCTTCGTCGCCCCGTCGCGAAAGGCGGTGGACGCCTTTTACCGGGCGGCCATGAAGCATGGCGGCAAAGACAACGGCGGTTCAGGCCTGAACCCGGAGTACGGCAAAAATTATTATGCCGCCTTCGTCTTCGATCCCGACGGCTACCGCATCGAGGCCGTCATCAACGGCCGGGCCTGACTTTCTCCGTGGCTCCCGAACTTCCCCTTCTCCGCGACCGGCTCATCCGCTGGGCCAACCAGAATTCCGGCAGCGACAACCTGACGGGCCTGGCCGCCATGCTGGGCCTGCTCGAGGCCGACTTCGCCGCGCTGCCGGGCGTCACGGTCGTCCGCGCCGCGTGCGTCCACACCACCGCGCAGGCGCTGCGCGTGAGCTACCGCCCGGAGGCGCCGCGGCAGGTGCTGCTCTGCGGCCACTACGACACGGTCTACGGCGCCGGGCATTCCTTCCAGCACTGCGAGCTGGTGAACGACCAGACGCTGCGCGGTCCCGGCGTTGCCGACATGAAGGGCGGACTCGTGGTGATGCTCGCCGCGCTGTCGGCCTACCTCGCCGCGTCGCCGTCGGACACGCTGGGCTTCGAGGTGCTGCTCACCCCGGACGAGGAGACCGGGTCCTTCGGCAGCGCCGGGCTGCTGGCCGAGTCGGCGCGCCGCCACCAGCTCGGTCTCGTCTTTGAGCCGGCCCGCCCCAACGGCAATCTGGTCCAGTCGCGCAAGGGCACGGGGAACTTCACCGTCACCTGCCGCGGCCGCGCCGGGCATGCCGCGAAGACGCCGAGCGACGCCCGCAACGCGATCGCCGCGCTGGCCGAGTTCCTCGTCGCCGCGCACCGGCTGCCGGCGGAACTGCCCGGCACGCTGCTCAACATCGGGCTCGTCCGCGGCGGGAGCGAGGCGACCAACGTCGTCCCCGACTTCGCCCAGGCCCTGCTCGACGTCCGCGTCACCCGCGCGGCCGACCGCGAACCGGTGCTCGCCCGCCTCGCGGAACTCGCCGCCGCCATCAACACCCGCGAGGGCCTCAAGCTTGAGCTCACCGGCAGCTTCAATCGTCCGCCGAAGGAATGCGGTCCGGCCGAGGAGGCCGCGTTCGCCGTCTACCAGGCGTGCGGCCGGGAGCTCGGCCTGGCGCCGTTCTCGTGGGTCCACGCGGGCGGCGGCTCCGACGGCAACCTGCTCTCCGCCGCCGGCCTGCCCAACCTCGACGGCCTCGGCGTCATTGGCGACCACCTGCACAGCGACCGCGAGTTCTGCGCGCTGCCCAGCCTGGTCGAGCGCGCGCAGCTGGCCGCGCGTTTCCTGCAGACGATCGCCGCGGGAAAAGTCGCCGGGGTGTAGGGCGGGGTCGGCGACCCCGCCCTACAACTCACTGCGTCTGCGAGTCCCAGGGCTTGTCGGCGGGCTTCGGGTCCTTGTAGCGCGTCTTGAACGTCGGCTGGCTCGCGGCGAGTTTCAGGAACGTGTCGAGGGGCACGACCTCGGGCTTCTCCTCGAGGCCGTCGAGGATGCTGATCACGCGCTTGATGCTGTTGGATTCGCGCACGTGGATGAGCATGAAGTACGGCCGTACGGGGTTGAGCCGCGCAAGCTCGTCGAGGTCGGCAATGGCGCTCGCCACCGGGCGGTGCTCGTCGAGGTAGTAGTCGTAGGACATCATCGCCTGGCCGTTGCGCACGTCGAAGGTGTGGGCGGCGGCATAGCCGTTGATGAAGCCGATGACGCCCGGCGCGCCGGCGTAATACTCGTCCACCACGTGCTTCGGCAGGTCAAAGTAGCCGATCGGGATGCCGCGGTCGGTGTGGTCCATGATTCCGACCGTGTGCTCGTCCATCAGCGGCATCATCACGTTCATCTCCTTCATCAGGCCGGGGAAGCGGTCCGCCGGCACCGCCGCCGGGTACATGTAGCCCGACTGGCCGCCGATGAAGTAGTCGTTCGGGGTCTTGTCCTTCGCGAACATTTCCATCGCGGCGGGATACCACTGCGCGCCGTCCACGCCGACCTCCCAGTTGTACGGGATCCGGCCGCGCTCGGGCTCGGTCCAGGCGCCGATGCCCATGCTGTCGGACTGCACGAGGCAGAGGTAAACCTTCTTCTCCGCGTGCACGACGCTGTCGCGGGTCACGTGGTTGTTGTTGGTGAAGCTGAAGCCGGGCGAGAAGCCGACCTGGCTCATGAAGGTGCCGTTGGGAAACGTGTTCAGGCCGATCGCCTTCAGGCCGAAGCCCGAGGTGAGCGTGATCCACTGGCCCTCCGTGTCCTTCGCGTAGGAGTGCCAGCCCATGATCCAGGCCGTGGGCTTCAGCTGCGCGAGCAGCTCCTTGTGGAAGGCGATCTCCTCCTTGTCCTTCGGGTTCGCCGAGAGGTCCGTGACAAAGGCGTGGAACGCCACGGCGAGGTCCGCCACGCCCGGCTCCATCACGTTGCCCGCCGCGCCGCCCATCCAGATGATGTAGTCGCGGCTGCAGTCCTTCCAGTATGTGGCGTAGGCCCAGCGGTAGATCTGGATGTCCGACTGGCCGGTGAACTTCCCGCGGAAGTCCGCCAGCGGCTTGAGCCCGTGCTTTTCCGCGAGCGGGATCAGGGTCTCGTCCACCACGATGCCGCGCAGCACGCCGGCGGCGGTGAGCGCGACGTTGATGGAGGCGCGCACGTTCCGGTCCCACACCACGTAGCCCTTGGCGAAGTGGCCGAGCGCCGTCAGCGCCGCGTCGGGCGTGTCGAGCCGCGTGAACTTCACGCCGTAGCGCGTGGCGTAGAAATCCTTCAGCGGGTTGAAGTCGTGGAAATGCCAGGTGAGCGGGTACTCGATGTAGACGCGGGGCGCGTCGGTGTTGGCCAGGCCCTGCAGGCCGATGAGCATCAGGTTGGCCGCGAGCGCGCCGGGCTGGCCCTTGTGCGGCGAGGCCGGGTCGCTGAGCGTGATCTCCCAGTTGTCCTGCACCGGGACGAGGAAGGCCTCCTTGGGCGCCTGGCCGGGCACGCCGGGGACGGCGAAGGCGGCGGGGGCGAGCAGCGCGAGGACGAGGGCGGAGAGTTTCAAAGTGGTTTTCATGGGCGGTCGCGCGGAAAATTTACTGGCGGGTGAAATAATAAACCATCGCCTCGTCGCGGGTGGAGCGAAGCTCGTAGAGCTTCAGCGTCCGGCCGTCGGCCGAGAGCCGGTACTCGTCATAGAGGTGGACCGGGTGGTCGCCCTGCTGGCCCTCGAGCTGCAGGTTGGTCTCGAGCTTGAGCACGCGGCCGCCGTCGAGCCATTCGCCCGCGACCTGCTTGCGGCGGTCGCCGCCGACGTAGACGTTGGTGTACCAGGTATCGAGCCAGTAGCCGACCGGGTTCGCCGTGACAGTGTGGCCGTCGGTTTTCACCGTGGTGACATCGTCCACCTTGCGGTCCGTGCCCCAGGCGAGGTGCCGGGTGAGGACGACAGTGTCGCCGGTGACGGCAATGCTGACCGCGAGGCGGTCCCACGGCCGGATCGGCGTGCTGCGGGCGACGTCGAGCACCCAATTGCCGGCGAGGCCGGCGGGCGCGTCGGCCGCCGGGAGGGAAAGTCCGGCGCCAAGCGCCAGACCGAGGGCAAGCAACCAGGAGGCAGGGAAACGGGAGCGCATGGAGGATGGCGACAACGCCGAGGAAATTCTCCGCCGATTCGCCCGCAACACAAGCCGACCGGTCGGGACGGCGATGAATTATCACCGCCGCGCGCGCCCTTGCGCCGCGGGCCGCGGACGGGTTCGCTCCCGGCATGAACCGCTGGGGCATGCTCGCGTTGTTTCTCCTCGCCTCCTTCGCCGCCGCCGCGCTCGGCGGCTGGGCCACGTCAACCTCCGTTGGCACGTGGTACCTCGCGCTGGCAAAGCCGTCCTGGAATCCGCCGGCGGCGGTGTTCGCGCCGGTCTGGACGCTCCTCTACGCGGCCATGAGCGTCGCCGCATGGCGTGTCTGGCTGCGCCGCGACCAGCCCGGCGCCCGCGCGGCGCTGCGGCTGTTCTTTTCCAGCCTCGCGCTCAATGCGCTCTGGTCCGTGCTGTTCTTCGGGCTGCGCTCCCCGGGCGCCGCGCTCGCGGAGGTCGTGGTGTTCTGGGCCTTCCTCGCGGTCCTGCAGGTGCGGTTCGCGCGCTTGGACAAAATTTCGGGCGTCCTGTGGGCGCCCTATCTGGCGTGGGTGAGCTTTGCCTCCGGGTTGAACGGGGCCGTCTGGTGGCTCAACCGCTGACCGGCACGACGTACAGGTAGACCGCGGCCCAGTGGCAGATGCTGCCCGCGAGCACCCACAGGTGCCACACGGCGTGGTGGTACGGCAGGCGCTTCCAGAGGTAGAAGACGGCGCCGCCAGTGTAGCAGATGCCGCCGGCCACCAGCAGCACGAGCCCGCCGCGCGGCAGCGCGGCCATGAGCGGGCGGAACGCCGCCAGCACGAGCCAGCCCATGCCGATGTAGATGAGCGTGGACAGCAGGCGGAACCGCCCGGCGAACCAGAACTTCAGCGTGACCCCCACGGCGGCAAGGCCCCAGACGACGCCGAAGAGGCTCCAACCCCACGGCCCGCGCAGGCTCACCAGCAGAAACGGCGTGTAGGTGCCGGCGATCAGGAGGAAGATCGCCGCGTGGTCGAACTTGCGCAGCAGCCGCTTGAGCTGCTCGTCGCGGAAGCTGTGGTACAGCGTCGAGGTCGTGTAGAGGAGCACCAGCGCCGCGCCGAAGATCGCCGTGCTCGTCACCGCCCAGGCGTCACTGTGCATCGCGGCCAGCGTGACCATCAGGACCAGGCCCGCGATGCTCAGGGCAATGCCCAGGCCGTGGGAAATGGCATTGGCGAGTTCCTCGCGGGGCGTGTAGGCGGCGGCGGGCATAAAAATACCTTTCACGCGGGCACCGCTCAGCGCAAGTGTTGTCAGTGAGGCCCGCACCACCCAACCTTCCCGCCCATGAAACGTCTCCGCCCCGCCCTCGCCCTCCTCCTGTTCACGCCCTTCCTCCGCGCGGCGGAACCCAGCAAGGTGGACCAGGCCAAGGAGACTGTGAAGGAAGCCGCGCACGACGTGGCCGACGCCACCAAGCGTGCCGCCGTCGCCACCAAGGACGCGTCCGTGGAACTGTACGACAAGGCCGCCAAAGGCGCGCATCACGCCGCGATCGTGACCGAGGAGAAGTCGAAGGAGGCCTACCACGCCGCCAAGGACGCCACCGTGGAAGCCGCGGCCAAGGCCAAGGAGAAATCCATCGAGGTCGGCCAGACCATCGCGGAGAAGACCGCCGCGGCCGCCGCCGCCGCGAAGGCCAAGGCGCTCGAGCTCACCACGACCAAGGAGGAGCTCGCCCGCTACGACCGCAACCACGACGGCAAGCTCGACGCCGCCGAGCGCGCCCGGATGGACGCCGACAAGAAGAAGTAACCGGCAGACGCATTGCCCGAGCATAGGTGCGCTCAGTGGTAGGGCGGGATCGCCGATCCCGCCTTTCTCGTCCTTGGCCGCGCCAACCCGGACAGGCGGGGTCAGCGACCCCGCCCTACACGCACCCGCCGGCTCTTACGGATTCCGGCTCACCGGGTCGGTCGGCTGCAGATAGTGCGTGCGATAAGTCTGCGCGCTGGCCGCGAGCTTGAGGAAGGTGTCCATCGGCACGACCTCCACCGGCTCGGTCAGCGAATGGAGGATCTGCGTTACCTTTTCGACGGTGTTGCGCTCGCGGATGTGGAGCAGGAGGAAATACGGCCGCTGCGGGTTGAGCTGGATGAGCTCCTCCAGGTCGGCCGCCGCGTCCCGCACCGAGCGGTTCACGTCGAGGTAATAGTCGTAGCTGATCAGCGGCTTGCCGTCGCGGAGGTCGTAGGTGCGCGCCGTGCCGTAGCCGTTGATGAAGCCGAGGACGTCGGGAAACTCATGATAGTACCGGTCGACCACCGCCTTCGGCAGGTCGGTGTTGCCGACGTGCCGGTTGCCCTCGGAGTAGTCCATGATCTCCATCACGCGGAGGTCGAGCTGCGACATGAGCGCACGGGCGTCTGCCATCAGTGCCGGGAATTTCTCCGCGGCGATGGATTTCGGGTACATGTAGCCCGGGCCGCTCAGGCCGGCGATGAAGTAGTCGTTGGGCGTCCGGTCCTCGTAGAAGAACTGGAGCGCCGGCGGATTCATCCACGCCCAGTTCATCGTGACCTGCCAGGTGTAGGGAATCTTGCCGCGGCCGGGCTTCGTCCACGCGCCGATGCCCATGGAGTCGGTCGCCACCGCGCAGACGTAGACCTTCTTCTCCGCCGCCAGCCGCGCCGCGGGGGCGACGTGGTGGTTGTTCGCGAAGTGGAAATCCGGGGTGAGCGGGAGCTGGCAGGTGAACGACACGTTGGGAAGGTTGTGCAGGCCCTCCATCTTCAGGCCGTAGTTGCCCACCAGCGTGGTGTGCTGGCCCTCGGTGTCCTTGCCGTAGGAATGCCAGCCGACGACGATGCTGGCCGGGTGCTGCTGGCCGAGGATCTTCCGCTCGAGCGCCAGTTCCTCGGGGTGCTGCGGATTCGCGGACAGGTCCGAGAAGAAGGCCCGCTGCTTCACGCCGAAATCCGCGATGCCAGGCTGCATCTCGATGCCGGCGTGGCCGCCGAGCAGCACGTAATAGTCGCGCGAGCACCGCGCCCAGTAATGGTCATAGGCCCACTGGTAGATCGCGTGGTCCGGCTGGCCGGTGAAGCGGCCCCGCAGGTCGGCCACGCACTTCAGGCCGTGCCTCTCGGCGAGGGGAATCAGATCCGGGCTCACGACCACCGCGTCCTCCACGCCGGAGATCGTGAATGCCACGATGAGCGATGCGCGCACGGCCCGGTCCCAGACGACGTAGCCCTTGGCGTACTGGCCGAACCGCGTGAGCGCGGCGTCCGCGTCGTCCTGGCCGAGCCGGTCGAACTTCACGCCGTGGCGCCGCTCGAGGAAGCCCTCCAGCGGCCGGACAATCTCCCACTGCCAGTCGGCCGGATATTCCAGGTAGACCCGCGGGGCCTCGCGGTTCGCCAGGCCCTGCAGCGAGATCAGCAGCGCGTGCACCGGCACGTCGCCGTCGAGCCGCCAGTTGGCGGAGAGCGGGATGATCGTCGCCGTGGCCGGCGCATGGGCGACCTTGGCCGGCTCGGGCTGGCCGGCGCGCAGCCGGGCCGCGGGCAGCAGCAGGAGGCCCGCGAGCAGGGCCAGTGGGAGGAGGCGGAGGAAACGAGGAGTGATCATGGTCGTGTTCATTCGGCCCGGCCCTTCCCCACCGCGGCATCGGCGGCGGCATCGGTGATGCGGTCGAACACGTAGACGATGGGATCGTTGCGCGTGCTGCGCAGCTCGATGAGCGTGAGCCGCGCGCCGTTGGCCGAGACCTGGTAGTTGGAGAGGATGTTCACCGCGCGCTCGCCCTGCTGCGTGGCCAGCACGAGGTCGGCGCTCGTCCGCAGCAGCCGCCCGCCGTCGAGCAGCTCCGTCCGGATGCGCTTGGTCTTGTCGCCGCCGATGTATGCGCCGATGTGGCGGTTGTCGGGCCACCAGGCGACGGGCACGATGTTGACCGGCTGCGCGAGGTCGAGCGCGGTCACCTCGTCAAATGTGCGCCGGCCGGCCGCGAACTGCCGCGTGAGCGTGACGTGCGCGCCGTCGACGGTGATGACCAGCCGGAGCGCGCCCCAGGAGCTGAGCTCCGTGCTGCGGGCCGGGTCGTAGCGCCAGGACCCCGCGAGCTGGCGGGCATCCGGCGCGGCGGCGGACAGGCGGGCGAGTCCGCCCGCGAGCAAAAGAATGAGACAGAGGAAGCGACGCATGGCGTCTCCTACCAACGTCCGCGCCGCCGGATTATCAAACCCCATGTGCGCGAATATTTCTTCCGGTGGGATTCCGGGCGAACACGCTTACCGCGGCGTGCAGACAAACGAGGTGGTCAAATCAAACGCGCGGGCCGATTTCAGCCGGCACTCCAGGTGCCAGATGGGCTCGAGCCGGAAATCGATCGAGTGCTCGCGCTGGACAATCTCGTCGGCCCATGGCGCCCGGAGGGTGAGCTCCCAGCCCTCCACGCGGAGCACGGCCTCGCGGCCGCGGATCTCCCAGGGGACCCGCGTCTGGAGGTTGAACGCCAGCGCCGACGGCGCGAGCAGCTCGCCGCGGTCGCGCACCTGGAACGCCTCGATCGTGTCGGCCATGAGCTCGCGGCTGCACGCGGCCATCACGCCGCGCCAGACATGGGCGAGGTCCACCCGCGCGCGCAGACGACGGGTGTCGCCCTCGCCGGCCGGGATGACGGCCTCGATCACGGGCGCCTGGTTGAGGTAGACGCCGTCGGGCGTCACGGGCGTGAGGGTGTTGTGCAGCTCGGTGCGCTTGAGGTCCTGCGCGCGGAGGTCGTCGTAGCGCACCTGGCCGCGGTCGAGCAACACGGGGTTGCGGTCGAGCTCGAGCAGGAAGGCGCCCTTGTCGAAGTGCGTGTGGGAGGCCTTCGCCTTGGCCCCGACGACATGCAGCCGCACGGTGCGGCCCGCGGCGGTGGCGCGCCGGCTTGTGAGGTGTCCGGTGTGCGGCAGCACGGCGAAGGTCGGGACGATCGCCTCCGGTGCCGCCAGCTGGGTCGGGCCGGCGATGAAGGAGAACACGCCCTCGACGAAGTACTGGTCGTAGTAGCCCGGCGGACGGCGCCGCAGCAGGCAGGCCGCGGCCACGCGGGCGTAGACCTGGTCCGGAAACATCGCGGCCAGCAGCGGGATCGTGTCGCCCACGGCGACGTCGATGGTGTTGTCGCCCTCGGTGACCACGCGGCCCGGATCCATCGCCGAGAGCGCGGCCACGAACCCGCCCGTCTGGGCGAACGCCGGCGGCAGGAGCGGACGCACGTCCCCGCCGCGCGCGCGCGCATAGGCCAGCAGGCCGGTCAGCACGGCATGCAGCGTGAGGGAGAAATAGCCCAGCCCCTCGTCCGTGCCGCCGTCCGGCAGCACGTAGTTCGCCATGCCAGCCTGCAGGTCGGCCAGGGCCAGCTCGGTGTGGGGCCGCATCCGGGGCCAGACCGACTCGAGGTAGAGCCCGGCCAGCAGCCGCGCGCGGCAGAACCACGGGCCCTGGTTCATGGTGAAGACATAGTCCCACTTCAGCATGTCGCGCTCGATCACGGCGACGCCCTTGTCCCAGAGCACCTGCTGCGCGAACACGCGGGCCCGGGGCGTGAGCGCGAAGTCGTACCAGTCGAGCAGCAGCGCCGCCGCGGTGGTGGCCTGCTCCTCGTTGAAGCAGCGCTGGTCCCAGATGCTGCCACGCGCCCGGCTCTCGGCCGACTGCGTCCACCACGTCGTGTGCAGCATGCTCATCAGGTACCGCAGCGCATGGAAGCCGAGGGCGCGGTCGCCGGTCACGAGGCCGACAAAGCCGAGGATCACCGGCTCCGCAAAGTAGGTCGCCCGGCCGGACTCGCGCGCGCGGATGTAGCGCTGGTCGGTCTGGGGCAGGAAGCTGTCGAGGTCGTCCTCCGGCCGGCGCGCGAGATACGACCGCGCCTGCTCCTCGAGGATTTCCCAGTGCCGGTCCCAGTATGGCGCGGACCGCTTCTGCCGCAGCGCCGGCAGGTCGGACTCGCGGAAGAGGAGGCCGCAGGCCAGCTTCGGCTCGGGCCATTCCTCAGGCGGGAGGATCAGGCCCTCCCAGCGGCCGTCGTAGCGCGGCCGCGCCGCCTCCAGCTCCGCCACGAGCGCGGCCCGCGCCACGCCCCACCACTGCAGGCTGAGGTGCACGGGGTCCGTCCCCTGCGACGTGAGCGTCACCCGCACCGCGTCCACCGGACGCGCCCCGATCGGCCGCGTGACCTCATCCCGCCGGCCGCGTCCGGCCACCGGTTCCCCCAGCGCGGACCACCGGCCCTGGCTGCGCGCCTCGAAGGCCAGGGTGACATGCCGCGGCGCGACGTGGCAGAAGACAAACTGGTCGAACCGCTCCGGCAGCCCCGCGACGGCCAGCTCGGCGCGCGCGGCCATATTTTCGGCCGGGGCCGTGTCCCAGGAAATCTTGGTGCCGTCCCACCCGTAATCCAGATGGAGCCCGGCGGCGGCACCCGGCTCAAGCCGGAGCGGCAACTGTTCCGCGACCGCCGGGTCGTTGAACGGCGCAAACATCGACTCCGCTGGGGTGAGTTCGAACAGCTGCGTCTGGGACATGGCGCTCACTATCGCGGCAGAAGCCCACGGACCTCAAGAGTTCAATCTTTTGGGCCCACGGAATACACGGACCACGCGGAATCCTGCGGGTCGGGAGATCGGACGCCGTCTCCGCGAGCCGTGCATCCGAGCGTTTCGTGGGCAACCTGGTCTACCTCAGCCCTTGCCGGCTTCCTCGTTGCTCACCGGCTTGAAGCTCGGGCGGCCGTAGCGCTGCGTCGGGGGCGTGCCATAGGGGTTGTGCTTGAACTCGTCCACGCCGCGGCAGAGGTAGATCTTGAAGTTCGGGTTCACCGCCATGTCGTTCTTCACGTTGGTGCCCGAGTAGCGGATCGTGAGACCCGCGCGGCGGCGGTCCGACGGGTTCGCGGGCGAGCCGTGGATCGCGCGGTCGTCGTGCAGCGAGCACTCGCCGGCCTTCAGGCGGAACTGCACGGCATTGTCCGCCTTGAAATCCGAGCCGTCCTCCAGCTCCAGCGACAGCACCGACGACGTCTGCGTCGAGCGCTTGTGCTTGATGATGCCGCCGCGGTGCGAGCCGGGCAGGAGCTTCATGCCGCCGTTGACCTCGTCCACGTCGTCGAACGCCAGCCAGACGGTGACCGAGTTGTGCGGCGCCATCGGCCAGTAGTAGGCGTCCTGGTGCCAGCCGACGGTGGCGGCGTTGCGGGGCTCCTTGATGAAAAAGTTGCTGGCCCAGGCGTAGAAGTTCGGCCCGAGGATGCCCTCGACGAGGTCGAGGATGCGCGGGTTCTTCACGATCTCGTAAAGATAGGTGCTGGTCTCGTGCCACTCGCGGATGTCCTTGGAGGTCTCGCCGGGCTGGAGCAGCGCGAGCAGGTTGGGCAGCTCGGCGTTGATCTTGGCCATCTCCTCCCGCGAGAAGATGGGCGGCAGGCCGAGGAGGTAGCCGTTCTCGTGGTAAAAGCTCTGCTGGGCGGGCGTGAGGCGGTAGGGATTCGTGGCGGTGGCGGGCATGGGTAGGCGGGACGATGGATTGGCGGCCCTACCCTAACCGGTATCGCCCCCGGCGGCGTTCAGATTTTGTGGTGGAAATGTACAGGATATTACGCGACCCTAAATAACGTGCACTCGCCGCCACGCCCATGAAGGTCCTTCGCGAGCCCCAGATCATCAGCGGCTTTGTCTATGAGCATCCCGTGGACGACCTGCCGGCGTTCACCCACTGCGGTGAGGCGCTGTGCTGCCAGGGTCACCAGCTGAAGCCGCATGCGCACCCGGGGTTCGAGTTCCTCTACCTGGCCCGCGGCCAGGCGTCATGGCGGGCCGACGGGGAGACCACGGTGCAGGCGATGGGCGACCTCTACATCACGTATCCCGGCGAGCGGCACGGCACGGGGCCGGCGCGGAACCCCGAGAACCATCACCTCTGGGCCGGGCTGAAGCTCGACCAGCTGGGCCCGGCGGCGGCGAAGCTGGCGGCGGAACTGCGGCGCCGGCGCATCCGGACCCTGTCGGGCTGTCCCGAGGTCGAGCCCGTGCTGCGTGGCCTGGTGGCGCAGGTGGTCGCGCACCAGCCGGAACGGCGGGAGGTGATCCTCTCCTACCTGGAGCTGTTCGTCTCGCTCGTGGCGCAGCGGCTGCACGCCGGCGAGCGCCGGGCGCCGGCGCCGAGCGCCCTGCCCTACTCGTACGCCGTGCAGCGCGCGGTGGCCTACATGGAGCAGCAGCTCGACCGGCGCATCCCGCTCCGCGACCTCGCGGCGATGGCGACGGCGCGGAGCGTGCCGCATTTCTGCACGCAGTTCCGGCGCGAGGTCGGCGTCAGCCCGGCGGCGCACCACCTCCAGCTGCGGCTCAACGCCGCGCGCCTCACGCTGCGCCAGCCGGGATTCGACGTGACCAAGGCCGCGCTGCAGCACGGCTTCAGCTCGTCGCAGCACTTCAGCACGCTGTTCCGCCGCGCCTATGGCGTGACGCCCCGCGCGTGGCGCCAGGGCGCGAGCTGAATACCGGATCCCGCTCCTCAGCCCAGCGATTTCAGCAGGCGCTCGAGTTCGGCGCGCTTGGCTTGCTGGTCGGCGAGCTGCTTGCGGGCGCCCTCCAGCACCGCGGGCGGGGCCTTGCTGACGAAGGCCTGGTTGCCGAGGCGGGCCTCGGTGCCGGCGATGTGCTTGGCAATCGTCTCGAGCTCCTTCTGCAGCCGGACCTTTTCGGCGCCGACATCCACCGTGCTGGCCAGGTCGAGATACAGCGTGCCCAGGACCGTCACCACCGCCGGTGCGCCGTCCACCTGGTCGCGGCGGATCAGCTCCGCGGCGCCGGCCAGGCGGGTGAACTTCGCGAGGCTGGCCGAAAGGATCGCCCACTCGGTGTCGCCGGTGGTCACGAGGAAGCGCACGTCGCGGCGGCTGGCGAGGTTGTGCTCGGCCTTGAGCGCGCGGGCCTGGGAGACGCAGGCCTTCAGGCTCTGCACCGCGGCCACCTGGCGGTGGTCCAGCGTCAGGCCGCGCAGGTGGGAGGCCGACGCGAGCTGCGAGGCGTTCTCGAGGTGGGCGTCATCCAGGAACGTCCCCGGCGCGCCGTAGCCGAGCAGCGACCAGAGCTCCTCGGTGATGAAGGGGATGAACGGGTGCAGGAGCAGCAGCGTCTGGCGCAGCACTAGGTCCTGGATTGCGAGGCAGTTGGCCTTGGTGTCCGGCGCCTGGAGCTTGGACTTCGAGACCTCCACGTACCAGTCGCAGAAATCGTTCCAGAAAAACCCGTACAGGGCCTGCACCGCGGCGCTGAACTCGAACTCCGCGAAGCAGCGGTCCACCTCGCGCGTCGTCGCCAGCAGGCGGTCGAGGATGGCGTGGTCGTCGGCGTCGAACTTCGCCGCCACGATCCGGGTCACGATGGCCGCGAGCGAGGAGTTGTCGCCGGCCTCGCCGCTCATCTGGCGGAAGCGGCAGGCATTCCAGAGCTTGTTGCAGAAGTTCTTGCCGCCCTCGATGCGGTCCTCCTGGAAGCGGATGTCCTGGCCCTGCGGCGCGATCGAGATGATGCCGAAGCGCAGGCCGTCCGCGCCGTAGCTGTCGATCAGGTCGAGCGGGTCGGGCGAGTTGCCGAGGGACTTCGACATCTTGCGGCCCTGCTGGTCGCGGATGATGCCGGTGAAGTAAACGTGCCGGAACGGGATGCGGCGGTCGATCGACTCGCCGGGGCGCACGAACTCGAGGCCGGCCATGATCATGCGCGCGACCCAGAAGAAGATGATGTCCGGGCCGGTCACGAGCGTCGCCGTCGGGTAGAACGCGTCGAAACCCGCCGCGCTCATCGCCGCGGGATCGGGCCAGCCGAGCGTGGCGAAGGGCCAGAGCCACGAGGACGCCCAGGTGTCGAGGACGTCCTCCTCCTGCTCCCAGTTCGCGGGGTCGGCGGGGCCGTTGACGGACACGTGCCAGTTCTGCGGGTCGCTGCGGTCGGCGCCCTGGCGGTACCAGACCGGGATGCGGTGGCCCCACCACAGCTGGCGGCTGATGCACCAGTCCTGGATGTTCTCCATCCAGTGCAGGTACACCTTGCTCCAGCGCTCGGGGTGAAACTTGATGTGGCCGTCGCGCACGGCGGCCTTGGCCTCCTCGACCTTCGGGTAGCGTAGCCACCACTGCTCGGTGAGGCGCGGCTCGATCGGGACGTCGGCGCGCTCGGAGTAGCCGACGTTGTTGGCGTAGGGCTCCTCGGCCACGAGGGCGCCCGCGGCCTGCAGCAGCTCGGCGGCCCGGCGGCGGCCGTCGAAGCGGTCGCGGCCGGCCAGCTCGGGGCCGGCAAGGGCGTTGAGCGTGCCGTTGGGATTGAGCACGTCGATCGCCGGCAGCCCATGCCGCTGGCCGATCTCGTAGTCCACCTTGTCATGCGCCGGAGTGATCTTGAGCGCGCCGGAGCCAAATTCCCGGTCCACCGCCGCATCGGCGATGATCGGCAGCTCCGCCGCGGGGCCGATCGGGCGGCGCACCTTGCGGCCCACCAGCGCGGTGTAGCGCGGGTCGTCGGGATGCACCGCGATGGCCACGTCGCCCGGGATCGTCTCGGGCCGCGTGGTCTTGACCTCCATGAAGGTGCCCGGCGCGCCGACCACCTCGTACCGCACGCGGTAGAGGGAGCCGTTGACGGGCTTCATGATGACCTCCTCGTCGGACAAGGCGGTGAGCGAGGCCGGGCACCAGTTCACCATGCGCTTGCCGCGGTAGATGTGGCCGCGCTGAAAGAGCTCCACGAACACGTGCCGCACGCGCTCGGAGTAGGCCGGGTCCATCGTGAACGCCGTGCGGTCCCAGTCGCAGGAGGCGCCGAGGCGGCGCAGCTGCTCGAGGATGATGCCGCCCTTCTCGTGCCGCCACTCCCAGACCTTGGCGACGAAGCGCTCGCGGCCGTAGTCGTGCCGGGTCTGCTTCTGCTTGCGCAGCTCGCGCTCGACCACGGTCTGGGTGGCGATGCCCGCGTGGTCCGTGCCGGGCAGCCAGAGCGCCGCCTTGCCCTCCAGCCGCGCGCGGCGGATGAGGATGTCCTGGATCGTGTTGTTCAGCACGTGCCCCATCGTCAGGACGCCCGTCACGTTCGGCGGCGGGATCACGATCGCATAGGGCTCGCGGCCGGGCACGACGCGGCCGGAGAAGCACTTCGCCTCAAGCCAGGCGGCGTACCACTTCTTCTCGATGTCGCGGGCTTCGTAGCTCTTGGTGATCTCGGCCATGGACGGTGCGGATGCGGGAACCGCCGAGAAAACCCGGGCCGCCCCCCTGAGGCAAGTGGTTTTCCCGCCCCGGGCCGCCCCGGCGGTCCGGGGGGCGATTTAATCCCCTCGCCCGCCGGGCGGTTTTCCCTTCACTGCCCACCAATCCATGCCCGCACCCGCGCCATCGCCCGCCGCCGTCACCTTCGTCCTCGCCGCCGACGCCAGCGACGCGGACCGGCTGGCGGCATGCAAGGCGTACCTGCTGGCCGGCGACGCCGACCTCCGGCAGCGGCACGAGGCCGGCGCCTCGGGGCTGGAAATCACCCGCGCCCGGGCCGACCTCCTCGACGCCATGCTGGTCCGGCTGTTCGACCACGCCCTGGCGAGCTACTCCCGCACACGGGGCGAGCCGCCCGTGACCATCGCCCTGCTGGCGCTCGGCGGCTTCGGCCGGCGCGAGCTGTGCCCGCTGAGCGACGTGGACCTGATGTTCCTCTTCCCGGCCAAGACCAAGCCCACGACGGTGAAGCCCCTGCTTGAGCACCTGTCGCAGGAGATCCTCTACCCGCTCTGGGACAGCGGCCTGAAGGTCGGCCACTCCACCCGCAACGTGGACGAGGTCTTCGTCGAGGCGCGCAAGGACATCCAGACCCTCACCTCCATGCTCGAGGCGCGGCTCGTGGCCGGCTCGGCCGGGCTGTACGAGGCGTTCGCCCAGGCCTACCGCACGTTCGCCACGGCGGAGGACCCGAAGGGCTACATCGCGGAGCGGCTCGGCGACCAGGCCCGGCGGCGCGAGAAATACGGCGACACGGTCTTCCTCCAGGAGCCCGACGTGAAGAACGGCGTCGGGGGGCTCCGCGACTACCAGAACGCGGTCTGGATGGCCCGCGTGAAGCTCGGCATCGCCCGGATCGACGAGCTGGTCGGCCAGGGCTACCTCCGCGAGGAGGAGCTGAGGGAGTTCAACCGCGCCTACGACTTCCTCCTCCGCGTCCGCAACGAGCTGCACTTCCTCAGCCGGCGGCCGACCGACCTGCTGGACCTCGAGCTGCAGCCCCGCGCGGCGCTGAACCTGGGGTATGCCCAGGCGGACCCCCTCCTGCGGGTCGAGCAATTCATGCAGGACTACTACCGGGCGGCGCAGGCCGTGTATCGGCTGTCAAAGGTCGTCGAGAGCCGCCTGGCGCTGGCCATCGGCCGCGACGCCCAGGGCGAGCCCATCTCGCTGCGTGAGAGCCTGCTCGCCTCGCGCTTCCGCCGCAGCCGCCGCCTGGACGGCTTCATCCTGCGCGGCCGGGAGCTCGCGGCCGAGAAGCCCTCGGTGTTTCACGACGACCCCACGCGGCTGATCCGCGTGTTCCGGCACTGCCAGCAGCTCGACTGCCGGCCCGACTTCCATCTTGCCACGGCCATCCGGCAGTCGGCGCCCGCGCTGATGACGCCCGTGGTGCAGCGGGCGCACGACGCCATCATGAGCTTCCGGGCCATCCTCTCCGAGCACGGGGCGGTCTTCCCCACCCTGTCGCTGATGCACGAATTGGGCGTGCTGGGCCTGTTCATCCCGGAGTTCGACGCCCTGACCTGCATGGTGCAGCACGAGTACTACCACCGGTACACGGCCGACGTGCACACGCTGAACGCCATCCGGCAGCTCGACCTGATCTTCACCGAGGCGGAGCCCATCACGCTGAAGTACCGCGCGGCGCTGCACGAGATGGGCGACCCCGCGCTGCTGTACCTGACGCTGCTGCTGCACGACATCGGGAAGTCCGACGGCATCCGGGGCCACGCCGAGAGCGGCGTGCGGCTGGCCGGGCCGATCATGGAGCGCCTGGGGGTCTCGCCCGAGGGGCGCGAGCTGGTGTCGTTTGTCATCAAAAATCATCTCGTGATGGCACGATTCTGGCAGAAGCGGGACGTAGATGACCCCCAGACTGCCGCCGCCTTTGCCGAGCTCGTCGGTACCGCCGAGCAACTCCGCAACCTGTACGTGCACACGTTCTGTGACGCGCGCGGGACGGCCGTCAGTCTCTGGAACAGCTACAAGGACACCCTTCACACCAAACTTTACCGCGCCACCCTCGAACGCTTGAGTCTTGGCGAGGGCATCCTCGCCAGCTATGAGAAGAAGAAGCAAATGACCCAACAGGACCTCATTGCCCGCAAGATCCCCGGAGTCAGCACTGACGAGATCGTCGCGCATTTCAGCCTGCTCCCGGAGCGCTATTTCATCCAGACCGACGCCGACGAGATCACCCTGCACATCCAGATGGTCAACCGGCTGCTGAAGTCGATCGCCACGGCCGACACTGTGAGCTCACTCCGGCCGGTGATCGAGTGGAAGGACGACCTGAATCGTTCGTTGACGGTGGTGAACGTGGTGACCTGGGACCGCGCCGGCCTCTACTACAAGCTGGCCGGCGCCTTCAGCGTGGCGGGCCTGTCCATCCTCGGCTCGAAGGTCATCTCCCGGTCCGACCACATCGCGATCGACACCTTCTACGTCGTCGAGCCCGACCGCGGCGTGGTCCAGAGCGCGACCGCGCAGGAGACGTTTGCCCGCACGATCGAGGCGGCGCTGGTGGCGAACAAGGACCTCTATCCCGACATCGTGGCCCAGGCCAAGCGGGTGGCCGCGACCCGGCCCTTCACGACGGCCGGCGAGGGCCTGCACACGTCCTTCCCGCCCACGGTCGAGGTTTACCACGAGCTGTCGATGCAGCGCACCATCGTGGAGATCCAGGCCCGGGACCAGATCGGCCTGCTCTACCGGCTGGCGAAGACGATCTCCGACCAGGGCTTCGACATCACCTTCGCCCGCGTCGGCACCGAGCGCGGCGTGGCGATCGACACGTTCTACATCGAGAGCTCCGAGGCCGCCAAGCCCATCGCGGAGGAGCGCCTGCACACGCTGCGGGACACCCTGGCCGAGATCATCAAGCCCGCCCCGGCGGTCGCGCCGGCGGGCAAGTAAATCCGACGGAGCCTGATTTTTACCGCAAAGGCCGCGAGGAGTCGATCCGGAGCAGGCATTCCTGGTCTTCGTGTGCCTCGTGACCTTCGTGGTGGATCAACCACCCTTCGAGTTTACCACGAAGGTCACGAGGCACACAAAGCAGCCAGCAAACCAGGCTTGGCCTTCGCGGCCTTCGCGCGCTTCGCGGTGAAAATGGATCCGGTGTCAGCCGGGAACCAATATTCTAGCTAAGCCCTCGCCGGCCCGCTTATGCTCCAACCTGTGGAATCCAGCTCGACCACCTCCACTCCCGGCGCATCCGCCCCGTTATCCGGTGTCCGGTCTCCGGTATCGGAGGATTCGCGCGCGCTGCCGGCGCTGTACCGGCTGACCTCCCTCGCCGGGCGGGCGGATGATCCCCATGGCGCGCTGAAGGAGATCCTCGACGAGTTTGTCGCGACCTTCGGCGCCGACGCCGGCTCCATCTCCCTGGTCAACCCCAGCTCGGGCCGCCTCGAGGTCGAGGTGCAGTGCGGGCTGCCGGCCGATTCAGCCAACGCCGGCCTCCAGCTCGGCCACGGCGTCACCGGCTGGTGCGTGCTCAACGCCCGCGCCCTGCTCGTGCCCGATGTCGCCATCGAGCCCCGCTACATCGCCGTGCGCCCCGCCACGCGCTGCGAGATGGCCGCGCCGATGCGCGACGGCGAGCAGGTGCTCGGGGTCATCGACCTCGAGGTCGACCGCACCGGCCGCTTCGGCCCCGCCGACCTGGTCCTGCTCGAGCGCCTCACCCTGGAGGCCACCCTCATCGTCCAGCAGCTCTGGCGCATCCAGGCGCTGCAGGCCAAGGCGCGGCAGCTCGAGACCCTCCTCACCACCGGCCAGGCGCTGGTCGCCAAGCTCGAGACCCAGGAACTCCTCGACACCCTCACCCGCGACGCCCGCCGCATGCTGCAGGCGAGCGCCTGCGCGCTGTACCTGCACGACGCGGCCCGCGACATGGTGCGCTGTGGGGCCTTCGACGCCCCGGGCTCGCCGCCCCGGCCCGACGGGGAGCAGCCCGCCGCCGCCAGCTTCGCCGCCGCGGCGCTGCACACGCGGAAGCAGATCGAGTTCGCCGACGTCCGCTCGCCCGCCTTCCACAGTGTCGCCGACCTGCCCGAGGGGGCCCTGCTGCACGCGGCGCTCCTGACGCCGCTCGCGTTCGAGGGCGACGTGCTCGGCGTGCTGGCCGTGTTCACGGACCAGCCGCACCGGTTCGACAACGACGAGAAGCGCGTCTGCGCCGCCCTCGCCAGCCTCGGCGCCGTCGCCCTCCAGAACGCCCGGCTCTACACCCGCGTGTTCCAGAGTGAGGAAACCCTCCGCAAGCAGGAGCAGCTCACCACCCTCGGCCTCCTCGCCGCCGAGATCGCCCACGAGATCCGCAACCCCCTCACCGTGCTCAAGCTGCTCCACGGCGGGCTCGGGCTCGACTTCGCGCCGAACGACCCGCGCCGCACCGACGTGCGCGTCATCAGCGAGAAGCTCGACCAGCTCGAGGCGATCGTCACCCGCGTCCTCAACTTCGCCAAGGCCCCGTCCAGCCTCCACTCCCGCTGGGCGCTCGCCGACATCATCGCCGACACGCTCGTGCTCGTCCGGCCCAAGCTCGCGCAGGCGAAGATCCACCTGCGCTACGAGCCGCCCGCGGAGCCCTTCATCGTCGAGGCCAACAAGGGCCAGCTCCAGCAGGTGCTGCTCAACCTCCTGCTCAACGCCACCCAGGCCATGCCCGGCGGCGGCGACATCACGCTCACGGTCGGCGCCGACGCGAACGCCGACGCCGTGATCGACCTGGCCGACACCGGCGCGGGCATCCCCGAGGCGGTCCGCGGCCGCATCTTCGACTCGTTCTTCTCCGGCCGCCCCGACGGCACCGGCCTCGGCCTCGCCATCGCCAAGCGCATCCTCCAGGCCCACCATGGCGACATCGCCCTCGTCAGCACCGGCCCCGGCGGGACGACGATGCGCGTGATGCTGCCGGTGGTTAGGACGTAGATGGCAGAGGCCAGAGGTCAGAGGTCAGGGGCTAGAGACTGGTGGCTGGATTCAATTGATCGACTGCCTTCCGAAATCTGACATCTGATATCTGTCATCTGACTTCTGTCCTCTGACGTCTGACCTCAGTAAAGCTGTCCTCAAAAAATGTCCGACTCCATTCCCCCCACCGATCCCCACGCGGGAGACCTCGCGCGGCAGAAGGCGATCCTCACCATCGTGCTCCTGTCCATCTGCGTCGGCGCGGTGGTCATGCTGTTCGCGTTCCGTCGGGCCCCGCTGCCCATGCGCGTCGCCCTCGGCACGGGCGACCTGATCGCGGCCGCGGCGATCTGGCTCGTCATCCGGCAAAAATTCACGGGCAAGTGACCGGAAAAATGTAGGGCGGGGTCGCTGACCCCGCCTTTAATTAGTCGAACGGACAAACCAGGCGGGGTCGGCGACCCCGCCCTACAGGTGACAAGCCCTCACTCGTCCAGCTCGACGTTCCAGTAGGCGAGGTCGAGGAAGTCCTTCCACATCTCGCGGTGCTGGTTGCCGAGGACGAGGGAGATGACCGGGCGCCACTTCGGGCGGACGGGCTTGCGGATCAGGCGCATGTGCGCCTCGTGCGGGAGGCGGTTCGCCTTCTTCGAGTTACACTTGATGCACGAGCAGACGATGTTCTCCCAGGTGGTCTTCCCGCCGTAATCGCGCGGAATGACGTGGTCGAGGTTGAGCTGCTCGCGCGGCATCGCCTTGGCGCAGTACTGGCAGGTGCTCTTGTCGCGCTCGAAGACGTTGTTGCGAGTAAGCTTGAGCTCCTTGCACGGGAGCTTGTCGAAGAAGGTCAGCAGGATCACGCGCGGCAGGCGGATGGTGCGTGTCGGGGTGTGGACGGTCTCGAGCTCCGCGATCGGCGGGTTGTGCCGCGAGAAGTCGATCCAGTCCAGCATCGTGAACGTCTTGAAGTCCTCGGCGTGGTGATGGACCACGTGCGCGTGGCCCCGCGCCAGCAGGGCGAACGCACGGCGGGCCCCAATGATGTTCACCGCCTGCCACAGGCGATTCAAAACCAACACGGGTTGATCGAGCGCAGCCTCCATACGGTGCAACGGGATACCGTTGCGCCCGCGGGAGTGTCAAGCGGCGGTGCGGCCGTTTGCCGGGCCTATTCGGCCGACGGCAAGGCCTCGCCGGCCTTCATCACCGCCGGCGCGAGCGCCACGCCCTTCACCTTGATCCCGGCCAGCTTCTTCACGATGAACTCGGCCTCGGTCTCCTTCACGTCGGCCAGCGTGTGCCGCTGGTGGATGTCGATCGCGCCGACCACCGTGGCCGGCAGCCGCGTCACGCCGGCGATCTTGCCGACGATGTCCGCAGGCGTCACGAGCTGCTTCCGTCCCACGTTCAGGAAAATCGCCTTCATGCCGGGCTCGCGGCCCGTGCGCGGGGCGCGCTCGTACTTTGACTTCCGCGGCGACTTCTCGTCCTCGTCGTCCTCCTCAGCCGCGGGCGGAACTGCGTCCGTCTCGGCGGCCTCCGGCGGCGGCGCGGCCGGCTTCGGCTTCACCCAAGCGGGCGCAGGCTTCACCGGGCGGTTTGACGGAGCGTCGCCGAACCCAGTCGGCGACGGCTTGGCCGCCGGCTTCGCCGCGGGCTTGGCGGGACCCGCGCCCTGCAGGAGATGGATCAGGGCGGAGCAGATGTCCGTGCTCGCGTGACCCTCGTCCAGCAGCCGGTCAATCATCCGGTCGTGCGGCTTGAATTGCTTCGCGTCGAGCGTGGCGCGGATCTTCTCGAAGAAGACGTTGGAGCGCGCCTCCTCCACCTCGTCGAGCGACGGGATCTTCCCGCGCCGCAGGTCCAGGCGCGCCCAGCGCACCATGCTCTGCAGCTTGTAGATCTCCTGGCCCGACACGAACGTGAAGGCCTGACCCTTGCGGCCGGCCCGGCCCGTGCGGCCGATGCGGTGCGTGTAGTCCTCCGCGTCGTTCGGCAGGTCGAAGTTGAACACCACCTCCAGGTCGTCCACGTCCAGCCCCCGCGCCGCGACATCCGTCGCCACGAGGAACTCGAAGCCGCGGCGGCGGAACTTGTCCATCACCCGGTCGCGCTGCGCCTGCGAGATGTCGCCGTGCAGCCGGTCGGTCAGGTAGCCGCGCGCGTGCAGGTGCTCGTCGAGGTCGTCCACCATGATCTTCGTGCTGCAGAAGATGATGCCGTAGCGGAAATCGTGCACGTCGATCAGCCGCGTGAGGGCCTCGATCTTGGAGCGGCGGTCGACCTCGAAGTAGGTCTGCTCCACCTGCGGCGCGTTCTGCGCCACGGCGTCGATCTTGATCCACGCCGGGTCCTTCGAGTAGCGGCTGATCAGGTCCTGGATCGGCCGCGGAATCGTGGCGGAGAAGAACAGCAGCTGCCGCGTCGCCGGCACCGCCTTGAGGATGTGCTCGATGTCATCGCGGAAACCCATGTCGAGCATGCGGTCGGTCTCGTCGAGCACCACCAGCTTCAGCTCGTCGAGCTTGAGCGTGCCGCGCTCCATGTGGTCCATCACGCGGCCGGGGGTGCCAATGACGATCTGCACGCCCGCCGCCAGCGCGCGGAACTGCCGCTCGTAGCTCTGGCCGCCGTAGATCGGCACGCCGGAGACGCCGCGCTTGAACAGCGCGAGCTTGCCCGTCTCCTCCGCCACCTGCACCGCCAACTCGCGCGTCGGGCAGAGGATCAGCACCTGCACCGCGCGCTTCTTCGGGTCCACGCGCTCGATCGCCGGGATGGCGAAGGCCGCGGTCTTGCCGGAGCCGGTCGAGGACTGCCCGACGACGTCGCGGCCGGCCAGGATCGTCGGGATGACTGCGGTCTGGATGGGCGAAGCCTCCTCGAAGCCCAGCTTGTCCACGGCCTTGAGAATCTCATCGGACAGCCCGAGCTCGGCGAAACGCAGTTTTTCCATGCCACAGGGTGCCCCAGCTTGCCCCCCACCGCCAGCCTCCATTCGCGTGAATTCGTTAAGGGGCACGAACCCGCCCTAGTCGGAACCCTCTTCCCATTGCGTCATCCTGAGCGAATGCGAAGGATCGCTGTTCCCATTGCCCTAGAGCCAATGTTGCGCTTCGGACACTCAAGCGACGTCGCCAGAGTGTCCGGGGTGCACGCGGGCCGAGCGGAAGCATTAACAGCGATCCTTCGCATTCGCTCAGGATGACGAACCCCTTGGTGCGTCCAATCGTGGGCCCGAAAACTTGATGTTTTCTTGATGCTGCGCCGGCCCCGCTTGATTAGGCCGCCGGACCCGCGCGTGCGATAATTGGGGCATGAACTCCGACCTCGCCTACCTCGCGCTGACCGCCGCGTTCTTCGTGCTGTGCGTGCTCTACGCCCGGGCCTGCGAGCGGATCCGCTGAAGCCCCGTCTCTCGCCCACCATGGAAAACCTCCTCATCGGCCTTCTCGCCCTCGTCACCCTCGGCTACCTCGCCGCCGCCGTCCTCTTCCCGGAGAAATTCTGACCGGACCCGTCCCGCCCGCCTCCCATGAACTCGCCCAACGCCTGGCTGCAATTCGCGCTCTATGTCGGCGCGCTCCTCCTGGTCACCAAGCCCCTCGGCCTCTATCTGGTCCAGGTGCTCGACGCCCGCGGCCGCACGTGGCTGGACCGCATCGTCGGGCCCGTGGAGCGGCTCACCTACCGCCTGTGCGGCATCGACCCCGCCCGGGAGCAGGGCTGGCTCGGCTACGCCGGGTCCCTGCTCGCCTTCAGCCTGGTGGGGCTGGTCTTCACCTACTTCATCCTGCGCTACCAGGACCGCCTGCCGCTCAACCGGCAGGGGCTGCCCGGGCTCACGCCCCACCTCGCGTTCAACACCGCCGCGAGCTTCACGACCAACACCAACTGGCAGAGCTACTCCGGCGAGGCGACGATGTCGTACTTCTCGCAGATGGTCGCGCTGACGATCCACAACTTCACGTCGGCCGCCGTCGGCATCGGCGTGGCCGCCGCCCTCGTGCGCGGCCTCGCCCGCCAGTCGGCCCAGACCCTCGGCAACTTCTGGGTCGATGTGGTGCGGGTCAGCTACTACCTGCTCGCGCCGGTCTGCGCGGTCTTCGCCCTGGTCCTCGTGTCGCAGGGCATGATCCAGAATTTCCGGCCCTACACCGTCGCGAAGACCTACGAACCCTACGTCATCCAGGTGCCGAAGACCGGCCCGGACGGCCAGCCCGTGCTCGCGGCCGACGGCAAGACGCCGGTGCAAGTGGACCAGGCCGTGGACACGCAGACCATCGTGCAGGGCCCGATGGCCTCGCAGGTCGCGATCAAGATGCTGGGCACCAACGGCGGCGGCTACGCCAACGCGAACGCCGCGCACCCGTTCGAGAACCCCACGCCGCTCTCCAATTTCCTCCAGATGCTCGCGATTTTCGCGATCCCGAGCGCCCTCACCTACTACCTGGGCCGCGTCGTCGGCAACCAGCGCCACGGCTGGGCCGTCTGGGGCGCCATGTTCGTGCTGTTCGTGGCCGGCACGCTGGTCTGCTGGCGCGCCGAGGCCGGCGGCAATCCCATCCACCAGCGGCTCGGCGTGGCCGCGGCCGAAGGCAACCTCGAGGGCAAGGAGGTGCGCTTCGGCGTCTTCAACTCCGCGCTGTTCGCCACGATCACCACCGACGCCTCCTGCGGCGCGGTCAACTCCATGCACGACTCCTTCACGCCGCTCGGCGGGCTCGTGCCGCTGTTCAACATCGAGACCGGCGAGGTCATCTTCGGCGGCGTCGGCGCCGGGCTCTACGGCATGCTCATCTTTGTCGTCCTCGCGGTGTTCATCGCGGGCCTGATGGTCGGACGCACCCCCGAGTACCTCGGCAAGAAGATCGAGGCCTACGATGTGAAGCTCGTCATGCTCGTCCTCATGGTGCTCGCCGCAACGATCCTGGGCGGCACCGCCTGGGCCGCGGTGAGCGGCTGGGGCCTGGCCGGGCTCAACAACGCCGGCCCGCACGGCTTCAGCGAGATCCTCTACGCCTACAGCTCCGCCGTGGGCAACAACGGCAGCGCCTTCGGCGGCCTCACGGCCAACGCGGCCGACGGCGACCCGCACTGGGACACCACCCTTGCCCTGGCCATGCTCATCGGCCGCTTCCTGATGATCATCCCGATCCTGGCGCTCGCGGGCAGCCTCGCCGGCAAGCGCCTTGTGCCCGCCAGCGCGGGCACGTTCCGCACGGAGGGCCTCACGTTCGTGGTGCTGCTCGTCGGCACCGTGCTGCTGGTCGGCGCCCTCACCTTCCTGCCCGCCCTGGCCGTCGGCCCCGTGGTCGAGCACTACCTGATGGGTGCCGGCACCCTGTTCTGATCCCGCCGCGAATCCCCTTCCCTTCCGCCCATGAGCTCCAAGTCCCTCTCCCTCTTCGATCGCGAGATCATGCTCACCGCCACGGCCGACGCCTTCCGCAAGCTCGACCCGCGCCGGCAGTTGAAAAACCCGGTCATGCTCGTCACGCTCGTCGGCGCGCTCCTCACGTTCCAGCAGCTGCTCACGTCGCGCGAGCCGTTCGGCTACGTGCTCCAGGTCGCCCTCTGGCTGCTCTTCACCGTGGTCTTCGCCAACTTCGCCGAGGCCGTCGCCGAGGGCCGCGGCAAGGCGCAGGCCCGCGCCCTGCGCGCCTCGCGCAAGCAGCTCATGGCGCGGCGCAAGCGGCGCGACGGCTCCCTGGAGTCCATTGACGCCACCCGGCTCGCCAAGGGCGACGTCGTGTTCGTCCAGGCCGGCGACCTCATCCCCGGCGACGGCGAGGTCATCGAGGGCGCCGCGTCGGTGGACGAGTCGGCCATCACCGGCGAGTCCGCCCCGGTCATCCGCGAGGCCGGCGGCGACCGCAGCGCCGTCACCGGCGGCACGGCCGTGCTGTCCGACACCCTGCTGATCCGCATCACCGCCAACCCGGGCGAGGGTTTCCTTGACCACATGATCAGCCTGGTGGAGGGCGCCACGCGCCAGAAGACGCCCAACGAGATCGCGCTCACCATCCTGCTCTCCGCGCTCACGTTCATCTTCGTGCTCGTGGTCGCCGCGCTGAAGCCGTTCGGGGCGTACTCCGGCGTCGCCTTCTCGCTCACCACCCTGATCGCCCTGCTGGTCTGCCTGATCCCGACCACCATCGGCGGGCTGCTCAGCGCCATCGGCATCGCCGGCATGGACCGGCTGCTGCAGCGCAACGTCCTCGCCACCTCGGGCCGCGCCGTCGAGGCCGCGGGCGACATCGACGTGCTCCTGCTCGACAAGACCGGCACCATCACGCTGGGCAACCGCCAGGCCGCCGACTTCGTGCCCGCGCCGGGCATCACGCGCGAGCAGCTGGCCGACGCCGCCCAGCTGGCCTCGCTCGCCGACGAGACGCCCGAGGGCCGCAGCATCGTCGTGCTGGCCAAGGAGAAGTTCAACCTGCGCGGCCGCGAGCTCGCCGCGACGCACGCGACCTTCGTGCCGTTCACCGCGCAGACGCGGATGAGCGGCGTGGACCTGACCGCCACGGCCGACCAGCCCGCCCGTTCCATCCGCAAGGGCGCGGCCGCGAGCGTCCGGGCCTGGGTCGAGGCCCAGGGCGGCGGCTTCCCCACCGCCGTCACCACCGCCGTCGACGACATCGCCCGCCAGGGCGGCACGCCGCTCGTGGTCGCCGAGGGCCGCGTGCCGCTCGGGGTCATCTTCCTGAAGGACGTCGTGAAGGGCGGCATCAAGGAGCGTTTCGCCCAGCTGCGCGCGATGGGCATCCGCACCGTGATGATCACGGGCGACAACCCGCTCACTGCCGCCGCCATCGCGGCCGAGGCGGGCGTGGACGACTTCCTCGCGCAGGCCACGCCGGAGATGAAGCTCGCCCGGATCCGCGACGAGCAGGCCAAGGGGCACCTCGTCGCGATGACCGGCGACGGCACCAACGACGCGCCCGCGCTGGCCCAGGCCGATGTCGGCGTCGCCATGAACACCGGCACGCAGGCCGCCAAGGAGGCCGGCAACATGGTGGACCTCGACTCCAACCCGACGAAGCTCCTGGAGATCGTCGCCATCGGCAAGCAGCTGCTGATCACGCGG